>JBKCXU010000024.1:0-91991 GCA_046316025.1 Betaproteobacteria bacterium | reverse complement strand
CTGGTGGGCGGCAAGCCGCTGGTGGGCTTTGGCTTCGAGCCCAGCGTGCTGCTGGTGGGCGCAGGGATGATCGTCGGCATGCGCGTGTCGCTGTCGATGCTGGCAGCCTCGGCCTTGCTCTACTTCGGGCTGGCGCCGTGGTTGCAGTCGCTCGACGCGGCGGGCGCCGGCACGGCGGGCTACGTGGTATCGCTGCCGGCGGTGGGTGGCGGCGCGCTCTTCCACCCGGTGCGCTGGGCGTTATGGGGCGGCACGGCGATCATGGTGTTCTACAGCCTGACCGCGCTGGCGTTGCAATGGGAGACGTTGGGCCGCTCGTTCACGCTGCGGCGCCGGCGCGCGGCGCCGCGCGCCGGCGACGACATCGAGGCCAAGATGGCGGCGATCGAAGTGCCCACGTCGTGGCTGGTGGCGGGGCTGGTGCCAATCGGGCTGGCGCTGGTGGCGATCCAGTTCGTCGCCTTCGGCATCGCCTGGTGGGCGGGGCTGATCGCGGTCGCGCTGCCGGCCGTGCTGGCGCTGGTGGCCTGCCGCGCCACCGGCGAGACCGACACGACACCCATCGGCGCGATGGGCAAGGTGATGCAGCTGACCTTTGCGCTGATCTCGCCGCCGGCGGCGGTGGGCGTGCAGGCGAGCATCACGCACAACCTGATGTCGGCCGGGGTGGCGGCCAACGCCGCGTCGTCCGCGGCCGACCTGCTGACGGATCTGAAGAGCGGCTATCTGCTCGGCGCCAATCCGCGCCAGCAGTTTCTCGCGCAGTTTGCGGGGATTTTCTTCGGCACGCTGGCGATCGTGCCGGCGTGGTACCTGATGGTGCCGACCATCGAGGCGCTGGAGAAGTACCCGCTACCCGCCACGCAGACCTGGGTGGCGGTGGCGCGCGTGCTCACCGGCGGGCTGGACAGCCTGCCGCTGACGGCCAAGATCGCGGTGCTGATCGGCGCTGCGCTCGGTGTGCTGCTGCCGATCGTCGAGAAGCTGCGGCCGCGCTGGCGGCCTTTTTTGCCCTCCGCCATGGGGCTGGGGCTGGGCTGGATCGTGTTCTTCTCCAACGCGCTGGCGTTCACCATCGGCGCCATCATCGTCTCGCTTTGGCACAAGGCCGCGCCCAAGAACGAGGAGACCTACAGCGTGCCGATCGCCTCCGGGCTGATCGCTGGCGAGTCCCTCATGAAGGCGATCCTGGCCATGGCGGCCACCGCCATCGGGCTGCTTTGAGCGATAGTTCGGGGCAACGCGTCTGCTCCGGAGTCCCGCCATGCTGCTGCCCTCGCAAAAACAAGCCGCCCAGGCCATCGTCAACATCTTCGAGACCGGCGTGCCGCTGGGCGACTACGGCCAGGTGACGCTGATCCCCGGCGACACCGGCCACCTGACCTACGGCCGCTCGCAGACCACGCTCGGCTCGGGCAACCTGCACCTGCTGTTGCAACGCTACTGCGCCACCGCCGGCGCGCGCTTTGCGGCGCGGCTGGCGCCGGCGCTGCTGCGCTTTGCCGCGCGCGACCTGTCGCTCGACCACGACGACAAACTGCACAACGTGCTGCGCGCCGCCGCCGACGACCGGGTGATGCGCGAGGTGCAGGACAGCTTCTTCGACGAGACCTACTGGCAGCCGGCCGAACGCGCCGCCGCCCGGCTCGGGATCGACACTCCGCTCGGCGTAGCCGTGGTCTACGACAGCCACGTGCACGGCAGTTGGGGGCGCCTGCGCGACGCGACCGACGCCGAAGTCGGCAACGCCGCCACCGCCGGCGAGCAGGCGTGGATCGCCGCCTACGTACGCGGACGCCGCCACTGGCTCGCCAACAGCCCGCGCGCCGACTTGCGCACCACCGTGTACCGGATGGATGCATTGCAGCGGCTGATCGAGCAGGGCTTTTGGGGGCTGGAGCTGCCGCTGGTGGTGCGCGGGCGCGAGATCTCGGCCGCCACCCTCACCGGTACACCGCCCGGCTGTTACGACGGACCGGCGCCCGGCAGCCGTCCGCTGGCGCTGCAAACGCCGCTGGCGCGCGGGCTGGACGTGCGGTTGCTGCAACTGGGCCTGTCCGAGCGCGGCGTGGACATCCGCGCCGACGGCATTTTTGGCCGTACATCCTTGGCCTGCGTGCGCAGTTACCAGGCCGGGCAAGGCCTGCCGGCCACTGGCGTGGCCGACGTGGCACTGATCGCCGAGCTGACGGCGGGTCTGTAGCTTCGATTTCACCCGAATCGGACCACCACGGGGCGTCATTCCCGCGCAAGCGGGAATCCAGCTTCGGTCGCGAAGCCTGCTGGGTTCCCGCTTGCGCGGGAATGACACAAGAGGTGCGTGGTCGGGGCTCGTAGCGGGCGGACAGCGCCTCAGGCGCGTGCGCTGGCCGCACGCCGCAGGCCAAACTCCAGCACCGCCATCACCAGCCGCGCCAGCCAGGGCGGCAGCGCCAGCGGCTTGACCAGCATCCGCGCGCTCATCTGCACCGGCACGTGCGGCGTAATGCGCGCGCGCAGTTCGCGCTGGAAGCGCCGGTACGCGGCCGCGACGTAAGGCCGTTCGAGGTAGCGCCCCACCCAAGCGTGGCGAAAGGCGATCTCGCCGTCGTCGTTGAAGGCTTCCAGCACGCGCCGCGCGACGGCGCGCAGCAGCGCCCACCGGCTCGGCCTCTGGCGCGCGTGGTAGCGGCGGGCGGCGGCGTACTGCTCGGCCAGATTTGCGGCGTGGTGGTGGGTGGCGGTCTCCACCAGCGCCGAGGTGGCCAGCAGGAAAAACAGCGTCTCGTCGCCGCGCACCCGCTGCGGCTGCGCGATGGAGAAGTCGATGTCCTCCAGAAGCCAGGGCGGTGGCGCAGCGGTCGAACTCATTCCACTTCCCGATCGTCAGGGCAATCTCGTCCTTCCCGCGAAAGCGGGAACCCGGCAGCTTTCGCGAAAAACACTGGATTCCCGCTTGCGCGGGAATGACGTGCCTTTGCAGTCCGACTGAAGTGGCAATGGATCGCAAGAACGCTCGTCGAGCAAAGAGCGAGGCGCCGAGCGTATGACCGCGCGCCTACATCGTCTCCGCCAGCCGCGGCGCCATCAGCCCGGGGCCGGAACGCTCCTGCGCGCCGACCTTTTGCGCGCGGATCGCGTTGACGAGTTCAAGCGCGGTCTTGTCCGCTGGCGGCAGCTCGGCGTCGCTCGCGGCGAGCGGCGTCACCCGCTCGCCCCAGCGCACGAGGTGCGAGCACAGCGTCAGCCCGGCGCCAAAGGCCGGCATCAGCAGCAGCGCGCCGGGTTGCACGCGGCCCGCTTCCAGCGCTTCGACCAGCGCGACGGGCACGGTCGCCGCGCTCATGTTGCCGTAGCGCTGCACGGTGAGCATCACGCGGTCCATCGTCAGGCCGGTGCGTTTGACCACGGACTCGATGATCCGCAAGTTGGCCTGATGCGGCACCACGAGATCGATGTCGGCGGGCGCCACCCCGGCCGCGGCCAGCACGTCGGCGCTCGCCTGCCCCATGCCATGCACCGCGCGCTTGAAGATCTCCTGCCCGTCGAAGTCCCATTGCGTGTCGCCGAGCATTACGTTGCGGTTGGCGTAGGTGCAGCCCATGCCGCGCACGCGCAGCGTCTGCCGCGCATCGGCGTAACAGCCGAGTTTTTGCGCGAGCAGGCCTTCCTCGCGCTCGCTCGTCTGCAACACCACCGCGGCACAGCCGTCGCCGAACAGCACCGCCACGTTGCGGTTGCTCCAGTCCATGTACGGCGAGATCAGCTCGACGCCAATCACCACCGCATTGCGCACGGCGCCGGTGCGGATCAGCGCAGTCGCGCTCGACAGTCCGTACAGAAAACTCGTACAGGCGGTGTTGACATCCATCGCCGCCGCGCGCGCCGCACCCAGCCGCACCTGCACGCCGGAGGCGGAGTTGGGCACCTGCTCGTCGTTGCTGCAACTGCCGTAGACGATGAGATCGACGTCCTGCGCGTCCAGCCCGGCGCAGGCCAGCGCGCGCCTGGCGGCGACCACCGACATCTCGATGGCCGAGACATGCGAAATCCGCCGCTCGCGCATGCCAGTGCGCGAGACGATCCACTCGTCGTCGGTTTCGAGAAACGTCGCCAGGTCGGCGTTGGTCAGCACCGACGGCGGCATGCACTTGCCCCAACCGGTGATTGCGGCATAGGTCATCGCGTCCCCTTGCTTGTCGTTATGCGAATGGGCGGCGATTGTCGCGCATCCGTGGGGCGGGGTTACTACCGATGCCCAGCGCACGCGCCGACAGGTCTAATGCGCGCCGTTCCGTCAGGGGGAGTAGCCCAGTGGCGCGCACTGCGCGCCCGGTGGTGGCGCCGTCAATCCGGCGGCCGGTCGCGTTGGCGCATGACCGGTAGCCCGGCTCACCAGGCCTGCATTACGCTGGCCGGCAAGACCATTGCGGGCGCTCGCACAAAAACCACGACGGTGTCCGCGCCACACCGCCTTAGCTGGAGCGTTCGAAAAACATGATGTCGATCGGTACCCCGCTGCTTTGGGGTCTTTTCACCCTATTCGTCCTCGTCGCGCTGGCGATCGATTTCTTCGCCATGCGCCAGCAGGGCGCACACCGCGTCAGCATGAAGGAGGCCGGCATCTGGTCGCTGATCTGGGTGCTGGTGTCCTTCGCCTTCGTCGGCTGGCTGTGGTGGTACCTGGGCGGCCTGCAGGGCAACGAGCAGGCCAACGTCAAGGCGCTGGAGTTCATCACCGGTTACCTGGTGGAAAAGGCGCTGGCGGTAGACAACATCTTCGTCTTCCTGATGGTGTTCACCTTCTTCGCGGTGCCGCCGGAGTACCAGAAGCGGGTGCTGATGATCGGCATCCTGGGGGCGATCGTGCTGCGCGCGATCCTGATCCTCGTGGGGGCGTGGCTGATCGCGCAGTTCCACTGGATTCTGTACATCTTCGGTGCGTTCCTGCTCTTCACCGGCATCAAGATGTGGTGGGCGGCCGGTCAGGAGCCGGACCTGGACAACAACCCCGCGCTGCGCTTCATTCGCAGCCGCTTCAAGATCAGCCCTAACTACGACGGCGAGCGGTTCTTCACCATGCAAAACGGGGTGAAGATGGCCACCCCGCTGCTGGTGGTGGTGGCGATGATCGGCATCGTCGATCTGATCTTCGCGGTGGACTCGATCCCGGCGATCTTTGCGATCACCACCGACCCGTTCATCGTGCTGACCTCCAACGTGTTCGCCATCCTCGGCCTGCGCGCGATGTACTTCCTGCTGGCGGGGATGAAGGAGCGCTTCCACCTGCTCTCCTATGGCCTCGCGATCGTGCTGGTGCTGATCGGCACCAAGATGCTGTTGATCGACATCTACAAGATCCCGGTGTCCTGGTCGCTCGCCGCGACTGCGACGGTGCTGGTGGCGACGATGATCCTGTCGCTGGTGATTCCGCCCAAAGACGGCAAGGCGGGCGGCGGCGCGTACCCCTTCGGGGCGAAGAAGGGGGAGGACGGTGATCGGTGATCGGTGATCGGCGGGCGGCGGGTGTCGCCGCCACCGGGCCGGTCGTCAGCGACGTTCGATCCAGTACAGCGCACCCACCGCCAGCGCCAGCGCCAACAGCGTTGGCGCTGCGGCAGCAACGACCGGCGGCCAGGTGTTGAGCAGGGCCACATGCGCGGCGAGCTTGGTCAGCATGTAGTAGACGACGCCGATCAGCATCCCCGAGAACACCTTCAGGCTCATGCCGCCCTGCCGCACATGCAGGTAGGCAAAGGGCAGCGCCAGCATCATCATGGCCAAAATGGCCAGCGGGTAAAGCAGCTTGCTCCAGAAGGCGATCTCGTAGCGCTCAGCGCTCTGGCGGTTTTCCGCCAGGTGGCGGATGTACTCGGCCAGCCCGCCGAGCGCCATCCGCTCCGGCTTGACCAGCAGCACGCCGAGGATGTCCGGCGTGAGATCGGAGGCCCACCGCCGCTCGGCCTCACGCAGCACCGACGTCTGCGGCAGCGTGCTGCCGGCGCCTTCGCTCACCACCGGCGGGAACACCGTCTCCACCACTTGGGTGAGCAGCCAGTAGCGGCCGTCCGGTCCGTCGAAGAAGCGGCCCTCGGCAGCGCTGGCGATCGAACGCAGCCGGTTGCGCCGATCGAACTCGTAGATGCGCCAGTCGAGCCCGCTGCCGTCGGCGCGTACCTCGCGCACGTTGACGAAGCGCAGCCGCTCCAGGTCGCCGGCGGCATCGCGCTGCGCGTCGCGCGCCCACACCCCGGAGCGGAATTCGCGCTCGACCGTGGCGCCCGTGGCGAGCAGCCGCGCCCGCTGCGCCAGTTGTTCGGCGCGCGGCGCCACCACCTCGCCGACCAGGTAGGTAAAGGCAACGAACAGCAGGCCGGTGCCGACGACCCAGAGCGCCAGCCGCAACGTGCCCATGCCCGATACGCGCATGATGGTGAACTCGGAGCTGGCCGCCAGCTTGGCCAGCACGTAGATCGTGCCCAACAGCGCCGCGAGGGGCATCAACTCGTAGATGCGCGTGGGCTGTTGCAGCAGCACGAACAGCAGCGCCGCGCGCAGCGTGTAGCCGCCGCGGCCGACCTCGTCGACCTGACGCAGCAGATCGAAGAAGAGAAAGATCGCCAGCAGCGCGAACAGCACGAAGGCGGTGGCCGCCACCAGTTCGCGCCGCAGGTAACGGGGCAGCGTCTTCATGCGCGCGCGGCGCGGTCGCGCCAGTATCCGACGGTGAGCCAGGCCGGGATCCAGCGCTGCAGGTACACGCGCCGCACGAACAGCAGCAGCGTGAGCGCCAGCACCGTCGCATGCGGCAGCCAGATCGCGGTGCCATAGGCGAGCCGCCCGCTGCGCACCATCCCCTGCGCGATCTGGATGCCATTGAAGTACACGAGGTAGACGAGCACGGCCACGATCAGGTTGAACGAACGGCCCGCGCGCGGGTTGCTGTAGGTCAGCGGCACCGCCAGCAGCGCCAGCAGCAGCACGACGAGCGGCAGCGACACCCGCCACAGCAACTCGGCCTTGTTCTCGGGCGTGCGGTTGCGCAGCAGCTCGACGGTGGGCACGCCGCGGGCCGAACCGCCGCGCAGCAGGGCCGGCGGAGTGGACTCCAGGCGCAGCGCGTAGCGGGCGAATTCCTCCAGCCGGTATTCCGGCGTGCCGGGCGCCCCGGTGTAGCGGCGCCCGTCTTGCAGCACCAGGAAACGGTCGCCCTCGGGGGAGGTCTCGATCGTGCCGCGCGCGGCGACGATCACGCTGTCGCGACCGCGCCCGCGGTCGGCGACGAAGACGTTGCGCACCTCGCCGCGTTCGAGGTCGGCGGTTTCGACGAAAAACACGCGGTTGGCGTTACCCGACTCGACGAAGCGGCCCGCGGCCACCTTGTTCACGTCCTCGCGCTGGGCGAAGCGCTCACGACTTTGCTTGATCTGCCGGTCGGCCCAGGGGGCGACCCAGCCGGCGATGGCCGCCACCAGCAGCGCGGTCGGCACGGCCAGCTTGAGCACCGGTGGCAGCCAGGCCGTCAGGCTGCGCCCGGAGACGAACCAGACGACCATCTCGGAGTCGCGGTAGGCGCGCGACAACGTCAGCAGAATCGAGATGAACAGCGTCAGCGCGAGCAGGTGCGGCAGCCAGGTCAGCGCGGTCAACGCGACAATCGCCAGCACCTCGCGGTCGTCGACGGTGCCGCCGGCGGCGTCGCCCAAAATACGCACCAACCCGACCGAAAACAGGATCGAAAAGAGCACGGTGAAAACCGCGCCGGCGGTGGACGTCAGCTCCGCGGAGAGCGCACGGCGGAAGATCATGCGCGAGAGACGGTGGCGGTCGGAGCCGTCGCTATACTGGCCCGCACCGACGACCGAGAAGGGAAGTAGCGATGGAATTTATCACGCGGGTGGGCGCCGCCCCGCAGTTGGCGACCGATTGCATCGCCGTCGGCGTGCATGCCGGCGGCAGTCTGACGAGCACCGCCAGGAAGCTCGACCAAGCGAGCAAGGGCGCGCTCGCCGCCGCCGTCGAAAGCGGAGATGCCACCGGCCGGCGCGGCCACGCGCTGCTGCTGCGCGCGCTGCCCGGCGTGAAGGCGGCGCGCGTGTTGCTGGTCGGGCTGGGCAAGGCGGAGGACTTCACCGACAAGGCGTATGCCGAGGCCGTGCGCACCGCGGTCAAGCATGCCGGCGCCGGCACCAAGCAACTGGCGCTCGCCGCGGGCGACTGGAAGGTCAAGGACCGCGACGCCGCCTGGCACGCACGCACGCTGGCGGCCGCCGCGCGCGAAGTCGTTTTCCGCGTGGACGAGCTGAAGAGCAAAAAGGACACCGCCGCACAGAAGATCGAGCAGGTCGCGTGGCTCGCCGCCGCGCGCGACACCGCCGCCGAGCGCGGCCTGCGCGAGGGCACCGCGCTCGCCAACGGCATGGAGCTGACCAAGCGGCTGGGCAACCTGCCGCCCAACATTTGCACGCCGCGCTATCTGGCCGAGCAGGCCAAGGGCATGGCGCGCGAGTTCGACCTCGATGTGGATGTGCTCGACCGCAAGGACATCGAGAAGCTCGGCATGGGCGCGTTCCTGTCCGTCACCCGCGGCTCGGAGGAGCCGCCGCGGTTGATCGTCCTCAAGTACCAGGGTGCGGGCAAAGCCGCGCCGACGGTGCTGGTCGGCAAGGGCATCACCTTCGATTCCGGCGGCATCTCGATCAAGCCCGGCGCCAACATGGACGAGATGAAGTACGACATGTGCGGCGCCGGCACCGTGCTCGGCACGATGCGGGCGATCGCCGAGTTGAAGCCCAAGGCCAACGTGATCGGGGTGGTCGTCGCCTGCGAGAACATGCCCTCGGGCACCGCCTCGCGGCCGGGGGATATCGTCACCTCGATGTCCGGTCAGACGATCGAGATCCTCAACACCGACGCCGAAGGGCGGCTCATCCTGTGCGATGCGCTCACCTATGTCGAGCGCTTCAAGCCGGCCGCGGTGATCGACATTGCCACCCTGACCGGCGCCTGCGTGGTGGCCCTGGGCGACGTCAACCACGGCCTCTTCGCCAGCGACGACGCCCTGGCCGAGCAGTTGCTCGCCGCCAGCCGCGCCGCGCTCGACCCGGCGTGGCGGATGCCGGTGCAGGAGGACTATCAGGAGCAGATCAAGTCCAACTTCGCCGACATGGCCAACATCGGCCCTCCGGGCAAGGCGGGCGCCGTGCTGGCGGCCTGCTTCCTCGCGCGCTTTACCAAAGCCTACAAGTGGGCGCACCTGGACATCGCCGGCACCGCATGGAGAGGCGGCGCCGCCAAGGGCGCGACGGGACGGCCGGTGCCGCTGTTGGTGCAGTACCTGTCGTCGCACTGATGGCCGAGGCGCCGCGCATCGACTTCTACTTTGGTGTCGAGCACCGGTTGCACTACGCCTGCCGCGTCGTGCGCAAGGCACGCGGCGCCGGCAAGACGGTGCTCGCCTACGCGCGCGACGCCGACCGGCTGGCGCGCTTCGACGCGGCGTTGTGGACGTTTTCCGCGCTCGACTTCCTGCCGCACGTCTACGCGGCAACCCCACTCGCCGAGCGCACGCCGATCGTGCTCACCCTGGACGCCGCCCCAGCGCCCGCGCGCGACCTGCTGCTCAACCTCGACGACGAGGCGCCGGCCGACTTCGCCCGCTGGTTCGGGCGCTTCGAGCGAGTGATCGAAGTCGTCTCGCAGGACGACGGCGACCGCGCCGCCGCGCGCGCGCGCTTCAAGCGCTATCGCGAAGGCGGGCTGACTCCGAGCACCATTCAGGTCGGTGCGGAATGAGCTCGCACAGTCCGGCCGCCAACGAGGATCCGTCTATCCCGGTGCTGACCGAGCGGTTGCCGGCAACGCCGGCGGCGAGCGCGCCGCCCCCCTCCGCACCGCCGCCTCCAGCGGCAACCGGCGCGCCCCCCGGCAATGCCGATGCGCAACGCGCCGCGCTGGCGCAACTGGCGGTTCGCCTGCCGGCCACGGTCGAGGCACTGGCCGCACAGCACGTCGAAGCGGCCATCGAAGGCGCCACCGAGCGGCTCGCCGAACAATTGCGCACCACCGTCGCCGCCGCCGTACGCGACAGCGTGCGTGCAGCACTCGCCGACGAGCTGGAACGGCTGCGCAAGTCGGCGGCGACGCGCTGACGTCGTTGCCTGGGCTTGCTCCGTTTCCACTTCGATCCGACAACAAAGGCATGTCGTTCCCGCGCAAGCGGGAATCCAGCGCCGTCGCGAGACCGGCTGGGTTCCCGCGTGCGCGGGAACGACGAAACTGCCCGAACGGTCAGGACGTGGAATCACACCCCCTGCTTGACCAGCGGCGCGCGCAGCGCCTCGGTGAGCGTTTGCTGCACTTCCGCCAGATGCGCGCGGCTCATCGCGTCGAGCTTGCCGCCGGCCAAGGCGCGCTTCAGATCGGCGTCGAGCTTGAGGGCGACTTGCCGGTACACCGCACGCACATCGGCCGCCGCACCGCTGGTGGGTCGCACCAGCGCGGTGGCGATGCGCCTGGCGTGCTCGCGTTGCAGGTTGCGGCGCAGACTGTCGATCGAGGCGCCGCTCGCCAACTCGCTCCAGATGACGCTGGCGAGTTGCGCCTGCACGTCGGCGTCGGTCATCAATGCGCGCCGGTCGGCGACCTTGGTTTCGGCGTCGGCCAGGCGGACGGCTACCGCTTCGTTCATCATCGCGTCGAGCGCGGTGCGCTGGATCGTCAGCACCGCGGTGGCCAGGCTGAAGTCGGTGTTGACGACGATCTGCCGGGGGCCGAGACGATCGAGTTGATCCACGCCCAGCCGGCTCATGAAGCGCGGATCGAAGCGGAAGCTGTCGGCGGCAAACAGTTGCTTCGACAACAGTTCGACCGCGCGCTTCTGCGTCTCTGCCGGCACCGGGACAAATAGCGGCTGGTTGGCCCCCGCGGTGGCGCGCGAGGTGTAGACGCCGCCGACGTACTTGACCACGTGGCCGGTGGACTGGCCGACAAGCAACAGCCCACGCTGCAAGTTGCGCCGATACACGGCCAGCGTGTCGTCGGCCGGCATCTTCCAGCTTTCGGTACGGCTCCACAGCTCGCGCACCAGTTTGAACTGGCGGTCGGCAAAGGCAAGCGGATCGGTGCCGAGGTCGAAATGGTTGGCGAGCGGGTCGATCCCCTGGCCGAAGAAGCCGCCGGCGTCCTCGTCGGTGGCGTAGATCAGGTTCGGGTCGGTGGCCGAGCGGCGGGCGAGCTTGTCCAGTTCGGCGCGCTCGGTCTCGTAGGGCAGCGGCGTGTAGCCGTATTCGATCGCCCAGTAGTCGTAGACGCCGAGGGTGGTCTGCTGGAACTCGGGCGCCTTTTCGCCGGCGAGCGGGATGTTGAGCGCGTTGTAGTCCATCACCGAGTTGGAAACGCCGCGCTGGGCGACGAAGCTGGCGTCGCGCAACTGCTCGGGCTTGATGCCGGTGGAGGCCTTGAAGTTGTGCCGCAGGCCGAGCGCATGGCCGACTTCATGCATCGTCACGTCCTTCAGGCTGTTGGCGATGAAGCGGTCGGCGTCCGGCCCGGTGGGGTCGAGTTCACCGCGCGCGGCGAGCAGGCTGAAGCCGAACTCGGCTTGCTCCAGCGCGTCGAAAGCGTAGTTGCAGAAGCGCTCGTCGTGGCCGGCGTGGCTGTGTCCGCTGGGCCAACGCGGGAATTGCTCGGCCGAGCGCATACGGCCGAGCAGCACCCAGTTCTCGGGGATGATCGCCGCACCGCGCAGGATTTCGCCGGTGCGCGGGTCGGTCTGGCTCGGGCCGACCGCCGTCGCGCCCGGGCCGTTCAGGGCAAACCAGCGCACCGCCAGCACGCGAGTACCTTCGACCGAACTCCAGTCGGCATCCGCCGGCTGCTGCTCGACGGCGAGCGCGTTACGGAAGCCCGCGCGCTCGAAGGCTTTGTTCCACTCCTCGATGCCGGCGCGGACCGCGGGCCGCCACTTTTCGGGGATGTTCTTGTCCATCACCACGCGCACCGGCTCTTTCGGCTCGGACACCGCCGCGGCCGGATCTTTCTTCTCCAGCCGCCAGCGGGCGATCACGTGCGTGTTGCGGTCGCCGTTTTCGCTGCTGCCAAAGTCAAGATACGAGTCGGTGAAGTAGCCGACGCGCTGGTCGGCCAGCCGCGGCGTCATCGGCTGCTCGGGCAGCGGGGCGAAGCTGTAGGTGAAGCTCAAAAACAGGCTGCGCGCATCGGGCACCGAGCGCGGCGGATCGGGCAGCACGGCCGGGTTGGGCGGCGGCGCACCGGGCGCCATCACGGGCGGCGCGGGCAGCTTGGGCACCGCGTAGTGCGCACGCACGGTGACGAAGGTGCCTTGGTCGGTCGCGCGCGCTCGCTCGATCGCGCTGTTGCCGCGGTCCAGCGAGTAAGACAGGCGGAAGGCGGCTTCGAGCGCGGTCTGCGCGCCCATGATGTCACCCACCAGCAGCGCGGAGGCGTCGACCAGAATCGATTTGCGCTCCGGATGCGCAGCTGAGGCCACCGGTGCGGAGGCAAGCAGGCTGTCGGAGTAGCTCTCGCGCACGGCCTTCTCCAGCGGCGTACCGGCGGGCGCACGCACGCCCGTATTGACTGCAATCAGTTGCACCGTGTTGCCGGAGCGCTTGAACTGCACGACGTGCTCTTTGCCCATCAGGCCGGGGAGGAAGAACCGCTCACCCAGGCCGGACGCCAACGAGTTGCCGAAAAAGAACGGCCGGTCGAATTGCTCGGGCCGCAGTTCGATCCAGGTCTTCTCGTCCTTGGTCCAGACAGTGAGGTAGCCCTTGGACTCCTTGGCGTCCTTGATGACGTCGGCAAAGGCCGGCGGCGTGCCGGCCGCAGGCGGGCGCGGCGCCGTCGCAGCGCCGGCGGCGGGGGTGCTCGCCGCCGCAGCCGGCGTCGCTGCGGGCGCGGCGGCGGCGGGCTTGGCCGCCGCCGCATCGGACTTGGCGGGTGCGGTATCGGTGGCGACGGTGGCGCAGGAGGCAAGCAGCGCCAACGCGGGGACGAGCACCACAAAGCGAGCGGGCAAGTACATGAGGGATCCTTCAGCCGCGAAAAGGGCGTGAATATAGCGATCAGAACGAGGCCGTCCCATAAAATTGCCGCCTCCTGCGACAAAACCCTTCCACGGCGCGACCAGGCGCCGCATGCTGCGATGACTTCCCCCTCCCCCGAGCTCGCCAAGAGCTTCGAACCCGCCGCCATCGAAGCCCGCTGGGCGCCCGTGTGGGAGGCGCGCGGTTATGCGCGGCCGTCGATGGACGCGACGAAACCTTCGTTCACGATCCAGCTGCCGCCGCCAAATGTGACCGGCGTGCTGCACATGGGCCACGCGTTCAACCAGACCATCATGGATGCGCTGGTGCGCTACCACCGGATGCGCGGCTGCAACACGCTGTGGGTGCCGGGCGTAGATCACGCGGGCATCGCCACGCAAATCGTGGTCGAGCGGCAACTGGAGGCGCAGGGCGTGTCGCGCCACGACCTCGGGCGCGCGGAGTTCGAGCGCCGCGTGTGGGCGTGGAAGGAGCAGTCGGGCGGCACCATCACCCAGCAGATGCGCAGGCTCGGCGCCTCGGTGGACTGGTCGCGCGAGTACTTCACGATGGACGAGAAGCTCTCGCCGGTCGTCGTCGAGACCTTCGTGCGGCTGTACGAGCAGGGGCTGATCTACCGTGGCAAGCGGCTCGTCAACTGGGACCCGGTGTTGAAGACCGCCGTGTCCGACCTCGAAGTCGTGGCCGAGGAAGAAGAAGGCAAGCTCTACCACCTGCGCTATCCGCTGGCCGACGGCAGCGGCCACGTGGTGGTGGCGACCACTCGGCCCGAGACGATGCTCGGCGACACCGCGGTGATGGTGAATCCCGAGGACGAGCGCTACACGCAGCTGATCGGCAAGCGGGTGAAGCTGCCTCTGGCGGAGCGCGAGATTCCGGTGATCGCGGATGCCTACGTGGACCGCGAGTTCGGCACCGGGGTGGTCAAGGTGACTCCGGGGCACGACTTCAACGACTACGCGGTCGGGCAGCGGCACGGGCTGGCGACGATCAACGTCTTCACGCTCGACGCGACCATCAACGACGAGGCCCCGGCCAAGTACCGCGGGCTGGATCGCTTTGCCGCGCGCGAGGCGGTGCTGGCCGATCTGCAAGCGCTGGGCCTGGTGGAAAAGATCGAGCGCCACACGCTCAAGGTGCCGCGCGGCGACCGCACTGGTGTTGCGATCGAGCCGATGCTGACCGACCAGTGGTTCGTCGCGATGGGCAAGCCCGCACCGCACGGCACGCTCTTCCCCGGCAAGAGCCTGGCGCAAGTCGCGACCGAAGTCGTGCGCGATGGGCGCATCCGCTTCGTGCCGGAGAACTGGGTCAACACCTACTTCCACTGGATGGAGAACATCCAGGACTGGTGCATCTCGCGCCAGTTGTGGTGGGGCCACCAGATTCCGGCGTGGTACGACCAAGACGGCAAGGTCTACGTCGCCCGCAGCGAGGCCGATGCTCAAGCGCAGGCGGGCGCCGGCAAGCGCCTGACGCGCGATGCCGACGTGCTGGACACCTGGTTTTCCTCCGCGCTGGTGTGCCATTCCACGCTCGGCTGGCCCAAACAGACGCGCGAGCTGGAGATGTTTTTGCCCTCGTCGGTGCTCACCACCGGCTACGAGATCATCTTCTTCTGGGTCGCGCGGATGATCACGATGACGATGCACTTCACCGGCAAGGTGCCCTTCGAGGTCGTCTACATCCACGGCATGGTGCGCGATGCCGAGGGTCGCAAGATGTCCAAGTCCGAGGGCAACACGCTCGACCCGGTGGACTTGATCCAGGGGATCGACCTCGAAGCGCTGGTCGCCAAGTCCACCACCGGCCTGCGCCGCCCGCAGGACGCGCCGAAGATCGATCAACGCGTGCGCAAACAGTTCCCCGACGGCATGCCCGCCTACGGCGCCGACGCGCTGCGGCTGACGATGGCCAGTTACGCCACGCTCGGCCGCAACGTCAACTTCGACACCAAGCGCTGCGAGGGCTACCGCAATTTCTGCAACAAGCTGTGGAATGCCACCCGCTTCGTTCTCATGAATTGCGTTCCCCCCTCGCCCGCATCAGCGGGAGAGGGGCCGGGGGTGAGGGAGGATTTGTCCTTCGTCGACCGCTGGATCGTCGGCGAACTCCAGCGCACCGAGGCCGACGTCGAGCGCGGCTTTGCCGAGTACCGGCTGGACAACGTGGTCAACGCGATCTACGCCTTCGCCTGGAACGAGTACTGCGATTGGTACCTGGAACTCGCCAAGGTGCAGTTGCAGACCGGCACGCCCGCGCAGCAGGCCGGTACGCGCCGCATTCTCGTGCGCGTGCTGGAGGCGCTGCTGCGGCTGGCGCATCCGGTCGCGCCTTTCATCACCGAAGAGCTGTGGCAGACCGTGAGCGTCCCCGCCGGCAAGCGGCGCGCGGACGAAGACACCTCGGTGATGATCCAGCCCTACCCCAAGAGCCAGCCGGAGAACATCGACCCGCAGGCCGACGCACAGGCCGCATTGCTCAAGCGCCTGATCGACGCCTGCCGCAACCTGCGCGGCGAAATGAACCTGTCGCCCGCGCAGAAGGTGCCGCTGGCGGCGAGCGGCCCGGCCGAGCCGCTTAACGCCTTCGCCCCCTACCTGGCCGCGCTCGCGCGCCTGTCGCGGGTGGATGTGGTGACCGACGTCGCGCAAGCCGGTGCCGCGGCGGCACCCGTCGCCGTGGTGGACGAGTTCAAGCTGATGCTGGCCATCGAAGTCGATGTGGCCGCCGAGATCGAGCGGCTGGCGAAGGAAATCGCACGGCTCGAAGGTGAAATCGCCAAGGCGCAGACGCAGCTTGCCAACCCGAGCTTCGTCGATCGCGCCCCGGCCGCCGTGGTCGAGCAGATGCGCGAGCGGGTACAGAAGTTCAGTGCCACTCTCGCCAAAGTACGGGAGCAAGCGGCGCAGCTCACCCGTTGATCGCCGCAGATCGAACCGGCATCCAAGGGCCGCTGCCGCGCCGGCGCTAGACCGGGCTGGCCACCATCGTCACCGTGTCGATGTAATTGCGCGCCGGAAAGGTCTGCGGCATCGCCGTGTCCAGATTGACGTGGAACTTGAGATTCCCGCCGCCGCACGCACCCGCTCCAGACACCGTATTGCCGGCAGCCACCGTCGCGGTGAAGTTGTTGCCGCTCTGGGTATTGCCGATGATGTTGTTGTTCGACGTCAAGGCCAGGCGAGCCGTGTAGTCGAGCAGATCGTTGCTGGTGGTCTTGAGCAGCCAGCGGCTCA
Organism: Betaproteobacteria bacterium; assembly: GCA_046316025.1. GTDB lineage: Bacteria > Pseudomonadota > Gammaproteobacteria > Burkholderiales > Burkholderiaceae_F > JAJTHJ01. Next base: position 75,703 of record JBKCXU010000024.1, on the reverse strand, counting down.
CCGGATTGGCGCTCGCTCCGTTGGCCGAGGTGACGGTGATCGACATGGCGCCGCCGTACGTGTCCACGGCGCAAAAGTACATCGTCGCCCCGGGATAGGTAGCGTCGACTTCGGAGCGCGTCGAGTTCGTCAGGGTCATGTCGACCACGTTCAGAATCTGCACTTGGCGCGGCAGGACCGGGCCTTGTGCGGTGATGCCAAAGTCGGCGGTGGACGTCGATCCCAGTTGACCCTGATTCGCCGCCATCGCCGCGGCGGACCCGAGAGCGACAGCCAGCATCCCGTACTTTACGGTCTTCATCACATCTCCTCCTCTTCGAGCTACGTCCCGGAGAAGCCGGCGGCAGAACGAGGTCGTAGATCGCCCGGTAGCGTGCCATAGCGCCTCGCGCACTGCTAGCCGCAGGCTGTCGGGCATGACAGGCGGCGGCAGTCCCGCGGGCCAGTCGAGCTTGCTGGCTCAGGGCCTAGCCCATCTCTGCGACAGAAGGCCGTTCACCGCACCGGCACCACGATCCCCGGCGCCAGCGGAATGTCCTCGACCACGGTCACGCCGGTCACGTAGTGGCGTGTCTCGCCAAAGCAGGTGGTGGGCAGCCCGACCTTTTCGTCGTAGTGCAGCGACACGCGCTTGCCCATCACCCGGTTGATCTTCTCCGCGACCGCGTCGTCCCGGACGGTGAACAGGAACTTCTCGGGCGCCGCACCGGGCATGGAGACCATCGCGATCTCGCCCTCCCAGGTCTTGCACAGCCAGCCCTTCTTGGAGAACTTCTGCACCCAGCCGGCGCGCTCGCCGGTCGAGTAGTTCCAGTTCAGCACGACGGCAAAGTAGCCGGCCACCAGTGCCGCCAGCACCACCAATGCGGCAATGAGCTTGCCCATCAGCGCCGCCTGAGAAAGTGGATGAACTCGCGCTCGACGGTCTGTTGCGCGAGAAGCTCGTTGCCGGTCTGCCGCGCAAACGCCTGAAAGTCGCGCATCGAACCCGGGTCGGTCGCGACGATCTTCAGCACCTGGCCGCTGGTCAGATCGGCGAGCGCCTTCTTGGCGCGCAGGATCGGCAGCGGGCAAGTCAGGCCGCGGGTGTCGATTTCGCGGTCGAAGGCGGGCGCGTCGGCGGACATGTGGTCAACGGCTCGAAAGGTCGAGAAAGTGTACCGGCAGGTCGCGCGCGCGCAGCCAGTCGGCCAGCGCCAGCCCGGTCGCCACCGGCCACGGACGCACCTTTTCCGGCGCGATCAGCTTGACCTCGGCAAGCTCCTCCGACAACCGCACCTCGCCGCGCGCCGGCACGTGGTAGCCGATGATGACCTGATTGTGCCGTGCGAAGTCGTAGACACCGATCAGGTGGGCGGCCAGCGGTTCGAGCGAGGTTTCTTCGCGCACCTCGCGCATCACCGCGTCGGCGGGCGACTCGTCGCGCTCCAGAAAACCGGTGACCAGCGCGAACATGCCCTGCGGCCAGGCCGCATTGCGCGCGAGCAGCACCTGGCCGTCGAGTTCGATCACCGCGGCGACCACCGGCGTCGGGTTGTCCCAATGCACCCAGCCGCAGGCGGGGCAGGCGCTGCGCTCGCGCCCGCCGGCGACTCGGCGGGTCAGTGCGGTGGCGCAGAGAGGGCAGTAGATGTAGTCGGCAGAGGACACTTGTAGCGGTTGAGTACGAATCGCGACGCTCGCGCCCCCACCCTGGACCTCCCCCGCATGCGGAGGAGGGAATTGGTCCAAGCCGGGGTAAGGGGCACTCAGCCTTCAGCCGGAATCAACCGCACCGCCAGCACACCATCGATGGCCGCCAACGCATAGACCGCGGCGGCGGGAATCGGGCTGTCCACATCGACCAGCGTGTAGGCCACCTCGCCGCGCGACTTGTTGACCATGTTGTGGATGTTGAGCCCCGCCTGGGCGAGCGCGGTGGAGATTTGCCCGAGAAGATTGGGCACGTTGGCATTGGCCACCGCCACGCGGTAGGGCGACTCGCGCGCCATCTCCACGTTGGGAAAGTTCACCGCGTTGACGATGCTGCCCTGTTCCAGATACGCGCGAACCTGATCGACCACCATCACCGCGCAGTTGTCCTCAGCCTCGGCGGTGGAGGCGCCCAGATGCGGGAAGGCGACCACACCGGGCCGGCCCAGCAGCGCAGCGTTGGGAAAGTCCGTCATGTAGGCCTTGAGCTTGCCGGCGGCCAACGCGGCGGCAACCGCCGCGTCGTCCACCAGCGCGTCGCGCGCGAAGTTGAGCAACACCGCACCGGGCTTGAGCGCGGCGATGCGCGACTCGTTGAGCAAGCCGCGCGTGGCCGGCAGCAGCGGCACGTGCAGGCTGACGAAGGCGCACTGCTTGAGCAGGTCTTCGATGCTGTTGGCGCGGCGCACGCTGGAGGGCAGCCGCCACGCGGCGTCGACGGTGATCTCCGGGTCGAAGCCGACGACGCTCATGCCGAGCTTGAGCGCCGTGTCCGCGACCAGCGAGCCGATTGCGCCCAGCCCGACCACGCCCAGCGTGCGTTGCGGCAGTTCGATGCCGGCGAACTGCTTCTTGCCGTCTTCGACCTGCTTTTCAAGATCGGCCGCAGCGGGGTCGAGGCGGCCGACATAAGCCAGCGCCGGCACCAGATTGCGCGCCGCCATCAACAACGCGGCGAGGACCAGTTCCTTGACCGCGTTGGCGTTGGCGCCCGGCGCGTTGAACACCGGCACGCCACGCTTGGCGAGCTCCGCCACCGGGATGTTGTTGGTGCCCGCGCCGGCGCGGCCGATGGCGCGCACGCTGGCCGGGATCGCCATTTTGTGCATGTCGGCCGAGCGGACGAGCACCGCGTCGGGCGCGTCGAACTGCTTGCCGACCTGGTAGCGCGCGGCCGGCAGCCGCTCGAGGCCGAGCGGCGAGATCGGATTGAGGGTCAAGATGCGGTAGGGAGTCATCGGACAGCGGCCGGCCGCAGAAGGGTCCGGGGCAGCAAAGCCTGCATCGTAGCGGTACCGCCGCGGGACCAAACGGCTCGCGGCGACCCGGTCGTCCTCTGGCGCGGCGGCCCGCGGACGAACCGATTTCTTGCCCCATCGCAAAGCCGTGCGCGCGCGCCGCTGCTACGGTGCCGCCCATGTCCGTGCCCGCCCCCAGTGTCGACCTGCTGCGGCGTGCGCTGGCCGCGTTCATTCCCCCGACGCGGCTGGTCGCCGATCCGCTCCGCCGGTTGGCGTGGGGGACGGACGCGAGCTTCTACCGGCTGGTGCCGCAGATTGTCGCGGTGGTGGACAGCGAAGACGAAGTGCGCCGGCTGCTCGCCGCCTGCGCCGCGCACAACTCCCCCGTCACTTTCCGCGCCGCCGGCACGAGCCTGTCGGGACAGGCGATCTCCGACTCGGTGCTCGCCGTGCTCGGCGACGGCTGGTGCGGCGCCGAAGTGCTGGATGGCGGCGCGCGCATCCGCCTGCAGGCCGGCGTGATCGGCAGCCACGCCAACCGGCTGCTGGCGCCGCACAACCGCAAGATCGGCCCCGATCCGGCGTCGATCGACTGCGCAAAGATCGCCGGCATCGCCGCCAACAACGCCAGCGGCATGTGCTGCGGCGTGGCGGAGAACAGCTATCACACGCTGGCGGGGATGCGGCTGCTGCTGGCCGACGGCACGCTGCTCGATACCGAAGATGCCGCGTCGGTGGCCGCCTTTCGCGCCACGCAGGCGCCGCTGCTGCTCGGGCTGGCGGCGCTCGCGCAGCGCACGCGCCGCAACATCGATCTGGCCGCGCGCATCCGCCGCAAGTACCGGATCAAGAACACCACCGGCTACGGGTTAAACGCGCTGCTCGACTTCGACGACCCGATCGAGATGCTCACGCATCTGATGATCGGCTCCGAAGGCACCTTGGGCTTCATCTCCAGCGTCACCTACCGCACCGTGGCCGACCACCCGCACAAGGCGACGGCGCTGGTGCTGTTCGAGCATCTGCGCTGCGCCTGCGAGGCGGTGCAGCGGCTGCAAGCCTTGCCGGTGGCGGCGGCCGAGTTGATGGACCGCGCCGCGCTCGCCAGCGTGGAGCACAAGCCGGGAATGCCACCCGGGTTACGCACGCTCGACGCCGACGGCGCGGGGCTGCTGGTCGAAACGCGCGCCGCGGACGCCGCCACGCTCGCCGCGCAGGTCGTACAACTGACGGCCGCGCTGCGCGCAGCGAACGAGGCCCTGCCCTTCGCCTTCACCACCGACGCGGCCGAATGCGCCAGGCTCTGGAAGGTACGCAAAGGCACCTTCCCGTCGGTGGGCGCGCGCCGCACCGTGGGCACCACGGTCATCATCGAAGACGTGGCCTTTCCGCTCGAGCGGCTGGCCGACGCCGCGTTGCAATTGCAGGCCCTGCTGCGCGCGCATGGCTACCACGAGGCGATCGTCTTCGGCCATGCGCTGGCCGGCAATCTGCACTTCTGCTTCACGCAGGACTTCGCGCCCGCCGAGGAAGTCGCCCGCTACGCACGGCTGATGGATGCGGTGGCCAAGCTCGTGGTCGAAGATCACGACGGCTCGCTGAAGGCCGAGCACGGCACCGGCCGCAACATGGCGCCCTTCGTCGAACGGGAGTGGGGGCTGGACGGCGTGCTGCTGATGCACGAAATCAAGGCGCTGTTCGACCCCGAAAACCTCCTCAACCCCGGCGTGATCCTCACCGACGACGAGTGCGCCCATCTGCAAAACCTGAAGCCGCTGCCGCCCGCCGACCCGCTGGTGGACAAGTGCATCGAGTGCGGCTTTTGCGAGCCGAACTGCCCTTCCGCCGGACTCACCTTGTCGCCGCGCCAGCGGATCGTCGGCATCCGCGAACTGGCCCGGCGCGATGCCGCCGGCGAAGACGCCACCGAGTTGAAGACCCTCTACGACTACGCCGGCCTCGACACCTGCGCGGCCTGCGGGCTGTGCGCGCTGGCCTGCCCGGTGGAGATCGAAACCGGGCTGCTGATCAAGGCGCTGCGCGGGCAGAAGTTCGGGCCGACCGGCCGGCGCGTCGGCAAGTTCGTCGCCGAGCACTACGGCGCGACCACGGCCGCCGTCAAGCTCGGGCTGGGCGCGGCCGATCTGGCGCACGCCACGCTCGGCACGCGCGCGCTGGGTGCATTTACCGGCGCGCTGCGCAAGGCGAGCGGCGACCGGATTCCCGGCTGGTCGCCCACGCTGCCGCGGCCGGCGAAGCTCGCTCTCGCAGCAACCTCATCGCGGGCGGAAACCGTCGTCTACTTCCCCAGTTGCGCGGCCCGCACGATGGGGCCAGCGCGCGGCGAGCCGAGCGACGAGTCGCTGCCGACCGTGACCGCGCGCCTGCTCGACAAGGCGGGCTACGGCGTGATCTACCCACCGGCGATGAACGAACTGTGCTGCGGCCAACCCTTCGAGAGCAAGGGCCTGCCGGAAAACGCCGACGCCAAGAGCGCGCAACTCGAAGCCGCGCTGCGCGCGGCGAGCGACGACGGGCGGCTGCCCATCGTGTTCGACACCAGCACCTGCGCGTACCGGATGAAGCGCTACCTCAAAGACCGGCTGCGCGTGCTCGACGTGATCGAGGTGCTGCACGATCTGGTGCTGCCGCGGGTGCAAATCCAGCGCAGCGAAGAGACGATTGCGCTGCACACCGTCTGCACGGTGCGCAAATCGGGCCTGGCCGACAAGCTTGCCGCCGTCGCACAGGCGGTGGCGACGAACGTGGTGCAGCCGGCGGAAGTCGGCTGCTGCGGCTTTGCCGGCGACCGCGGCTTCAACTTTCCGGAACTCAACGCCCACGCATTGCGCGACCTGCGCGGCGCGGTGGCCGGGTGCAGCGCGGGTTATTCCAGCAACCGCACCTGCGAGATCGGCTTGTCGCAGCACGGCGGGTTGCACTACCGGTCGATCGTCTATGTAGTGGAGCAGCAGGCAAAGGGCCGGTCGAGCCCGTAGCCCGGACGAAGCGAAGCGGAATCCGGGATCTTTCGTTCGCTCCCCGCATCGCCCCGGATTCCGACGCTTACGCGCCCGCATCCGGGCTACGGCTTCTTCACGTCGTCTTCGTCGATCCACGCATCGAACAGCATGAAGGCCACCGCCAGCAGCGTCGGCCCGATGAAGATGCCGAGCAACCCCATCGTCAGCAGCCCGCCGACCACGCCGGCGAAGATCAAGAGCAGCGGCAGATCGGCGCCGCGCTTGATGAGCCAGGGCCGCAGCACGTTGTCCATCGTCAGAGTGATCACCGTCCACACCAGCAGCACGGTGCCCCACAGCGCGTCGCCGTTCCAGTAGAGCCAAATCGTCGCCGGGATCATCACCGGCCCGACGCCGATCTGCGCAATGGCGAGCAGGAACATCGCGGCCGTGAGCAGCCCGGCCACCGGCACGTCGGCGATCCACAGACCAAGGCCGGCAAAGGTGGCCTGGATCAGCGCGGTCACCACCACGCCGAGCGCCACCCCGCGGATCGCCATCGCGGACAGTTGCAGCGCCTGCTCGCCACGCTCCCCGCCCAGCCGCCGCACGGCGCGCCGCAAATGGTTGGCCGCAACCTCGCCGTTGGCGAACATCACTGTCGCCAGCACGATGGTGAGCAGGATGTTGACGACCAGCAAGCCCACACCGCTCGCGTGCCCGACCAGCCACTGCACGAGCTTGCCCAGGTAGGGCAACGCGCGCGCCACCAGGCTCTGCGGATCGCCCTGCGCCGCCGTCCACCACTCGTGCGCGCGCGGGCCGATCAGCGGCAGCGTCTGCACCCAGGCGGGCGGCGGCGGCAACTCGGGCTGCGACAGCAGCTTGATGAAGTGGACGATCTCGTCCGTGTGTTGCACCAGTGTGGCCACCGCGGCCACGAAGGGCAGCACGAAAACCGCGAGCATCACGAAGAACATTGCCGTCACCGCCAGCCAGCGCCGCCTGCCCAGCCGCGCCTCCAGCCGCAGGAACAGCGGCCAGCAGGCCACCGCGATCATCGTCGCCCACAGGATCGCCACCGCAAAGGGGCTCAGAATCCACAGCGCGGCGCCGATCAGCGCCAGCGTGACCAGGCTGGAGATGAAAATCTGGAACGGGTCGCGCGACATCGGGGTGCCTTCGGCAATCGGGTCAGGCGCGATTGTGCCCGCCCTCAGGCGCCTGCCGCGGCGCAGCCGCGATACCCCGGCTCGTACATGCTCGCCCGCACGAGGCTAGGCAGATCGGACGGGCGCGGCACGGGCGACAGCCCCTGCGCCCAGGCCACCGACGCCACCGCGGCGGCGATCCGCGCCGACACCTGGCGCACCTGCGCCAGCGGCGGATAAAGGCTGCCCTGCGCCAGATCGGCGTCGGACACCTCGCCGGCCAGCGTGCGCGCTGCCGTGAGGAACATCTCGTCGGTGATCGCCCGCGTGCGCGAGACGATGGCTCCCAGCCCGATGCCGGGGAACACATAGGCGTTGTTGCCCTGCCGCGGCACGTAGCGCCGGCCGTTGAACTCGACCGCACCGAACGGGCTGCCGGAAGCGAACAACGCGCGACCATCGGTGAACCGATAGGCCTGCTCGGCCGTGCACTCGGCACGCGAAGTCGGGTTGGACAAGGCGAAGACGATCGGCCGCGCGTTGCACGCGGCGAGCGCACCCAGCACGCGCTCGTCGAACGCGCCGGCCACGGCAGAGACGCCGACGATCGCGGTCGGCCGCAGCGCCTCGACGGCGGCGGCAAAGTCGGTCGCCGGCGCATGCGCGTGCGCGTAGGCGCGCTTGTGCGCGGCCAGGTCGGTGCGGCCGGCGACCACCAAGCCCTTGCTGTCGAAAAGCCACGAACAGCGGCATGCATCGGCTGGCGCCACCCCTTCGGCCCGCACCGCCGCCGCGTACAGATCGGCAATGCCGGTGGCGGCCTCGCCCGCGCCGAGGAACAGCAAGCGCTGTTCGGCGGGCTGGCTACCGGTCACGCGCAGCGCGGACAGCAGCCCCGCAACCGCCACCGCCGCGGTGCCTTGAATGTCGTCGTTGAAGCAGGGCAACCGCTCGCGCCAGCGCGCCAGCAGGTCGAACGCATGGTGATTGGCAAAGTCCTCGAACTGCACCACCACGCCAGGGAAGCGCGCGGCCAGGGCGGTCATGAACTCATCGACCAGCGCGTCGTACTCGGCACCGGTCGCGCGCGGGCGGTTCAGGCCGAGGTAGAGCGGATCGCCGCGCAGCGCCGGGTTGTTGGTGCCCACGTCGAGCAGCACCGGCAGCTTGCGCCGCGGGTGGATGCCGGCGCAGGCGACGTACAGCGCCAGCTTGCCGATGGCGATGCCCATGCCGTTGGCACCCAGATCGCCCAGGCCCAGGATGCGCTCGCCATCGGTGACGACGACGATATCGACTTCGTCTTCCGGCCAGTTGGCGAGCAGTTCGGCCACGCGGCCGCGGTCTTCGATCGATACGTACAGCCCGCGCGCCTGCTGGAAGATGTGGCCGAAGTGCTGGCAGGCCTCGCCCACGGTGGGCGTGTAGGCGATCGGCATCAGCTCTTCGAGGTGGTCGGTCAGCAGGCGGTAGAAGAACTCCGTATTGCGGCCGTGCAGTGCCTCCAGCGCCACGTACTTGTGCAGCGGCTCGCTGTAGCCGCGCAGGTTGGCGAGCATGCGTTGCGCCTGCTCTTCGATGGTCGCCACCCGCGGCGGCAGCAGCCCGCGCAGACCGAGTGCGTCGCGCTCCGCGGCGGTGAATGCCGTGCCCTTGTTGGTCGCGGGGTCGCGCAGCCAGTCGATGCCGCGGCGGGGAGTGTGGGGTTTGCGGTGATCGGTCATGAACGGATGTTGCGAGAGGGGGATCGAGGCAGTTTGCGCCGCCGGCCCTCGCTGCTCTTGATCACACTCAACGCTCAACGGAGTATGGAGTCACAACCGGCGCGATTTTGTCGCCCGAAGGCAGGCGCGCCCGCGCGGGAATCCGTGCTACGTGTTTCTCCCCTCGCCCGCATCAGCGGGAGAGGGGCCGGGGGTGAGGGCAACGGATACCTCATCCGGCCTCCGCTGTGCCACCTGCGCCTTGAGCTCCGCCACCTCCGCTTCAAGCGCGGCCACGCGCGCTTCGAGCGACGCCTCCGCGGCGGCAGCCGCCGCCGGGGCGGAAATCTCCACCGGCCCCGACAACAAATGCGCCCAGCGCGGCTCGCGCTCGCCGGGGCGGCGCGGCAGCAGAACCACGAGCGCACCGCCCTGCGCGTCGGGCCGGGTGGCCAGTTCTTCGAGAAACGCTTCGACCGAGGAGATGTCGGCAAAGCGGTGCAGCCGCTCGGCGTTGATGCGCAACTCGCCGGCGGTCTGCGCCCCGCGCAGGAAGAGGGTCGCCAGCAGCGCCACCGAAGGCGCCGGCAGCTTGAGCACGCGGCCGGCGTTGTGCTCGTAACGCGCCACGCGCGCGCCGCTCACTTCAATGACGAGCGACTTCGACTTCAGTTCGTCCAGCGCGGCCTGCACCTCGGCCTCGCTCACGCTCAACACCGGATCGCGGTTGTTCTTCTGATTGCAGCCGGCGACCAGCGCGTTCAACGACAGCGGATAAGTGTCGGGCACGGTGCGCTCTTTTTCGACGAGCACGCCGAGCACGCGGGTGTGCAGCAGGGTCAGCGTCATCCGCGCAGCTGCCACATCCGGACGAGCTTCGCCGCGAGCAGCAGGAAGGGCAGCGCGTGATACAGCAAATCGAAAACATCGATCGGCCGCCGCAGCGTGCCGGCCGCGAGCATCTTGACCTTCTCCCAGATGTGCGGCTCGGGCACGAAGGGCGCGAAGCCCAGCAGCAGCGCCGCGAGCACGAACACCACGAGGGGAATCTTGTCGAGCCAGACCAGCATCAATCCGCCCTGCGCCGCCGACGCTGCCTCTGCCCGCCACCCGCGCAGGCTGCCCTGCACCCCATCAAAGACCCAATCGCCGCTGCAAGTCCGCCAAGCTGGCGTCGAACATACCCGGCTCGGGAAGACTGCCGGAAGGCGTCAGGCGATCGACCATCTCCGGCAACAGCGCCGACAGGCCCTGGCTCGCCTCCTGCTCGCTCAATCCGGCCCGACGAGCAATGTCCGCCACGCCGTCGCTGCCAAGGATGCGGCCGATGGCGTCCGCGTCGATCGGCAGGTTCTGTCCGGTGCCGACCCAGGAACGGGCCTGTTCGCCATAGCCCGCCTGCTGGATGCGGCCGAGCAGGTCGCCCAAGCCACCCAAACCGCCGGCCGCCGGCGCCCCGCCGCCCATCATCTGCCCGAGCAGGCCGCCGAGATCGCCCAAGCCGCCGCCGGGCGCCATAGCGGCGCCGGGTCCGGCTCCGCCGCGACCGTTAAGCATGGCCAGTACCACCGGCAGCAGCGCCATCAGCGCAGCGGCGCCACCCGGCGCACCGCCCGCCTGCGGCCGCTGCGCCGCCCCCGTCCCGCCCAGCGCGCCGGACAGCATTTCATCGAGCAAACCCATGGTCGATCCTCCTTGGTGTGTGCGTCCGGCGGGCCCGGTGCCGCCGGAGCGAGCGCCGATTATGCGCGGCGATCGATCTCGCCCCCTGCTGCACGAACTCCACCACTTTCTTCTGCGTGTCGCGCGGGAGCGCCCCGAGCGAAGTCCCGCTGTGCCCAAAAGAAAATCAGGGTAGCAGCGACCTTTCCAGGCAAACCGACTCCGCGCGGGCGATGTAGTCGCCATACGCCGCGGCGTCGCGATAGCCGTGGCGCCGATAGAACGACAACGCGCGTTCATTGACGCGCCGGGTGGACAGCACAAGCCGGCGCAGACCGAGCACACGCGCCTCCTCTTCCAGGCGCCGCAGGATCACGGCCCCGGCGCCGCTACCGGGTGCCGCGTACATCCGCTTGATTTCACCTACCGCGGCGTCGAGCACGCGCAGACCGCCGCAGCCAACGGCGACACCCTGCGCATCGCGCGCCAGCAGAAACAGGCCGCTCGGCGCGCGCAGGTCGTCCGGCGGCGCGCGGCGCCGGCCGTCGTCGCCCGTGAGCACGAGCAGCGCGGCCGAGAGCGCATCGATCAGAGCTTGCGCGTCGGCACTCTCCGGATCGGAGTACTCGATCGCTATCGGGTTGGCCGCGTCACACATCCCCGATGATCCCTCAGGAAGTAGGCTACCTCGCCCATGACCTGCGGCTTCAGGTCTTCGCCATGCTGCTTGAGGACGTGATCGGCTTCGGGTAGATCGAGCAGCCGAAAATTGGTCTTCTGCTCGGCCTCGAAGCGCTGTGCCAACCACTGCGCCGACTCCACTGGGTCGGATTCGTCGCGACCACCGTGAATCAGCAGGATGGGCCGGTCGAGCGACAGGTAGAGGGGTGCGGGGTCGCGATCGATGATCGACCTCCAGTATTCGACCGGCAGCCCAAGGACTTTCTGGGAGAGGTCGTCGCCCGCGCTCGCGTCGATCTGCGCGAACGCGGCGGCAAACGTGTCGCCGCCTTCGGATACGCCGACAATGCCTGCCACCTCACCGTGGCGGCGCAGCACTTGGTTGAGAGCGACTCGATTGCGCGTGAGCCGCGTCTCGTCGTCGTCGTGCTCATAAAACGTCTTGCTGCACACGAAGCCGGCATCGCCCATCGAAACGCCCGCCTTCTGCGCCGCGTAGATGGTCCATGAGCCGGTCAGGCCCCGGAAGTACGAGTTCATGTACTACGCCAATTACGCGCAGCCCGAGCCGGTCACGAAAAACACGGCACTGCGCGGCTTGCGCCCCAGTTCCACCGAGAACAGTTCGACCCTGCCCCCGGAGCCGACTCGGCCAAGGGCTCGACATGGATCGAGTTCGTGCGCGCGACCAGGTGCCCAAGCGCCGAACAGCCCGTCAGCACGCTCGCCACCAGCGACAGACACCAGGCACGCGCTCGTTGCACGCTGCGTGGGCCATCGGAGCAGTCGCGCATTCCGGCTCACGCCTGCCGGTAAATCTCGCCCCCCTGCCGGACGAACTCAACCGCCTTCTCCTGCATCCCCCGGGCGAGCGCCTCGCCCTCGGCCACACCCTGCGCCGCGGCATAGTCGCGCACGTCCTGGGTGATCTTCATGCTGCAAAAGTGCGGGCCGCACATTGAGCAGAAGTGCGCGGTCTTCATGCTGTCCTTGGGCAGGGTCTCGTCGTGGAAGTCCTTGGCCGTATCGGGATCGAGGCCGAGATTGAACTGGTCTTCCCAACGGAATTCGAAGCGCGCCTTTGATAAGGCGTTGTCGCGCAACTGCGCGCCGGGGTGGCCCTTGGCGAGATCGGCCGCGTGCGCAGCGATCTTGTAGGCGATGATGCCGTCCTTCACGTCCTTCTTGTTCGGCAGCCCCAGGTGTTCCTTGGGCGTCACGTAGCAGAGCATCGCGGTGCCGTACCAGCCGATCATCGCGGCGCCGATGGCGCTGGTGATGTGGTCGTAGCCGGGGGCGATGTCGGTGGTCAGGGGGCCAAGCGTGTAGAACGGCGCCTCGTGGCACAGCCGCAGTTGCTCGTCCATGTTGTGTTTGATCATGTGCAGCGGCACGTGGCCCGGCCCTTCGATCATCACCTGCACATCGTGCTTCCAGGCGACCTGCGTCAGCTCGCCCAGCGTGGCGAGCTCGGCCATTTGCGCTTCGTCGTTGGCGTCGTGGATGCTGCCGGGGCGCAGGCCATCGCCGAGGCTGAAGGCCACGTCGTAGGCGGCCATGATCTCGCAGATGTCCGCAAAGTGCGTGTAGAGGAAGCTCTCCTTGTGATGGGCGAGGCACCACTTGGCCATGATGCTGCCGCCGCGCGAGACGATGCCCGTGAGCCGCTTGGCCGTCATCGGGATGAACGGCAGCCGCACGCCGGCGTGGATGGTGAAGTAGTCCACGCCCTGCTCGGCCTGCTCGGTCAGCGTGTCGCGGAAGATTTCCCAGGTGAGTTCTTCGGCGCGGCCCTCGACTTTCTCCAGCGCCTGATAGATGGGCACGGTGCCGATCGGCACCGGGCTGTTGCGCACGATCCACTCGCGCGTTTCGTGGATGTGCTTGCCGGTGGACAAGTCCATCACGGTGTCCGCGCCCCAGCGGATCGCCCAGGTCATCTTCTCCACTTCTTCGCCGATGGAGCTGCCGACCGCGGAGTTGCCGATGTTGGCGTTGATTTTCACCAGGAAGTTGCGGCCGATCGCCATCGGCTCGGTTTCCGGGTGGTTGATGTTGGCGGGGATGATCGCGCGGCCGCGCGCCACCTCGTCGCGGACGAACTCGGGCGTGATGCGCGCTGGCAGGCTGGCGCCGAAGCTCTGGCCGGGGTGCTGGCGGCGCAGTGCCTCGGCGTAGCCGTCGAGCCGCTGGTTCTCGCGCAGCGCCACGAACTCCATCTCCGGCGTGACGATGCCGCGGCGCGCGTAGTGCATCTGCGTCACGTTGCGGCCGGCCAGGGCGCGGCGCGGGCGGCGCGCGAGGCCGAAGCGCAGTTCCGCCAGCTTGGCGTCGGCCAAGCGCTCGACACCGTAGCGCGAGCTGGGGCCGGTGAGTTCTTCAGTGTCGCCACGCTCGGCGATCCACGCGGCGCGCAGCGGCGCCAGCCCGGCGCGAATGTCGATCTTCACCGCCGGGTCGGTGTAGGGGCCGGAGGTGTCGTAGACCGCTAGCGGCGGGTTCTGCTCCGGCCCGCGCGCCGTGGGCGTGTCCGCAAGCTCGATCTCGCGCAGCGGCACGCGCAGGTCGGGCCGCGAGCCGGTCAGGTAGATCTTGCGCGAGCGCGGCAGCGGTGCGACCGCATCGGCATCGACGGTGGCGGTCGCGGCGAGAAACTTGGGATTGGCGTTCATCGGCGGCTCCTTGTGTGAGGAAGCCGCGGGCCGCAAGGCCGGTCACGACTCCCATCGACGGCATTACCCGTCCAGGTTCAGAGGGTCTGTCTCACCCGGCGGCGTTTCGCCAGGACCCCTGCGTGCGAAGGGCAGTGTAGCGGTTGTCGGTTGTCGGTTGGCGGTTGTCGGTTGGCCGCGTTCGAGTCCACTCAACTGACAACAGACAACGGTCAACAGAAGACCGTCCCTAAACCCAGCCCAGCGCCCCCACCACCGCACCCGCCGCAATCAGCGCCAGCAGATGCAGCCGCGTGCGCCAGACGAGCAGCGCGGCGATGGCGGCGATCGCGTAGTGCCGCCAGCCGGGCGCTTGCGCCACCAGCAGCCAGCCGGTGGCGGCCATCAGCGCAAGGACGATGGGCGCCAGCCCAGCCTTGAACGCGGCTATCGCCGGCCAGTCGCGCCGCGCCTGTCCCCAGCGCCAGGCGGCGAGCGTCAGTGTGGTCGAAGGCAGCATGATCCCGAGCATCGTGGCCGCGGCACCCGCCAACCCGGCCGCCTGATAACCCATCACCGCGACGAACAGCACGTTCGGCCCCGGCGCGGCCTGCGCCAGCGCGATCGACGCGTTGAATTGCGCATCGGTCAGCAGCCCGTACTGCCCGACCATCACGCGGTGCATGTCGGGCGCGACGACGATCGCGCCGCCGATGGAGAGCAGCGACAGCAGCAGAAAGTGACCGAACAGGCCGAACCAGTCCGCAACACTCATCGCCGCTGCCCCCGCCACGCCAGCAGCCAACCCGCGGCGCCCAGCGCGAGCAACACCGAGGGCAGCGGCCAGCGCAGCAGCGCGATCGCGCCGAAGGCGGCGGCCACCAACGAGACCGACGCCGCCGGATGCAGCGGGCCGTGGCGCAGCCCGGGGGCGAGCTTGAGCGCGGTGCCGACGATCAGCCCTGCGGCGACCGCGCTCATGCCGCGCAGAGCACCGGCCACTTGCGGCACATCGGCGAAGTTCACGTACAAGGCTGCGAGTGTCAGCACCAGCACCAGCGGCACAGTCATCATCCCGGCGAGCGCCGCCAAGGCCCCGCGCAGGCCAAAGAAGCGGTCGCCGACCATCAGCGCCACGTTGCACACGTTGGGCCCCGGCAGCACCTGGCCGACCGACAGCATTTCGAGAAACTCCTGCGGCGTCAGCCAGCGACGTTGCTCGCACAGCACGCGTTGCGCCACCGCCAGCACGCCGCCAAAGCCCTGCAGCGCCAGCAGCGTGAAAGCGACGAAGAGTTCGGTGAGCGAGCGCGGGCCAGCCATGCGCACGATGCTACGCGGCGATACCATCGCGCGCATGGCCCTGCTGTGGATCGCCGAGCGCACCGCGCACCCGCGCTTTGCGGTGCGCATCCGCATCGAGCGTGACGGCCGGGTGCTGTTCGCCTTCCGTGCGCAGCATCCGTGGCCGGGGCCGGGCGCGCAGGTGTTTTGCCTGCGCGAGCGCGAGCCGCCGGAGCCGGCCGAGTCGCTCGAAGAGTTCGAGCGCGTACCGGTGCGCGTGCTCGATCGGCTCGGCCCCAAACTGTCGCTGACGCTGGACCGCGCCAACCGCAAGCGCTGCGAGTTCCTGATCCTGGCCAAACCGTACAAGGACGGCAGCGGCGTCTACGAGCAGGTGTTCTTCCGCACCGAGAGCGGCGTGCGCGCGCACAAGTCGCGCGGGCGGGTGGTGCTGCGCGCGCCGACGGCGCTGGCGGTGGCGATCGACAGCGCCGAGCGCTATCCGTGGACGCTGCCCGGCGCCGCCGTCGTGCGTCGCAAGCTCGCCGCCGGCGACTACGCGCTGCTGCGCGACGAGGCGGTTGTCGCGGTGGTCGAGCGCAAGACGGGCGAAAACCTGCTCGGCGACTTCTCGCAGTTGCAGGCGCTGCACCAGCAATTGCGCGAGTTGGGCGCCACGCCGCACGCGGCCGTGGTGGTCGAGGCCAACTACGGCGACTTTCTCGACCCCAAGCGGCTGGGCGACTGGTCGCCCACCCACGTCACCCGCGTGCTGGCCGAACTGGCCGTGCTGCATCCGCGCGTGCAGTGGGTGTTTGCCGGCAACCGCAAGCAGGCGGCGTACTGGACGCACCGCTTTTTTCTGGCCGCCGGCTCCGCGCAAGAGACGGTGCAGCCGCTGCTGCTGCGCGAGACCCCGGCCGAGTACGCGGCCGATTTGCCGCTCGACACCCGCATCCGCCGTGCGGCGTTGGAGCGGGCGCAGGCGGGCTTTACCTTCGTCGAACTGCGGGCACTCTTTGCCGGCGACGAGGCGCCGCCGACCGACGAACGGCTGCGCCGCGTGCTCAACGCGCTGCGCGGCGAAGGGCGGCTCGCGTGCAGTGGGCGCGGCGTTGCTGCCCGTTGGGCCGCGGCCTGCCCTGACCCGGCTGCTCGGCAGCCGCCCGGCCGATGAGCCTTAACGCGTTGGGGCGCCCGCGCCCCCACCCCAGCCCTCCCCCGCTTCGCAGGGGAGGGAGTTTTCTCCCCTTGCCCGCATCAGCGGGGGAGGGGCGGGGCTGAGGGCTCTTTCTCCCTCCCCCGCTTGCGGGGGAGGGTCGGGGTGGGGGCGTGTGCGCGGCTATCGAGAGTCAACCGCCGAATGCGCCGGCAACCTCCTCCCCGATCGCCAGCGCCGCCGTCAACCCCGGCGATTCGATGCCGAACAGGCACACCAGTCCCGCGACGCCATGCGCCGCGGGGCCGTCGATGCGAAAGTCTGCCGCCGGCTCATTGGGCGAATAGATCTTCGGCCGCACACCGGCGTAGTCGGGGCGCAGCGCGCCGTCCGGCAGGACCGGCCAGTAACGACGGATCTCGTCGTAGAACTGCGGCAGCCGCATCGGGTTCACGTCGAAGGCCGGGGCCTCCAGCCACTCAACGTCCGGCCCGAAACGCGCCTGCCCGGCAAGGTCGAGCGTCAAGTGCACACCGAGGCCGTCCTTCTCCGGCACCGGGTACACGAGCCGCGAGAACGGCGCGCGGCCGGTAAGCGCGAAGTAGTTGCCACGGGCATAGCGCTCGATGGGCACACGCTCGGGCGGCAGCCCGTCGATGCGCACCGCCACCGAGGGCGAGTGCAGTCCCGCTGCGATGACGAGCCGGGCCGCGTGATAGCGCATCGTGCCCGACTCGTCCGCCAGCGCGACCTCGAAGCCGCCGGCGACCACTCGCGCTTGCGCAAAGCGCGTGCGCAAGGCGAGCGCCGCCCCGTGCGCCTCGGCGCGTCCGAGCAGCGCGGTCATCAGCGCGTGGCTGTCGACGATGCCGGTGGACTCCGACAGCAACGCCGCGGCGCAGTGCAACTGCGGTTCGAGCGCGCGCGCCTGCACGGCGTCGAGCCAGTGCAGGCCCTGGACGCCATTGGCCGCGCCGCGCGCCTGCAAGGCGCGCAGCGCGTCGAGTTGCCCGGCGTGGGTGGCGACGATCAGCTTGCCGCAGCGGCGGTGCGGCACGCCGTGGCTGGCGCAGAACGCGTAGAGCAGGTGCTTGCCGCGCAGGCACAGCCGCGCCTTGGCCGAGCCCGGCGGGTAGTAGATGCCGGAGTGGATCACCTCGCTGTTGCGCGCGGACACACCGCTGCCGATCAGACTTTCGCTTTCGACGACGACCACCTCGCGCCCGGCGCGCGCCAGCGCATCGGCCACGGCCAGGCCGACCACGCCGGCGCCGACGATGAGGGTGTCGAGACACTCCATTACCGGACGACTAACCGGTGGCCGCCCCACCCGCGGCCCACCAGCGATGAAAGTGGAACACCGGCCCGTGCCCGCTGCCGACGTTCAACTCGTCGGCGCGGCGCAGCGCGGCGGTCAGGTAGTCCTTGGCGGCGCGCGCCGCGGCCGGCACGTCGGGCGACTGCGGCAGCAGCGCGGCGAGTGCGGCCGACAGCGTGCAGCCCGTGCCGTGGGTGTTCTTGGTGGCGATGCGCGGCGCGGTGAGTTCGATCATCCGGTCGCCGTCGAACAGCAGATCGGTCGCCTCGCCCGCGCTCAGGTGGCCGCCCTTGAGGTACACCCAGCGTTCGCCGGCGTGGGTCAACGACTCGCGCAGCGCTTCGGCGGCGGCGCGCATTTCCTTGAGCGTGTCCGGCGCGCGCCGCTGCAACAGGGCGCCGGCCTCAGGCAGGTTGGGCGTGATCATGGTGGCGAGCGGCAGCAGCCGCTCGCGCAGCGCGCCCACCGCGTCGCGCTCGAGCAACGCATCGCCGCTCTTGGCGATCATCACCGGGTCCAGCACGAGATGCGCCACGCTGCGTACCGCCAGCCCGTCGGCCACCGCGGCGATCGCCGCGCGGCCGCCGACCATGCCGATCTTGGCCGCGTCGATGCGCACGTCGTCGAACAGAGCGTCCAGTTGCGCGCGCAGAAACTCCGGCGGCACCGGTTGCACCGCCGTCACCGCGCGCGTGTTCTGCGCCGTCAGCGCCGCCACCACGGCGCAGGCGTAGGCGCCGAGCGCGCTCATGGCCTTCACGTCGGCGAGAATGCCGGCGCCGCCGGACGGATCGACCCCCGCCACCGTCAACACATTGGGAAACGTCTTGCCTGCCATGCTGGGTTCCTCATCCGGCGGCCGCCGTCGTGCGACGAAGCGCACAATCCGTGACGCGAACGGACATTGTCGCGCAGCCCCGGTTGATAGAATTTTCCCTCGCGTTTCCGAAGCGCGTCGCCACCCCGTCCACCCATGAACGCCATCCCGTCGCTCGATCTCGAACGCGCCCGCTTCAACATGGTCGAGCAGCAGATCCGCCCCTGGCAGGTGCTCGACCCCGCGGTACTCGACCTGCTGGCGGTGGTGCGGCGCGAGGACTACGTGCCGCCCGCCTACCGCGCGCTGGCCTTTACCGACATGGAGATCCCGTTGCGCGTGGACGGCGTGGACAGCGGCCAGTCGATGTGGGCGCCCAAGATGGAGGCGCGCATCCTGCAAGACCTGGCGGTCAAGCCGCAGGAGCGGGTGCTGGAGATCGGCACCGGCTCGGGCTACCTGGCGGCGCTCTTCGCGCACAAGGCGCGCGAGGTGCTGTCGGTGGAGATCGACCCGCATCTGGCGCGCTTCGGCGCCGACAACCTGGCGCGCCAGGGCGTGCGCAATGTGCGCGTGGATGTGGGCGATGCGGCGCGCGGCTGGTCGGCGGCCGCGCCGTACGACATGATCGTCGTCACCGGCTCCCTGCCGGCGGTGCCGGAAGCGCTGCTCGCGCAGTTGCAGATCGGCGGGCGGCTCGCCGCGGTGGTCGGCGACGCGCCGGCGATGCACGCGCAGATCGTCACCCGGATGTCGGCCGACGGGTTCGACACCCGCCGCCTGTTCGAAACCGAGATCAAGCCGCTCGTCAACCCGTGGCGGCCCTCGCGCTTCGTGTTTTGATGAAGAACCTTTCGGCACCGGAGCTTGCGCAGTGGCTGGCCGACCCAGCGCGGCCGCGCCCGCTGCTGCTCGACGTGCGCGAGCCGTGGGAGACGGCCATCTGCAAGCTCGACGGCGCCGAACTTCTGCCGATGCGCGCGCTGCCGGCGCGGGTCGGCGAGTTCGACCCCGCGCAGTCGGTGGTGTGCATCTGCCACCATGGCGGGCGCAGCGCGCAGGTGGCGTATTGGCTGGCGCGCCAAGGCTTTGCCGATGTGTACAACCTGGCGGGCGGCGTCGACGCCTGGGCCCGCCAGGTCGACCGCGGCATGGCGACCTACTGAACAGAGATTTCTGGAGAAGGCAATGCATCTGCCCCAAACGACATTCGAACGCAGACCGCTGGCCGCGGCGATCGGGGCTGCGCTGCTCGCGTTGGCGCTGCCGGTGGCCGCACAACAGGGCGGCGGGCTCGGCCAGTTGCCGCCGCCCACCGATGCCTCGCCCTCGCGCGTGGTCGATCCGCTGCTGGCCGAAGCCAAGATGGCCAAGCGCTACGACCTCGGCCAGTTGTTCCAGGAAGCGCTCGCCAACGACTCGACTTACCAGGCGGCGCGCTTTCAGTATCAGGTGACCACCGAGCAGCCGTCCATCGCCCGCGCCGGGCTGCTGCCCAGCCTCGATGCGAACGCCAGCGTGTCCCGCCGCTACTACGACTTGTCCACTTCCAGCAATTCGGTCACCCCCAATTTCGGCGATTACGGCGGCGGCTTGCAGTTGTCGGTGCCGGTGTACCGGCCGCAGCAGTGGCAGACCTTCGAGCAGGCCAAGCTGCAAGTCGAGCAGGGCGAGGCGACGCTGGCGCAGGCGCGGCAGGACTTGATCCTGCGGCTGGCGCGGGCCTACTTCGACGCGCTGGCCGCGCGCGACCAGGTGATCGCGCTGGAGGCCAACAAGACCGCCACGCTGCAACAGCTGGAGCAGGCCAAGCGCGAGTTCGAGGTCGGCACCAAGACGATCATCGACACCAACGAGGCGCAGGCCCGCTACGACCAGATCGTGGCGCAGTTGCAGGTGGCGGTGGGCACGCTGCTCGTGCGCCGCAGCGAACTGGAGGCCATCGTCGGGCGCGACATCGGCACGCTGGCCGGCCTGCGCGACAAGCCGGGGCTGGCGCTGCCGCAGCCCAACGAGCTGCCGCCGTGGCTGAAGGCCACCGAGGACGGCAACTACGGCGTGCTCGCCAACCGCGTGTCGGTGGAAATCGCGGAGCGCGAGATCCAGAAGGCCCGCGACGGCTACAAGCCCACGCTCGACGTGGTCGGCAGTGCCAACCGCACGCGCTTCGACGGCTCGCAGAGCACCGATACGCGCTTTCGCGCCGACTCGGCCAATATCGGCTTGCAACTGAACTGGCCGATCTACTCCGGCGGCCTGACGCAGGCCCAGGTGCGTGCGGCGCTTTCCAGCCGCGACAAGGCCGGCGCCGACCTCGAAACCGCGCGCCGCACGGCGGCCAACGCGGCGCGCTCGGCCTTCACCGGGGTCAATTACGGGCTGTCGCAGGTGCGCTCGCTGGAGTCGGCCGAGACCTCGGCGCGCACGCAGCTCGAATCGACCCAGCTCGGCTACCAGGTCGGCGTGCGCATCCTGCTCGACGTCCTCAATGCGCAGACGCAGCTGATCACCACCCAGCGCGATCTGAAGCAGGCGCGCTACAACTTCCTCGTCTTCGGCCTGCAACTGAAGGCCGCCGCCGGCACCCTGTCCGACGACGACGTGCGCACGGTCAACGCGCTGCTCACGGAATAAGCCAGCGCTCCAACCAGGCCGCCGTGCGTGCGGTGGCGCCCCGGTGCGCGTGCGCAAAGGCCAGCGCCGCCGTGCTCATGCGCGCGCGGCGCGCGGGGTCGGCGCAGATCGCGGCGAGCTCGGTGAGCGCCGCGTCGGCGTCCGCCACCTGCGCCGCCGCGCCAGCGGCCAGCGCGTCCTGCGCCGCCTGCGCAAAGTTGAAGGTGCTCGGCCCCAGCACCACCGGCGTGCCGACCGCGCAGGCTTCGATCAGATTCTGCGCGCCGAATGGCAGCACACTGCCGCCGATCAGCGCCACGTCCGCCGACGCGTAGTACAGCACCATTTCCCCCATTGAATCGCCCAAAAACAGCTCATCGTCGCCCATCCCCACAAAGTCAGCCGCCTCTGACCGCCGCCGAACCCGCCACCCGCGCGCCTGCGCCAGCCGCGCCACCTCCTCGAACCGCTGCGGATGCCGCGGGACAACACAAAAATAGGGGTCAGACCCCAATTTTTCCTTCATGCCGGCTTCTTGCAAAAAAATAGGGGTCTGACCCCTATTTCTCAGGAGGAGCGATTCTTCGCCTTCGCGGGTGCTGGCGAGCAGGATGATCGGGCGGCCGGCGGCGGTGGCGCGCAAGGCGCGGCCGGCGGCGATCTGTGCGGGGTCGGGGGTGAGGTCGAACTTGAGGTTGCCGAACACCTCCAGCGGGCCGCCGTAGGCGGTCGCGATGCGCTGGCGATCGGCTTCGCTCTGCGCCGCGACCCCGCCCAACGTGGCGGCGGCGGCTCGCAGCAGCGCGGGCAGCCGGTCGGCGCGGGCGAGCGACTTGGCCGACAGGCGCGCGTTGGCGAGCACCATCGGCACGCCCTCGGCCTGCGCGGTCAGTAGCAGATTGGGCCAGATCTCGGTTTCCATCAGGATGCCCAGGCGCGGCTTGAGTTCACGCAGGAAGCGCCGTTGCGCAAACCCGAGTTCATAGGGCAGGTAGCGCTGCACAAGCCGCCCGGCCAGTGTCTGCGCCAAAGCCGTACCGGCGGCGCGGCCAGTCGGCGTCATGTGGGTGAGCACGAAGCGCGCACGCGGATGAGCGCGCGCCAGAGCTTCGATCAACGGCGCGGCGGCGCGGGTCTCACCGACCGAGACGGCGTGCACCCAGATCCGTTCGCCCTCCCCCACTGGAACGGGGCCGCGCCCCAGGAAGCGCTCGCCCCAATGCGCGCGGTACTCGGGCTGGCGCAGGCTTCGATACAGCAGGTAGGCGGCCACCAGCGGCAGGCCGAGCCACCACAGCAGTCGGTAGCCCAGGCGCTCCAGGGCGAGCCTCATCGCGCCGGCTCGCCGGCAGCCAGCACGCGCTCGACGGCGGCCTGCACGTCGGCCAGCGGCGGCGGCCCGCTGCGGTCGCCGACGCTGGCGCAGCGCGCGTCGCCGACGACGCCGGTCAGCCTCGGGTCGTAGTCGCAGTAAATGCCGACCGTCGGCTTGCCAACCGCCGCCGCCAGATGCGACAAGCCGGTGTCCAAGCCGACGACCAGCCGCGCTCGCTTGAAGACGGCGGCCAGCGCGGTCAGTGGCAGGCGCGGCGCGACGGTCGCATCCCCCATGCGCGCGGCCAACGCTTGCGAGCGGCGTCCTTCTTCCTCCGAACCCCAAACGAGCAGCGCGCGCAAACCGCTCGCGGCCAGCCGGGCTTGCAGCGCGATCCAGCGCTCGTCCGGCCAGGACTTGGTGGCGCGGCTGGAATGGGTCAGCAACACGGCAAACGGCGCGGCCGGCAGCGCCGCCGCGGCACTGGCTTCGAGCGGCGGCACGCGCAACTCGAAGCGCGCCGGGCCTTGCGGCGTGTAGCCGAGCGCCTGTCCGGCCAGCGTGCGCATCCGCTCGATCGCGTGCAACTCGCGCGGCACTGCGTAGCGATGCGCGTAGAAGCGGCTGGCCAGCGGTTCGCGCGCCGAGGCCGCATCCAGCCCCGCCACGGGTGCGCGCGCCCAGCGCGCGATCCACGCGCTCTTCAGCAAACCCTGGGCATCGAGCACGAGGTCGTACTCGCCGCCGCGCAGCGCCGCACGAGCGGCGCGGAGCTCGCGCCAACTCGCCGCAGCCAGCGGCGCATGTCGCCAGCGCCGCAGCGCCACCGGCACCACGCGCCGCACGGCAGGGTGCAGGCGCGGAACGTCGGCGAAGGCCTCCTCGACCACCCAATCCAGTTCGGCCCCGGGCAGCCGGGCCGCGATGTCGCTGGCGACCGGCAACGCGTGCACCACGTCGCCCATCGAGGAGGTCTTGACCAGCAACAGGCGCATCAGCCGCCGTCGGCCAGCCGCCGCAGCGTGACGTTGACGTGGTCGCCGATCTCGTGGTGTTTGAGCCCGAACGCCACCTGCGCCTCGAAGAAACCGAGTTTGGTGCCGCAGTCGTAGCGCGTGCCGGCATAGCGGTGCGCGTAGACGCGCCGCTCGGCGGCGAGCAGCGCGGCGATGCCGTCGGTGAGTTGAATCTCGCCGCCGGCGCCGCGCGGCGTGCGCCGCAGTTCGGTAAAGATGCGCGGCTCGAGGACGTAGCGGCCGACCACGGCGAGCGTGGACGGCGCCGCCGCCGGCGCGGGCTTCTCGACGATGGCGCTGACCCGCTCGGTACCCTCGCCCAACGGCTGCGCGGCGACGATGCCGTAGCGGCTCGTCTCTTCGCGCGGCACGTCCATCACGCCGAGCACGCTGCCGCCGCGCCGGCGGTACACGTCCACCAGTTGCGCGGTGACGCTGCGGTCGGCGTCGATCAGGTCGTCGGCCAGCAGCACGGCAAAGGGTTCGTGACCCACCACCGGTTCGGCGCACAGCACCGCGTGGCCCAGCCCGAGCGGCGCGCTCTGGCGCAGGTAAACGCAGGTCACCTGCGGCGGCAGGATGCCGCGAATCGCCGCCAACATCTCGCTCTTGCCCTTGGCTTCGAGCTCGGCCTCCAGCTCCGGCGAGGAGTCGAAGTGATCCTCGATCGCCCGCTTGTGGCGCCCGGTGACGAAGATCAGATGCTCGATGCCGGCGGCCACCGCTTCCTCGACCGCGTACTGGATCAGCGGCTTGTCCACCACCGGCAACATCTCCTTGGGCATCGCCTTGGTGGCGGGCAGAAAGCGCGTGCCGAGGCCCGCAACCGGGAACACCGCCTTGCGCACAACCTGCATCGGCTGCTCCTCGTCCATGGTCAGAACGGGAGCGTAACGCCAGGTTGGGCCGCCAGCAGCGCGGCACGGAAGTCCGCCTGGATGCGCGCCAGCGCGGCGGCATCGTCGGCCTCGAAGCGCAGCACCACCACAGGCGTGGTGTTGGACGCCCGTGCCAGACCAAAGCCGTCGTCGTATTCGACGCGCAGTCCGTCGATGCCGATCACCTCGCGCGCGCCGGCAAAGCGCGCGCCGGCGCGCAGGCGCTCGACGAGCGCGAAGTTCTCGCCCTCGGCCAGATGCAGATGAAGTTCAGGCGTGGCGACCGCATCTGGCAGGGCGTTGAGCACCGCCGACGGGTCGGCGTAGTGACTGAGGAGTTCGAGCAGCCGCGCACCCGCATACAAACCATCGTCGAAGCCATACCAGCGGTCGTTGAAGAAAATGTGCCCGCTCATCTCGCCCGCCAGCGGCGCGCCAGTCTCACGCAGCTTGGCCTTGATCAGCGAATGCCCGGTGCGCCACATGGTCGGCCGCCCGCCGTGCGCGCGGATGTCGCGCGCCAGATGGCGCGAGCACTTCACGTCGAACACGATCTCCGCACCCGGCCGCTCGCGCAACACGCCGCGCGCGAACAGCATCATCTGCCGGTCGGGGTAGACGATGCGGCCATCCTTGGCCACCACGCCCAGCCGGTCGCCGTCGCCGTCGAAGGCCAGACCCAGCTCGGCGTCGGTGTCGCGCAGGCAGCGGATCAGGTCTTGCAGGTTTTCCGGATGCGCCGGGTCGGGGTGGTGGTTGGGGAAAGTTCCATCGACTTCGCAGAAGAGTTCGATCACCTCGCAGCCGAGCCGCCGATAAAGCCGCGGCGCAAACGCACCAGCCACGCCGTTGCCACAGTCGATCGCAATCTTCATCGGCCGCGCGAGCTTTACGTCGCCGGCAATGCGTGCGAGATAGGCGTCGGTCACATCTGCAGTGCGCAGCGCTCCGGGCGTGGCTGCCTGCGGCAAATCGCCGGCATCGATCCGCGCGCGCAGTCGCTGGATCGACTCGCCGTGCAGCGTCTCGCCGGCCAGCACCATCTTCAGCCCGTTGTAGTCGGGCGGGTTGTGGCTGCCGGTCAGTTGCACGCCCGAGCCGCAGCCCAGCTCGTAGGTGGCGAAGTACAGCATCGGCGTGGTGACCATGCCGATGTCTACCACCCCCAGCCCCGCGGCGCGGATGCCCTCGACCAGCGCATCGCGCAGCCGCGGGCCGGACAGGCGCCCGTCGCGGCCGACCGCGATCTCGCGTGTGCCTCGCGCCGCGCCCTCCGCCGCCAGCGCCGCGCCGATCGCGCGCACCGCGTCAGCGGTCAACGTGCGATCGACCACGCCGCGGATGTCGTAGGCTTTGAAGAGCGTCGGGTCGGCGAAGGGCAAGGCAGTCATCGCCGGGCGATTCTATCGGTGCACCACGACGCACCCTCACGGATAATCGCGTCTGTTTCGTTCGGCGACTTCCCCTTGCCCATGCTTGCAGTGATCCTCTCCGGCGGCGCCGGCACCCGCCTTTGGCCGGTGTCGCGTGCCGCCTCGCCGAAGCCGTTCATGCGGCTCAACGGCGGCCCATCGCTCTTACAGCGGACGCTGGCGCGCGCGCGCAGCGCGGGCGCGAACGGGGCACTGATCGTGACCAACGAGGAATACCGCTTCCAGACGCTCGACGACGCGCACGAAACGCAGCGCGCCGGCGACCCGTTCGAAGTCGAGCTGCTGCTCGAACCGGTCGCCCGCAACACGGCGCCGGCGGTGGCCGCCGCCGCACTGTGGGCCGCCGCCCGCGGCCAACGGGACGAGCCGCTGCTGGTATTGCCGGCCGACCATCTGGTGCAGGACGAAGCGCGCTTCGCCGCGTTGGCGCGCATCGCCGCGGAACACGCACGGCTGGGAAAAGTCGTGCTCTTCGGCATCCGCCCGACCGCGCCGGAAACCGGCTTCGGCTACATCGAGTGCGGCGCGCTGCCGCAGGGCGATGCGCCGGTGCCGGTGGCACGCTTTGTCGAGAAACCCGACGCCGCCACCGCCGCCGCCTATCTCGCCAGCGGGCGGTTCCTGTGGAACAGCGGGATGTTCTGCTTCACACCGGCAACGATCCTGGCGGAATTGGAGCGGCACGCGCCCGCGGTGCTCGCCGCCGCGCGGCAGGCGCTGCCCGCCGACGCTGCCGGCGAGGCCGCTACGCTCGACGGTGCTGCGTTTGCCGCCGCGCCCAGCGTGTCGATCGACGTCGCAGTGATGGAAAAAGCCCACGGCATCGTCGTGCTGCCCGGCGACTTCGGCTGGAGCGACATCGGCTCCTGGCAGGCGCTGGTCGAGCATCTGCCCGCGGATGCCGACGGCAACACGACAAGCGGCGACGTGCTGCTGCGCGACTGCCGCGACACGCACGTGCAAAGCGAAGACCGCGTGGTGGCCGCGCTCGGCCTCACGGGCGTGGTGGTGGTGGACACGCCCGATGCGCTGCTGGTCTGCCGGCGCGATGCCAGCCAGGACGTGCGCGCCGTGGTCGAGCAATTGCGCGCGCGCGACCATGCCAGCCACCGCCTGCACAAGACCGTCGCCCGCCCTTGGGGCACATACACGGTGCTGCAAGATGGGCCACGCTTCAAGATCAAGCGCATCGAGGTCAAGCCCGGTGCGGCGCTGTCGCTGCAACTGCACCACCACCGCAGCGAACACTGGGTGGTGGTGAGCGGCACCGCGCGGGTGACCATCGACGGCCGCGCCGTGCTGCTGGCGCCCAACGAGTCCACCTTCGTGCCGGTCGGTGCGCAACACCGACTGGAGAACCCCGGCCGAGTGCCGGTCACGCTGATCGAAGTGCAGTGCGGCGACTACGTCGGCGAGGACGACATCGTGCGCGTAGACGACCGGTACGGGCGCGACACGCGGCGGATCGACTCCGCTTAACCGGCGCGTGACTCGGCCCGCAGCGCCTGTCGTCTCCGCAGATAGCGCCAGAATGCCGGGGACAGCCAGTGTTTGAGCAGACTGGTGGCGTGCCAGAGCAGGTGGCGCAAGCGTCGGCGGCTGGCGCGCCGGGCGTCGTGCACCACAATCGCCTCCGGCACAAACCGCGTGCGCCAGCCGGCCAGCCGCAACCGCAGGCTGAGGTCCGCGTCTTCCAGGTACATGAAGTAGCGCGAATCGAACCCGCCGACCGCGGCAAACGCTTCCGCGCGTACGAGCAGGAACATCCCCGCGTACCAGTCGCGGCGCGACGCCACCGCAGGCTGGCGCCAACCCAGTAGCCGCTTGCACAGTTGCCAGGGCGTCAGTAACTCGCGCGCCGAGTCCTCGCTGCGTCCGGCGCCATCGACCACCCGCGGCGCCAACAGCCCGTCGCCCGGCCGCGCCGCCGCCAGCAGCGGCGCAAAACAGTCCGCTGGCAACCGAACGTCGGGGTTGACGATCGCCAGCCACTGTGGGTCGCAGCGCCGCGACGCCTGGTTATGGTTGGCACCGAATCCCAGCGGCCGCGGGTTGCGGACGATCTCGAAGCGGCAGCCGTCCCAGCGCACGGCGGGCGGAGCCGGTTCCTCGATATTGAGCGTCACGCACAGCTTCGTCACCACCGGGGGCCGAAGCCGGACCAGGTCGGCCAGCAGCCGCGCCATCAGGTCGCGCTGGCCGTGGCTGACCACGGAAATCGCGATCGTCCCCTTTGAATCGTTGTCCATCGGAGCATTCTCGCCGAAACGGGCGACGTCACCCCCGCGCGCCGCGCCGGGAGCGCGTATCGTCGCGCCTGCCCGCCATGCTCACCTCGCTGCGTCTGAACACGGCCGCCAACATCGCCGGACACGTCTGGACGGCCGTGCTGGGCCTGGTTTTCGTGCCGGTGTATCTGCATCTGCTCGGCGTCGAGGCTTACGGGCTGATCGGCCTGTTCATGGTCGTGCAATCGGCCATCTCGCTACTCGATCCTGGAGCGGTCGCCGCCATCAACCGCGAGCTAGCACAGGCGGACGAAACCGGGCGGCCCGCTGCCCAAGTGCGCTGCCTGGTACGTACTCTCGAGTGGGTGTATCTGCCTATCGCCGTCGCCATCGCGGCACTTTCCTGGTGGCTGGCGGAACCAGTCGCGCGCATCTGGCTCACGCCGGAACGGCTGACCGCCGACGAGGTGGCGCAGGCCCTTTTCTTGATGGGGCTGGCCACCGCCGCGCAGTGGCCGACGTTTCTGTACTGGGCGGCGCTTACCGGACGGCAGCAACTGCCGTTGCTCAACGGGCTGAACGCCGTGTTCGCGACCCTGAAGACTGTTGGCGTGGTCCCCGTGTTGTGGATCGCGGGCGCTAGCATCGAGAATTTCCTCTGGTGGCATGTCCTCGTCGCCGCCGTGCAATCGACCGTGTTCTGCATCGTGGTATGGCGTGTGCTCCCGCGCAGCGATGCGCCAGCCCGTTTCAGCCGGGCCGAACTGCGCCGACTGTCCGGCTTCGCCAGCGGCGTATCGCTGGCCACGCTGCTGTCGTTCGTGCTCGGCAACGCCGACCGGGTCGTCCTCGCCAAGCTGCTGACGCTCGACGATTTCGGTTACTACGCAATCGCGACGACGCTGGCGCACGCCGTCTACCGCATTTCCTCGCCGATCGCCGGAGCGGCGTTCCCGCGGCTAGCGCAATTCGCCGCCGGAGCCGATCCATCTGGGCAGCGACGGCTTTACGGCAACGTGTCCCAGGTACTGATCGTGGTCGTGGCTTCCGTCGTTGCCCTGCTGACAACGTTCGCCGAACCCACACTGCTCGCCTGGACCGGTAATGCGGCGCTGGCCCAGGCCGCGGCACCGATACTCGCCCTGCTCGCCATCGCCCACGGGCTAGCCGGCGCGACAACCCTACCCTATCACCTGCAACTAGCCCACGGGCGTGTGCGCACCTGGTTACTGTTGATCGCCGCCGTCACGGCGGCCTATCTGCCGTTGCTGGTTGTTCTAGCCCGCTGGAGGGGTGCCGAAGGCGGCGCCACCGCCGCGCTTGTCGCCAACGCTGTGCTCTTTATGGCAGCCAGCAGCTTGATTCACGGGCGCCTGCTGCGCACCGACGTCGGCGGCTGGTGGTGGCGCGACTTCGTGTTGCCCGTCACCGCCGCCGCCGGCGCAGCCCTCGCTCTACGGACGCTCTCGCCGCCCCTGCCGGCTGGCGCGACCGGGCTGGCGGCACTGGCGGGGATCGGCATCGTCACTTTGGTCGCCGCGGTGGCGTTCGTGCCGCACCCACGAGCGCTGCTGCTCGCCGCGCTCGCGACGCTGAGGCGCCGCCTTGTGCGGCGGCAGTGATTGCGGCATTGCCGCAGGGTCGCAGCCCGAAGTCGCTCACGCGCGCGGCATCGACCGCAGCGGCATGCCCAGACCGCTCTCGATCGCCCGCTCCAGCGCCTGCCGCGAGAAGTGAGCTCGCGCGTACGCTTGGCCGGCCTGCGCGAGGCGCCGCCAGGCGGCATCGTCGACGATAAGCTCGACCAACCCAGCCGCGACCGCCGAAGCGCCATCCCGCTCGAGCAGCGACTCCTGAACCCCCGGCAGCCCCTGCATGCCGACCGGCGTGCAGACCACCGGAACCCCCCAACGCAGCGCCTCGACCGTCTTGCCCTTGACGCCCGCCCCAAAACGCAACGGAACCACGGCCACCCGCACGCGAGAGTAAAGACCGCCGAGGACGACGTCGCTAACGCCGCCGAGCAGTTCGACCGAGGCGCTGCCCTGTACGGCACGCTGCACCGGCGGCGGCGGATCGGCGCCGACCAGCAGCAGACGCGCGTGCGGCACTTGGCCAAGCACGAGCGGCCAGATTTCGCGCAACAGCCATTGCACCGCGTCAATGTTGGGTGTGTGTCCAAAGCCACCGACGAACAGCACGTCGGCGGCGGCGCGCTCGGCCGCATCGCCCGCCGCCGGAAAGTCCGCGTAGCCGGCAACGGGTAGGTGAATCCCGCGTGCCGTCGGAACCGCGCGGCAGACTTCCTCTAATTCCTCTACCGCCGGGTAAAAGACGGCGTCGACGTCCCGCCACAAACCTCGCTCGACCCGCCGCAAGAACGCGATCTCCCGCAGCGACGGGCCGCCGCGCTGCACCGCGCGCTGCCGCGTCAGTCGTAGGTGGTGGATGTCGTGGCCGTAGTACAGCACCGGTGCCCGACTGGCGCGCCTCACGGCCGCCAGGTAATCGCGCGCGACCAGCGGGCGACTGAGGCAAACCGCATCGAACCCCCCTACCGCCGCGAGCCAAACGGCAAAGCGATTGGCGTACTCCGCACCGTAGACGACCTCGACGCCGCGATCTTGCAGACGCTGGGTGTACTCGCCCTCGTACCAGAGATTGTGCGGCCAGAATTTGACCAGCCAACCAGCGCGCAGGAACGCATCGATCGACTGATCCATCATGCGCGACCCGGCGTCGCGATCCGGCCGCGGCACGTACTGATCGACGAACAACACGGTGCGGCGTCCGTCCACTCGCTCGCGCGCGCGCAGCGGCCCGACGCGATAGTCGCATTGGCCGGAACGCAGCGCCTCGCGCCAGCGGATGCGTAGCTTGTCCTGGTTGCGCAGCTGATAGGCCTTGATCCCCGCGCCAACATCGGTGCCGTGGGTAGCGCCCTCATGGTGCACCACCACCGACCTTGGCACGTAATAGCAATGCAGGCCGCGCGCGCGAACGCGAAAGGCCAAATCCGTCTCCTCGCAGTAGGCGGGGGCAAAGTGCTCGTCGAACCCGCCCAGCGCGCGGAACAGGTCGGCCCGCACCAGCAGCGAAGCGCCGGAGCAATAGTCCACCCGGCGTACGAAGTTGTACTCGCTGCGCGCCGGATCGTCGTGCCGGCCGTAATTAGTCGCTGTGCCGTCGCGCCAGACAATGCTGCCCGCCTCCTGCAAGCGCCCGTCCGGGTACAGCAGCATCGAGCCGGTCAGTCCGCAGTCGGGAAACCGGTCGAACGCATCGAGCAACGCATCCAGCCACCCCGCGGTCGCTTCGGTGTCGTTGTTCAGCAGCAGGATGAACTCGCCGCGCGCCGCGGCCGCGGCGCGATTGCAGTTGCGCAGGTAGCCCAGGTTGTCCGCGTTCTCGATGAACCGCAGACCCGGTACCGCCGCGAGCGACCGCATCCGCTCGTCGCCCGAGGCGTCCTCGACGACGATCGTCTCGGCCGGCACCTTCGGCCAGAACTCGCGCAGCGACTCCAGGCATGTGAGCGTCACGTCCAACTTGCCGAAGGCGGTCACGATGATCGAAACGCGGGGCGTCGCGCTGAAGGGCAAGCGCAGTTCGGCCAAGCGCTGCGCCAGGCTCCGATCGCTGGCAGCGGACTGCGCCCGCGGCAAGGCACGCGGCGCCCGGCTGCGCCGCCAGGTCTCGTAGTGGGGTACACCCGCGAACAACGGCCCGACCCAGCGATAGACGAACTCGACGATCTTCAGACGCGTGCCCGGCCTCAGCGGCAGGCCGAGCAGAGCCGACCGCCCCAGGGCGACCACGCGCATGCGCAGCGGAAGAATCATTCGGCGGCTCCGAATCGGGCTGCGACAAGCGTACACAGGCGCAGCGCGGTGTCGGCGCGCACCTGATCCGCCACGACCGATGAAAGGCCCGCGCCGAACCGCCGCGAACTCAAACCCGACGCAACCGGAGTCGCCTGCCGGCCGGAGCCGAAATCGACAGACTCGTTTGCCAAGGTCGGGCCGACGACCACGACGGTCGTACTCTGCCGTGTAATAGCCAAACGCATCCTCCAGTTGTAGCTATTGTCGGCGAGCTCAAGTGCCCGATGGGTGCCGCCCAGTGCGTCGGGGGAAGTTCGGCATCGCTGTCGGCTCCGTCTGCGCCTGCGATCTTAACTTCACTGGCTCATGTTCCGCGGCTGGGGGATCATGCCAAGCCGCTGGCACGCGGATGCCCCCGTTCACGGCGGGGGCACACCTCAGCGCGTCGGCTCAACCCTGTGGTCACGGCGCCAAAGACCCACAGCAAACCCGCCGGACGAAGGCCACCAGCACTCACGCAACCTTGTCCTGGTGCCAAAGATCGTCCTGGTCGCATGGAAACACCACGTCCGCATGCGCAGCAGCGACCAGCGCCCGTGCCGCGTTGCCGGCGAGTCCCCGGCGCCCGACGGCCGGGAAAAAGCCAAACGCGATCCGGATTTGCCTGCGCGACCCCATCCAGGCTCTGCGGTATGGTGTCGGGGAACCATCGTTGGCCAAGAAGATGCGATCGACCGGCCGCAATTGCGTCGGGATGGTCGCCAACTGATCCGACAGAAAGGCGCTGCCGTTGAAGCTGGTCAAGGCAACGACGACTCTCATCATGCGACCACGCTCGCCGCCACAGCGCGAGACCCTACAACCGTGTCCGCACGAACACCCGCTCCGGCACATGCCGGATCACCAACATGATCCAGCGCCAGAACCATGGCGTGTAAACCGTGCCCCAACCGCCGTCGAGCGCGCGCTCGATGTCCGCCGCGACGCGATCGGCACTCGCCCAGAGCGGCCCTCCTTTAGCGATACCGGCGGTCATCGGCGTGTCGACGAAACCGGGTTCGATCGTCACGACACGGACGCCCTTGCCATGCAGCCGATGCCGCAACCCGGCGCAAAACGTCGTCACCGCCGCCTTGGCCGAGCCGTACACGTAGTTGCTGGCGCGACCGCGGTCGCCGGCGGGCGACGAGATCGCGGCGATCGCCCCTGCGCCCTGCCGCTCGAAGCGGTTGGCGAGATCCGTCAGCAAGGCAACGACCGACCGTGCATTGGTATCGAAGCTCGCCAGCGCCTGATCGATCGACCGCTCACACGCAGGCTGATCCGGCAGCACGCCGTGCGCGACGAGCACCGCATCGAAACCACCGTACGCGCCAAAGGCAGCGTCCAGCGCCGCGGCGTGGCCGGCCGTGTCGTTCGCGTCCAGTACCGCGGATTCCACCTGCGCTGCGCCGCGTACGCGCAAGTCGGCCATGTTGGCGGCCAGCGCGTCGGCCCGCCGCGCGATCAGAAACAGGCGCGCGCCACGGGCGGCATAGCGGCGCGCCACCGCGTGGGCGATCGCCGAGGTCGCACCGATCAACAGCAGGCGTTGTGTCATCCCTTCCGTCCTCAATCCAGCAGCCGCCGCGCCATGTCCGACGCGAGGCCAGGGTCGCGAAAGCGGCGAAACTCCGCCAACCGCGGGTAGCAGCGCTCGAACGACAGCGGATCCCGCACCTCCACTATGCCCTCGCCCCACCGCCAGTTGCTCCCTGCCCGGTGCCACCGCTCCCTTGCGCATCAAAAATCCATAGACATGCGTATAGGGTCAATCCACAGCGACTCGCCATCGATCAGCGCCGGGATCGGGCCAGCGACGATCGCGCCACCCAAGGATCGGCCGCTCGAACAACGTATACAGCATCGCCGACAGGCCCAAGGTCGCGCCGACGAAGAGTAGCGCCTTGCCGACGCCGCCCGCGAGGCCGCCGGCGCCATTCGGCCCAAGGCCGACCGAACCGAGTACGAAGAACACTGGCAGGTTGGTCAAGTAGGCAGCGTACGACCAGCGAGCAACCCACCGCGCCGCGACCGCCACCGCACCGCTCACACGCAACCCGCCCGCGTATCCGGCCAGTAGAACGGCAGCAAAGCCGGCGTCGGTGAGCGGAAAGAGGAACTGCCGGGCAAAGACGCTGCGGTCCAGGCTCGCAGCACCGAGCAAGGTCACACCTGCCGACACGGCCAGCGCCGAGCCACCGAACGCCCACAACGCCGGCGCTGCGCGCCGCACGGCCGCCGGCCACCACCGCAGCGCAGCCGCAGCTAGCACACCAAAGAGTGGGGCGTCCAGCCGGCATAGCACCACTTTGCGGATACCCGCATCCCAGGTGGCGCCACCTTCGATGGCGGCATGGCGCGCCACCGCGGCGACTGACAAGACGACCAAAGCAAACACGAGCAGCGGCCAACGTTGCCGGCCAAACACGGCGGCCGCCGCCGCCAGCGACAGCGGGAAGAGCAGATAGAACCACTCTTCGACCGCGAGGCTCCAGGCCTCGCCCATGAAGTCCGGGTGCGGCCAGGCAAAGTTCTGCACGAACAGCAGATACGCCGGCAGCGACGGTGGTGGCGCCCGCAACACCGCCAGCGCCACCAAGAGAAGATTGACGGCGAGCAGCAGCCAGTACAACGGCAGCGTGCGCAGCCAGCGCCGCCAGAGAAAGACCGGTACCCAGCGAAGCGGGCGCGCGGCTGCGTCAATCTCGGACAGCACCATCGAGCCGATCAGGAACCCGCTCAGCGCGAAGAAGAGTTCCACCCCCCAGAAGCCGCCCAACCGAAATGCAGCCGCGGGGTCCCAGTCCGACACAACAAAGTGCCGCCCATGCGAGAGGAGGACGAACGAAATGGCTAACCCGCGCAAAAGGTCTAGCCAGGCGCTGCGAGTCTTCGGTTCCGGGGACATTGGCAAGACGCGCGGTCTTGGTCCACCGCGCCACTGATTCAGCATACCCGACCCCCGTGGGCTGCCCGACTCGTTTGGCGTTCTCCCGGTGAACCCGTGGCGGTCAAAAATCGGGGCACGGTCGCTTTGGCGCAGGACGAGGTGATCGACTGGCTGCTCTGGTACAACTGCAGTCGGCGGCACTCGACACTGGGCTACGTCAGCCCGCTGCGCTTTGAAGAAAACTGGCAGGCCGATCAGGCTCGGCAGGCCAGCGCATCAGGGCAGCTATGGAATACGGATTCCAGGGGCAAGGTCAATCCAGCAGCCGCCGCGCCATGTCCGACGCGAGGCCAGGGTCGCGGAAGCGGCGAAACTCCGCCAACCGCGGGTAGCCGCGCTCGAACAACGCCCGTGGCACGCAGGCGTCCTTGGCCGAATAAAAGCGCCCGCCCGCCTCGACGACGACGGCATTCAACTCGTCGAAGAGCTTGAGCGTGCTTGGGCCAAGGTTGGGAAAATCCAGCGCCAGCGTGGTGCCTGGCATCGGAAAGCTCAGCAGGCCCGGCGAAGGGCGGTCGCCGAACGTCTTGAGCACCGCCAGAAACGACCCGGTACCGGAGGCCGATATCCGGCACAGCAACTCGCGCACCGCGTCCTTCTGCGTGACCGGCGGCACCACGCACTGATACTGGTAGAAGCCGCGCGGCCCGTAGACGCGGTTCCACTCCAGCAGATTGTCGAGGGGAAAGAAAAACGGCAGGTAGTGCTGCCGCCCACGGTCGGCACGCCAGCGGTTCACGTTGAAGTAGAGCTGATTAAAGAGCCGCAACGACAAACCGTTGATCAGCGACAGCGGTGGGGTAAACGGAAAGGTCTTGGGCTTGCGCGGCGCCACCGGGGTGCGGTCGGCCGCATGATTGCCGCGGAAGAAAACGCCGCGCGCGTTGCCGCCGCGCCCGCCCACGCAGTCGATCCAGGAGACCGTGTGCTCCCACTCGGCAGCAGACTCCGAGGACAACTCAAAGAACCGGTCGAGAGAGTCGAAAACAAGCGTCTCGGCATCCAACCAGGGGCCTTCGACCGGCCGCAACCGCAAGCGGGCCGTGGCGATCACACCGGTGAGACCCATGCCACCGACGGTGGCGGCAAACCACTCCGGCCGCTCCTGCGGGCCGCAGACGATCGCAGTACCGTCGGTACGCACCAGGGTCAGGCTTTGCACATGGTTGCCAAAGCTGCCCTGCCGATGGTGGCTCTTGCCGTGTACGTCGTTGGCGATGGCGCCGCCCACGGTGATGAACTGCGTACCCGGCACCACCGGCGGGAACCAGCCGTGCGGCAACACGAGGTCGATGATCTCCTTGAGCAATACGCCGGCTTCGCACTCGATGGTGCCGACCGCCTTGTCGAAGGCAATAAAGCGATCCAGCCCGCGCATCGCCCACAAGGTGCCGCCCGAGTTGGCGCACACATCGCCGTAGCTTCGGCCGTTACCGTAGGCGAGTCCTGGCAGCGCGGATGCACGCAGCAACGTCGCGACTTGCGAGCGGTCGGCCAACGGCACGACAACATGCTCGGCTGCCGCCAGCCGACCCCAAGACGTCATTGATTGCACAGGCGACAAAGTCCTACGGCGCTTCGGCGCCTTCTAAGCCAAGGGTGGAGGATACTATTACCTTGGGCGACGGGTAGCGAGACCCATCCCGCCATCCGCCTTGACCGCATTTGACAGACTACCGGAAGGGGGAGCAACATCTCCGGCATGAAGAGATAGTTTACTGACCGAAATCAAGCGCTCACAGCAGCGAGTTGGCCGAAGTATATTCGGCACCGTCACGACAACACTTTGGCTCGATGACTGACACGATTCCCCGCCGCGTCTTGCAGAAGTGGTGTTGTGCCTGTCCGTCGACTGCCTTCGCCAGTACTCGTGCGACATGGACTTGGCCTCGGCTCCTCGGCCCCGAGGGGTCGGTGCGCCTATTAGTTGGGGGGACGCCGTTGGTTCTGGTCTCTTTGCTGCTGCTCGGTTGCAGCCAGAGCGGCCCTACGCCCCCCCCGGCTACCGTGCCACGTACGGCGATCCAAACGGCGGTGTCGGATACCATCGTACCGGTTCCGCACGTTACAGGGCCGCAGCAGCCGCTAACGGTCACCGTTACCGGCGCCATAATTGTCGAAAGCTACGACTTGCCGCTGGCCAAGTCCGCCGAACACGGCGTGCGATCAAGCGCTGAGGAACGCCGCCCTCTCCTTCAAGACGAAGTGATCGGCGCTGAGCACTTGATCGCCGGTTCGCATACCGCAACCGTCGCTCGCCCCAACCACGTTGGGCCGCCGCCGAGCTCAGCCGCGGCACACCCCGGGCCTTAGCACCGGACGCCGCACAACTTCGACCTCTACCTGACCGATGGACGCAGGCAGACCTGAATTTCCCGCGAACTCACCAAGGAGTTGACCAATGAAGCGCTTACTTCTTTGCCTTGTCGCTTTGGCCTTGCCAGCGGCCGTTGCCGCTCAAGTGTTGAACGTGCCCCTCAACGGGCAGACCGTGCGAGGATCCGTCGGCATCAATGACCGCATTGAAGACACCGCCGAGAACGTCTGGCAGAACGCGCCCGCCTGCTGCACCGGGGCTTTCGCAAAGAAAATCTACACGGCACCGGCAGGGGTTAACTTCCGGCTTACCGACATGACCGCAACGACGCGCCGTGCGAACACGTCGCAAAACATCTGCTTTTTCGAACTCTGGACCGGTAACGACTCCAGCCCCACATCGTTTCTTTATACGGGCATCAAGCTCGACGCAGCGACCACGTGGGATCGCTCATGGGTCTCAGGACCGCCTATCGGTGCCGGTAACTCGCTTTGGATCGTGATGTATACGGGACAGGGCCCCAACACCGCAGGGTCCCCCTACACATGTGTACGCCTGAACGCCGAAGAGGCCATGGGTATTCGCTACGGAATCCGCGGTTTCCTTTTCAACTGACGGCGACTTTGCCTCGTGGCCGTCGGCGCGTGCGGCGGTCACCTCAATCGGCCGGAGCGCTACGGCAGTAGCGCGGCCGTCGCTAGCACACCGACGAACAGCGCGCCACAGACCAAGCTCACAGGGTCGCGCACGGCAAACATCACTGGGTCGTCGTGCATCTGGCCCCGGTGAGTCTTGACCCAGACGCGGCTCACCCAATAAAGCAGAATCGGCACCGCCAGCCACATCGCCTCCGGGTGCCGGTACAGACGCTGCACCGACTCGCCGTTGATGTACAGCGCCATCACCAGCACCGCCGAAAAGCCCGCAGCGATGCCGAGCGACTGCACCAGCGGCAGATCGTCCGTCCAGTAGCCGCGACCGTGCGCCTGCTCCTTGCCCTGCTCCAGCACGACCTGCAACTCCGAGTAGCGCTTGACTAAGGCGAGGCTCAGAAACAGGAACAACGAGAACGCCAAGAGCCAGAACGACGCGGCGATGCCTGCCGCCGCGCCCCCGGCCACGATCCGCAAGGTATACAGCCCCGACAAAGACAGCACATCGACCAGCACCTTGCGCTTGAGCCAGAAGGTATACGCGAGGGTCAACGCGAAGTAGACCGCCAGCCACGCGGTGAAGAGCCAGCCAACCCACAGCGCCAATGCGAAGGCCAGCACGGCCAACGCGCAGCTGGCGAGCGCGCCCGACAGCGGCGACAAATCGCCCGCGGCGAACGGTCGTTTGCGCTTGCGCGGGTGGCGCCGGTCGCTGTCGAGGTCGATCAGGTCGTTCAACAGGTACACCGCAGAGGCGCAAGAGCCGAATGCCAGGAACGCCACCAGCAACGCGGGCAGCAGCGCGAGATTGAAAATCTGGTGCGCCCCAAGCACGGGCAGGAACAGCAACAAGTTCTTCAGCCACTGGTGCACGCGCAGCGCGCGCAGCCAGGTGCGCACTCCGGCGGGCGCACGCAAGAACTCCCGCTCCACCTCCACGCGTCCGTCGAGTGCGCGCCGTACCGCGGCCGGTGCGCCCACCACCACCGCCCGCCGCGCAACCGCCCACACCGGCAAGTCGTCGGACGAGTTGCCTGCGTAGTCGAAGCCACGTTCGCCAAACCGGCCGACGAGTGTTGCGGCCTTGCGGTGAGCGGACATGTTGACCCTGCCGTCGCTGGCGATCACCTCGTCGAAGAGGTCCAGGTGGAGCGCCACCTGCTCCGCGTACAAGGTGTCGGATGCCGTGCACAGCACCAGCCGCCGGCCGGCGGCGCGCTCGCCGCGCATCCAGTCAACCACACCGACGTCGAACGGCAAGCTCTCGATATCGACCACTGCCCGCTGCGCTATGCGCCGCTTGAGCACCGCCTTGCCGCTGGCGAGCCAAGCGGGCAGCGCCAAGCCGAGCCAGGGCGCGCCTTGCAACAGCTTGAAGGTGGATTCGTACAACAGGTCTGAGCGCAGCAGCGTGCCGTCAAGGTCCACGACCAGGGGGACCGACTCCACGGTGTCCATCGGCGGGCCATTCATCGGTTGCACTCCGTCGCACCACGCCCACTTTGCCGCGAGAAGGTCAGCAGCATGGTTGCACCGAGCAACACGCTGAACCAAAGCGTAGAGATCCGTGCGGAAAGGGCTGCACCGACCGCAGCGCCGCGTTCTACCCCGGCTTCCGTCAACTGGAGAATCAATGCCGCCTCCATCGCTCCCAGCCCGCCTGGCACCAGGCTGGCCGCACCGAGCAGCGTAGTGGAGGCAAAGATCGCTAATGCGTCCGGCCACGGCAACTGCCCCCCGGCCGCGTCGACATACCAAGCGAAAACGAGCGCCTGCAGTCCATAGCCTGCGACAGCGCAACCCACACAAAGGGCGACACGCACCGGCGACCACACCGTCGCCCAAGCCGACGCCGGCGACGCCATTGCCGCAAGGCGCTGGCCCCACCTGCCACGGCGGTCCATGCGCGCCATCCAAACCGGCCAAGACCGCGAAGCGAGCAACGCACGCAACACAAAAGAACCGGCCAGGGCCGCGACGAACACCGCTTCGAGTAGCGAGATGGGCCGACCCGCCAGACGCGCAGCGAATGCGCCCAGCAGCGCAACACCAATCACGTCCGACAGCCGGTCGGCAACGAACGCCGCGAAACTGTGCGGCAAGCCAACGCCCACCGGTAGCAGCAAAGCGGAGCGCAGCGTCTCGCCCAGTTTGCCGGGGCTGGACGTCAACGCCAGACCGGCCAGATAGACGCGCAGGCTAAACGCCAGCGGCAAGGAGTGCCCCATCCAGCGCAACAACCACTGCCAGCGCGCAAAGCGCACGAGGTAAGCGAGGCTGGCGATGCCCGTGCCACCAACCAGCACGGCCGGCCCGATCTTGGCGATGGCCGCAAGTGTCTGCGCCGAACCAGACCACGCCACCGTCGCCGAGTAAGCCAGCACACCTCCGCCGACCCACAGCGCAATGGGGCGCAGCGGCAAATGTATCGGGGCTGGTCGCATGGCAGCAAGCCGCGTCAACGGAATGTCAACCAACGATGGCCGAAATAGCTCGTTACCACGGGGACGGCCACGCCGACAAAATGGGCAATCGCCTCCACGTGACGGTCGACCCCGAGCGCAGGCAGCAGCCAGTGCGCAAGCAAGAGGCTGACCACCAGCGTCTGCAAAACTGCCGCAGCGTTGACGAGGGCAAACTTGAGTACCTGCGGTGCCAGCGCCTTGCCGCGCCCGGTAAACACGTACTGCCGCATCAGCACGAACGCCACCGCCATGCCGACCAGGTACGCCAACACGATGGCTACCGGATAGGAAAACCAAAGGCTGAACGCAAACCGAGAACCAAAGTTGGAGGCCGCCGCGATGCCACCGGCAACCAGGAACAGTGCAAACTCCCGCGACGAGGCTGGCTGCGCGACGCTCATGTGGTCGGACGCGCGAGCACGGCAAGCTTTGCCCCGATGCGCATGCTTTCCGAAATCGACCGGTCTTCCGGGTAGTAATGCGAGGTATCAGCCATGAAGAGACCCGCCACGCTGCTGCGCATCGGCGGTAGCGCCTCGTAGAAGCCCGGCGTGCACACTGTCTGCGCAAACTCGTAGCGCGACGCGGTGCTCGCCAGCACGTCGGCCGCGGGATCGAAGTCCGGGCGAATCAGCCGCATCGCGGCCAGCGTTTCGTCGATGAATGCCTGCGCGTCCTGCCGGTACTTGGGATGGGTCTGCGGCATGTAAAACGGCGCGTAGACGATGGTGTGGCCGTCGAGCGGATTCAAGGCCGTGTACTCGATCAACCCCGGGATCTGAATGCGCGGGTCGTTAATGTTCATCCAGAAGTTGCCGGTAAACGACCGTTTGAGCTTGAGCAGGACGCAGACCACGCCAACGTTTTTGATTGCGGCCACCTTGGCCTTCTCGTCGGCCGGCAGGCCGGGCATCAACCGCACCAGATACGGCAACGGGATGGTCGAGATTACCTGGTCGTAGGCATGCAGCGCGCCGCCGACCTTGACGCCGGCGACGCGGGCGCCGGCGGCCCCCGACTCAATCGCCACGTCTTGGACCGCGGCGTTCAGTTCGATGCGCCCGCCGGCGGCACGGATCGCCGCGGCGACCGCGTCGAGCAACACCTCGGAGCCGCCCTGCAGATAGCCGAGTTCTTCCTGCAGCAGGCTCTTGCGCGACAGCGCCACCCGCTTGATGCGACTACCCAGCCAAGCCGCCGATAAGCTGTGCTCGTACTCGTAGAACTTGTAGTGGAAAAGCGGCGCCCACAACACCTCGTAGGCGACCTCACCGAGCCAGCGCTTGAGCCACTCGGTCGAAGAAAACCCGTCGTACGGACGCCAGTCGGTAATCCCTTTGGCGCGCATCACGTGTAATCCGTAGCGCAGCTTCTGTGGCAGCGACAACCCGGGGAACTTCAGCAGCGCCAGCGGATGGCCCCACTCGTACAAGCGTCCGCGGAAGTAGAAGCCCATTTTGGTCTGCGTCCAGCGCAGACGGTCGGACAGACCAAACTCGCACAGGTAGTCGAAGGTTGCCTGATCCGGCTTGCAGATGAAGTGGTAATAGCGCTCGATCCGCGTGCCGGCAAAGTCGATGAAGGCGGACATCCCGCCGATGCGGTCGTCCCTCTCGTAGACGGTGGCCTGCGCTCCTTGCTTGCCGAGTTCATAGGCAGCCGCCAGTCCCATCGGCCCGGCGCCGATGACGGCGACACGCCGCGGTGAGTTGTGAGGTGATGGCATGGTGTTGGTGGGTTCTGCCGCGGCACGCCGGCCGCGGCGCTCAGTCGGTACGTTCGACGACGTACTTCGAGTACACGGGATGGCAAAACGTCTCGCGGACGCCCTCCGCGAATGGGGTCGGCTTGAAGCCGAAGGTCTGCTCGATATCCACGCCGGTGAAGTCGTCCCCGGCCGTCAGCGCCTTCAACTGGCTGGCCGTAAACGGCGGCTTGTCCGAAAACAGCGCGTAGAGCCTGAGCAGCGCATCGAAAATGCCATACGGGATGCGCATGATCGGCGTGCGCAAACCCTTCACGTCGCGAATAGCACGGATGATGTCGATGTAATCGATGCGCTCATTACCGACCAGATCGTAGATCTTGCCCAACGGACGGTTCTCGATGCACCAGAGAATCGCCCGGCAAAAGTCGCGCTCGTACAGCGGTTGGCGCATGTAGCGGCCGTGGCCAGGGATCGGGAACACCGGGGCACGCTCCATGAAGCGCGCCAGCCAGCCGAAGTGCTTGGGGTCGAACCAGCCGTACATCAGCGTCGGACGCAGGACGCAGCCCGGCAGGCCGCTTTCGAGAAACATCCTCTCCTGCGCCTTCTTGGTGTGGGTGTAGTCGTCGTCGGCCACCGAGTTGACGACCGAACTGCTGACGTGCACGGAAAACGGCACGCGGGCGCGCTCGATCGCGTCGAAAACCAATTCGGATGCGCGCAGGTTGTTGCGTTCGAAAGGCTCGGCGGTCTTGCCTGTAATCTGTGCGTGCAGAACGACTGCGGTGTCGGCGCCGTCGAACTCGGCCTCCCACCTGCCCGGCACGGCGAGGTCGGCCTCGACCGCGCGCACGCCGGGATTCAGGCCAGAGAGCAGTCGAAGGTTAGCGCCCTGCTTGTCGATGGCGACGACGTTGTCGTAGCCGGCATGGCGCAGCACAAGCGCAAGGTTCTGGCCGACAAGACCCGCCGCGCCCGTCAGGATCAGTTTCCTTGCCCCCATGGCTCTTCCGACTGGTGTCATCTTATGACCATAGCCACACACTCACCGGCACGGTGCTCTACCACCTGGCCCGTCGATCGAAACTGACCGATCAACTCTTCAACTCGCTGCTGCTGGTTCGGCGGGTACTCGGCGGCGCCAGGCAGGGATCGACAGTCCAGGATGCTTCCTAAGGGCAACCCGCCGAGCGTGGAGTCGAGCGCCGTCAGTCGCGGCAGCGTCGT
Source organism: Betaproteobacteria bacterium (assembly GCA_046316025.1). Taxonomy (GTDB): domain Bacteria; phylum Pseudomonadota; class Gammaproteobacteria; order Burkholderiales; family Burkholderiaceae_F; genus JAJTHJ01. The sequence continues at coordinate 32,712 of JBKCXU010000024.1, read as the reverse complement.
TGTATCGGGTAGCCATGTCGGCAGTCCAAGCCCCTTCCGCTCCGCGTAGAAGTGCGCGATGGAAGACCAATCGACCCCAACCGCCAACATCGCCGAATTCTCCGGCGAGTGCTCCTTGATCCAACGTGCTGCGGTAACGATCTGATCGTGCTCGTTACCGACAAACGACTTGGGCAGATGCACCTTGTAGAAGTGCAGCAGCTGGCCGCCGAGCAACACGACCAGCAGTGCCGTCCCGACTTTGACATACCCCCTGTCGATCAGAGTGCCGACACCGAGCGCCAGCGCCATCAGCGCCAGGATCGCGTTGGCCACCTGGTAGTAGTTGTGAACAAGGTGCAAAGGCGTAAAGAGCAGCAGCGGCACCATGTAGGCAACGACAAGCACGACAAGCAAGCCGCGCCGCGCGCCCGCACCGATGACGGCGACATAGGCCAACAAGGCCAACGCCAGCGGCCATAGACTCCCCAGGGCGTCGGGCAAGATTCGATCCGGCAGCGTCCAAGCCCATAGCGGCCTGCCGAGTCGCTGCTCGAACGTTCCCATGTTCCAACGTTGCAAGGCCACCGAAGTCAGGTGTGAGGCAAAACCGTTCTGCACTTTGAGGGAATCGGCGTAGGCAGTCCAGGCCAGTCCGGCAGCAAGAACGGCGAAGCCGAGGACGCCGATCACGGCGAACCGCGCAACACGCAATCGACGATTGCGGACCACTTCCCAGAGCATGCACAGCGCGAGCAGCACGGCGAAGCCGGGCCACGTCGTCGACTTCGCCAGCACGCAGAGCACGCCGGTCAGCAGACCAAGCAGCCAGTCCATGCGGCGTCCTTCAAGGAAGTATCGGACACCGAAAAACACAAACGCCATGCCGAAGAACAGCGCGCAGGTTTCGATCAGGAACGCACGCCCCCAGAACAAGTGCAAAGGCGCCGCCAGCGCCAGCAGGGCGAAACTCCACGGCACCACACTGTTGGGCGGCAGCAAGAGGCGCAGCAAGCGGAAGCCGAAGTAGACGGCACCAACCAAGTAAAGCACGCTCACCACGCGGCCACTGGTCTCCAAAGGCAGCACCCACGCCAACAGCGCGACCGAGGCTTGGTAAACCGGTGCCTCGAACGGGATTGCCCACGGCGCACCGAGCACTGGGGTCAGGTAGGCAATCCAACCGTTCCCGCGCAGCATGTAAAAGACGCTGATCGCCGTCTGTGTCTGGCGGAAGGAGTGATCGTCGATCAACGGCCGCACGGCGCTGGCAAGCGCATAGGTCAGCAGCGCCAGCGTCAGCGCACCACAACCCATGCCGGCAACGCGCTGCCAACGCACACGCAGCGGCAGTGGTTCCAAGCTTGCGTCCGGCCCAAGCCACCTCAGCCATCCGGACGGCACGCGCCATAAGCGCCACCCCGACGAGCCCCGGCCCGCTGCCGACCCGCGCGTGGACTCGCTCAAACGCCGCCGAGGCCGCCGAGGCCGCAGCGGCGCGCCGGTCAACAGTCGCCGAGCCAAGAGCACACCAACAACCAGCACCGCACCGAACGCGGTCCAATCGATGTGGTTGAGCGCGAGCAGCGGCGCCATACCCCAGACGACGGCCGTGTACACCACGGTTGCGATGGTCACTACCGCAAACAACCGAGGCAACCGACTCTTGACCAGGGCCAGCCCGCCGACGCCCAACGCAAAGAGGGCCGTGTAAGGCCAGTGAATGACAATCAGGGGCGCCAAAAACAGCAGGGCCAGGAGCAACCAGGTCGCCAACGACAACAACACCAACAGGTGCGCCAGACGCACGTCGAGGCGCGCCGACATGCCCAGGTCGACTGGACCAGCGCGCCCGGCCCAGAGCGCTCCCAACCCAGCTACGAGCAGCGGCAGATTGCCGAGCGACAGCAACATGAAGTCCCAGGCGCGCAGCGACGCGGGGCCAGTGGCGCCGAAGTCGCTGTTCAAGCCCACAGGTACGACGGCAGTGGATATTGGCCACAACGGCTGCACCAGCATCCGTGCCTTGATCTCGAGCCACTGCGAGAAGCCCAAGTCCCGATACCGATCCACCACCATTGCCCCAAGCGACCTGGCGGGGTTGGCAAACCCGTAGTCGCCTACGAGCGCATAGCGTGTCACCGGATCGTGGCTGGGCAAAGTCCAATACTTGAAGAGACTCCAGGAGGCGAGCAGCAGTACGCCTGCAGCAATTCCGGTCGCCAACGCTCCGGGACGTGCGCGTAGCTTGCGCACCACCAGCCATGCCCCCAGAGGCGCCAGGAAAAGCGCGTTAGACGCATGTGCCAGCATACTGAGCGCCCCGGTTACGCCAAAAAGCGCCGCACCAGGCGCCATCGTGCTGCGCGACTCGGTGCGCGCCAGCCACAAAGCCACCGCCGTCGCAGCCAAGCCGTAGGCCGCACCGAGACCCTTGGGCCAACCGTAGATCGAGTTGAAGATAGCGAACGGCAGCAGCCCAATCAGGATCAGCACCGCAACCGCATCTCGCAGCCGCATCCGCAGACCGCGAACCAGCAGCCAAAGAGCAAGCGGCACCCAGCTTGAACTGAACACGACGGCCAGCGAGTTGTAGGTGATGCCACGAAGGTGCGTCGAATTGCCGGCCTGCAAGGCAAAGGAGAAGTCCGAGACGAGCAAGTGAAAACCGGTCATCAGCGGCGGACGGTCGGTCGGCTTCCACCCGCCGCCGAACAGTCCACCCAGATCCCACTGATGCCGAAGCGCCTCGGCAAACAGCCAAGGCAACTCGTTGTCCGAACTCCACGTCGCCGGCCAGAAGCGATAATTGGGCTCCCAGTGCGCCAACCCGTTGCCGCCCACGTAAAGCAGCGCAGAGTAGGCGAACGCGGCAATCGCCCAAGCCTTCATGTAGGGACCGAACCGCACGGCAGTGCGTAGCGTTGCCCGCCGACCCGCTGCCGCCAGCAGCGCCGCGGCAAAAGCCCCCACGACCAAAGGCACGATCCAGCCCTTCGCGGACGGGAGTGCCGCGTGCCCATAGAACACGACCAGCGCCACCAGCCCCGTCGCAGCGAAACCAGCGGGCAGTTCCATGCCCCGCAGCCCGACGCGCCGCGCAAGTACCGCACCGAGCGTGGAAACTGCAATAAGGAGGGCTAAAGCGACCGCTACGTGCGGGGCCTGCCCGAGCATGGATCGCTTGAGCAATCCGACCTTGGATACTGTGAATGCGGTGCCGATGCCGACGTTTGCGTTCATGTCGGCCGCGACAAGATGTAGGCGGCCCTCGCCGGGACACCAGTTCGACGGTAGCCGCACAACCGACTCAACGACGGCGACGTTGGCGTCGCCCAGGAAAATGGGGTGTGTCTGCGCATGGCTGGAGCACGACAAGTACGCCTTGTTCTTGCCGCTGGCCGTGCGAGTGCTACCGGTAACCGCTACCGCGAAAGCCTCCGGCACGCGGAACGGGGGCGAAGTGACCTCGATCGGCTGCACCCCCGCCTCCGGAGTCCACGAGCGGAAGATGACGCCTTGCCCCGCCGCGACGACGGCTTGGTCCACCCTCAGAAACTGCGCAGGAAACCGGTCTAGCGACACCACGCCAGCTTTGCCCGAGATTTGCCAATCCGTACGTGAGGTAAGCACCGTAGGGGCCGGTTCCGGCAGCAAGTTGACGACGAAACCAATCAACAGCAACAGACCGGCAACCGCCTGGAAGATTCGCGCGACGGTTAGGTTCATGAACAGGCGCCCGTGTGGCCAGCTAGGTCTCGTTCGTCAAGGCTGCGCAGCAATGTGTGCAGAACTGCGGGGAAGAACTCACAGGCAACGACCGTTACCGCACTTGCCTCGATGGCGAGCCACACCAATCTGCGCAAGACATGCATGCCTGCCAAGCGTGCATCCGAGAACGGACTGACATTCATTTCTTTGGCATTCCGTGGACAGCACGCCGATCACGCCGGCTTAGCGGCTCGGAAAACGGTCGGCAACATGGTTTCGCGCAGGTCGGGGTGACCGCTGGCCGGCAAGCCGAGCAGCGGTTCGTACACCATGCCGGCACGAGCGTCGGCAAAACCCGCGTCCGCCAGTTCGGTCAACAAGGACCAGCCAAAGTGATAGAAGGCCAGGATGCCCTTGTCGCTCAGGGGATCGCCGTGTAACTCCGGCGGTTCCAAGTGCCGAACGGAGGCGTCCGGCTGCACGACGGCACGCACAAGGTGCACGTCGCGCTCGGCAAAGAACGGGCAAGTGAAAAGAAGCACGCCGCCGGGCCGGAGCGCGCGAAAAGCCTCGGCAAACGTGCGCCGGTAGTCGGCGATATGTTCCAGCACATCGTTGTGGACAATGCCGTCGAGAGAGTGATCGGAGAAGGATAGGTTCGTCGCATTCTCGTGCCGCACCCGTTCGCCGCGTCGCTCCAGCACGGCGCCCGGCGCGACGTCCGGCCCAAGAAATTCGCTGGCGACGACATTCCGGTAACGCCCGCGCAGCGCCGGGTAGAGCGCGCTAAAGCGCTCCATCAACAGCAGGCGCGGCGTGGGACTCGGCCAAGTCTCTTCCGCAGCGGCGAGGATAAAGCGCTGTCGATTGGACAGACAGCACGACGTGCACACCATGCCTTCACGCAAGTTGGGACGTTCACCGAACCACGCTCCGCCGAAAACCTTGAAGGTCCGGATACCCCGGCAGGCAGTGCAATAGCCGTCAAACGTCTCCTTGGACGCAAGCCAGGCGTCGATCTCCGACCCGATGCGCAACGCTGGGCCAAAGGTGGCCGTGTAGCCGGCACGGTCCGCAAGCCACTGAATCCGCATCGCCCTACCGCTCCGGCGTCAGGCGCACGATGATGCCTTGCAACTTTCGCATCGACGCGGGGGCTGGCAACCCGCCACTCACTTTGCCGCAACACCGAACATCAGCCAGTCGAACCACGACTTGCCGTCGGCGTTGTCCACAATCAGGCGCAACTTCGTCGCGCCGGCGACGTCGAGGCCACGGTCCAGCCCGCGACCACGACCCACCGCCTCCTTCCAGAGGAGCTTTCCATCGACCATCGCCTCCACTTGCACGGTTCCCGCGTCCTTGATCCCCAGCGCGTCCGGCGGCAACGGCGCCATGAAAAAGCGCAGCGCCAATGGGCTCGCCAAGCCCTTCAGGTCGAACTCCACGACGGTCGGTCGGCTGTCGCCAGGGTGAAGCAGGATGCCTTCGGGTCGAAGCTCCACCACACCGACCTTGTCGCCCGGTTCCTTCAGGGTGAGTCTGGCAAACAGGGCTTTCGTCCCGGCAGCATCGACCTGCGGCACTGTTGGCTCCGCTGCCGGCGCAGCCGCGGTTGGGGCGGAAGCGGTCGGCGCCGGCTTGGCCGGGGCGCCTGAGGTCACTACCTCTTTCTTGTCGCTGCACGCGGACAGCGTAAGGGTGAGGATGCCGGCGATCAGAATGGGCAGGTGGGGGCGTGACATGGCGGTCTCGGGGCCAGGCGGGGCGGGTTCACGCAGCGGACCGTAACTCGGGATGCTGCTCAAAATGCGGCACTTCGGCCGACGCCAATCCGAATCGCTCATACAAGGCTTGGGCGTACGTGCCGGCTGCGAATCGAATGGACTCAGGCACGGGGAACCATTCGCGCACCAGTCGCTGCATGCGCAGGATTTCGCCGAGTTGACCGGCGTTGAACGAAGACAAGGTCACACTCGAATCGTGGCGACGATGCGAGTTTAGCGAGGCGGCCGAGAATGCGATCTTGCCCCGCCTCAGAACGTCAATGTACAGGCGCCAGTCGCCCGCCACCTTGAAGTTCGCAAGCGACGCGGCCGACGCCTCCAACGCCTCACGCAATACCGACGCACGAAATACAACCGCGCTGACGTTCGGGATGGTGTTCTTCACCGCCAGGGCGGTGACAATCTCCTCGGCCCCGCTGGCACCGTAGTCGTGGCGCCACTTGTCGGCGGAAATGTCGGCGACGTAGTCCAGATAGTGCTCGCACAAAATCGTGCCGTCGCTCGCCATCTGGCGCGACTGGCAGAAGCTGAGGACGACTTCCGGGTCGTCGAAGGCGGCGGCGACGGTGGCCAGGAACTCGGGGTCCGCCAGATCGTCGGCCTCCGCAATCCAGATCAGGTCGCCGCGCGCAAGCTCCGCACCTTTGCCCCATTGCTTGAAGACGGAGCCGGAATTGCGTTCGTTGACCACCAGCCGCGCATCGAACGGGAAGTCCGTGAGCAACTCATCGAGGATGCCCCGACTGCCGTCGGTGCTGGCGTCGTCGAGCACGATGACCTCAAAGACCGGGTAGGTTTGTCGCGCGATGGAGCCCAACCGCTCAGGCAGGTAGCGTGCGTAGTTGAAGTTGGGCACTACCACCGAGACGTGGTGCAACGGCAGTTGCAGCCAGCGGGCAAGGTCGAATGCGTAACCGCGGAAAGAGAAGTCTTCCTGCACGCGCTGCGCGCCCCAGCGGCCGCACTGCCGCGCCAGCGCAGGCTCGCGCAGCAGCCGCTCGGTGGCCGCGGCAAGCGCATCGGTGTCGAAGGCCGGCACCAGCAGCCCGGCGCCGGCGGCAATCATGTCGCAGCAGCCACCGGTGCCGCCAAAGGCCACGGCGGGAACTCCCACCTCCAGCGACTCCATCACGACGGAAGGGAACGGGTCCTCGCGCGAGGTCAGGGCAAAGACATCGGCGCCGGCGTAGAAGGCGTCGGTGTCGGTCTGTCTGCCGGGGAACAGAAACCGCTCTGCGGCGGGCCCGGCGGCGATCTGCGCTTCGATCTGCGGCCACAGTTGCAGGTTGTGGTGGCCGATCCAAACGAAGTACGCCTCGGCCATGCGCGGCAGCAGCCGCTGCCCAGCGGCGACAAAGAGGTCGATCCCCTTGCGCCAATCGGCGTAGCCCACGCCAAGCACCACAAGGGCGTCGGGCGGCAGGCCCAGTTGCTGGCGCAGCGCGCTGCGCGCAGCGGCCTGACCGGCCGTCCCGCGGAACCGATTGCGCTTGTATAGGCCTTGCGGCCTGATGTGGCGTCGCTCGGGCGGCACGGCAGCAAACTCGGCAAAGCCGTCGGCAACAAGCTGGGCGGGAAACACCACATCGTCGGCATGTTCGGCAATCAGTTGCGCGTGCCGGGCGAGCCCATGGGTACGCATGACGAACGGCATCTCATGCACCAGACTTACACAACGCAGACCGGCGCGCTTGAGCGTCGCAAGAAAGACTCCGCTGACGGTCGTGTTGCAGAGGGCTGCGCGCGCGCCACTGTGGAACAACTCGTCGGCCAAGGCCCGGGCGCACGCACCCTCCGGGTCGATGCCAGCGAGGTCGTGCACGGTAGCGTAGGCAGCAAAGTCTTTCTTGAGCACCCCGTCTCCAAACACAACCAAGTCCACCTTGCAGCCGAGCGAGCCGGCAAAGACCTGCGCCAGATGCAGGGCAAGGTACTGCGCGCCGTGCGGATGCGCGTCGTGGGAGACAATCACTACCCGCCGATCAGATGTCGCTGGGACAGGGACGGCTGAGCGTCCATCAGGAATGAGGGGTGCGCTGCACACAGACGGCGCCTCGGTCGCGGATGGAGGCAGAGCCGCCGCCTCCGCCAACCCATCGCGAACGGCCTGCAGCCAGGCATAGCCATAGCGCCGGTCGGGCTCAAGATGAGCCCCTTCGGCCCACTCGTTCCAAGCGTTGACGAAGACCAGCCGCTCGTCACGCTGCGGAAAGCGGGCGATCGTGTCGCGCGCTGCGTTGCGCACCCACTCGCGGAACCCCTCCGGCGTCGAACCGTACAACACCGCTCCGCGTCCGGTACGCCTGGCCTCGTTATCCCAAGACGGTGTCACGCCGCGGTACAGCCGGTAACCCGGCGGCTGGTAGTTGCGACTGCGGTCGACAAAGACGCGCCAGTCATAGACGACGCCGCTGAAATCCGGGTTGATGCGCTCGATCCGGTTGGTAATGTCGGGCGGGCCGCTGTTGTTGGGCGGGAATTCAATGGCGGCGTCGAAGCCATACTCTGCCGGGTCCACCGCAGCGAAGGACTGCGTGTAAGCGAGAAAGATCTCGCCGATGCCGTGCGTGCGACACCATGCGCGCCAGCGCTGGGCCGTCTGCGCGGGTTCGGGCAGAAGGTTGGGCCGGTAGACGAGCACGAGCGGGCGGCCAGCCACTCGCAGATAGCGCGGGTCGCGGAGGTACTTGGCCAGGTATTCGATGAAGGCCAGATCGTCTTCGGGCGAGTGCTTCTGCGAGATCAGCAACTCCTGATCGAGACCATCCCAGCGGCGACTCCAGTTTTCGTTGGCCCAGCACAGACAAAACGGCAGGTCGAGCGCGGGGTTGTGCAGGTACTGCAACACGGGGCGCTCCAGCAAGCGGTGCCCGGCAAACCAGTAAAAGTAGAAGCAGAAAGCGCCAACGCCGTACAACCTGGCCAGTTCGACCTGCCGCTGCTGCACTTCGGGGACGCGCAAATCGTAGTAGCCCAGCTCGCCGGGGACATGCGGCTGGTAGTGCCCGACAAACTGCGGCTTGGCGCGGGTGACGTTGGTCCACTCGGTGAAGCCCGATCCCCACCATGCATCGTTTTCGGGGATGGGGTGAAATTGCGGCAGGTAGAACGCCACCGCGGTAACCGGCAACGGCGTCGATGGCGGCGCGGTGCAAAGCGGCACCGGGACCGGCTCGGGCAGAGGCGGCAGGCCAGACTGCGTCAAGGTGCCGACCGCCAGCTTCTGCGCAAGCGACGCCGAATCAATTGAGGCGCTACGCGGCGCCGTTGCGATCGCTGCACGCGTCGCGTTGTACTCGATCCAACACCGATAGACACCGGTGTTTCCAATCAGCGGCCTGATGAGAGGAAAAAGTCGTGCCTTGAGGGCATCCCTGCCGGTCCGGTCGAGCGGTAGTCGGCACCACAGCCAGCGAGCGCTTTGGGCGGCACTGCGGCGTGCGGCTGCGCGCATGTTGCGCATCTGCGCTGCGGCGCCGCGCAGCGGCGCTGTGACGCGCCAGGAGCGGCTTTGTTGCAGGGCACGCAGTTGCGCTTCGCCGGCATCTGCGCGCAAGCGGTGACTTTGTGCCTGCGCCTGCGCCGACGCCGCTCGAGTCCGCGTCGAGAGAAGCTCGGCCACAGTGCGCTCCACTTGCGCCTTGAGTCCCTCGGCTTCGGCCCGGGCGGCCCTAAGCTGCGCGACGGTTCGCTCGAGTTCCGCGCCGCGCACATCGGCTTCGGAGCGAGCCAAGCCCCATTGAACGAGAACGTCGTCGAGACGCTTGGCCAAGGCGGCGCTTTCGATAAACATCGACTCAAGCCGCTCGGCGTGTTCCGCCTCCATCTGTAAACGCGCGATCAACTCGTCTTTCAGACCAAGCGCGACGCGCAATCCCTCAGCGGCCTTCCACGCCGCCAAGCGATCATCCTCTCGCAGACGATGCTCGGCAAAAACGGCTTCCAGGCGGTCCGCATGCTCCGCCTGCAACCGCGCAACCTCGGCCTGCAATTTCTTCACGTTTCGCCACGCTTCGATACGGTCGGCTTCGCGTTGCTGCGACTCAGCTTGCTCGGCCTCGTGCCTCTCCAGGATTTGCCGCAGATCGTTCAGCGCGGACTGGCTCGCACCTAGCACCTCGCCCAGCGGGCCGAGCAAAGCGTCTTCCTTACCAGACAGCTTGGCGACCGCCGCCCCAATCGCGCGGCCGATATCGGACACCAGAACGCGCTCGGCCTCTACGAATCGGTGAGCTCGCAACTCCACCGAAAAGGTCCCGCCCCCGGCAGCCAGTGCTGACAGGGTCGCCTCCGGCACCGCCAGGGTCATCTGTGGGTCGTCATCAAGGCAGAGGATGCGCAGGGCATCCGTCTCCTGCTGCGCACCGTCCTCAGTAAGGCCCAGTACATCGGTCCAAAGTGGCGCGCCGTTCCCGGTACGCCAGCACCACTCCTCGCCACTACTGGCGCACACCTCGATCGCCCGCAAATCGATGAAGCAGATACGGTCGGCGGGATCCAGACGAAGTGAGGCCAAGCCGGTGTCACGGGCGGCAACATCGAAAACGATTCGGCGAAACCGTCCATCGGCGACAAACCGGTTGCGCGCCGCGTCCGCCTCGGAATAGCGGATCTCCGCCGCCTCAGTGCCAAAGTAGAGGGTCGCGACAATGAGTTCGACGCCCCCGACCCTCGGGACCGGCAATGACGCATCAATGCCGGCAGTCACGGCTGCGTCGTACATGGCCGTGAGCTCCGCCACGGGGGTAAACGGCTGGTCGTAGTACTCCTCCATCCTGCCCGACCGGCTTAGCTTCATGGCGCGCTCGATACGCGCCACGATTTCGCCGCGACCAAACAGTGCCTCAAAGGGCGAGCTGTAGCGAGTCAACTGCCACGCCAGCAGACGCTCTTTGCGCTCATCCGGCCCGTCAGATGGTTCGATCAGCGCTGGCAAGTCGGCGAGTGTGTTGCTGTCAGCGACGATGTCGAGATGGCTATGACCGACCACCACGAGCGGCTTGCGCCACAGCAGCGCTTGCCAACCTACGGACGAGCTGACGGTGACCACCGCGTCCACGTGCTCCATGACGTATTGCGATGCCGCTGGTACATCACGCAAAGCCGGCGTCCACAGCAAGTTCGGGTACTGCGTTCTCAGATGCGCGAACGTAGCCTCGTCGAAGAGCGGATGCAGCGGATGTTCAACCGCGAACACACCCACATCACGCGGTACAGCCTCGAGCGTCTGCACGAGCAGATCGTACTGCTCGGCAAAAGTGGCGTGGGCGTCGTAGGCGTAGAAATTCGAGAATTGCAGCGCCAGCAGTACTTTCTTCCGATAGCCTTGGGCTAGCTCACGCAAGAGGCCTGTCAGTCCGGTGGTCAGGGCGATCTGGGGCAACACGGTCGCGCGTACGTGCCGCACCAGATCGGCTTCATCGGAACTGGGGCGGAACGCCCGCACGCGCGCTTCGTTCCGGCGCAGGAAGCCCTCGGTAAACATGCCGAGCGGGTCGAGATAGCCCGTCATGGGAAACGGTGGCCGCGAAACCATGCCCAGTTCGAAGTGGAGCACGACGGCGCCCGGAAATGCTTCTCGCAAGAAAGGCGCGGGGGAGAGGCTGATGCACGCTTCCGGCACAAATCGTCCGACGCGCTCCTTCACCAAAGCCGCCATAGCCTTAAGGGATTCTGTGGATGCCCCGCGGTACCAGGACGTCGCCACTGCGACAGCCGTGGCTCCAAAGCGAGGCACAAGCTCGGCGTGGCGCAGCACCGCGACGGTCGAGCCAGCGAGGACCGACCGCGCCTCGGCGGCAAGGCCATCGCCGACAACGGCGCAAAAGCGGCTGTCTCGCCGAACCGATCTAATCCCGAGCACCATGTGCGCTACGTGGTCGAGCCAGCCACGCTTCCATGTCGGCGCCTCGCGCTCGGTGAGGGGTTCGATGTAAAAGAGGACCCTCATCGGCAATCAGAACTCGCCCAGCCGGTCGAAAATCTCGCGTGGCGGCACCCCGAGCGCAACGGCCCGGCCGACTTGCCACTCCTTTTCGATCACCTTGAGTGCACGATCGCGCACTTCGGCCCAAACCCCACACGGGATGACGACCACACCATCGCCGTCAGCCAGGACGTAGTCGCCGCTCGCGACCGTCACGCCGCCCATTTGGATGGGCATGTTCATCGAGCGCACCACGCCCTTGAACTTGATGTCCACGCACGTGTGGCCGCGAGCAAACACAGGGAACGACAGGGCATCGACTTCGCTGCGGTCGCGGGTCACGCCATCAATCACAGCGCCCACGGCACCGGCACGCATGGCCAACTGTGCGTTAAGGCTGCCAAAGTAAGCGTGTCCTGCGACCCGGTTCTCGACCATGATGACGTCACCAGGGCGCACAAAATCGTAAGAACCCAATGCGTCGTAAATCCCGCGCCAGTCCTCGCCAGCGCGCGGTGCGTCAAGCTGCAAGGTCTTGGCACGGCCGAAAAAGTGCACATTCGGCCGGGACGGTGCGATAGCCGCCGGCAGCGCTGCATCCAGCCCCATTTCGCGGGTGATGTCCGACAGCATTGCAGTGCTCAGGTAGGGCCGCAGCGCACCGAGAGCAAGGTTCTCGCGCGCGCGGGCACCGGCGGCAATGGTTTCGGCCAGCACAAAGTCATCGGGCCAGTTGACATCGACCGCTTCCAGCGGGGACAAGGGCAGCAGGAGCGGCCGGGCACCAAAGCGCCGAGTTGACGCCACACCGCCGCCTTTGACCGCGTAAAGGGACATTGCTTCGATCGTCGTGGCAGGCAGATCGACACTGTTGGGGATGCGCCCGGCACCATAGTCGGGTTGGCCGTCGGTCCATGTGTAGAGTTTGCTGTGCGTGACCGCGACCACCGAGTCGTGCTCCACATCGGCCAGTAAAGCGTCGATAGCGCGGTCGACGGTCGCCGCGTCGACGAAGGGCGCGGTGCACAGTGCCTGCACGTAGACGTCGCCACGCACTTGGGCGCACTCCCAGGCAAACAGCGCGTGCCCGTCGGTGGCATTGGAGGCCAACGCCGCCGGGCGCTTAAGCCGCGTGACGGGCAGATCGGCCGCCAAGGCTGCCAGCGCGTCGTCTTCAGTATCGAGCACAACGCGGGTCACCCGGCGCGACTCGAGCAGTTGACGCAGCTTGCGTTTGAACAAGTGTTCTCCATCGAGGATCGCCAGGTTCTTGTTGGCGATGCGTTCGCTGGATCCCTTGGCCGGTACGAATGCAACAACGTCCACGATTCATGGCCTCCGGAGATTAGCCCTCATCCAGGGCAACACACTCAATCGTGGCTGGCGCGTACACGTAGCCCAATTGCCTTCGCACGCCAAGCACAGTGAGTTTGCGCACGGGCCAACGTTGATCGAGCTCGATGCGTTCACCAGATTCGATGTCCGCCAACCCAATGTATAGAAAGTACTCACCCGGCAGAAGATTGAGAACAAAGCGGTAAGTCAACCGATTACGCCCCTTTTCAAGGGAGACCGGCGTGTTTGCAAAAAGGCAATTGTCGCCCCAAACATCGACTCCGCTCTTATCCTTAAGGGTGAACCCGTTGACTACCGCGGGAAAGGATCGCGCCGCAGCGATTGTGGCCCGGATCTCGATGGTCTCACCGCTGTTGAAAGCGGCAGCGGGCACGCCAGCTTCTGAGCAAAACTCGACGTCGAGATACTTGGCTTCTCCCGAGCCAAAGCGTGTTTCTTCGATTCCACCCAGTTCGGAGGCGTAATCCCTATCTACTGGTGCGACGTGCGGAACGGCCGGCGCGCCGGCAAACGCCGCGTTTCGCGATAGCCGATCGTACAGCTTGCAGCAACGCAGCACGTCGCGGTCGTTGGCGACCATCCGGCCCTTGTCTAGAACTACAGCCCGCTCGCACAGACGCAATATGCTGCTCGTATCGTGAGAGCAAAAGACAATCGTCGTACCGGCGTCTTGGAGTTCCCGCATCTTGAGGAGACACTTCAACTGAAATCCGGCGTCGCCGACCGACAACGCTTCGTCGATAATCAGCACGTCGGGCTCAACACTGATGGCCACCGCGAACGCGAGCCGCGCGTACATGCCACTCGAGTACGTCTTGACCGGTCGCTCGATGAACTCGCCCAGCGCCGAAAAGGCCACGATGCCAGGAAGCCTCTCTTCAATCTGCTCGGTGGTAAACCCAAGGATCGTCGCATTGAGGAGCGCGTTCTCGCGCCCGGAAAACTCTGGATTGAAGCCAGCGCCAAGTTCCAACAGCGCCGCTACGCGACCGCGCGTCGTTACGGCACCGCGCGTCGGCCGCAAAGTGCCGGCGGCGATCTGCAGAAGCGTCGACTTGCCCGAGCCATTGCGTCCAAGGATCCCGAGCGTTTCCCCGCGCTGCACGGATAGGCTTACTTCGCTAAGCGCCCAGAATTCACGCGAATAGGGTTTGCGCGGAAACAGCGCTTGCAGCAGCCGGTGGTGCGGCTTGTCGTAAATGCGATAACACTTGGCGATACCCTGCAAGTCAAGCACCGCCGAATCGGCTCGCAATTGACTGTCGGCAAGCGCCATGTCCATGAATGGCCTCAGATCACGTCCGCGAAGCCACCGCGCGCCCGGGCGAAAAACCACGCGCCAGCAATCAACGTCGGCACACCAAAGGCCATGCCGAGCAGGTAGTCATACAGCTTGGGGGGCGCCCCGAGAACAGCCACGGCACGGGTCATTTCGACAAACGGCGTCAGCGGATTGACATAGACGAGCCAGCGATAGCCGTCGGGGACCGCTTCGATGGGATACATAATCGGGGCCAGGAAGAGCAGCCCCGTCATCACCAGGCCGACCACTTGCGAGATATCGCGCAGGAACACACCAAGCGCGGACAGCAGCAAGGACACCCCGAGAGCAAACGCGACGAGGGGCAACCAGACAAGTGGCATCCAAAGCACTTGGAGGGTAGGCGCGACGCCGATCGCCAAAGCCCAAGCAAGCAAGACGAGAAAGCCAACGCCGACATGAAACAGTGCCGCGAGAACACTCGCCGAACACAGCGACTCTAAGGGAAAAACTACACGCTTGACGAAACTCACGTTGCCCAAAATCAGGCCCGGCGCTCGCGTGGCGCACTCGGCCACAAACAAGTGCACGAGTAACCCCGCAAACATCGGTACCGCGAACGACGCATGGTTCGCGGCAACACCACGTGTCGTCCACCGCGCATTGAAAATGCCGCCGAACACGAACGAAAAAATCGCCACGGTCGCCACAGGGACGACCACAGCCCAGAGTAGTCCGAGGTAAGAGCCGCGATAACGGCCCTGGATCTCGCGCCATGCGAACTGCAAGGCGATACGACGGCTACGCCATACCCCAACGAAGAATCCCAACAGCGGCGTCACGCGCACGCCCCCCGTCGATGCGCAAGCAGTGCCTCAATAAGCGCCCACCGAAGGGAGGGTGGACCGGACGAGATAAAGGAGATCTTGGATGAGCGCGGCGCGAGGGCACGATGCCCATGCCCTGACGAAGCGGCCGCCATCGGAGTCGCCGTTGCCAGACTTCTCATACGAACAGCTCCGCTTCCTCCAATCCGGGCGCCTTCGCATCCTTTTCAGCCAGCAACGGCACGGTCCCCGCAAGGGGCCACTCGACGTTCAGGCGAGGGCTATTCCAACGAACAGATCGCTCATAGTCCTTAACCCAGTACTCTGTCGTCTTGTACAAGAAATCGGTAGCATCGGTTAGCACGAGGAAGGCATGCCCGAAGCCGGGCGGCACCCACAACTGCCGCTTATTCTCCGCGCTCAGCTCCACACCCACCCACTTGCCAAAGTTCGGGGATGACCGGCGCAGGTCGACGGCCACGTCGAACACCGCGCCCGCTACCACGCGCACGAGCTTGCCCTGCGGCTTCACAATTTGGTAATGAATTCCACGCAGCACGTTGCGTGCGGAACGTGAGTGGTTGTCCTGCACGAACTGCACGTCCAGCCCCGTGGCCTCGCGGAAAGTGCGTGCATTCCAGCTTTCCATGAAAAACCCCCGCTCGTCGCCAAACACCTGCGGCTCGAGCAGCAGCACTTCGGGCAGCGTCGTGGGCGTGACTTTCATACCGTAGCCGGCAGGATGCGTTCGTTGAGGATCTGCAGCAGGTACTGGCCGTAGCCGCTTTTCTTCAGCGGTTCGGCAATACGGGCCACATCGGCGGCGCCAATCCAGCCCAGGCGGTAGGCGATCTCCTCGGGGCAGGCGATCTTCAGGCCCTGGCGCTTTTCGATGGTTTCGATGAAGTGTGCGGCTTCCAACAGCGATTCGTGTGTGCCGGTGTCGAGCCAAGCCATGCCGCGGCCCATGATCTCGACATGCAACGCCTGCGCCTGCAGGTAAAGCTTGTTGACGTCGGTGATCTCCAGCTCGCCCCGCGCAGACGGCTTGATAGAGGCGGCGATGTCCAGCACCTGGTTGTCGTAAAAATATAGTCCCGTCACGGCATAACTGGAGCGCGGCTGATTGGGCTTTTCTTCGAGGCTGATCGCGCGCCCGTGCGAGTCGAACTCAACTACACCGTAACGCTCCGGGTCGTGCACGTGATAGGCGAAAACCGTCGCTCCGAGCGGCCGACCGTCTGCGCGCCGAACTTGATCGGCCAAGTCGTGGCCGTAAAAGATGTTGTCGCCGAGAATCAGTGCCGCTGGGTCGCTACCGACAAAGTCGCGTCCGAGGATGAAAGCCTGTGCCAGTCCGTCCGGCGACGGCTGCACGGTGTACTGGATGTCGATGCCCCACTGGCTGCCGTCGCCGAGCAACTCGGCAAAACGCGGCGTGTCGTGCGGGGTGGAGATGATGAGCATGTCGCGGATCCCCGCTAGCATCAGCGTGGTCAGCGGGTAGTAGACCATCGGTTTGTCGTAAATCGGCAGCAGCTGCTTGGAGATCGCCTGCGTCACCGGGTACAGCCGCGTGCCGGATCCGCCCGCCAGTACGATGCCTTTTCTTCTCATTTTGCGTGTTCTTCCCAAAGGCCTTTGGCCTCGTCCAGAAACCGCGCTAGGCCGTGTTGCCACGGTGGCATGCGCAATGCCAGCGCCTGCTCCAGCCGGCTAACGTCAAGCCGCGAATTGGCTGGCCGCCGCGCCGGCAGCGGGTAACCGTCCGTGGGAATCGGCTTGATCGACTCAGCCGTTGCCTTCAGGGACGCGCCACGCGCCGCGGCTTCTTCGAGCAGGAACCGAGCATAGCCAAACCACGAGACCGCACCTCCCGCGACCAAGTGGTAAGTGCCTTCCAGCCCGGGATGGCGCGGCAGCGCATGCACCGCCAGCGCGGTGGTGTCGGCGATCAAGGCTGCCCCCGTGGGCGCGCCGATCTGGTCGTCAATCACACGCAATTCGTCGCGCGTGGCAGCCAGACGCAAAATGTTGCGGGCAAAGTTCTGGCCGCGCACGCCGTAGACCCAACTCGTGCGGAAGATGATATGCCGGCAACCAGCGGCGCGGATGGCTTCTTCTCCCGCAAGCTTGCTGCGGCCGTAGACGCTCAAGGCGCCGGTCGGTGCTGCTTCGTCGCGCGGGGTGTTGCCGCTGCCGTCGAAGACGTAGTCGGTGCTGTAGTGGATCAACGTCGCGCCGCAGGCCGCGGCGGTACGCGCCAGCTCGGCGGGCGCTTCGCCGTTGATGCGGAAGGCAAGCTCGGGTTCGCTTTCGGCCTTGTCCACTGCGGTGTAGGCGGCAGCATTGACGATGACGTCCGGCCGGGTGGCAGCAACCAAGGCGCCAAGGCGATCCAGGCGGGCAAGATCGGCGCCGTCCGCGCGGCTCGGTGCGACGACTTCGCCCAGTGGCGCCAGTGTGCGCTGCAATTCCCAGCCGACCTGGCCGTTCTTGCCGAGCAGGAGAATCTTCATCGCGCCGGCTCGCGATACTGCTGCGCGGTCCACTGCCGATAGCGGCCGTCGCGCACGTGCGCAACCCAGTCGGCGTGGTCGAGGTACCACTGCACCGTCTTGCGAATGCCGGTGGCGAAGGTCTCGGCCGGGCGCCAGCCGAGGTCGCGCTCGATCTTCCGTGCGTCGATCGCGTAGCGGCGGTCGTGGCCTGGCCGGTCCTTGACGTAGGTGATCTGCTCGGCGTACCGGCCCGCTGGCTTGGGCCGCAGTTCGTCGAGGATTGCGCAGATCGTCTGTACCACCTCGATGTTCTGCATCTCGTTGTTGCCGCCCACGTTGTAGACCTCACCGACTCGGCCGGCGGCCAGCACGACGCGGATTGCGGCGCAGTGGTCGCCGACGTAAAGCCAGTCGCGGACGTTCTTGCCGTCGCCGTAGACCGGCAGCGCTTTGCCGTCAAGCGCGTTGGCGATGACCAGCGGGATGAGTTTCTCCGGAAACTGGAACGGCCCGTAGTTGTTGCTGCAATTGGTGGTGAGCGTGGGCAGGCCGTAGGTGTGGTGGTAGGCGCGCACCAAGTGGTCGGACGCCGCCTTGGACGCCGAGTACGGGCTGTTCGGCGCGTACGGCGTGGTTTCGCTGAAGGCGGGGTCGCCCGCGGCGAGCGAGCCGTAGACCTCGTCGGTGGACACGTGCAGGAAGCGGAAACCGTCGCGCTGCGCCGGATCCAGTTCCGTTAGGTAAGCGCGCGCGGCTTCGAGCAGGGCAAAGGTGCCGTTGACGTTGGTGCGCACGAACTCCCCGGGATCGGAGATGGAACGATCCACGTGGCTCTCCGCCGCAAAGTGAACCAATGCGCGCGGCCGGTGCTGGCGCAAGAGGACAAGTATGGCGTCGCGCTCGCAGATGTCGAGTTGCGCGAAGGCGAAATCTGGCCGTTGGCGCACAGTCGCCAGATTCTCCAAGTTGCCCGCGTAGGTGAGCTTGTCGATGACCAGCATCCCCTCGGAGGACGTGGCCAACCAGTCAATCACAAAATTTGCGCCGATGAACCCGGCGCCTCCGGTAATGAAGATCATCGAAGATTGCTGCGCTGCACTTGGTCCAATTCTAGTCGCGTCCTCAGACCGGGTTCGATCGAGTAGTCGCTTGACATTAGTGGGCTATGACCAACGTCAGCGTCAAACAGGTGAACCGTCGGGAACGCGCGCGAATAGCTGGCGGCGGCGCTTCGCGTGTGCTGCGGGATAATTCGGGCGACACGCTCGTTGGGACTTGTCTTCAAGTGACACCAAATCACCGCCTCGCAACCGTCCGCATCCTCATCGTCGGCGACCCGATGCTCGACCGCTACTGGTTCGGCGACGTGGAGCGCATTTCGCCGGAGGCGCCGGTGCCGGTGGTGCTGGTGCGCGACTCGGAAGAGCGCTTGGGCGGGGCGGCCAACGTGGCACGCAACGTCGCGGCGCTGGGTGCGCACACGGGGTTGCTGGCGGTAGTGGGCGACGACGAGGCCGGGCGAACGCTGGCCGCGCTGCTGCCGCACGCGGGCATCCAGGGTTACCTGCACACCGACCGCACGCTGAACACGACCGTCAAGCTGCGGGTCATCGCGCGGCAACAACAGATCGTGCGGCTGGACTTCGAGAAAACACCCGAAGACGAAGTGCTGGCCGCGCACTTCGACCAGTTTGCCGCGCTGCTGCCGGGCTACGACCTGGTGATCCTGTCGGACTACGGCAAGGGCGGGCTCACGCACATCGTGCGGATGATCGAACTGGCGCGCGCGGGCGGCAAGCCGGTGCTGGTCGACCCCAAGGGCGACGACTACACGCGCTACGCCGGCGCCACGCTGCTGACCCCCAACCGCGCGGAGCTGCGCGCGGTGGTCGGCCGCTGGAGCGGCGAGGCCGATCTGGAGGCCCGCGCGCAGCGGTTGCGACGCGAACTCGGCTTACAGGCACTGCTGCTCACCCGCAGCGAAGAAGGCATGACGCTCTACACCGACGACGGCGCCTGGTCGGTGCCGGCGCAGGCGCGCGAGGTGTTCGATGTCTCCGGCGCCGGCGACACAGTCATTGCGGTGCTGGGCACGATGCTCGCCGCCGGCACACCACTGCGCGAGGCGGTGGCCGTGGCCAACCGCGCTGCCGGGATCGTGGTCGGCAAGCTCGGCACGGCGACCGTGTCGTACGTCGAACTCTTTGGGGCGCAGCGATGACGATCGTAGTGACCGGGGCGGCCGGCTTCATCGGCGCCAGCAACGTCAAGCGGCTCAACGAGCGCGGCGAGACCGACATCGTCGCCGTGGACAACCTGACGCTCGGCGACAAGTTCCGCAACCTGGCCGACTGCGAGATCGCCGATTATCTGGACAAGGAGGCCTTTCTCGACCTCGTTCGCCGGCGTGCGCTGCCGCGGCCGCGGGTGGTGTTCCACCAAGGCGCCTGCGCGGACACGATGGAGCGCAACGGCCGCTACATGATCGAGAACAACGTCCGCTACTCGCTGGCGCTTCTCGACTGGTGCCAGGAGTTGCGGGTGCCGCTGGTCTATGCGTCGAGCGCGTCGGTCTACGGGCTGGGGCCGGTGTTTGCCGAAGACCGCGCGTACGAACGGCCGTTGAATGTCTACGCTTACTCGAAGTTCCTGTTCGACCAGTTGCTGCGGCGGCGGATGGATCGGCTGACGGCGCCAGTGGTGGGCCTACGCTACTTCAACGTCTACGGCCCGCGCGAGTCGCACAAGGGGCGGATGGCGTCGGTGGCGTTTCACCACTTCCACCAGTTCCGCTCGGATGGCAAGGTCAAGCTCTTCGATGGCAGCCACGGCTACGGCCCGGGCGATCAGCGGCGCGACTTCATCCACGTTGACGACGTGATCGCCGTCAACCTGCACTTCTGGGACAAGCCGGTGAACGGCATCTACAACCTGGGCACCGGGCGCGCGCAGCCGTTTAACGACGTGGCG
Organism: Betaproteobacteria bacterium; assembly: GCA_046316025.1. Classification (GTDB taxonomy): domain Bacteria; phylum Pseudomonadota; class Gammaproteobacteria; order Burkholderiales; family Burkholderiaceae_F; genus JAJTHJ01. The sequence goes on along the minus strand of JBKCXU010000024.1, from coordinate 12,394 downwards.
CTGGCGGTGGTTAACACCCTGCGCGCCGAGCGCGGTGAGCCCATGGTGCCGCTGGCCGACGCAGTCGCGCAGGGCGCCATCGAGTACATCCCCTTCCCCGAAGCCTTGCGCGGCAAGTACCAAGCCTTCACCGAAGCCGACCCCTGCCGCCTGCGCGCAGCGGGCTACACCGCCCCGATGCAGACCGTCGAGCAGGGCGTGGCCTCGTACATGCGCTGGCTGCTCGCCAACGAGGAGAAATAGGGGTCTGACCCCTATTTTATTTTCTCGGGGTGGCCGGCTCTGCGATGGAAAATCCGGGACAGGTTGGAGCGCCGGCGGCCTTTCTGGACCGCGACGGGGTGATCAATATCGATGACGGGTACGTGGTGCGGGCGGAGGACTTTCAGTTCGTGCCGGGGGTGCTCGAGGCTTGTGCGGAACTGGCCCGGCTCGGGCTGCGGCTGGTGGTGACGACCAACCAGTCGGGGATCGCGCGCGGGCTGTACTCGGAAGAGGACTTCCAGTGGCTCAGCGAGTGGATGCGCGAGCGCTTTGCGGCGGCGGGTGCGCCGTTGGCGGGTGTGTACCACTGCCCGCACCACCCGACCGAAGGCCGAGGTGTGCTGCGCCGCGCCTGCGACTGCCGCAAGCCGGCGGCGGGAATGCTGCGGGCCGCGATTCGCGACCTGGGACTCGACCCGACGTGCTCGGTGATGTTCGGCGACAAGCGCTCGGACATGCAGGCTGCGTTCGACGCCGGCGTGGCGCAGCGCGTGTTGCTCGGCACCGACGGCGCAGCGCTGCGGGACGCCGCCCAAGACGGCGGGCTGGCCACCGCGCGCTACCGTTCGCTCGCCGACGCGGTGGCCGACCCGGCGCTGCGCGCACTGCTGCGACGCTGACATGCACGCCCCCGAGTTCGAGCACAAGATCGTTGCCCGCGCAGACTTGGCCGCACGCGCGGCGCAACTGGCGCGCCCACTGGTGTTGACCAACGGCGTCTTCGACATCCTCCACCGCGGCCACGTGACCTACCTGGCGCGCGCGCGCGCGCTCGGCGCCGCGCTGGTGGTGGCCGTCAATTCGGATGCGTCGGTGCGGCGTCTCGCCAAGGGCGACGACCGGCCGATCAACCCGCAAGCCGACCGCGCCGCCGTGCTGGCGGCGCTCGAGTCGGTCACGCTGGTGACGATCTTCGACGAGACCGTGCCGCTGCCGGTGCTGGAAGTCGTCCGGCCCGAGGTCTACGTCAAGGGCGGCGACTACGACATGGCCACCGTGCCGGAGGCACAACTGGCGCGCACCTGGGGCGCACGCGCGGTGGCGATTCCCTTCGAGCACGAGCGCTCCACCACCGCGCTGCTGGCGCGGGTGCGCGGCGGCGGCGCGGGATAATCGCCGCGCCACTTGCGAACACCCCGCCGTGACTTACCTTGCCCAGGCCCTGCTCGCCTTCTGCGCGACCGCGCTGCTGATCGTCTGGCTGCGCCGACCCGCGCTGCGTATGAACCTGGTCGATCACCCCGGCGGACGCAAACGCCACGGCGAGCCGGTGCCGCTGACCGGGGGACTGGCACTCACTGCGGGGTTTCTGTTGGCCGTCGCGGTTTCGTTCCAGGCGCTGGGGGACTACACGGTGCTCTTCGCCTGCGTGGCGCTGCTGGCGGCGGGCGGGCTATTCGACGATCTGGGTGAGTTGTCGCCACGCGCCAAGCTCGGCCTGCAAGTGGTCGCCGCGGTGCTGATGACCTCTTGGGGCGGGCACTTCCTGACCACGCTGGGCGATCTCTTCGGCCGCGGCGACGTGCAGTTGAACCATTGGGCGATCCCGCTGACGGTCTTTGCCACGGTCGCGGTGATCAATGGGATCAATATGCTCGACGGCCTGGATGGCCTGGCCGGCGGACTGGTGGCTGCGATCCTCGGCTGGTTCGCCTGGCTGGCATGGGCGCTGGCCGACCCCAACGGGTTGAAGCTGCTGGTGGTGCTGCTGGGCGCGCTGTTGGGGTTCCTCTTCTTCAACCTGCCGCATCGACTGCGCGGCAAGCGGCGCACCTTCATGGGCGACACGGGCAGTCTGGTGCTGGGCTTCGTCGTCGTTTGGTTCGCCATCGGCCTGACCCAGCCGCCGGCGGGCGGCGCACCACCCGTGCTGATGCTGTGGATCGTCGGCGTGGTGTTGTTCGACGTGTTCACCGTCACCGTTCGTCGCGTCCTGCGCCGGCGCGACCCGGCGGCACCGGACCGCGGCCACGTGCACCACGTGCTGTTGCGCCGTGGCCTGTCGCCGCGTGCGACCCTCGCGGCGATCGTCGGTGGCAACGCAGCACTCGGCGCGGTAGGCGTCGCGCTGTGGCAGATCGGCATGCCGCAGCGCTGGATGTTGGCTGCCTTTGTCGTTGTTGGTTTGCTGTATTTGTGGCTCTTCCTCTTTCCGGCGCGGATTCTGCGATGGGGGCGGCGCCGTCCTCAAGGACCGCGGGCATGAACCCAGGATCCCTGCTTTTCGCCGCCGGCATCTGCCTGCCTCTCTGCTTTGCGGCGGCCTCTCCACGCGCAGCCACCTTCTCCGCCACCTACACCCTGACCCTGTCGGTCGACCCGGCCAAGGCCCAGCCGCAATCGTCGAGAGACGCGGCGCTGATCAAGGCGGCGGCGGCGCTGGGGACGGTGGAAGTCGGCACGCTGGCCGACACCGGGGTGTGGGACGGCACCAAGCTGCGCCTGCGCTCGCTTGGGATCGGCAGCACGGTGGTGAAGACGCTGGTGGCCGACGAGCGGACGGACATGGCGCGCACCAGCGAGGCCGAGCTCGTTAACGGCGTGCTGGTCACGACCCGCTACACCGACCGGCGCGGCAGCTCGCCTCTGCTCGTCTACAGCGCCGACCTGCGGCGGGGGCAGTACGAGCTGCGCCGCGGCGGCAAAGTGGTCGCCACCGACAAGCTGCGGCAACCGACGAGCGACCTGGCTGCACTGCCCTATCAGTTCGTCGGTCGCGCGCCGCCCAAGGGCGAGGTCGCGCTCGCGTTCACCGACGGCAAGTCGGTCCGCAGCGTGAGCTTCAAATCGGCGGCCGACACGGTGGTCGTCGGCGGTACCAGTGTGCCCGCCACACGGTTGACGAGTACGCCCAAGACGCGCGACGACCCGGCGATCGACCTTTGGCTGCGTAACGAGGACGGCTTTCCGCTGCGCGTGCGCGTCGGCCTGGGCTCGAAGTACGGCGCGGTGGCCGACCAGCGGATCAAGGCGCTGCCGCCGCTCGTCAAGGGCAACTGAGGGACTTTGAACCCATCGGCTGCGTGGTCCAAGCCCGCCACGACGTATTCGCGATTTCCTGCCGCGCTGCGCTCGCGGCGATACAGCACACGCACGCCGCTCGTGCCAGCGCTGCAAGCGCCCGGAGGCCGTAGCGCCGGAGTTACGCTCATCTCCCGCAATGGGACAAGAGGCTACGATGTGGGTCATCGGTGACGTGCAGGGCTGCCTGCCGGACTTGCAGCAGCTGCTCGCGGAAGTCCCCGCGGACGAACGGCTGATCTTCGTCGGCGACCTCGTCAATCGCGGGCCGGACTCGGTGGGGACGCTGCGCTTCGTGCGCGCGTTGGGCGAGCGGGCCGTGGCGCTGCTCGGCAACCACGACTTGCACCTGCTGGCGGTCGAAGCCGGCATCCGCCGCGCGCACCGCGACGACACCCTCGCCGACGTCCTCGCCGCGCCCGACCGCGCGGAATTGATCGACTGGCTGCGCCGCCGCCCGCTGGTGCACTACGAGGCGGGTGCGCTCTTCGTCCACGCCGGGGTGCTGCCGCAGTGGTCGGTCGAGCAGACGCTGGCGATTGCCACGGAAGTGCAAGCACGACTGCAAGCCGACGACTACCGCGACTTCCTCGCCACCATGTACGGCAACGAGCCCGCGTTATGGAACGACGCGCTCGCCGGTCCCGACCGCTGGCGCTGTGCAATCAATGCGCTCACGCGGTTGCGCTTCGTCGACGACCGCGGTGCGATGGAGTTGACTGTCAAGGACGGCGCGGGCGCCGCGCCGCCGGGCTACGTGCCGTGGTTCGACCATCCGCGGCGCGCCACGCGCGGCACGCCGGTGGTGTTCGGCCACTGGTCCACGCTGGGGCTATTGCTGCGCGACGACGTGCTGTGCCTGGACAGTGGCTGCGTCTGGGGCGGCTCGCTCACTGCACTGCGCTGGCCGCAGCGGACGCTGCGGCAGGTGGTTTGTCCGCGCCATCAGGCGCCGGCGCGGGCGTAGGCTCCTCCGCCGGCAGCCCGAGTTGGGCGGCGATCGCGGCGCGTGCCCGCTGCGTGAGGTGATGGCGGGTCTCGCCGGCGGCGGCACGCAGCGGCGGCAGGAGCGCGACTTCGACCTCCAGTTTGCGTGCGCAAAAGATGTTCCACAGGCAGGTGACCAGATTCATGTCGCCGACGAAGGCGGCGGCATCGCTGGGCGTGCCGTCTTCCGTGTAGCGCAGCGCGACCGGCCACAGCTCGCAGCCCAGTTCCAGCGCCGGCGCCACCATGTTCGAGTGAAACGGCAGCAGCGTGCTGCCGTCGGTGGTCGTGCCTTCCGGGAACACCACCACGGTCTCGCCGACGTGCAGGCGCTCGCGCACCTTGTGGTTGATCGCCGCCACCGCGTGCCGGCGGCCGCGCTCCACGTACAGCACGCCGCTCAACGTAACGAGCCAGCCGGCGACCGGCCAGCGGCCGATCTCGGCCTTGGCCACGAAGCGGCTCGGGATCGTCGCGTCGATCGCGAACACGTCGATCCACGAGATGTGGTTGGCCAGCACCAGCCGCCCCTGCGACCACGGCGCCATGCCGGTCGCGGCGATCTGCGGATCGAGCGGCACCCCGGTCACCCGCAGGCGCAGCCCGCAAACCCAAAGCAGCACGCGCGACCAGCGGCGGATGATCCGGTTGCGCGCCCTCTGCGACTGCCAGGGGAAAACACCGGCCCCGATCGCCAGCCCCGCGAGCAGCATCCCCAACGCCCCGACCGCCCGAAAAATAGGGGTCAGACCCCTATTTTTTCTTCTTACATTTGTAACAGCGGTGTCAGGCACGATAGCCGTCGGGGTTTTGCTGCTGCCAGCGCCAGCCGTCGGCGCAGGCTTGCTCGATGCTGCGCTCGGCACGCCAGCCGAGCAGGCGCTGCGCCAGGCTCGGGTCGGCCCAGCAAGCGGCGATGTCGCCAGCACGGCGCGGGGCGAACGCGTGGGGGATGCGTACCCCACTCGCCGCTTCGAAGGCGCGGACGAGTTCCAGCACACTGGTGCCGTGGCCGGTGCCGAGGTTGATCGGAGTGAATCCGGCATGCGCCGCGCTGTAGTCCACGGCGTTCACGTGGCCCAACGCGAGGTCGACCACGTGCAGGTAGTCGCGCACGCCGGTTCCGTCGGCCGTGGGCCAGTCGTTGCCCCAGACGTTCAGCCGCTCGCGCTTGCCGATGGCCACCTGCATCAGGTACGGGAACAGGTTGTTCGGCGTATCGCGCGGGTCTTCACCGATGCGGCCGCTCGCATGCGCGCCGATCGGGTTGAAGTAGCGCAGGCTCACCGCCGACCACGCCGGGTCGGCCGCGCAGAGGTCGCGCAGCATCTGCTCGACCATCGCTTTAGACGCGCCGTAGGGGTTGGTCGTGCGGATCGGCGCACCTTCGGTCAGCGGCAGTTGCTCCGGCGCGCCGTAGACGGTCGCCGACGAGCTGAACACGATGCGCTTGACGCCTGCCGGCGCCATCGCCCGCAGCAGCACCAGTGTGCCGACCACGTTGTTGTCGTAGTAGTCGAGCGGGCGGGCCACCGAGTCGCCGACCGCCTTGAGCGCGGCAAAGTGGATCACCGCATCGATCGGGTATTCGGTCAACAAGCGGCTCAACAGTGCGTCGTCGCGCACGTCGCCGGTGATCGACGTCACCGCGCGACCGGCGATCTGCTGCACGCGCGCGATCGCCTCGGGCACGCTGTTGCTGAAGTTGTCGAGACAGATCACGTCGTGACCTGCGGCCAGCAACTCCACCATCGTGTGTGCGCCGATGTAACCGGCGCCGCCGGTGACCAGCAGCCTTGCCATCGTTAGCTCCGCAGTCGCGCCGTCAAGCCGCCAGCGCCGCCTCGACCCACGCCGCCGCGGCAAAAAGGCGCGCATCGTCGCCGGGGCGGGCGACCACGCTCAAACCCAGTGGCAGGCCCGTCTCGCCGGTGCCGTAGGGCAGATTGACGACCGGACAGCCGAGTAACTGCCACGGCCGGTTGAAGACCGGGTCTCCGGTGGAGTTCAGGCCCTTGGGCGCCTCGCCGGGGGCGCTGGGGGCGAGCAGAACATCGGCCGCGCCGAACAGCGATTCGATGGCCGCCGCGCAGGCGCGCGCCAGTTGCAGCGCGGCGGCGTAATCGGCGGTGGGCAACGCGCGGCCTTGCTCGATCAGCTCGGCAAGTCGTACCGACAATTGGTCGCGGCGGTAAGCAAACTCCGGCGCCAGCGCCCGGGCGGTTTCATAGGTTTGCACGACGCGCTGCGCTTCGAACAGGCCATCGAAGACGAACGGCCAGGTCACCTCAGCCAGCCGCGCGCCGGCGTGCGACAGCTTGTGCGCGGCGGCGTCGAGCGCGGCCAGCATCGACGGCGCGGCCAGCGCGCGCTGCGAAGTGGCGGTGACGCCCACGGTCGGCGCGGCGCCAGCCACGCCCTGCGCGGGCAGGTCTTTCCACCCGGGCTTGGCGGCGAGCACGCCGGCGGCGAGCGCGGCGTCTGCCACGCTGCGGGCAAAGACGCCCACCTCGTCCAGCGTGTCCGAGTTGGGTTTGACGCCGGTGCGCGGCACGAGCCGCGGCGAGGGCTTGTACGCGACCACGCCGCAGAACGCCGCCGGCCGGATCACCGAACCCGCCGTTTGCGTGCCGAGTGCCAGCGGCGCGAAGTGCGCGGCCACCGCCGCCGCGCTGCCACTGGACGAGCCGCCGGGCGTGTGCGCAGGCGCGTGCGGGTTGCGCGTCGGGCCGGGGGTGAAATTGGCCATCTCGGTCAGCACGGTCTTGCCGAGCACGTAGGCGCCGGCGTCTTCCAGCAGTGCCACGCAGGCGGCATCCGCCGGCGGGCGGTGGCCGGCGTAGATCGGCGAGCCGTAGCCGGTGGGGATGCCGGCGGTGTCGATGTTGTCCTTGACCGCCACGGGCAGCCCGTGCAGCGGGCCGCGGCGGGGAAGGCGGTCGAGTTCGGCGGCCAGCGCCAGCGCGCGCTCGGCATCGAACCAGGCGAAGGTTTGCAGTTCGAACTCGCCCTCGCGAATGGCATCGATGAACGAGCGCGCGACGACCTCCGCGGTCGCCTCGCCGGTTTCGATTAGCCGGGCGAGCTCGGTGGCGGGCAGGCGGTTCAGCGGGATGCGCATCGGGCGAGGGACTGCTTTGCAGCTAGAGGGAGCCACAGATCTCTACGAGGCAACAGCGTCTCGAACTGCGGCGTGCTTCCCTCACCCCAACCCCTCTTCCGGGGGGAGAGGGGCTTTCTTACCCTCTCCTCCGGGCAGAGGGGGGCCGCGCAGCGGCCGGGTGAGGGAAGACCGCTGCGACTCCGGCACAGGCTCCTCGCCACCGCCCGCCACCTTCGCCATCACCACCGCCGGCGCCGCCAGCGCAGCGACCTGCGCGACGACGTGCGCAGACATCGCCGCCGACTGCTTGAGAAAGCGTCGGCGCGCGGGGTGGCGGTTGCGGGTGTTGCCCATGGGGTTGCAAGGATAAGCGCTCAGCGCACCGGGTTCTCCAGCGTGCCAATCCCCTCGATCTCCACCTTCACCAGCGCGCCGCGCGTGAGCCACCGCGGCGGGTCGCTCGCCATGCCGACGCCGGCCGGCGTGCCGGTGGCGATCACGTCGCCGGGATAAAGCGTCATCGCCACCGACAGCGCCTCGACGATCGCGGGGATGTCGAACACCAGGTCGGACGTACGCCCGTCCTGCCGCAGTTCGCCATCGACCCAGAGCTTCACGCCGAGGTCGCCGCCCTTGATCTCTTCGGCGGTGACGATCCACGGCCCCATCGGGCAAAAGGTGTCGCAGCTCTTGCCGAGCAGCCATTGTTGGTGGCGCTTCTGCATGTCGCGCGCGGTCACGTCGTTGACGATGGTGTAGCCGAACACGTGTTCCATCGCCCGCGCGCGCGAAATGCCGCGGCCGCCCTTGCCGATCACCACCGCAAGCTCGGCCTCGTAGTCGATGGCGCTGGACGCCGCGGGGATCGCGATCGGCATGCCCGGCCCGATCACCGACTCCGGCACCTTGGAAAACACCACCGGCGCGGCCGGGATCAGATCGTCGGCGGTCTTGGCCCCATTGAAGCCGCGGGCGGCGAGTTCCGCCGCGTGCGAACGGTAGTTCAGCCCAATGCAGAAGACGTTGCGCCGCGGCCGCGGAATCGGCGCTTCCAGACACACGTCGGCCAGCGGCAGCGGCGCGTCCTCGGGCGGATAGCCAGGCTTGCCTTCGACCATGGCCTCGATCAACGGCGTCAGGCCGCGTTCGTCGGCGGCCATGCGCAGCGGGGTGACCGTCTGCGCGCGCGTGCTGACGCGGCCCAGAAAGCGGCGGCCGCGGTAGTTGAAGGTGGCGAGTTTCATCGGTTCTCCTTGGTGTTCTGTCGGTGCGGGCCGAAGTTTGCCATTGCCTGCAGCCGCACCGTCGCACCGCACCGGCCCAGCGGTGGCGGCCGTATGTTAGGCTTGCTGGCAGTGGCGATATGGGTACCCATATGAAGACAACCATCGAGATATCCGATCACGTTTTGGCCCAGGCCAAGCGGGCCGCCCACCGCGACGGCACGACGCTGCGCGCGCTGATCGAAAGCGGCCTGCGCACGGAACTGGCGCGGCGGCGCAGTGCTCGTGGCGGCTTCAAGTTGCGAGATGCGTCTTTCGGCGGCAGTGGACTGCAGTCGTCCGCCGCGCAGGCTGGGTGGGACGAATTGCGGGCGCTTGCCTACGAGGGGCGAGCGTGATTGCGCTCGACACCAACGTTCTCGTTTACGCGCACCGCCGCGACTCCGAGTGGCACGCCGCGGCTGCTCGTGCCGTCGCCGATCTGGCCTACGGAGCGGCGCCCTGGGCAATTCCCTGGCCCTGCCTCTACGAATTCTTCGCGATCGCGACCCACCCACGCGTGTACTCGCCACCGTCGCCGCCGGCGGTCGCGCTGGCGCAGATCGATGCTTGGCTGGAGTCGCCGACCGTGCATCTGCTGGCCGAGGGCGACGAGCACTGGCCGGCCTTGCGCGGCCAGTTGGTCCGCGCGCAGGTGGCCGGCCCCTTGGTGCACGATGCCCGCGTGGCGGCGCTGTGCTTGCAACACGGTGCCACGGAACTGTGGAGCGCCGACCGGGACTTCGGGCGGTTTGCGCCGCTGAAGGTGCGCAACCCGCTGGTGCGATCCTGAACGAACGCGCGCCTACAAGAACAAATCCGGCAACAACTGCCGGCTCCCCGGCACCACCGAGTACTGCGCAAAGTCAGTCGTGCCCGCCTGTCGCAGCACCGTCTCGTCGATGAAGAAGTTGCCGCTGGCGGTCGCCGCATCCATCGTCAGGATCGCGTAGGCGGCGTCGGCCATGATGGCCGGCGTGCGGCAGTGCTCGGGCTGGATTCCGGGGATCATCTGCAGCGCGGCGGTCTGGATCACCGTGCGCGGCCACAGTGCGTTGACGGCGATGCCGTAGGGCTTGAACTCCTCGGCGTGCCCCAGCACGCACATGCTCATGCCGTACTTGGCCATCGTGTAAGCCACATGCGGCGCAAACCAGCGCGCTTCCATGTTGAGCGGCGGCGACAGCGTCAGGATGTGCGGGTTGCGGCGGCGCTCGCCGGACTGTTTCAGGTACGGCAGGCAGGCCTGCGTGGTCAAGAAGGTGCCGCGCACATTGACGCCGAACATCAGGTCGAAGCGCTTGATCGGCGTGGCTTCGGTCGGAGTCAGGTTGATGGCGCTGGCGTTGTTCAGCAGCATGTCGATGCCGCCGAAAGCTTCGGCCGTCTTACGCGCGGCTTCCATCACCTGCGCCTCGTCGCGAATGTCGCACTGGAGCGGAAGTGCCTTGCCGCCCGCGGCTTCGATCTCTTCGGCGGCGCTGTAGATCGTGCCAGGAAGCTTGGGGTTGGCCTCGGTGGTCTTGGCGGCGATGGCGACGTTGGCGCCGTCGCGCGCCACTCGCTTGGCGATTTCCAGCCCAATGCCGCGCGAGCCGCCGGTGACGAAGAGCGTTTTGCCTTGCAGGTTCATGGTGTCCCTCTCTGGTGATGAGGCGGATTGTGGCAGCCCGCGCGCGCCTTGGACTGGAGACAGGACTCAAGCCGCCCGCGCATCGGCAAAGGCGCAACTGTCCTGCACGAGTTCGATCACGCCGACCGCCTGGCCGGCGCGGGCGCAGAGGATTTGCCAGTCCTGGGCGCCCACTTCGGCGTCCACCCGCAGGCGACCGATCGGGGGCCGGGCACGGGCGTCGATCTTGTATTCGACCGACAGCGGCGCCAGGCCGCGCGCGGCAAAAAGTTCCAGCAGGCGCAGCAGCACGCCGGGTTCATGCTCGACGACCGCATGCAGGCGACCGTAGACGGGTTCGTTATCGAATTGCGAAAGCATGGCGAGTTTCCTTCTCGATCGGGCGACGCCGCCTGAGGTGGGCGTCCGCACCGCGCACGAGCGGCATCGCGCGATGCCGCCGACTGACCGGGCCTGCGCAAGGACGCCCGGTCAGTGGCGAATTCGAACGATCGAGAAGGAAGTGACGACGACGCGCCCGCTGCCGGCAAGCGGCAGGGCGAGTTGGGCGGAGTGGCGCGTCATCGAGAGGAATGCGATATGGCGCACAGAGTCTACCCGCCGACGAGCGCTCTAAGCGCGGCGCGTGTCGGGCTCGGAACGCGCTCAGCTGCCAGCCGGCGCCGACCACTGCGGCAACACCTCGGTGGCGATCGCCTCGGCCAGCCGCTGCGCGACGCGGGCGTAAAGCGCGGGCGCCGGGTGGAAGCCGTCTTCGCTCATCAACTCGGGGCGGGTCAGGTTGTCCATCGGCAAGTGGCGCAGCCCGGGGTGAATCGATTGCATCTGACGCGCCCAGCGCGCCTGCGCGCGGTTGTTGCGCCGGGCGGCCTGACCGGCATAGAAGGCGAGCGGCTGGCGCACGGCGGGAAAGCGCTCCATTTCCGGGAGCCCGGCGTAAAGCAGCGCCCGCGCGCCGACGTGTGCGCGCAGCCAGCCTGCGATCTCGGCGCGCTTGCGCAGCGCGTACGCGAGCGGCACTTCGCGGGTGATGTCGTTGACGCCGACGATCACCACCGCGATCTGCGCCGGCCGCGCGTGGCCGAGCATCAGCTCGTGCAGCAGCGCCTCCGAGGTGAAGCCTGTTTGCGCGATCAGTTGCCAGCGCACTTGACGCCGGGCCAGCGCCGCCAGTTGCCGCGCCATCGGCAGCGCGAGCGCCTCGTCCTGCGTGCGCGCGCCCACGCCCGCGGCACTGGAGTCGCCGGCTACCAGCACGGACAGCGGCGCACCGCTGCCCTCGACTCCACTGCGCGGGCCGTGCGGCTCGGGCAGGTCGAGCGCGGTGGCCCGCAGACGGCGCGCCTGCGCGTACAGCAGGGGGCCGAGTACGAGTTTGGCGGCGAGGTCGAGCATGAAGGTTAAGCGTTGAGCGTTGAGTGTTGAGCGTGGCCGCGCTTGGCTTCGGGCCGAACGCTCAACCGCCTTTCTTCGGCCAAAGGATCATCTGGGTGCAGCGAAACAGCGCCAGCGTCTTGCCGCTGGCGACTTCGGTCACGGTCGCATCCCAGACCTGCGTGTTGCGGCCAAGATGAGCGCCGCGCGCCACCGCATCGACCGCACCGTCGCGAGCAGTGCCGAGGAAGTTGGCCTTCAGCTCCATCGTGGTGAAGCTCTCGGCGCCCTCGGGCAGATGGGCGATGGTGGCGAAGCCGCAAGCGGTGTCGGCCAGCGCGATCACGCTCGCCGCGTGCAGGAAGCCGTTGGGTGCCAGGTACTGCGGTTGCACCTGCATGCGCATCAAGAGCTCCCGCTCGTCGATGTGCAGCACCGACAGGCCGAAGAATTCCGGTAGCGTGCCGGCGGTGCGCGCGTTAAGCGCGTCCAGTGTGATGTCGGGGCGCAGGCGCATGGCTTTCTCCTTGGTTTGCCCCCTCCCCTTCAAGGGGGCGGAGGCAGGAATTCGCAAAGCGCAAGCTTTGCGCTGCCGTAGCGACGCGCGCCTACCAGCGCGCGGCTACGTCGGGGTGGGGATGGGTTTTCCGGAAACCGATTGCTAAGTCGCGGTACTCCAGACCACCCATCCCCCTCCCAACCTCCCCCTTGAAGGGGGAGGGGAGTGAGGGTTATCCAAACTTGGAAAAG
>JBKCXU010000023.1:0-13642 GCA_046316025.1 Betaproteobacteria bacterium | reverse complement strand
CCGCCACGCCATTGTTCGCATGCAGATCGATCGCGCCATACACTGTCATCGCCGCTCTCCTTCGGGGCCTCTGCCCGTTGCACTTCGCACACAACGAACATACGCCCGGTCGGAGAGCCGGCTAGATGATTCTCAGGCTCGCATTAATTTTCTAGCGGTAGACTCTGAAACATTAAAAGTATGAACCTAAATCCTATGAGCGGTGACCACCAGCGTCCAGCCGCCCTGGCCGTCGCGCTTGCGGCGGAATGAGTTATAGGGGTCAGGCTCGAATTAAATGCCGTCGTTGTTTACGCTTGAGTCCAAGACAACTCAAAAAACCGTGCTTGTCTTGTGCGACGGCCGTGACGACCGGGGGCGGCCCGGCGGGGTCTTTGTCTGGTCGCGGCCTCAGGTTGCCGCATTGCCGGATACGCCGACTCACTTAATTCTCGACGACTGGAGGACTGGCATGCAACGTGTTGGTGCGCTCTTTTTGGTTCTGGCTCTGGCCGCTCCGGCGGTGGCGGATGCGTCGGAGAACTTTCAGTTCCAGAACGCGCGCGTGCAGCGCGTCGCGTCGGGCTGGGGCGGGGAGGCGATCTACGTTCTTCTGGACAACCCGGTGCAGTCCACCTGCGCCGTCCATCGGGACTCGGTCGTGATGGAGAAGGGCCACCCAGGCTACAAGGAGAACCTCGCCATTTTGCTGGCTGCCGTGGCCACCAAGGCGCCGGTGGAACTCTGGTACGACCGCGCCGCCTGTTACAACGGCCAGGCGCGGCTGGTGTCGATCGGGCTGCGCTGAAGAGGCTTGACGTTTTCGAGATCTGTCCGCTTGGCCTGGGGCGGGTAGGGCATTCGAGCACGATCAAGGATCGGCTGCAGCCGTCCTGAGCCAACGAACGGCTTGACCGTCCGCACCGCGGAGGTGGCGCGCCCGTTGCCCGACGACGGCCCGCCACCTACGATGCGCACGGTTAAACAATGCTAAACGCCGCCGCCATGCAGGTCGTTCTCCGCAAGTACGGCAACAGCACGGTTGCGGTGCTGCCGCCGCCGGTGTTGAAGGATCTGGGCCTTGCCGCCGGGCAGGCGATGACGCTGCACACCACCGGCGATGGGCAGATCGTCTTGACGCGCAAGCGCAAGTACCGTCTGGCCGATCTGCTGGCGCAGTGCGACCGCAGGGCGGCGCCGCCAGCCGACCTTGCGCTGCGGGACGCGGCCAAGCCGGCGGGCAGCGAGGTCTGGTAATGGCGGTCTTCGACCGCGGCGATATCGTCAGCGTGCCGCTCGACCCGGCGCTGGGTTACGAGCAGAAGGGCACGCGCCCAGCGCTGGTGCTGACGACGCGCGAGTTCAACCGGCTCGGCGACGTGCCGGTGGCGCCGATCACGCAGGGTGGCGACTACGTCCGCTACGCGGGCTTCGCAGCCAGCCTCACCGGTACCGGTTGCAAGACGCAGGGTGTGGCGCTCGTCAACAAGGTCCGCATGCTCGACCTGGCGGCGCGTGGCGCGCGCCGAGTCGAGCGGGTGCCGGCCGAGGTCGTCGAAGACGCGCTCGCCCGGCTGACCGCGCTGCTCGACCCGGCGTAGCGCGCGCCGCCCGCGCCGCGGCACGTACGATCCGCCGATGGTGGCCGTCTACAAGATCCCCGAATCCGTGCTGGTCGTGATCCACACGCCGGCCGCGGAGGTGCTGCTACTCGAACGCGCCGACCACCCCGGCTTCTGGCAGTCGGTCACCGGCAGCCGCGCTGCACCGGAGGAGCCGCTGGCGCAGACCGGCGCGCGCGAGGTCGCCGAAGAAACGGGCTTCGACTGCGTTGCCGCCGATCTTGACGACTGGCGACTGACGCACCGCTACGCGATCTACCCGCACTGGCGGCACCGCTACGCGCCGGGGGTCAACCATAATGTCGAGCATGTCTTTGGCCTGCGCGTGGCGGCGCGTTTCGATCCCCTGCTGGCGCCGCGCGAGCATCTGCGCGCGCAGTGGCTGCCCTGGCGCGCGGCGGCCGAAGCGTGCTTTTCCTGGACCAATGCGCAGGCGATTCGCCGGCTGGCTGCTGGCGGCGTTCGCTAGCGGTGCGGCGCCGGCTTGGGCCGCGCCGACGGCCGACCTCGCCGTCGCCCGCGACGGCAGCCGCTTCACCGTGCGCGCGGTGGGCACGGTGCCGGCCGATCTGCATCTCGCCTGGGCGACGATCGTCGATTACGACGCGATGGCCCGCTTCGTCCCCGGCTTGCAGCGCGCGCGCGTGCTGGCGCGCGAGGACGAGCGGCGCACGGTCGAGTTCGTCGGCAACGCCGACGGGTTTCTGTTGGACCGCGTGGTGCGGATGCGGCTGGCCATCGACCATGCGCCGCCATACCGGGTCGACAGCCGCTTGCTGCCCGACTGGGTCGATGGCGCGCCGCCCAGCCTTGCCGCGTATCGCGGCTATTACGTGCTGACCGCCGTGCCGATCGACGGGCGGCCCGGCGTCCGCCTGGAGTACGGCGCCGAACTCGAGGTAGGCGCTGGCGAGTCGCCGCTGCTGCTGGCGTTGCTCGGCAGTTGGTCGCTGCATTCCAGCGTGCGCGGTCAGTTCGAGGCGTTGCTTGCGGAGATCGAGCGTCGGCAGAAGGCGGCTTCCGGGAAGTAGTTCCGTTTCCACTTCTTGAAGCTCCATTCGTCGTTCCCGCCCCCGATACATGCACTCGGGGGCAGGCTCCAGCGGGAGCCCAGCGGCTCCCTCGACCAAAGCTCGATTCCCGCTTGCGCGGGAATGACATGCCTTTGTTGTCGGATTGAAGCGGAAATGGGGTAAGCCGCAGCGCCGCGGCCTGCGCTTCAGTGCGTCGCCAGCCGGGCCAGCAGGTCGCGTGCCGCCGCAAAGGGCTCGCCGCGGGCGTAGGCGTCGTGCTTGAAGGCGCACTGCACGCCGGCCGGGTGCAGCACGCAGGCGCTGCCTTCGTCGCGCACCGCCCACAGCGTGGCGCCGGACACGCCGTCGAGCGCCGGCGTATGCACGGCGAGGCCGTCGATCCGCTGCGCCAGCCGCGCGTAATGCAGGCGCGGCGGTGCCGGCGTATCGGCGGGGCGGCTGAAAAAGACGACCGGCCGTGCGTGCAGCGCGCCGTCGTGCCGGCGCATCTGGGCGTACGGATAGCCTGCCACCACGAAGAGGTCGCCGGCGCACGGCGGCCCGCTGTCGTGCGCGTCGGCCAGCGGCAGGGCGGGCCAGCAGCGCAGCAGGCGCTCGCGCGCGGCGCAGGCGTTGAGCGCGATGACGGCGACATCGTGCAGCGGGTGCTCGAGCAGGCGTGGCCGCAGCGCTGCCAGCGCCAGCGGGCGGCCGTCGGCCAGCGGAAGCGCCAGATCGCCCATGGTCACACCGCTTTCGAAGAGGTGCCGGCAGGTGAGCAGCGCCAGTTGTCCGCGCCACCAGTACAGCGCGCCGGAGGCGAGCGGTTCGAGTCGCCCGTCGCGCTGCACCAGCAGCGGCAGCACATGCTGCGCCAGCGCCGCGGCGATCCGCCGCGCGCGCTCGGGCGCCACCCCGGTGGCGAAGTCCAGCGGCTCGGTCGGGTGGCGCAGGAACGGCATCTCGGGGCGGTACGGCAGCGGCTCCTTCCGCATTCAGGGCGCCGGTGGCAGCAGTCCGGAGCGGGTCATCGCGTTGACGATGGCGTCCACGAAACCCTTGACCTCGCGCTCGACGTTGGTCGGCGAGCCGGTGCGCGTGCGCGCCGTCCACTCCACGTTGCCGGTGGCGACGTTGCTCACCGCCGTTTGCGCCAGCAGCGTCTGGAAGGTGCGCACCTCCGTGCGCACCGGCACGGAGAAGCCGTACCACGCGCCGTACCAGCCGGAAAAGCCGGTCACGCCCCAGGAGGGCGGCGCCTGCTGGATCACGCGGGTTTCCGTCTCCTGGCCGGTTACGGCCGACGACACCAAGGTGCGCGCTCCTTGCGCGCGGGCGGCGGCCAGCAGGGCGTCGCCGGACGTCTCGGTGATCGGGTCGGTCGCCGCGTAGCTCGGCGTGGCGGCCAGTCCGCGCGCCTTGAGGGCGGCGACCATCTGGTCTTCGAACAGGCGGCGCACGGTCGCATCGCGCGCGACGCCGACCACCAGCACCGGCGCTTCGATCTTGCGACCGGCGGCGGCCGGGTCGGCCCACACGGCATCGACCTGGGTCGACGCGCAGGCGGTCAGGGTTGCCGCCGCGGCAAGCGCGGCGAGTAAAAGGGGCAGGTTGGCGAGGCGGCGCATGGCAGGACTCCAAGTACAGGCGATGCGCGAACCTTAGCGCATACCGCCTGCCGCGCGCTACAGTCGCAACGCCATGCGTCTGACCTTTTACGGCGCCGCCGGCGAAGTGACCGGCTCCTGTCTGCACGTGCAGGCGGGCCGGGCGCGCTTCCTCGTCGATTGCGGCATGTTCCAGGGTGCCGCGCGCGGGCCGCACAACGCCGCGGCGCGCAACCGCGCCAGTTACGGGCGCGAGCTTGGCCCGCTCGACTTCGTGCTCGTCACGCACGCGCACATCGACCACTGCGGGCTGCTGCCGCGCTTTGCCGCCGGCGGGCCGCCGATCTACTGCACCAAGCCGACCGCCGATCTGATCCCGGTGATGTTGAAGGACAGTGCGCACGTGCAAAGCCGCGCCGCGCGGCCCGGCCGCCGTGCGGCGGCCACCGACGCGCCGCTGTACACGATGGCGGAGGTCGATCGGCTGGCCACGCGGCTGCACGGCGTGCCCTACGGCGTGCCCTTCCAGCCTCATCCGGACGTGACGGTGACGCTGAAGAGCGCCGGCCACATCGTCGGCGCGGCCTTCGCGGAGATCCGTCTGCGCGAAGGCCGGCGCGAAAGGACGCTGACGGTCTCGGGCGACCTCGGCGAACACTCGCCGCTGGTGGTGCGCGACCGCGATCCGCCCGCGGCCACCGAGGTGCTGGTGGTCGAGTCCACCTACGGCGACCGCAACCACCGCGCACTGGCCGCCACCGAGGAAGAACTGGTGCAGGTGCTGCACGAGGTGCTGCACGAGCGGCGCGGCAATGTGATCGTGCCGGCCTTCGCGCTCGGCCGCGCGCAGGAATTTCTGGTGCTGCTGTATCGCTTGGCGCGCCAGGGGCGCATCCGCGTGCCGCTGGTGTTCGTCGACTCGCCGCTGGCGCGGCAGGCGGCGGAGGTGACCTTCGCGCACCTGGAGGCGCTCGACGACCTGGCCGCCGAGTTCCACGCCGCGCAGCAGGCGCGCAAGCTGCCGTTCGAGCTGCGCTACACGGAGAGCGTGGACGATTCGATCTTCTTGAACACGATCCGACAGGGTGCACTGATCGTCGCCGCCAGCGGCATGTGCGACGCGGGGCGCATCCGCCACCATCTGCGGCACAACCTGCCGCGCGCCGAGTGCGGCGTGCTGTTCACCGGTTTTCAGGCCGCGGGCACGCTGGGGCGGCGCATCGTCGATGGCGCGCGCACGGTGCATCTCTTTGGCGAGACGATCCCGGTGCGCGCCTCGGTACACACGCTGGGTGGCTTGTCGGCGCACGCCGGGCAGGACTCGCTGATGCAGTGGCTGCGTGCGCTGCCGGGCAAACCGCGCGCGACGTACGTCGTGCACGGCGAGCCGCAGGCCGCGCACGCGCTGTCGGCCCGCATCGCGCGCGAGTTGCGCTGGGCGCCGACGGTGGCGGCGGCGGGGGTGGGCCATGAAGCTTGAATCGAGACTTCGATTGCCGTGCTCCGCCCCCACCCCAGCCCTCCCCCGTAAACGGGGGAGGGGGATTACTCCCTCTCCAGCGCAGCGGCGGGTCGGAGTTTGGGCGCTGAGCGCTGAACGAAGATGAACGGCCCCTCCACCCTCGCCGCCCGCCGCATCGGCATCGACACCTATCGCGAGAACGTCGCCTACCTGCGGCGCGATTGCCCGGTGGTGCGGGCCGAGGGCTTCCAGGCGCTGGCCAAGGTGCAGGTGGCCGCCAACGGCCACAGCATCGTCGCCGTGGTCAACGTGGTGGACGACGCGGCACTGCTCGGCGAGTGCGAACTCGGCTTGTCCGAAGAAGCCTTTGCACAACTCGGCGTGACCGAAGGCGCGGCGGTGGCCATCGCCCACGCCGAGCCACCCGCTTCGATGCCGGCCTTGCGCCGCAAGATCGGCGGCGAGCGCTTGGGGCGCGAAGAGATCGACGCCATCGTGCGCGACATCGCCGCGCGGCGCTATTCCAAGATGGAATTGGCCGCGTTCCTCGTTGCCACCAGCCAGTTCGAACTCGACCGCGACGAGGTGCTGCACCTGACCGCGGCGATGGTCGCCGCCGGCCGCCGCTTCGACTGGCACGAGCGTCCGGTGGTGGACAAGCACTGCATCGGCGGCATCCCCGGCAACCGCACTTCGATGCTCGTGGTGCCGATCATCGCCGCGCACGGGATGCTGATCCCCAAGACCTCGAGCCGCGCGATCACCTCGCCCGCCGGCACCGCGGACACGATGGCGGTGCTGGCCGAGGTCGAACTGCCATTCGAGCGGATGCGCGAGATCGTGCGCGAGCATCGCGGCTGCCTCGCCTGGGGCGGACGCGCCGCGCTGTCGCCGGCCGACGACGTGCTGATCTCGGTGTCGCGCCCGCTGGCGCTGGACTCGCCGGGGCAGATGGTCGCCTCGATCCTCTCGAAGAAAATCGCCGCCGGCTCGACCCATCTGGTGCTCGACATCCCGTTGGGGCCGAGCGCCAAGGTGCGCCACGGCGACGACGCGCAGCGGTTGAAGAAACTCTTCGAGTACGTGGCGCATCACCTGGGCATCACGCTCGACGCGGTGATCACCGACGGCCGCCAGCCGGTGGGCCGCGGCATCGGCCCGGTGCTGGAAGCGCGCGACGTGCTGGCCGTGCTCGATAACGATCCCGACGCGCCCAACGATCTGCGCACCAAGGCGCTGCGGCTGGCGGGCCGCGTGCTGGAGTTCGACCCCGACGTGCGTGGCGGCGACGGCTTTGCCATTGCGCGCGACATCCTCGACTCCGGTCGCGCGCTGGCCAAGTTCGAAGCCATCGTCGAGGCGCAGGGCCGCAAGCCGTTTAGCCGCGCCGCGCCGCCGCTGGCGCCGCTGGTCTTCGAGGTGCCCGCCGCCGAAGACGGCGTGGTGGCCGCCATCGACAACCAGCGGCTGGCGCGCATCGCGCGGTTGGCCGGCGCGCCGAAAGTGGTCGGCGCCGGCGTGGATTTGCTGCACAAGATCGGCGCCACGGTCGCGCGCGGCGCGCCGCTGTATCGCATTCACGCCGCGAGCCGTGCCGAACTGGACTTCGCCCGCCGCGTGGCCGAGGCAGCGGGCGGCTATACGATCGGCGCCGCCGCGACCGCCGCCGATCCCCTGCTGGACTTCTGATGCTCCTCTACTTCGACGACGAACAGGCGCTCGCGCAGCAGATCGGCGCCGCGGCCGAACTGACCACGGCGCCGATTGCGCGCCACCGTTTTCCCGACGGCGAAACCAGGCTCACGCTGCCGCCGCAACTGCCGCCGCGCGTGGTGCTGCTGCGCGGGCTCGATCACCAGCCCAACGACAAACTCGCGGAACTGCTGCTCGCCGCCGGCGGCGCGCGCGAACTCGGCGCGCAGCGGCTCACGCTGGTGGCGCCGTATCTCGCTTACATGCGGCAGGACATGGCCTTCGCGCCGGGCGAGGCGGTGAGCCAGAGAATCGTCGGCCGGCTGTTGGCGAGCCACTTCGATGCCGTGGTGACCATCGACCCGCATCTGCACCGGATCAACGCGCTGGCCGACGCGGTGTCGGCACGGCACGCCGTTGCGCTGTCTGCGGCCACGCTGCTCGGCCGCTGGATCGCGCAGCAGCAGCCCCGTGCCTTGCTGCTCGGGCCCGATGCCGAGGCCGCGCAATGGGTCGAGGCCGCCGCGCAGGCCGCCGGCGCCGACTGGGCCGTGTGCCGCAAGCAGCGCCACGGCGACCGCGCGGTGCAGATCGAGTTGCCGTCTATCGTCTTTGGCGGGCGTGCGGTGGTGCTGGTCGACGACGTGGCCAGCACCGCCGGCACGCTGGTGGCCGCCGCGCGCCGCGCGTTTGCCGCCGGCGCGGCCAGCGTGGACGTGGCCGTCACCCATGCGCTTTTTGTCGGTAACGCACTGGAGTCGCTGCATGCGGCCGGGGTTGCGCGCGTGTGGAGCAGCGACAGCGTGCGCCATTCGAGCAACTGCGTCGGCGTGGCCGAGCTTATCGCCGGCGCCCTCGCCAAGAGCTGATTGCGGCTGTGGACCATGAAGGGGGTGTTGTCGTTCCCGCGCAAGCGGGAACCCAGCGGGTTCCGCGACCGAAGCTGGATTCCCGCTTGCGCGGGAATGACGTGCCTCGGTTGTCCGATTGAAGGGGAAGTGGAATAACGCACCGACCGGATTCGTGATGAACCCGGCCGCGATCTGGACCGCCGACTCTCAATTCGGCGCGTGAATGCGGGCGCTGGCCGGACAACCGTCGGGGTTGGCGGGCAGCAGCGCGGTCTCGGCCAGCGTGATGCCGGCCGGCGATGCGCCGCGGCCGATGAGCTGCTTGACTCCGCCAGCAAAGCTCGTGGTGCGTGCACCGCCGCCGTAGGGGTCGGTGTACCAAACCTCGGCGCCGGTGCCGCCGTTGGCGATGCGCGTGTCGGCCAGCGCGATCCGGCGTTGGCAATTGCGGAACGGGCTGCCGAGCGCGTCGAAGGCCACGCGCGTGCCGGGCGCCGTGGCCGCGCCGTTGGGCGCCAACGCGGTGCAGTCGTTGGTTCCGCGCGGGCGGCGCACGATGCTGCCGGCCTCACCCGGCTGGTCGCGCCAGTCGCCGGCGGCGTCCAGCCCCGCGTAGCACAGGCCGATGCTGTAGTCGAGCGCCGCATTGCGCCCGTAGTAGCGGATCGGGTCGTCCACCAGCAGCGCCGTTTCCAGACGCGCCAGCTCGCCGCCGTCGCGGCGCAGGCTGATCGTTGTGTCCCAGCGCTCGCGCAGCGCGGCGGTGAGGTCGGAGATGCTGCCCGTGGCGACAAAGGTCTGGTCGCGCGTGCGCTCCGCGTAGGTGGGCAGCCGCCGCGGATCGTCGGCGTTACCCGGGGCGACCTGCGCCGAGTTGGCCGGCACCGGCAGCGCACCCGTCGCGATCAGCGGCACCGTCGTGCCGTCCACCGGGCCGGCGTCGATCAACGCCGGCCGGCCATAGGGCGCGAGCACGCTGGCAATGATCTTGATCGGGTTGTTCGCCGCCTGCGTGCCCTGGTTGCAGTCGACGGCCGCCAGGATCGGGTGCAGGTTGCTGGCAAAGGCATCGGCGGTCGCGGTGTTCTGGTGGTAGGCGAGCAGCACGCGGCAGGTGAGGTCGTAGCTTTCGGTGCCGCTGGCGATCACTCGGTCGCGCCGCACGCCGTTGTTCACGTACGCCTTGTAGCTGGTGTGCGGCATGCGCCGCTGGCCGACGGCCGGACTCACGCCGGTGGCGGCGTTGAAGGCATCCAGTTGCTCTTCGATGTAGCCGAAGGGCACGCCGCTGGCGGCCAGTTCGCTGCTGTCGATGCTGCCGTTGCCGTTGGCATCGAAGGCAAAGTGGCGGCGGATGTCGTCCCACCACGAAGACGCATTCGGGTTCATGCCGTGCTCGTGACCGAAGCTGCACAGGCGCCCGGTCGCCGGGTCGGTCGTCGTCGGCGGATGCCAGGTCGGGTACCTCTTGCCGTCGGGGCCGATCGCGAAGTACGTGTCGTGCAGCGACTTCGGGCACTCGTCGGTAAAACGGGAGTCCGGCGACCACTGGCCCATCGCCGCGCTGTCGGGCCTCGTGCCGCTGCCGCCGCCCGAACTGCCGCTGTCGCTGGACTCGCCGGCGCACGAGACCACCGCGCCGGTCAACATCGCTGCGGCCGCCAGTGCGGCCGCAGCGCGTACCGATAAGCCCATCACCGTCATCCTCGTGCCTCCGCCAAAGCCCCGCGGGCGCCGGCGAGCAGCCAGACCACGTCGGCCGCCAGCGCGATGAAGTTGTAGCCGGCCGCCGCGTAACCGCGGGCGGTCTGTGCGTTGCCGGCAAAGATGCCGGCGCTCTTGCCCGCCGCGCGCGCTACCTGGGCCACGCGCGCGATCGCTTCGACCACTTGCGGATGCGCCGGATTCCCGAGATGCCCCAGGCTCGCCGACAGATCGGCCGGGCCGACGAAGAGCGCATCCACGCCTTCGACCGCGGCAATCTCTTCGACGGCGGCCAATGCCGCGGCACTTTCGATCTGCACGATGGTGCAGGCGTCGGCGTTGGCGTGCGCAACATGGTCGCGCGTCAGGCCAAAGCGTGCGCCGCGGTTGATGCCGGCCACGCCGCGCAGCCCGCCGTTGCCGCCTTGCGGGTAGCGCATCGCCGCCACCGCGCGGCGCGCCTCGTCGGCGGAATTCACGTTGGGAAACAGCACCGTCGCACCGCCCGCATCCATCGCGCGCTTGACCAGCGCGGGCTGGTTTTCGGTCACCCGCACGACGGGCTGCGCGCCGCCGTTGCCGATGGCCTGCAACTGCGCCACGACCTCCATCGTGTCGGCCGGCGAATGCTCGGTATCGACCACGAGAAAGTCGAAGCCGGCGTGCGACAAGGCCTCGGCCACGAGCGGCGAGGCGAGCGTGAGCCAGCAGCCCCACAGCGGTTGGCGGGCGAGCAGAGCGTGCTTGAGGGGATTGGGCATGGTCGCAGGACTCTACCGCACGATCCCGACCTGTCGCCCCGGCGAAGGCCGGGGCCCAGCGACTCTTGCCGCAAAGACACCGGGCCACGGCCTTCGCCGGGGCGACGGATCGTTGGTCAGCTTTTCGCCTTCTTCTTCGGCGCCACTTTGCGTGCCGACTTGTACGGCGCGGGTGCCGGCTCCTCCGCCTTGGGGGCGGCACTTGCCTTGCCGCGCGCCTCGAACTCGAAGCCCACTTTGCCGTCCGGCTGCTTGACCAGGTACGCGGAGAACTTCCGCCGCGTGCGGTTGGAGACGAAGCCGCGCAGCAAGTCGGTGCGGCCGGACGCGAGCAGCTTTTGCATCTGCGCCGTCTCGATCGGCTGTTGCAGGATCACCTTGCCGGAGCGGAAGTCGCAGGTCTTGTCGGGGCCGACCGAGCGCTCGCACACATAGGCCATCGGCTGCTCGTACACCGCGTGGCTGCACTTCGGGCATTGGCCGAGCGGCTGCTGGCCGGAAAAATCCACCGGCTCGGCATCGGCGTCGTCCTGCTGCGCGTTACCGAAGTCGAACTCGATCCGGTATTCGGGCGCGGTGAGCTTCAACGCCGCCGCAAACGGCCGGCCCTGCTTGCTGCGGAAGCCCGTCAACGGGCCGAGCGCCTTGTCGCGCAGCAGTTGCTCGACCTCGGCGATCTCGAAGAAGCGCCCGCCGGGGTGCTTGCCGATGGAGAAGTCGCAGGCCGTGCAGGCGTAACGGCTGTAGTTCTCCTGCACCTTGGCGCCGCACTTGGGGCAGGGCGTCTTCAGCGTGGCGTAGTCGCCCGGCACCGCGCCGCGCTCGGCGCCGCTGCGGATGCGCTCGACGATGTCCTGCGTCATGTGCGCGATCTCGCTCATGAACGCGTCGCGTGCCAGCTTGCCGCGCTCCATCTGCGCGAGCTTGTATTCCCACTCGCCGGTGAGCTCCGGCGCGTCGAGCGCATCGACGCCAAAGCCGCGCAGCGCGCGCAGCAACTGGAAGGCCTTGGCGGTGGGGTGCAGTTCGCGCCCTTCGCGCGCCAGGTAGTTCTCGCCGATCAGCCCTTCGATGACCGCCGCCCGCGTGGCCGGCGTGCCCAGGCCCTTGCCGGCCATCGCCGCGCGCAGGTCTTCGTCGTCGATCAGCTTGCCGGCACCTTCCATGGCGGACAGCAGCGTGGCTTCGGTGTAGCGGGCCGGCGGGCGGGTCTGCAAACCGTTGGCGGCAATCGCCTTCACCGGCACGCGCTCGCCGGCCTCGACCTTGACCAGCGCGCCTTGCTCTTCCTGCGCCTCCTTGCCGTAGATCGCGAGCCAGCCGGGCTCGAGCAGCACCTTGCCCTCGGTCTTGAAGCGGTGTTCGCCCACGGTGGTGATGCGCGTGGTGACCTGATACTCGGCCGAAGGGAAGAACACCGCGAGGAAGCGCTTGACCACCAGGTCGTAGACCTTCTGCTCGGCTTCGGTCAGCGCGCGCGGTGCCTGCAAGGTCGGGATGATCGCGAAGTGATCGGACACCTTGCCGTTGTCGAACACCCGGCGGTTGGGCTTGACCCAGCCTTCCTTCTTGATCTGTCGGGCAAACGGCGCGTAGGCCGGCTGCTCCGTAAGCGCCTCGACCGTCTTCTTGGCCACGCCGAGGTAGTCCTCCGGCAGCGCGCGCGAGTCGGTCCGCGGGTAGGTGAGCGCCTTGTGCTTCTCGTACAGCGCCTGCGCCAGCGACAGCGTCGTCTTGGCCGAGAAACCGAAGCGCCCGTTGGCCTCGCGTTGTAGCGAGGTGAGGTCGTAGAGCAGCGGCGAGGCCTGCGCGCTGGGCTTGGCTTCCTCGGCCACCGTGCCGGTCTTGCCGGTACAGGCGGCGACGATGGCCTGCGCCTTGTCCTTATCCCACAGCCGCTCGGCGCGCGCCTCGGCGTCGTTCTCGGGCTTCCTGAAGTCGGGGTCGAACCAGCGGCCCTCGTACTCGCCGGCGCGGCAGCCGAAACTGGCGCGCACTTCCCAGTAGTCGCGCGGCACGTGGCGCTGGATGGCTTCTTCGCGCTCGACCACGATCGCCAGCGTGGGCGTCTGCACGCGACCCACGGTGGTCAGGAAAAAGCCGCCTTCGCGGCTGTTGAACGCGGTCATCGCCCGCGTGCCGTTGATGCCGACCAGCCAGTCGGCCTCGGCGCGCGAGCGGGCGGCGTCCTCCAGCCGGCGCATCTCGGCGTCGCTGCGCAGGCCCTCGAACGATTCGCGGATCGCCGCCGGCGTCATCGACTGCAACCACAGGCGGCGGATCGGCTGTTTGGCCTTGGCGTGCTGCACGATGTAGCGGAAGATCAACTCGCCCTCGCGCCCGGCGTCGCAGGCGTTGACGAGCGCGGTCACGTCCTTGCGCTTGGTGAGCCGGGTCAGCAGCTTCAAGCGCTCTTCGGCTTTCTTGTCGATCGGCCCGACCTCGAAGGCCGGCGGGATCATCGGCAGGTGCGCAAAGCTCCACTTGCCGCGCGCGACCTCCACCGGGTTGACGAGTGTGAGCAGGTGGCCGACCGCCGAGGACAGCACATAGTCGTCGGACTCGTAGTAGTCCTGCTGGCGCGTGAAGCCACCGAGCGCGCGGGCGATGTCGCCCGCGACCGACGGCTTTTCGGCAATGATCAGTGTCTTGCTCATGGCGTGAAGACCCAAAAAGAAGCCGCCAGTGCGTTGACCGCAAGGCGGCGGTGTCTTTTTTCAGAATAACAGGCTGGCGATGACGGCGGCTGCGCCGCCTGCGATCGTGGCCTGCGGCCGCATGGCACCCGCTACGCGGGCCGATGACGGTCCTATTGAGAGTCCGGTAAGTGGTCGACAGCCAGTGCGCCCGCCACCGGCCCCCTCGGCGCCCACCAAAACCACATAAGGGGGTGATGGGTTGGGAACCGCTCGCGCCAGCCCGGGTGAGGGGGCGGGGGGGGGGGGGGGGCC
>JBKCXU010000022.1:0-7356 GCA_046316025.1 Betaproteobacteria bacterium | reverse complement strand
GGACACGCTCGACTCCGCGCCGGGCACCGTGTCGCAGGTCCGCGCCTCGGCAAGCGAGCTCATCCGCATCGGCAAGAAGCGCGGCGTCGCGATCCTGCTGGTCGGCCACGTGACCAAGGAGGGCACGCTCGCCGGCCCGCGCGTGCTCGAACACATGGTGGACACGGTGCTGTACTTCGAGGGCGACACGCACTCCTCGTTCCGCCTGCTGCGGGCGGTGAAAAACCGCTACGGCGCGGTCAACGAACTGGGTGTGTTCGCGATGACCGACCGCGGCTTGCGCGGCGTGGCGAATCCCTCGGCGCTGTTCCTGTCGCAGCATGGCGCGCAAGTGCCGGGCGCGGCAGTGCTCGTAACGCAAGAGGGCACGCGCCCACTGCTGGTCGAGGTGCAGGCGCTGGTCGATGCCGCGCACGTGCCCAACCCGCGCCGCCTGTCGGTGGGGCTGGAAAGCCAGCGGCTGGCGATGCTGCTCGCGGTGCTGCATCGGCACGCCGGGGTGGCGACCTTCGATCAGGACGTGTTCGTCAACGCGGTGGGCGGCGTGCGCATCCAGGAGCCGGCGGCCGACCTGGCGGTGCTGCTGGCGATCGTCTCCTCGATGCGCAACAAGCCGCTGCCGCGCGGCCTCGTGTGCTTTGGCGAGGTGGGGCTGGCCGGCGAAATCCGCCCCGCGCCGCGCGGCCAGGACCGGCTGCGCGAGGCCGCCAAGCTCGGCTTCGCGCTCGCGGTGATCCCCAAGGCCAATGCGCCGAAGCAACCGATCGAAGGTCTGGAAGTGGTGGCGGTGGATCGGCTGGAGCAGGCGCTGGAGCGGATCAAG
Source organism: Betaproteobacteria bacterium (assembly GCA_046316025.1). Taxonomy (GTDB): domain Bacteria; phylum Pseudomonadota; class Gammaproteobacteria; order Burkholderiales; family Burkholderiaceae_F; genus JAJTHJ01. The sequence continues at coordinate 6,533 of JBKCXU010000022.1, read as the reverse complement.
ACGGCATAAGGGACAGCCAGACCATCCCGAGCGTAGCGAGGAATCTGCTGTGCGGCGGCCGGCGCTCGGGAGGACAGCGACGCGTTCAGGTTCGCCACGCGATCCACAGCTTGCGCAGCGGCGTCAGCGCGATGCGCTGCTGCAAGACCTGAAAGCCGCTGCGCTCGATTTCAATGAGCAAGGCTTCGTAAAGCGCCGCCAGCACGCGGGCGGGGCGCTGCTGAGCGCTTTCCGGCGGCGGCAGCAGCTCTTGCGCTTCTTGCAGTACGGCTCGCGCCCGCTGCGCCTGAAACTGCATCAGCGGCAGGAAGCCCTCGACATACTTGCAGTCCAGCAGATCGGCGAGCTTCACCTCGAAGCGCTGCAAGTCCTCCAGCGGCAGATAGACGCGGCCTTGCCGCGCATGCCGCCCAAGGTCGCGCAGCAAGGCGATCAATCGCAGCGCAAGGCCGAGCCGGCGCGCGGAGTCGATCGTGGCCGGCTGCGGCGCACCGAGGATCCGCGCCGCGATTTCGCCCACGGTGCCCGCCACCTGCTCGCTTTGCCGGCGCAGCAGCGCGTAGTCGAGATAACGGTTCTGCCGCAGGTCGAACTCCACGCCGCCCAGGATCTGCACGAAAGGCTCGCGCGCCAGCCCGAACGGCTTGATCTGCGGCGCCAGCGCCTGCATGACCGGATGCCGCGGGGTGCCGGCAAAACAGCGGTCCAGCTCCTGCGCCCACCAGCCGAGCTTGTGCAGCGCGACCGCGCGATCGGCGACCTCGTCCACGATGCCCGCGACCTCGCGCCGCCAGGCGTGCAGCGCAAGCAGCGCGGCACGCTGCGGCCCCTGCACCCGCAGCAGCGCGTAGTGCAGGCTGGAGCCGCGCGGCGCGGCCTTGTCTTCGCAGTATTGCTCCGGCGTCATGCCGCGATTATCAAACCGCTAGAATCCCGCGCTCGTCGCTGTTGGGCTCACCCACCGGTCTCGCTTGGCGTTGGAAAACGCTGAAGAGGCGTAGCGAGCGGCCCAAGGTCGGCGCGAGGCGCGTAACTGTACGCATTTGTACGACGAGCACCGCAGCGGCGAGATGGGGCCGCGCAGTAGCCTATTCAGCGTTTTCCAGCGAAGGTGGCGAAATTGGTAGACGCACCAGGTTTAGGTCCTGACGCCTTCACCGGCGTGGGGGTTCGAGTCCCCCCCTTCGCACCAGTCCATTGAAGAATCCCGCGGGCGGTAACGCCGGCGCAACCTCTCGCAGAAAAGATGCAAGCAAACATCGAAACGCTCGACGGCCTGCAACGCCGCGTAGACCTGACGCTCTCCGCGCAGGCCCTGGAAAAGGAAGTCGGCACGCGCCTGGCCAAGCTCGCCCGCGGCATGAAGATGCCGGGCTTCCGTCCGGGCAAGGTGCCGATGAAGATGGTGGCGGCATCCTATGGCGCCCAAGTGCATTCCGAGGTGCTCAGCGACCAGATCGGTGCGGCCTTCAACGAGGCGGTCGGCGCCGGCAAATTGCGCGTGGCCGGCACCCCGCGGGTGGAGCCCAAGACCGGTGCCGCCGACGGAGAACTCGCCTTCTGCGCCACCTTCGAAGTCTTCCCCGAGATCGATCTGGGCGACATCGGCGCGGCCGAAGTGCAGCGCGCGGTGTGCGAAGTCGGCGAGGCCGAGGTCGATGCGACGATCGAGATCATGCGCAAGCAGCGCACCCGCTACGAGGCGGCCGAGCGGGCCGCGCAGGCGGGCGACCGGGCGACGGTGGACTTCACCGGCACGCTGGACGGCGCCCCGTTCGACGGCGGCAGTGCCAAGGACATGCACATCATCGTCGGCGAAGGGCGGATGTTGCCGGAGTTCGACGCCGCGCTGCCGGGCATGAAGGCGGGCGAGCGCAAGACGTTTTCATTGACCTTCCCCGCCGACTATCGCGCCACGCATCTGGCGGGCAAAACCGCGCAGTTCGAAGTGGCCGTGCAGCAGGTCGAGCAGGCCGTCTTGCCGGCGGTCGACGCGGAGTTCGCCAAGGCGCTCGGCGTCGCCGACGGCGATCTCGCCGCGATGCGCGCCGAGGTGCGCGCCAATCTGGAACGCGAGGTCAAATCGCGCTTGCAGGGCCGCACCAAGGACAGCGTGATGAACGCGCTGCTTGGGCTCGCCCGCTTCGACGTGCCCAAGTCGCTGGTCGAGGCCGAAACCGCGCGCATGGCCGAGGCGGCCCGCTCCGACCTGGTGGCGCGCGGCATCAACGCCAAGGAGGCGCCGCTGCCGCCGGAGGTCTTCGCCGCGGGGGCCGAGCGGCGCGTTCGGCTCGGGCTGGTGCTGGCCGAACTCGTGCAGAAAGAGCGGTTGCAGGCGCAGCAGCAGCAGATTCGCCGCGCGATCGAGGAGCTCGCACAAAGCTACGAGCAACCGCAGCAGGTGATCCAGTGGTATCTCGGCGACCGCCAGCGCGTGGCCGAGATCGAGAACATGGTGATCGAAGAAAACGTGGTGGACTGGGTGCTGTCGCGCGCCCAGGCGATCGACACGCCGGTCGCCTTCGACGAGCTGATGGGCCGGGCGGGAGCGCGGGCATGACGAAGAGCGCCATCGACACCCAGGCGCTCGGCATGGTGCCGATCGTCATCGAGCAAAGCGGGCGCGGCGAGCGCGCCTACGACATTTACTCGCGCCTGCTGCGCGACCGGGTGATCTTTCTGGTCGGGCCGGTCAACGACCAGACCGCCAATCTGGTCGTCGCGCAGTTGCTGTTCCTTGAGTCGGAAAACCCGGACAAGGACATCAGCCTGTACATCAACTCGCCGGGCGGGTCGGTGTACGCGGGGCTGGCGATCTTCGACACGATGCAGTTCGTCAAGCCGGACGTGTCCACCATCTGCGTGGGTATGGCGGCCAGCATGGGCGCCTTCCTGCTCGCGGCGGGCGCCAAGGGCAAGCGCTTTTCGCTGCCGAACTCGCGGATCATGATCCACCAGCCCTCGGGCGGCGCGCAGGGGCAGGCGAGCGATATCGAAATCCATGCGCAGGAGATTTTGAAGACGCGGGAGCGGTTGAACCGCATCCTCGCCGACCGCACCGGCCAGCCCGTGGAGAAGATCGCGCGCGACACCGACCGCGACAACTTCTTGTCGGCGGACGACGCGTTAAGCTATGGATTGATCGATCGGATCTTCACCAAGCGCGGTGAGACCTGATCGCGCGGGAGCGTCGCACCGATGTCGGACAAGAAAGGCTCGGCCGAGAAGTTGTTGTACTGCTCCTTTTGCGGCAAGAGCCAGCACGAGGTCAAGAAGCTGATCGCCGGCCCGTCGGTGTTCATCTGCGACGAGTGCATCGACCTCTGCAACGACATCATCCGCGACGAGGCAGGCGCCGGCGGCAGCACGGCGACGCCTCGGTCCGATCTGCCGTCGCCGGCGGAGATCTGCGCCATCCTCGACCAGTACGTGATCGGCCAGCCCCAAGCCAAGCGGGTGCTTTCGGTGGCCGTCTACAACCATTACAAGCGGCTGAAGCACCTCGGCGCCAAGGACGACGTCGAGCTTGCCAAGAGCAACATCCTGCTGGTCGGCCCGACGGGCTCCGGCAAGACGCTGCTGGCGCAAACGTTGGCGCGGCTGCTCAACGTGCCTTTCGTGATGGCCGATGCGACTACGCTGACCGAAGCCGGCTACGTCGGCGAAGATGTCGAGAACATCATCCAGAAGCTGCTTCAGAACTGCAACTACGAGGTCGAGCGGGCGCAGCGCGGCATCGTCTACATCGACGAGATCGACAAAATCTCGCGCAAGTCCGACAACCCCTCGATCACCCGCGACGTGTCCGGCGAGGGCGTGCAGCAGGCGCTGCTCAAGCTCATCGAAGGCACGGTTGCTGCGGTACCGCCCCAAGGCGGACGCAAGCACCCCAACCAGGACTTCGTGCAGATCGACACCACCAACATCCTGTTCATCTGCGGCGGCGCCTTCGACGGCCTGGAAAAGATCATCCGCAACCGCTCGGAAAAGAGCGGTATCGGCTTCGGCGCGCAGGTGGTGAGCCCGAGCGACCGCTCGGTGGGCGAGCTGTTGCGCGACGTCGAACCGGAGGACCTGATCAAGTTCGGCCTGATTCCGGAGCTGGTCGGCCGTATGCCGGTGATCGCCACGCTCGACGAGCTGAGCGAAGAGGCGTTGGTGCAGATTCTGGTCGAGCCGAAGAATGCGCTGATCAAACAGTTCCAGCGGCTGCTGCACATGGAAGGCGTCGAACTGGAAGTGCGCCCGGCCGCCCTCGGCGCCATTGCCCGGCGGGCACTGAAGCGGCGTACCGGCGCGCGTGGGCTACGCTCGATCGTCGAAGCGGTCCTTCTCGATGTCATGTACGAACTGCCCAGCCAACGCAACGTGGCCAAGGTGGTGGTCGACGAAAGCGCCGTCGACGGCGGCCAGCCGCTGCTGGTCTACGCCGACCAGCCCAAGCTGGCCGGCGCCGCCCGCTGAACGCCTGCGGGTCCGTCCCCGCAAGCTTGCGGAGGCCGCCCGTGCTAGATTGATTTTCGTTCGCTGCGGCCCTTGCAAACCCTTGGCCGGCCCGCATCTGCACTCGGACTCTCCGCGAAGGATCCCCCGATGTCGTCCCCCCTGCTGCCTTCCGAACGCGTCACGTTGCCGCTGCTGCCGTTGCGCGACGTGGTCGTCTTCCCGCACATGGTGATTCCGCTCTTCGTCGGGCGGCCCAAATCGATCAAGGCGCTCGAAGCCGCGATGGAAAGCGGCAAGCACATCATGCTGGTGGCGCAGAAGAACGCCGCCAAGGACGAGCCCGCCGCCGAAGACATCTACGACATCGGCTGCGTGGCCGGCATCCTGCAGATGCTCAAGCTGCCCGACGGCACGGTGAAGGTGCTGGTCGAAGGCACGCAGCGCGCGCGCATTCACGCGGTGTCCTTTGGCGAGACGCACGCGCAGTGCGAGGCCACGCCGCTGGCGCCGGACGCCACCGCGAGCGCCGAGTTGGAGGCGCTGCGGCGCACGGTGTTCGGCCAGTTCGACCAGTACGTGAAGCTCAACAAGAAAATCCCGGCCGAGATCCTGAGCTCGATCGCCGGCATCGAAGAGCCGGGGCGGCTGGCCGACACGATCGCCGCGCACTTGCCGCTCAAGCTCGAGCAGAAGCAGAAGATTCTGGAAATGGCCGGCATCCACGAGCGGCTGGAGGCGCTGCTCGCGCAAATGGAAACCGAGATCGACATCCTGCAAGTGGAAAAGCGCATCCGCGGCCGTGTCAAGCGGCAGATGGAAAAGAGCCAGCGCGAGTACTACCTGAACGAGCAGGTCAAGGCGATCCAGAAAGAACTCGGCGAAGGCGAAGAGGGTGCCGACATCGAGGAGCTCGAGAAGAAGATCAAGGCCGCGCGCATGCCCAAGCAGGCGCGAGCCAAGGCCGAAGCGGAGTTGAAGAAGCTGAAGCTGATGTCGCCGATGTCGGCCGAAGCGACGGTGGTGCGCAACTACATCGACACGCTCGTCAACCTGCCGTGGAAGAAGAAGAGCAAGATCAACAACGATCTGACCAACGCGCAGAAAGTGCTCGACGAGGACCACTACGGGCTGGAGAAGGTCAAGGAGCGGATCGTCGAATACCTGGCCGTGCAGCAGCGCGTCGACCGGCTCAAGGCGCCGATCCTCTGTCTGGTCGGCGCGCCCGGCGTGGGCAAGACCTCGCTTGGGCAGTCGATCGCCAAGGCGACCAACCGCAAGTTCGTGCGCATGGCCTTGGGGGGCGTGCGCGACGAGGCCGAGATCCGCGGCCACCGCCGCACCTATATCGGCTCGATGCCGGGCAAGATCCTGCAAAACCTGTCCAAAGTCGGCGTGCGCAATCCGCTGTTCCTGCTCGACGAGGTGGACAAGCTGGGGCAGGACTTCCGCGGCGATCCGTCCTCGGCGCTGCTCGAGGTGCTCGACCCCGAACAGAACCACACCTTCGTCGACCACTACGTCGAGGTCGACTACGACCTGTCGGACGTGATGTTCGTCGCCACCGCCAACACCATGAACATCCCGGCGCCGCTGCTGGACCGGATGGAGGTGATTCGCCTGTCCGGCTACACCGAGGACGAGAAGGTCAACATCGCGCTGCGCTACCTGCTGCCCAAGCAGATGAAGAACAACGGCGTCAAGGCGGGCGAACTCGACGTGTCCGAGGGGGCCGTGCGCGACATCGTGCGCTACTACACGCGCGAGGCCGGCGTGCGCAGCCTCGAGCGCGAGATCAGCAAGATCTGCCGCAAGACGGTGAAGTCGCTCCTGCTGAAGGAGAGCGAGGGCAAGGCGCGCAAGGCCAAGAGCCCGATCGATGTCAGCGCGAAGAACCTCGACAAGGACCTCGGCGTGCGCCGCTTCACGTTCGGCATCGCCGAGAAGCGGAACCAGGTGGGCCAGGTCACCGGGCTTGCGTGGACCGAGGTTGGCGGCGAATGGCTGACCATCGAAACCGTCGCGGTGGCAGGCAAGGGCGCCATCACCCGTACTGGCACCTTGGGCGATGTGATGAAGGAGTCGTGCGG
>JBKCXU010000021.1:0-10897 GCA_046316025.1 Betaproteobacteria bacterium | reverse complement strand
AAGTAGGAGGTACTTTCGCGCGCAGCGCTATACGCGACGGCGCTTCGGAGGACGGCAGCCGTTGTGCGGAACCGGGGTGATGTCCTGGATGCTCGTGATCCGGAAACCGCAGTTGTTCAAGGCACGCACCGACGACTCGCGCCCGGGGCCAGGACCCTTGATGCGCACTTCGAGGTTCTTCACGCCGCACTCGACCGCGGCGCGGCCGGCGACCTCGGCCGCCACCTGCGCCGCAAACGGCGTGGACTTGCGCGAGCCCTTGAAGCCCTGCCCGCCCGACGAGGCCCAGGACAGCACGTTGCCCTGGCGGTCGGTGATGGTGATGATCGTGTTGTTGAACGACGCGTGCACGTGCGCCACGCCTTCGGCGACGTTCTTCTTGACCTTCTTGCGCACGCGCTGGGCGGCGACTTGCTGGGCGGTCGGATTGCGAGCAGCCATTTGCGATGTTTCTCCTGCCGCGCCTTAGGCGGCTTTCTTCAGCGCGACCTGCGCCTTCTTCGGTCCCTTGCGGGTACGCGCGTTGGTGCGGGTGCGCTGGCCGCGCACCGGCAGGCCCTTGCGGTGCCGCACGCCGCGATAGGCGCCCAGATCGATCAGGCGCTTGATCGACAACTGCACTTCGCGGCGCAGGTCGCCTTCGACCGTGACGCGGCCCATCGCCTCGCGGATGCGCTCGACCTCGGTGTCGGTCAGCTCGCGCACCTTTTTGGTGAAGGGAATGTTGACCGCCTCGAGGATCGCGCGCGAACGGGCGCGGCCGATGCCGTAGATGGCGGTCAGGCCGATCTCGGCGTGCTGGTTGGGTGGAATGTTGATGCCTGCGATACGGGCCATGATTTTTCCTTCAAACCTGAAATGTCGAAGAAGCGTCGCGAGCGGCCCAAGTCCGGCACGAGGAGCGCACCCGTACGAACGTGTACGGCGAGCACCGCAGGGGCGGAATTGGGCCGCGCAGCAGCTTGCTCGGCATTTCTTAACCTTGACGTTGCTTATGCCGCGGGTCGGAACAGATCACGCGCACCACGCGCTTGCGCTTGATCACCTTGCACTTGCGGCACATCTTCTTGACCGATGCGTTGACTTTCATTGCTTTTCTCCTTCCGTGCCTATTTGGCGCGGAACACGATGCGGGCGCGGGAGAGGTCGTAGGGCGTCAGCTCCACCGTCACCTTGTCGCCCGGCAGGATGCGGATGTAGTGCATCCGCATCTTTCCGGAAATGTGGCCGAGCACCACATGCCCGTTTTCCAACTTCACGCGAAACGTTGCGTTCGGGAGGTTCTCGAGAATCTCCCCCTGCATCTGGATGACGTCGTCTTTGGCCATGCCCTCGCCGCCGCGCGCCTAGCGCGAAATGCCCGGGCCGAAGCCCTTGAAGTTCGTCTTCTTCAGCAGGCTCTCGTACTGGTGCGTCATCATGAAGGCCTGCACCTGCGCCATGAAGTCCATCGTCACCACCACCACGATCAGGAGCGACGTGCCACCGAAGTAGAACGGTACGTTCCAACGCAGGTGGAGGAACTCCGGCACCAGACAGACAAAGGTGATGTACACGGCGCCGGCCAGCGTCAGGCGCATCAGAATCTTGTCGATGTAGCGGGCGGTCTGGTCGCCGGGACGGATGCCGGGGACGAAGGCACCGCTCTTCTTCAGATTGTCCGCCGTCTCCTTGCTGTTGAAGACGAGCGCGGTGTAAAAAAAACAGAAGAACACGATCATCGCCGCGTAGAGCAGCATGTACAGCGGTTGCCCCGGCGACAGCGCAGCGGCCAGGTCGCGGATCCAGCGGGTGGCGTCGCCTGCGGTGAACCAGCTCGCCAGCGTGGCCGGAAACAGGATGATCGACGAGGCGAAGATCGGCGGGATCACGCCCGACATGTTGAGCTTCAGCGGCAGGTGCGAGCTTTGCCCGCCGTAAATCTTGTTGCCGACCTGCCGCTTGGCGTAGTTGACCAGGATCTTGCGCTGGCCGCGCTCGACGAACACGACGAACGCGGTCACCAGCACGATCAGTGCGAGGATGAAGATCGCCGCCAGGGGGTGGATCGCACCGGTGTTGACCAGGCTGAACAGCCCGCCGATGGCGGCCGGCAGTCCGGCGACGATGCCGGCAAAGATCAGGATCGAAATGCCGTTGCCCAGGCCGCGCTCGGTGATCTGCTCGCCCAGCCACATCATGAACATCGTCCCGGTGAGCAGGGCCACCACGGTGACGAACATGAACATCGGCCCGGGATTGAGCACCAGCCCTTGCTGCGACTGCAACGCAATGGCTATCGCATAGGCCTGCACCAGGGCGAGCGCCACGGTACCGTAGCGCGTGTACTGGGTGATCTTGCGGCGGCCGGCCTCGCCTTCCTTGCGCAGCGCCTCCAGAGACGGCAGCACGTAGGTCATCATCTGCATGATGATCGAGGCCGAGATGTAAGGCATGATGCCCAGCGCCAGCACCGAGAAGCGCGACAGCGCCCCACCCGAGAACATGTTGACCAGGCCCAGGATGCCGCCGCTTTGCGAGTTGAAGAGCTGGCGCATCTGATCGGGGTCGATCCCCGGCACCGGAATGTGCGTGCCGATCCGGTAGACGACGAGCGCAAGCAGCAGGAAGACGAGTCGGCGCTTCAGATCGCCGTACTTCCCGGTCTTGCCCAGCGTTGCTGCGGTGCTTGACACCTGAGTCGTCCCCTGTCTGCGCCGGCCTTACTTGGCCGGCTTGGCCGCCTTGGCCTTGGCGCCACCCGCGGCCGGCGTCGGCGCACCCTTGGCGCCCTTGGCTTCCTTGTCGCCCTTGCCCTTGGCGGCAGCCTTGGGCTTTTCCGCCTTGGCGGTGCGCACGCCTTCCAGCCGCTGGGCTTTCTCGAGCGACTTCTTCACGCGCACGGCTTTCTTGCCTTCGGTGGCGACCTTCGCAGCCACCGTTTCGACCGAGCCGCCGGCCGCTTCGATCGCCGCCTTGGCGCCGGCGGTCACCCCGATGCCGCGCACGACGAGCTTGCGGGCCAGTTCGCCCGACTTGATCACGCGTGCGTCCTGCGCCAGTTGCGAGACGACGCCGGCTTGCTTGAGCACCAGCAGATCGACCTCGTCGGCCGCCAGGCGCTGCAGATCGTGCAGGCGCACCGTCTCAACATACCGGCGCGCGAGCGAGGTGAAGCCGCGCTTGGGCAGACGGCGATGCAGCGGCATCTGGCCGCCTTCGAAGCCGACCTTGTGAAAGCCGCCGGCGCGCGCCTTCTGGCCCTTGTGGCCGCGGCCCGCGGTCTTGCCCCAGCCGGAGCCAATGCCGCGGCCGACGCGATGCCGCGCGCTTTTGGCGCCGCCGGCGGGCTTGAGCGAGTTCAAACGCATGGTCTTGTCCTAGCCGGTCACGCGCACGAGGTACGCGATCTTGGTGATCATTCCGCGCACGGCCGGCGTGTCTTCCAGCGTGCGGCTGCTGTTCAGCTTGCGCAGGCCCAGCCCGCGCACGGTGGCGCGATGATCGGATTTGCAGCCGATCGGGCTCTTTACAAGAGTGACGGTGACGGTCTTGGCGCTCATCGTCCGCTCCTTACGCCGTCAGTTCTTCGACCGAGCAGCCGCGCTTGGCGGCGATCTCGGCCGGGGTGCGCAGCGCGGCCAGCGCCTTGAGCGTGGCGCGCACCATGTTGTAGGGGTTGGTCGAGCCGTGCGACTTGGCCACCACGTTGCGCACGCCGACCACGTCGAAGACGGCGCGCATCGGGCCGCCGGCGATCACGCCGGTGCCTTCGGCCGCCGGCGCCAGGATCACGGTCGCAGCGCCGTGCTTGGCCGTCACCGCGTGGTGCAGCGTGCCGTTCTTGAGCGGGATGCGCGCCATGCCGCGGCGCGCGCGCTCCATCGCCTTTTGCACGGCGACCGGCACTTCGCGCGCCTTGCCCTTGCCCATGCCGATGCGGCCGTCGCCGTCGCCGACCACGGTCAGCGCGGCAAAGCCCAAGATGCGACCGCCCTTGACCACCTTGGTCACGCGGTTCACGGCGATCATCTTCTCGCGCAGACCGTCGTCGCGTTCCTCGGAGTTGATGCGCTTAGCTTGCACTTTTGCCATCGTGGCTGTCCTCTTAAAGCTTCAGGCCGGCTTCGCGCGCGGCCTCGGCCAGCGCCTTGACGCGGCCGTGATACAGAAAACCACTGCGGTCAAAAGCGACCTGCTCGATTCCGGCCGCCTTGGCCTTGGCCGCGATGCGCGCGCCGACCAGCTTGGCCGCGGCGATGTTGCCGCCCTTGCCCGCACTCAACTGGCTGCGCACTTCCGCTTCGGCGGTGGAGGCGCTGGCGAGCACCGTGCCGCCGTCGGGCGACAGCAGACTGGCATAAATGTGCAGGTTGCTGCGATGAACCGCCAGCCGGTGCGTCTTGGCCAGCGCGATGCGCGCGCGCGTGGCGCGGGCGCGGCGCAGGCGGGAGAGTTTCTTGTCGTCCATATCGATCTCCGTGCCGCGTTACTTCTTCTTGGTCTCTTTGATGACCACGTGCTCGTCGGCGTAACGCACGCCTTTGCCCTTGTACGGCTCCGGGCTCTTGTAGCCGCGCACTTCGGCCGCCACCTGGCCGACGCGCTGGCGGTCGGCACCCTTGATGAGGATCTCGGTCTGCGTCGGCGTCTCGCACTTGATACCGGCCGGCATCTGATGCACGACCGGGTGCGAGAAGCCGAGCGACAGATTGAGCTTGTCGCCCTGCGCCTGCGCGCGGTAGCCCACGCCGACCAGGGTCAGCTTCTTCTCGTAGCCCTTGGTCACGCCCTGCACCATGCCGGCCACCAGCGCGCGCAGTGTGCCGCTCATCGCGTTGGCTTCGCGCGAGGCGTCGTTGGCGGCAAAACTGACGTGGCCGTCGGCGAGCTCGACGGTCACCAGCGGCGACAGGCGCTGCTTGAGCGTGCCCAGCGGGCCCTTGACGGAAATCTCTTCGGCGCCGACCGCCACGTCCACGCCCTTGGCGACGGCAACCGGGTTCTTGGCAATACGGGACATCGGTCGATCCTCCGTTACGCGACGTAGCAGAGAACTTCGCCGCCGACCCCGGTGGCGCGCGCCTTGCGGTCGGTCATCACGCCCTGCGGGGTGGAGACAATGGCCACCCCCAGGCCGTTCATCACCTGCGGGATGCTGTCGCGCCGCTTGTAGACGCGCAGGCCCGGGCGCGAAACGCGCTCCAGCCGCTCGATCACGGGCCGCCCGGCGTAGTACTTCAGGCCGATGTGCAGTTGCGGCTTGCCGTCGTTGTCGGCGATCTGGAAGCCCTCGATGTAGCCCTCGTCGGCCAGCACCTTGGCGATGGCCACCTTCACTTTGGACGACGGCATGACGACCTCGGTCTTCTCCACCCGCTGTGCGTTGCGGATGCGGGTCAGCATGTCGGCAATCGGATCACTCATGCTCATGCGAACTCTCCCTCGTCCTTACCAGCTCGCCTTGACCAGGCCCGGAATGTCGCCGCGCATGGCGGCTTCGCGAATCTTGGCGCGGCCCAGGCCGAACTTGCGAAACGTGCCGCGCGGCCGGCCGGTCAGCGCGCAGCGGTTGCGCACGCGGGTCGGGCTGGCGTTGCGCGGCAGCGCTTCCAGTGCACGGCGCGCGTCCATCCGCTCTTCCATCGAGCGGGTGGCGTCGTTGATGGCCGCCTTCAGTTCGGCGCGCTTGCTGGCGTACTTCTTCACCAAGGCTTGGCGCTTGGAGTTACGCAGGACGATCGATTTCTTGGCCAATTGGTCACCCGCTTAGTTACGGAACGGGAAGCGGAAGGCGGCGAGCAGGGCCTTGGCCTCCTCGTCGGTCTTCGCCGTGGTGGTGATGCTGATGTTCATGCCCCGCAGCTTGTCGATCTTGTCGTACTCGATCTCGGGGAAGATGATCTGCTCTTTCAGGCCCAGGCTGTAGTTGCCGCGGCCGTCGAAGGCACGGCCCGACACGCCGCGAAAATCGCGCACGCGCGGCAGCGCCACGGTGACCAGGCGGTCGAGGAACTCGTACATCCGGGTGCCGCGCAGCGTGACCATGCAGCCGATGGCCAGGCCTTCGCGAATCTTGAAGTTGGCGATCGCCTTGCGGGTCTTGGTCACCACGGGCTTCTGGCCGGCGATCTTGATCATGTCGCCCACGGCCATGTCGATGTTCTTCTTGTCGTTGACCGCCTCGCCGACCCCCATGTTCAGGGTGATCTTGGCGATGCGCGGTACCTGCATCACGCTCTTGTAGCCGAACTTTTTCATCAGGTCGGGCACGACCTTCTCGCGGTACTGGGTCTGAAAACGCGCCATGTCCATCCCCCGTTACTTGGCGCCGACGACGGCGCCGCTGCCCTTGAAGACGCGCACCTTCTTGCCGTCGACCAACTTGAAGCCGACCCGGCCGCCCTTGCTGGTGGCCGGGTTGAACAGCATCACGTTCGACACATCGATCGGCATGGTCTTGTCGACGATGCCGCCGGGCTGGTTCTTCATCGGGTTCGGGCGCACATGCTTTTTGACCATGTTGATGCCCTCGACCGTCACGTGGCGCTCGTCCACGCGCGCCAGCACGGTGCCGCGCTTGCCCTTGTCGCGACCGGCGATCACGATCACCTCGTCGCCCTTGCGAATCCGTTCCATGCTCATCGCTCCTTACAGCACTTCCGGGGCCAGCGACACGATCTTCATGAAGCGCTCGGTACGCAGTTCGCGCGTGACCGGGCCGAAGATGCGGGTGCCGATGGGCTCCAGCTTCGGGTTGAGCAGCACGGCGGCGTTGCGGTCGAACTTGATCGCCGAGCCATCGGGCCGGCGCAGGCCGCTGGCGGTGCGCACGACCACGGCCGAGTAGACCTCGCCCTTTTTGACGCGGCCGCGGGGTGCCGCGTCCTTGATCGACACCTTGATCACGTCGCCGATTTGCGCATAGCGACGCTTGGAGCCGCCGAGCACCTTGATACACATCACCGAACGCGCGCCCGTGTTGTCGGCGACGTCCAGCACCGTCTGCATCTGAATCATCTTGTCTGCCCCAACTTGTCCCGCCAGGCCACACGGCCGCGCGGTCAGTCTTGGTCCCGTCCGGGTCGGGAGGCCACCGCCACGTCCGTCCCGCGTGCCTGCCTGCTGCAGGAGGAACTAACGCGCCGGCGGCCCCGGTGTCGCTTCGCACTAAAACGCGAAGCCCGAGATTCTAGCCGTTAACTTGTGTTCGACGCAAGCCACACTCCGCTCACAGGGTGCGGCCAGTTTCCACCACACGCGCCACCGCCCACGACTTGGTCTTGGCGCGCGGCTTGGCAGCAACGATTTCGACCAGGTCGCCCTCGTTGATCGCGTTGCTCTCGTCGTGCGCGTGCAGTTTGGTCGACTGCGTCATGTACTTGCCGTAGACCGGATGCTTGACCTTGCGCTCGATCAGCACGGTGACGGTCTTGTCCATCTTGTTGCTGACCACACGCCCGACGAGCGAGCGTTGGACTTTCCTGTCGGTCGTCATTTGCCGGCTGCCTTCTGGCCCAGCACGGTGCGCGCGCGCGCGATGTCGCGGCGCACGGCACGGATCTGGGCGGTGTTGTTCAACTGCTGCGTGGCCTTTTGCATGCGCAGCGAAAAGTGCGCCTTTTGCAGGTCTTGCAGCTCCTTGGCGAGCGCCGCGGCATCCTTGGCGCGCAGTTCCTTGGCTTCCATCTGCTGGCTCCTTTACTGCCCGAGCTGGCGGGTGACGAACACGGTCTTCACCGGCAGCTTGGCGGCGGCAAGGGCGAAGGCCTCGCGCGCCAGCGTCTCGTCGACGCCATCCATTTCGTACAGCACCTTGCCGGGCTGGATCTGCGCCACCCAGTACTCGGGGTTGCCCTTGCCGTTGCCCATGCGGACTTCGGCCGGCTTTTGCGAAATCGGCTTGTCCGGAAAGATGCGAATCCAGATACGGCCGCCGCGCTTGATGTGGCGGCTCAATGCGCGGCGCGCGGCTTCGATCTGGCGCGCGGTCAGGCGGCCGCGCTCGGTGGCCTTGAGGCCGAACTCGCCGAAGGACACGTTGGCGCCGCGCGTAGCGATGCCCCGGTTGCGGCCCTTCTGGTCCTTGCGGTACTTGCGTCGTGCGGGTTGCAGCATGGGTTACTCCCCGTCCTTCTTGGCGGGCTTGGCATCGGCGGGCGCCGTCGCTGTCTTGGCGGCGACCTTGCGCACGCGCTTGACCACCGGCTTGGCTTCGGCGGCATCGGCCGGCTTGGGCGCTTCCGGTGCGGCGGCGGCATCGGGCTTGGCCTCGGCCGTCTTGCGCGGCGCGCGACGGCCGGCACCGGCACCGGCGCCGGCCGGACGACCACCACCGGGGCGGTCGCTCGGGCCGCGGCGGCGTGGCTCTTCGCGCTGCTCGGGCGCGGCCTCGGCGGCGGGCGCGTCGTTGCGGCCCAGCGTGTCGCCCTTGTAGACCCAAACCTTCACGCCGATCACGCCGTACGTGGTCTTGGCTTCCGAGGTGCCGTATTCGACATGGGCGCGCAGCGTGTGCAGCGGCACGCGGCCTTCGCGATACCACTCGGTGCGCGCGATCTCGATGCCGTTCAAGCGGCCCGCGCTCATGATCTTGATGCCCTGCGCACCCAGGCGCATGGCGTTTTGCATCGCCCGCTTCATCGCGCGGCGGAACATGATGCGCTTTTCGAGCTGCTGGGTGATCGAGTCGGCGATCAATTGCGCGTCGAGCTCGGGCTTGCGGATTTCGTCGATGTTGACGTGCACCGGCACGCCCATCATCTTGGTCAGGCCCGCCTTCAGCGCCTCGATGTCCTCGCCCTTCTTGCCGATCACCACACCGGGGCGGGCCGAGAACACGGTGATGCGCGCGTTCTTGGCGGGCCGCTCGATCAGGATGCGGCCAACCGCGGCGTTGCGCAGCTTCTTGCGCAGGTACTCGCGCACCTTGAGGTCTTCGGCCAGCATGCGGCCAAAGTCTTTGCCGGTGGCAAACCAGCGCGAATTCCAGTCGCGCGTGACCGCGAGCCGGAAGCCGGTCGGGTTGATTTTCTGTCCCATGGTGTCCTCTTACTTGGCGCGGTCGCCGACCGTCACGAACACGTGGCAGGTCTGCTTCTCGATGCGGTTGCCACGGCCTTTGGCACGGGCGAAGGAGCGCCGCAGCGACGCACCCTTTTCGACGAAGATGCTCGTCACGCGCAGCTCGTCGATGTCGGCGCCGTCGTTGTGCTCGGCGTTGGCAATCGCCGACTCCAGCGCCTTCTTGATGATGCCGGCGGCCTTCTTCTGCGTGAACGACAGGATATTGAGCGCCTTGTCCACGGGTTTGCCGCGAATCAGGTCGGCCACCAGCCGACCCTTCTGCGCCGACAGGCGCACGCCGCGCACGGATGCAGTGGTTTCCATCGTGGCCTCTTACTTTTTGGCGCCCGGCCCCGCGGTCTTCTTGTCCGCGGAGTGGCCCTTGAAGGTGCGCGTCAGCGCAAACTCGCCCAGCTTGTGGCCGACCATCTGCTCGTTGATGTACACGGGCACATGCTGCTTGCCGTTGTGCACGGCGATGGTCAGGCCGATGAACTCCGGCACGATGGTGGAGCGGCGCGACCAGGTCTTGATCGGGCGCTTGTCCTTGCCGGCGGTCGCGGTCTCGACCTTCTTCAGCAAATGGCCGTCGATAAACGGGCCTTTTTTCAGTGAACGGGACATGGGTCGGTCCTCTTACTTGCCGTGGCGACGAGACACGATCATCGAATCGGTGCGCTTGTTCTTGCGGGTGCGGTAGCCCTTGGACAGCGTGCCCCAGGGACTGACCGGATCGCGCTTGGTGCCGGTGCGGCCTTCGCCGCCGCCGTGCGGGTGGTCGATCGGGTTCATCACCACGCCGCGCACCGTCGGGCGCACGCCGCGCCAGCGCTTGGCCCCGGCCTTGCCGAACTGCCGCAGGTTGTTTTCTTCGTTGCCGACTTCGCCGATGGTGGCGCGGCACTCGACGTGCACGCGGCGGATTTCGCCCGAGCGCAAGCGCACCTGCGCGTAGTCGCCCTCGCGCGCCAGCAGCTGCGCGGCGGTGCCGGCGGAACGCGCGATCTGCGCCCCCTTGCCGGGTGTCATCTCGATGCAGTGGATCGAGGTGCCGACCGGGATGTTGCGCAGTCGCTTGGCATTGCCGACCTTGATCGGCGCATCGGTTCCGCTCATGACTTCGGCGCCGACCGTGAGGCCCTTGGGGGCGATCATGTAGCGGCGCTCGCCGTCGGCGTACAGAACCAGCGCCAAGTGTGCGGAGCGGTTGGGGTCGTACTCCAGCCGCTCGACGCGGCCGGCGATGCCGTCCTTGTCGCGCTTGAAATCGACGATCCGGTAGCGCTGCTTGTGGCCGCCGCCCTGATGCCGCATCGTCACGCGGCCGGCGTTATTGCGGCCCGAGCCGCGGATTTTTTTTTCGGTGAGCGGCAGGTACGGCTCGCCCTTGTGCAGGTGCGGGTGCACGACCTTGACCAGCGCGCGGCGCCCGGCCGAGGTGGGTTTGACTTTGACGAGCGGCATCTACTTCACCTCTGCGAAGTTGATTTCCTGACCCGCTTTGAGGCTGACGTACGCCTTGCGTACGTTGCTGCGCTTGCCCTCGAAGCGGCCGAAGCGCTTTTGCTTGCCCTTCTGGTTCAGGATCCGAACGCCGTCGACCTGCACCTTGAACAGCAGCTCGACCGCGGCCTTGACCTCCTGCCGCGTGGCGTCGGGCCGCACGCGAAAGGCGATCTGGTTGTGTTTTTCGCCGAGCATCGTGCTCTTTTCGGACACGATCGGCGCCATGATCACGTTGTACAAACGTCCGTTGTCCATCGCGCGTCTCCTAGGCGGCCAGCATCTCTTCGAGCTTGGCGATCGCCGCACGGGTCAGCACCACCTTGTCGAAGTAGACGAGCGACAGCGG
>JBKCXU010000020.1:0-33297 GCA_046316025.1 Betaproteobacteria bacterium | reverse complement strand
TTCTCCAACCGTGGCCGCTGCTACTGGCTGCGCGTGTGGGAGGTGCCGCAGGGTTCGCGCACCTCGCGCGGCAAGCCGATCGTCAACATGTTCCCGCTGGCTGAGGACGAAAAAGTCAACGTCGTGCTGCCGGTCAAGGCTTTCGATCCCGGTCATTACGTGTTCATGGCGACTGCGCAGGGCACTGTCAAGAAGACCTCGCTGGCGGACTTTTCCAATCCGCGCAAGGCCGGGATCATCGCGGTCGGGCTGGAAGGCGGCGACTACCTGATCGGCGCCGCGCTGACCGATGGGCAGCACGACGTGATGCTGTTCTCGGACGCCGGCAAGGCAGTGCGCTTCGACGAGAACGACGTGCGCCCGATGGGCCGCGAGGCGCGCGGCGTGCGCGGCATGCAATTGGAAGCGGGCCAGCAGGTGATCGCGCTGCTGGTGGCGGAGGACGAAAGCCAGAGCGTGCTGACCGCCACCGAAAATGGTTTTGGCAAGCGCACGCCGATCGGCGAGTACACGCGCCACGGGCGCGGAACAAAAGGCATGATCGCCATCGCCACCAGCGAACGCAACGGCAAGGTGGTCGCCGCCACGCTGGTGCGCGAGGACGACGAGATCATGCTGATCACCACCGGCGGCGTGCTGATCCGCACCCGCGTGGCCGAAATCCGGCAGATGGGCCGCGCCACGCAGGGGGTCACGCTGATTGCGCTGGATGATGGCACCACGCTATCCGGCGTGCAGCGGGTGATGGAAAGCGATGCGGAGAACGGCGCGGGTGACGCCTGAGGCAGCGTGATGAGCGCGACTGACAAACCCAGCATCGAAGACCGCATCGCTCCGCTGCGCGAGGCTATCGACGCGGTCGACACGCAACTGGTCGCGCTGCTCGACGAGCGCGCACGGCTGGCGCATCGGGTGGGCGAGATCAAGCAGGAGACCGGCGCCCCGGTGTTTCGCCCCGAGCGCGAGGCCGAGGTGATCCGCAAGGTCGCGGCCAAGAGCGCCGGGCCGCTCGACGAGCCGGCGCTGGCGGCGATTTTCCGCGAGATCATGTCCGCCTGCCGCGCGCTGGAGCGGCCGACCACGGTCGCCTACCTCGGGCCGGCCGGCACGTTTTCCGAGCAGGCGGTGCAGTGCGCCTTTGGCTCGGGCGTGAACGGCGTGCCCTGCGGCACGCTCGACGAAGTGTTCCGCGCCGCCGAGGCGGGCACCGTGGACTTCGCCGTGGTGCCGATGGAAAACTCCACCGAAGGCGCCGTCAGCCGCACGCTCGACCTGATGATCGCGACCGCCTTGAAGATCGTCGGCGAGATTTCCATCCCCGTGCACCACAACCTGCTCACCGCCGGCGGCACGCTGGACGGTGTCGTGCGCGTCTGCGCGCACTCGCAGGCGCTGGCGCAGTGCACCGGGTGGCTGAACCAGAACGTGCCGCAGCTGCCGCGCCAGGGTGTCGCGAGCAATGCCGAGGCCGCGCGCATGGCCGCCAGCGACCGCACGGTGGCGGCGATTGCCGGCGAGGTCGCCGCACACAAGTACGTTTTGCAGATCGTCGCCGCGCACATCCAGGACGACCCGTCCAACCGCACGCGCTTCGTCGTGCTGGCGCGGCAGGACACGCAGCCGTCCAAGCCGCCGGGCCGCGACAAGACGTCGCTGATCGTCTCGGTGCCCAACCAGCCGGGGGCGCTCTTCAAGGTGCTCGAGCCGCTGGCGCGGCACGGCGTGTCGATGTCGCGGTTGGAGTCGCGCCCCGCGCGCACCGGCAGTTGGGAGTACTACTTCTTCGTCGATCTCGAAGGCCACAGCCTCGATCCGACGGTTGCCGCTGCGCTCGGCGAAGTGCAGCCGGCCTGCGCGTTCTTCAAGAATCTCGGGTCGTATCCGACCGAGACGTAACCGCTTCACGGAGTTGCTTCATGTCTTTGCCTGCGCTGCCCTACGTGCGCGCGCTGTCGCCCTACATCGCCGGCAAGCCGATCGACGAGCTCGCGCGCGAGCACGGGCTGGACCCGGCGCGCATCGTCAAGCTGGCGTCCAACGAGAACCCGCTCGGCATGCCCGAGCCGGCGCGGCGTGCGCTGCTGGCCGCGGTGCCGGAGCTGGCGCGCTATCCCGATTCCAACGGCTTTGCGTTGAAGGCGGCGCTGGCCGAACGGCTGGGCGTGCCGGCGGACTGGCTGACACTGGGCAACGGCAGCAACGACATTCTGGAACTGGCTGCCTCGGTTTTCCTCGGCGTCGGTCGCAGCTGCGTGTACGCGCAGCATTCGTTTGCGGTGTATGCGCTGGCCACCCAGGCGCGCGGGGCGCGGGCGATCGTCGTGCCGGCGCGCGACTTTGGCCACGACTTGGAGGCGATGCTGGCGGCGATCGCGCCAGACACGCGGCTGATGTACTTCGCCAACCCCAACAACCCGACCGGCACCTTCATCGCCGCCGAGCGAATGGAAGCCTTCCTCGCCCGCGTGCCGGCGGACGTGGTGGTCGTGCTGGACGAGGCCTACAACGAGTACCTCGCGCCCGAACTGCGCTGCGACGGCACGGCCTGGCTGCGGCGCTTTCCGAACCTGCTGATCTCCCGCACTTTCTCCAAGGTGTACGGGCTGGCCGGTCTGCGGCTGGGCTACGGCATCGCGCAGCCGGAACTGACCGATCTGCTCAATCGTGTGCGCCATCCGTTCAACGTCAACTCGCTGGCGCAGGCCGCGGCGGTGGCCGCGCTGGGCGATGAGCATTTCCTCGCGCGCAGCTACGACGTCAACCGGCAGGGTATGGCGCAACTGGTCGCGGGCTTCGACGCACTGGGCTTGCCCTATGTGCCGAGCTACGGCAACTTCGTGCTGGTCAAGGTCGGCGCCGCGGCGCGCGTGTATGCGGAACTGCTCAGGCGCGGGGTGATCGTGCGGCCGGTCGCCAACTACGGGTTGCCGGAATGGCTACGGATCACCGTCGGGCTGCCGGAAGAGAACACCACGTTCCTCGCCGCCCTTGGCGAAGCCTTGGCGGCGGCGCAGGGTTGAGGGATGGCGCTTCCTTCTGCTGAGGTGTCATTCCCGCGCAAGCGGGAATCCAGTGCCGGTGCGCAAGGCCGCTGGGTTCCCGCTTGCGCGGGAACGACGTCAAGAGCGGCATGACCCGCCTCGCGCTGATCGGCGTCGGTCTCATCGGCGGCTCGGCCGCGCTGGCGTTCAAGCGTGCAGAGAAGGTCGAGTCGGTGGCGGGCTTCGACGCCGATCCCGCGGCCTGCGCCGAAGCGCTCGCCCGCGGCGTGATCGACCGCGCGGCCGGGTCGGTGGCCGACGCGGTGCGCGCGGCCGATCTGGTGCTGCTTGCGGTGCCGGTTGGCGCGACGACCGCGGTGCTGGCTGAGGTCGCCGCTGCCGTGCCGGCGCACGCGGTGATTACCGATGTGGGCAGCACCAAACGCTCGGTGATCGATGCGGCGCAGGCGGTGCTCAATGCCCACAGCAGCTTTTCCTTCCGCCGCTTTGTGCCGGGGCACCCGATTGCCGGCGGCGAGCGGCCGGGAGTTGCGCATGCCGACGCAGACTTGTTTCGCGGCAAGCTCTTCGTTTCGACTCCGGTCGCCGAGACGCACGCCGACGCGCTGGCCAAGGTCGAAGCGCTGTGGCGCGCGGTCGGCGCGAACGTGCAGCGGATGGACGCCGACGAGCACGACCGCATCTTCGCGGCGATCAGCCATCTGCCGCACTTGCTTGCGTTTGCGCTGGTCGCGCAGATCGCGGCCGAGCCGGACGGTTCGCGCAAGCTCGGCTTTGCCGGTGCGGGCTTCCGCGATTTCACGCGGATCGCCGCTTCCAGCCCGGTGATGTGGCGCGACATCGCGCTCGCCAACCGCGACGCGCTGGGCGCCGAACTGCGCGGTTATCGCGGGATGCTCGATCGGCTGCAACAGGCGCTGGAAGCGGGCGACGCGGCGGCGCTGGAAGACGTGTTCGCGCGTGCGGCGCAGGCGCGGCGCGCGCAGCAGCGGGGTTTCGATGGCGAGTGAACTCGCGTATCCGCCCGAGCTGACGGTCGCGCCGATTGCGCATGCGCAAGGCGCAGTGCGGCTGCCGGGTTCGAAGAGCATCTCCAACCGCGCACTGCTGCTGGCGGCGCTGGCGCGGGGCGAAACGACGCTGACCGGCCTGCTCGACGCCGACGACACGCGGGTCATGGTGGCGGCGCTGCGCACTCTGGGCGTGACCATCGATTGGAACGGCGACACGGCGCTCGTACGCGGCTGCGCCGGGCGCTTTCCGGTGCGCGAAGCGGAGCTTTTCCTCGGTAACGCCGGCACCGCAATGCGCCCGCTGACGGCGGCGCTGGCCTTTGCCGGTGGCCGCTACACGCTGGACGGCGTGGCGCGGATGCGCGAGCGGCCCATTGGCGATCTGGTGGATGCGCTCAACGCGCTGGGCGCCCGCATCGCGTACCTCGGCAACGCCGGTTATCCGCCACTGCGGATCGAGCCGGCCAGCGCGTTGACGCAGGATCGTGTGAGCATCAAGGGCGACGTGTCGAGCCAGTTCGTCACCGGCCTGCTGATGGCCGCGCCGCTCATCGCCCCCGCCGCGGATCTGCGCATCGAGGTTGCCGGGAGTCTGATCTCGCAGCCCTATGTGGCGATGACGGTTGCGCTGATGCGGCGCTTCGGCGTGGACGTGCAGCGCGAGGGCCTCAGCTTCATCGTGCCGCGCGCCGACTACGCTGCGCCCGGGACGTTGGCGATCGAGGGCGACGCCTCGGGCGCCTCGTACTTTCTCGCGCTCGGCGTGTTGGCCGGCGGACCGGTGCAGGTGCTCGGCGTCGGGCGCGACAGCGTGCAGGGCGACATTGCCTTTGCCGACCTGATGGCCGCGATGGGCGGCCGCATCGACTGGGGGCCGGACTGGATCGAAGCGCGCGCCGCCGGCCCGTTGACGGCTGTCGATTACGACTGCGCCGCAATTCCGGACGCCGCGATGACCGCCGCCGTGCTCGCGCTCTTTGCGCAGGGCCGCACGGTGTTGCGCGGCATCGGCTCCTGGCGCGTGAAGGAAACGGACCGTATCGCTGCGATGGCGAACGAACTTGCCAAGCTCGGCGCCGAAGTGGAGTCGGGCCCCGATTGGCTGGCGATTCACGGCCCGGCCGTCCTGCGCCCCGCAGCGATCGACACCTACGACGACCACCGCATTGCGATGTGCTTCGCGCTCGCCGCCGCCGGCGGCGTGTCGGTGACGATCCGCGACCCCAAGTGCGTGGCCAAGACTTTCCCACGGTACTTTGACGATCTGCGCGCGCTGACTACGGCGCCGCCGGTCATCGCCATCGACGGCCCGACTGCCTCCGGCAAGGGCACCGTGGCGCAGCGCGTCGCGCAGGCGCTGGGCTTTCACTACCTCGACAGCGGCGCGCTGTACCGGCTGGTGGCGCTGGCCGCATTGCGCGCGGGGGTCGATGCGCAGGACGCGCCGGCGCTGGCCGCGCTGGCCGCGCGCCTGGCCCCGCGCTTTGCCGGCGATCGCGTGGTGCTCGACGGCGACGACGTGACCGACGCCATCCGCACCGAAGAGGTGAGCCGCATGGCCTCGCTCATTGCCGTGCATCCGCCGCTGCGCGCCGCGCTCTTCAGGTTGCAGCAGTCGTTCCGCTGCGCACCGGGGCTGGTGGCCGACGGGCGCGACATGGGCACCGTGGTCTTCCCCGATGCGGTGCTCAAGATTTTTCTCACCGCCGGGGTCGAGCAACGCGCGCAGCGCCGGCTTAACCAGTTGAGGCAGAAGGGCGTTGCGGCTACACTTGCGCCCCTTCTGACCGACCTGCGCGCCCGCGACGAACGCGATTCCCATCGCGCCGTCTCACCGCTCAAGCCGGCCGAAGACGCGGTGCCGCTGGACACCTCCGATCTGACCATCGAACAAGCGGTCGATCGGGTGCTCGGCGGGTACCGCACAGGGGCGCGCCGGTAGCCCCGGAGCTTTCCGGATTTCCGGCGCGCAATTGTCAACTCCGCCTGCGCGCAAAGCGCGGGCGAGACCGAGGGTAACGATGTCTTCTGCAATGCAAACCGCGGCCGCTGCGTCGGCCGGCCAAGAGTCTTTTGCCGCCCTGTTCGCCGAGAGCCTGACCCGTCAGGAGCTCAAGCAGGGTGAAGTGATCACCGCCGAAGTGGTGCGCGTCGATCAGAACCACGTGGTGGTCAACGCGGGCCTCAAGTCCGAGGCCTACATCCCGCTCGAAGAATTCCGCAACGACCGTGGTGAGGTCGACGTGCAGCCGGGCGACTTCGTCTCGGTGGCGATCGAGTCGCTGGAAAACGGCTTCGGCGACACCATCCTGTCGCGCGACAAGGCCAAGCGCCTGGCCGCCTGGATGAATCTCGAGAAGGCGCTGGAATCGGGCGAACTGATCGCCGGCACCATCACTGGCAAGGTCAAGGGCGGCCTGACCGTGATGACCAACGGCATCCGCGCCTTCCTGCCCGGCTCGCTCGTCGATACGCGCCCGGTCAAGGACACCACGCCCTTCGAGGGCAAGACGCTCGAGTTCAAGGTCATCAAGCTCGACCGCAAGCGCAACAACGTGGTCGTCTCGCGCCGTGCGGTGGTCGAGGCCAGCATGGGCGAGGAGCGCGCCAAGCTGCTGGAGACCCTCAAAGAGGGCGCCATCGTCACCGGCACCGTCAAGAACATCACCGACTATGGCGCGTTCGTCGATCTGGGCGGCATCGACGGCCTGCTGCACATCACCGATCTGGCCTGGCGCCGCGTACGCCACCCGAACGAAGTGGTGCAGGTGGGCCAGGAGGTCACCGCCAAGGTGCTCAAGTTCGATCAGGACAAGAACCGCGTCTCGCTCGGCATCAAGCAGTTGGGCGAAGACCCGTGGGTCGGGCTGGCGCGCCGCTATCCGCAGGGGACGCGGCTCTTCGGCAAGGTCACCAACATCACCGACTACGGCGCCTTCGTCGAGATCGAGGCCGGCATCGAAGGGCTGGTGCACGTCTCGGAGATGGACTGGACCAACAAGAACATCGACCCGAAGAAGGCCGCCGCGCTCGGCGACGAGGTCGAGGTGATGGTGCTGGAGATCGACGAAGACCGCCGCCGCATCTCGCTCGGCATGAAGCAGTGCAAGCCCAACCCGTGGGACGACTTTGCGCTTTCGCACAAGAAGGGCGACCGGGTGCGCGGCCAGATCAAGTCGATCACCGACTTCGGCGTGTTCGTAGGGCTGCCCGGCGGCATCGACGGCCTGGTGCATCTGTCCGACCTGTCGTGGAACGAGACCGGCGAAGAAGCCGTGCGCAAGTTCAAGAAGGGCGACGAGGTCGAGGCCGCCGTGCTGGCGATCGACACCGAGCGCGAGCGCATCTCGCTCGGCATCAAGCAACTGGCGGGCGATCCGTTCACCAACTTTGCCGCCACCCACGAGAAGGGCTCGGTCGTTACCGGCACCGTCAAGAGCGTGGACGCGCGCGGCGCGGTGATCGGCCTGGGCGGCGACGTCGAGGGCTATCTGCGCGCTTCCGAGATCGCCGCCGACCGCGTCGAAGATGCCCGCACGCACCTGAAGGAAGGCGACACGGTGAGTGCGCTGATCATCAACGTCGACCGCAAGAACCGCTCGCTCAACCTCTCGATCAAGGCCCGCGACACGGCCGAGACCGCCGAGACGATGCAGCGGATGCAGGCCGAGGCGCAAACGGGCACCACCAACCTCGGTGCCCTGCTCAAGGCCAAGCTCGACGGCAAGCAGTAGAGCCGATGCGGCCGGGGCGCGCGACGCGCACCGGCCGCCGCCCGCCCATGAACACGATGACCCGTTCCGAGCTGATCGAGCGGCTGGCCGCGCGCAACCCGCGGCTGTCCGCGCGCGACGCCGAAGAAACGGTCAAGACGCTGCTCGACGCGATGACCGACACGCTCGCCCGCGGCGGGCGCATCGAGATCCGCGGCTTCGGCAGCTTTACTCTCAATTACCGCCCGCCGCGCCTCGGGCGCAACCCCAAGTCGGGCGAGTCGGTCGAAGTGCCGGCCAAGTTCGTGCCGCACTTCAAGGCCGGCAAGGAACTGCGCGAACTCGTCGATTGCAAACCCGCAGCGTCCGCCGACTGACCTTCCGCTGCGCGCGTCCCTCTGCCGGCGCGGTGCGCCCTCGCCGACCGTCGTTTAGATCGACCGCTCATTCCTTTTCGAGACCAATCGATCCGTTTCGTCGTTCCCGCGGAAGCGGGAACCCAGCCGGTTCTGCGACGAAGCTGGATTACCGCTTGCGCGGGAACGACGTGCCACCGTTGTCCGATTGAAGTGGAATTGGATTCAGCTATTGCACAGCAACCGCACGCGCCGCTCGGCGCGGTCGAAGTCGTCGTCGGTCTTGGCTTCGAGTAACTGGTTCTTGGCCTGGATGCAGGCGTCCGCCCTCTGCACGTCGGCCGGCTCCGCGGGCGGGGGCGGCGGCGCCGCCGCGGGGGCGGCCGGTCCCGGAGCGGCGGCCGGGCGGCGGTTGCAGCGTGCATCGTCCACCAGCCGCAGGTTGTTGAACTGGCCGCGCTCGACCGACACGCAGTCGCCGACGCGCAGGCCGGCCTGGTCGGTCACCATCGTGACCGTGTTGGTACCGCCCAGCAGCACCGTGTACTCGAAGGCCTGCTGGCTGCCCATCGCGCCGCCAACCCGGTTGCCGACCGCCGCGCCGCCGATGCCGCGCAGCGCGCGGTTGCTGCCCGATTGGCCGGAGCCGCTGGCCACGCCGAGCGCGCCGCCGATCAGTGCGCCGCCGGTCTGGGCGCGGGCGTTGTCCACGGTGACCTGGCGCACCGCGGTGATGCGGCCGTAACTGACCGAAGTCTGCGCGGCGGCCGCACCGGCGGCGAACAGCAGTGCGGCGGCAATGGGGATGAGGGTGGGGCGCATGGGAAGCTCCTCTGTGAGAGTGCAGCGGGTGCTGCGGAAAGAGTCAGTGAATATAGAGGCTGTGAAGAAATCGTAGCCAGCGGCCCAAGCTCGGCCCGAGGAGCGCACCCGTACAGAGGGGTACGGCGAGCACCGCAGGGGCGAGATTGGGCCGCGCAGTAGATTTATTCACGGCCTCTACAGCCCGTCGCTCAGCGCGATGCCGATGCCGACGGTGGTCTGGCGCCAGTTGTAGTCGATCATGCTTTCGCCGTAGCCGGAAAATACCTGCACGTAGCCGCGCAGCGTACCGAGGAAGGCCGGGCTGAACCAGCCGGCCTGCACCGCACCCTTGCCGGTGCCAACGTTGCCGCGCAGGCTGCCGGTGAAGCTGTGGCCGCGCCAGCGGTAGATCGCTTCGATCTGGCCGTGGCCGTAGTAGTCGGTGATGTCCGGGTTGTCGTCCTTCTCGGCGCTCTCCGACAGGCGCGACCACAGCTTCAGGTACAGCGCGAGGTTGCCGTTCTCGACGCCAAACTGCGCAAAGAGGCGGTTCCAGCTGCGCGACAGCGGATCGGCGCGGCCGTTGGACTGGTGGTTCAAGCCGGCGGTGACGATGGCCCAGCGCCAATCCCCCCACGACAGATCCGGGGCATAGCTGGCAAAGAGTTCCGGCATGTAGTTGGTCTCGCGGAACGGGCGCGAGATATCGCCGCTGTACACCTGCCACTGATTCTGCTGCGTATACGCCGCCCACAGACCCCAGCGCAGGTCGTCGGTCGCCCAGAAGCGCAGCTTGCCGCTGATCTGGAACTTCGCTTCGGTCGAATTCAACTGCTGGTCGGGGACCCCGGCGGCGCCGAACAGCGGCGAAAACGGCGCGTTGTTCACGCTGTCGCTATAGCGCGCGGCCAGCACGTAGTTGGAGTTGTAGAACTTCAGCGCATAGCGGTCGGCGTCCTTGCCAAGGCCCCAGGCTTCGTCGAGCAGCGAGACGCGGCGCGGCTCCGCAGCGGGCGCGTCGGCTGCGCGGGTGGGTTCGGCGGGTGCCGACGCAGGCTGCGCCGGCGGCGCCGCGCGACCGGTGGCGCGGTCGTAGCAGGCGACCCGTTGCAGCGGATCGGCGATCGCGTGGCAATCGGCGGCGGTCGGCGTCTGCGCTTGCGCCGTGGTGGCAAGCGCAAGAGCGGCGAACGACAGGAACGGTGCTGGGCGGCGCATCGGTGGTCGCGGCGCAAGTCGCGGAAAGCCGACATTGCCACAGTCGCGGCTTGGTGGGCTACCCCGTCGCCGCGGCTTCGCGAAGTTTGTTGTTGCCGCGCTGCGCCGACGGCCAAAACCGGTGCGGAGTCGCGTATCGTTCGCGCTTCGCCGTTGCCGCCGGCAACGAGTGCCCCATCGGTTCCCGCTCTGCGCAAGGAGTCCTCGCCGTGGCAACGCGCATCCCGTCCAGACACTCAACTCCGCTGCGGGCGCTGGCCCCGTTGCTTGCGGGCGCCTTGCTCGCCGCCTGCCGCCCTGCGGCGGAGCCGCCCGCGCCCGAAGTGCGTCCCGTGCGCACGATCACCGTGGACCAGCGCGACGCACAAGGGCGGGTCGCGCTGACCGGCAACGTGCAGGCGCAGACCGAGGTCAACCTCGCTTTCCGCATCGATGGTCGGCTGGTCGAGCGCGCGGTGGGCATCGGCGACGCCATCCGGCCCGGTCAGTTGGTGGCCCGGCTCGATCCCGAGAACGAGCAAAGCGCGCTGCAGTCGGCGCAGGCGCAACTGATGGGTGCCCGCGCGCGGCTGGAGGAAGCGCGCAGCAACTACAACCGGCTGAAGGGCCTGGTCGCTGAGCGGGCGGTCTCGCAAGCCTTGTTCGAGCAGGCGGAAGCGGTGTTTCGCAGCGCCGAGTCGGCGGTGGAGTCCGCGCAGTCGCAGGTCGTGCTGTCGCAGAACCGCCTGTCGTACACGCGGCTCGTTTCGGAGGTCGATGGCGTGGTCACCGCGCAGGGCGCCGAGCCGGGCGAGGTCGTGGGGGCCGGGCGAATGGTGGTGCAGGTGGCCAAGCAGGGCGGGCGCGATGCGGTGTTCGACGTACCGGCGTCCTTGAAGGACGCGGCACCGCCGAACGTCAAGGTGCGGGTGGCGCTGGCCACCGACCCCAAGGTGGCCACCACCGGCCGGGTGCGCGAGGTGGCCCCGCGCGCCGACCCCGTGACGGGCACCTTCCGCGTGCGCATCGCGCTCGACAATGCGCCGCCGACCATGCGACTGGGCAGCACGGTGGTGGGATCGATCGAACTGGCCGGCGGGCAGCGCATCGCGATCCCCGCCACCGCACTCGTGCGCAGTGACAAACAGACGGCCGTGTGGCTGGTCGATCCCAAGACGCAGACGGTCGCGCCGCGGATGATCGAGGTCGCGACCTTCGAGCCGGATCAAGTGGTGGTGGCGGGCGGGCTGGCCGCCGGCGACATCGTCGTCACCGCCGGCGTGCAGGCCCTGCGCGCCGGGCAGAAGGTGCGGCTCGCCGGCGTGCCGGCGGCCGCGGCCAAGAGCGGAGCCGCCAAGTGATCGGCCCCAATCTTTCCGAGTGGGCGATCACGCGTCGCTCGCTCGTCGTCTATTTCATGATCGCGGCGGTGATCGCCGGGTCGCTGTCGTTCATGCGGCTGGGGCGCGGCGAGGACCCGGCCTTCACCTTCCGCACGATGATCGTGTTCGCGGCCTGGCCGGGCGCCTCGCTCGACGACACGCAAAAGCAGCTGACCGAGCGCATCGAGCGCAAGCTGCAAGAGACGCGGCATCTGGATCGCGTGCGCAGCTACACGACGGCAGGCTTTACCACGATCTTCGTCGATCTGGAGCAGTCCACGCCGGCGGCGGTCGTGCCCGACATCTGGTACCAGGTGCGCAAGAACATCGGCGACATCCGCCTCACACTGCCCCAGGGCGTGATCGGGCCGGGCTTCAACGACGATTTTGGCGACACCTTCGGCACCATCTACGGCTTCACCGCCGACGGCTTCACCCAGCGCGAGCTGCGCGACGCGGTCGAGGGCATCCGCTCGCGCCTGCTGGCGGTGCCGGATGTGTCGAAAGTGGAGATCCTCGGCGCGCAGGACGAGCGGATTTTTCTGGAGTTTTCCACCGCCAAACTGGCCGGACTGGGGTTGAGCTACCCGGCGTTGGCCGCGGCGCTTCAAGCCCAGAACGTGGTGCGGCCCAGCGGCACGATGCACACCGACCAGGAGCGCATCTTCCTGCGCGTGTCGGGCGCCTTCGACTCCGAGGAGGACCTGAAAGCCGTCAACTTCGCCGTGAACGGCCGCATGCTGCGCCTGTCGGATGTCGCCACCGTGCGGCGCGGGCTGGCCGATCCGCCGCAGCCGATGTTCCGCGTCAACGGCGTGCCGGCGATGGGCCTCGCGGTGGCGATGCGCGACGGCGGCGACATCCTCGCACTCGGCGCGCGGCTGAAGGCGGAGATGGCCGACATCCGCGCCGACCTGCCGCTCGGAATCGAGCCGATTCTGGTCGCCGACCAGGCGGTCACGGTGGACCTGGCGATCAGCGACTTCATGACCTCACTGTGGCAGGCGGTGATCATCATCCTCGCGGTGAGCTTCGTCGCGCTCGGCGTGCGGCCGGGGGCGGTGGTGGCGCTCGCCATCCCGCTGACGCTCGCCATCGTATTCGCCGTGATGCAGATCTACGGCATCGACCTGCAACGCATTTCGCTCGGCGCCTTGATCATCGCGCTGACCCTGCTGGTGGACGACGCGATGACCACCGTGGACGCGATGTTGCGGCGGCTGGCCGCCGGCGACACCAAGGAACGCGCGGCCACCTTCGCCTACCAGACCCTGGCCGCGCCGATGCTGGCCGGCACGCTGATCACCATCGCCGGTTTCGTGCCGATCGGCTTTGCCAAGAGTTCGGCCGGCGAGTACACGTTCTCGATCTTCGCGGTGGTGGCGATCGCGCTGATCACCTCCTGGCTGGTGGCGGTGATCTTCGCGCCGGTGATCGGTATCGCGCTGCTGAAGCCGCCCAAGGGCGACCCCGACAAGCCGTCCAAGCTGATGCAGGGCTACGGCAAGTTCCTCGCCGCGGCGATGCGCGCGCGTTGGGTGACGATCGGCGTGACCGCCGCGGCTTTCGTGGTGGCCGTTTTTGGCGTGCGCTTTGTGCCGCAGCAGTTCTTCCCGGCCTCCGACCGGCCCGAGCTGGTGGTCGATCTGACGCTGCGGCAAAACGCGTCGATCTTCGCCACCGAAGAGACGGTCAAGCGCTTCGACCAGGCGCTGGCGAAAGACCCGGACGTCGATCACTGGAGCAGCTACGTTGGCCGCGGCGCGATCCGCTTCTACCTGCCGCTGAACGTGCAATTGCAAAACGAGTTCTTCGGCCAGGTGGTGGTGGTCGCCAAAGACCTGGAGGCGCGCGAGCGGCTGCACGTCAGGCTGGAGAAACTGCTGGCCGACGACTTTCCCGGCGTCGTCGCGCGGGTGTCGCCGCTGGAACTCGGGCCGCCGGTGGGCTGGCCGATCCAGTACCGGGTGAGCGGCCCGGACGAGGACGAGGTCGCGCGGCTGGCGCAGCAGGTGGCGCAGACGGTGGCCACCAGCCACGACGTCCGGCACGTCCACTTCGACTGGATGGAGCCGGCGCGCAAGCTGCGGGTCAAGGTGGATCAGGATCAGGCACGCCAGGCGGGCGTGAGTTCGGCCTCGCTGGCGGCGACCATCAACGCGGCGATCTCCGGCGCCACCGTGACCCAGGTGCGCGACGACATTTACCTCATCAACGTGGTCGCGCGCGCGGTCGGCGACGAGCGCACCGAACTCGCCACGCTGCGCGCCTTGCAGATCCCGCTCGCCAACGGCCGCACCATGCCCTTGGGTCAGTTGGCGAGCTTCGAGTACGGGCAGGAGTATCCGATCGTCTGGCGGCGCGACCGTGTACCGACCCTCACCGTACGGGCCGACGTGATGGCCGGCGTGCTGCCGGCCACCGTCAACGCGGAACTCGGGCCGCGCATCAAGGCGCTCAACGCCGAGCTGCCCAAGGGCTACCGGATCGACACCGGCGGCATCGAGGAAGAAAGCGCGATCTCGCAGGCCTCGGTGTTCGCGGTGGTGCCGCTGATGCTGCTCTTGATGATCACCGTGCTGATGTTCCAGTTGCAGAGCTTCCGCAAGCTCGGCATCGTGCTGGCGATGCTGCCGCTGTCGATCGTCGGCGTGGTGGCGGCGCTGCTGCTGTTTAACCGGCCGCTGGGCTTCGTCGCCATCCTCGGCATCCTGTCGCTGCTCGGCATGGTGGCCAAGAACGCGGTCATTTTGATCGTGCAGATCGACGCCGACCGCGCCGACGGCAAGAACGTCTGGGACGCCGCGGTGGCTGCCGCCAGTTCGCGCTTGCGGCCGATGTCGCTCACCGCGTTATCGACCGTGCTCGGGCTGATCCCGATCGCACCGAGCGTGTTCTGGGGGCCGATGTCCTTCGCAATCATGGGCGGGCTGATGATCGCGACTCTGCTGACACTCGTCTTCCTGCCAACGCTGTACGTGACCGTGTTCGGCGGCAAGCCGGGTGCGCCGAGTCCGGCGCCGGCGCCCGCGCGCTCCGCCGCGTAAGCCTGAAGCGCCATGGCCGCGCCGATCGAAATCCGGCTCGACGAGCTGCGTCAGTTGTTCGACGCGCTCGACCCGGCGCCGTTTCGCGAACGCGATCTCGATCCGCGCGCCGACGAGTTCATCGTCGAGTCGGCGCGCGAACTGCCCAAGGCCGTGCCCCTGGCGCTCGTCGTGCACGTGGCGCACGCGGCGCCGGATGCGACGGAGGTGGCCGAGCTCGCGCCGAGCGTGCAACAGCATTACCGGCGCCGTGCGCAGATCGAGTGGCGGCGTCTGCGCGAGCTGTTCCGCGTCGGCCGCTGGAGCCTGGCGATCGGGCTCGCGTTCGTCGCCGCCGCGCTTGCCTTCGGCGAATGGATGGCGGCCTTCGTGCTGCCCAAGACGTATGCGCGGGTGGCCTACGACAGCCTGGTGATCGGTGCCTGGGTCGCGTTGTGGCGACCGCTGGAAATCTTTCTCTACGACTGGTGGCCGATCCGCGCCGAGGCACGCTTGTACGAGCGGCTCGCGGCGATGCCGGTCGCGCTGGCGGCGGGGTAACGGCGATGGGGGCGCTACTGATCGCCGGAAAAACCCGGCAGGTGGTCGATCCACGGCGGGCCTTGGGCGCCCAGCGCGTAGCCGACCTCGAACAGCGCGGTCATTGCCACCGGGTCGAAGCTCTCCTCGCTTTCGATTTCCACGCCGGTGGGCAGCGTGATCCAGCGCAGATTGCCGCCGCCGCGGCGCGCCAGCACGTAGATGCGGAACAGGTCGCCGACCGCGGCCGACTTGGCGGTGCTGGCCAGCGCGCGGGCGCCGATGCCGCGCAGGGTGCGCGGCGTCTGTACCGGCACCGGCCGCAACTGGCCGTTGTGGATCACGTACAGGTCCTCGACGCCGACCGTGGCGCGGCCGGCCGCTCTCTGCGCGGCGGCGAAGTCGAACAGGCCCCCGCTGTAGAACATCCGTGTGCCGACCGCGCCGTCGACGTGCATTTCGTCGTAGCGGCGGCCGTCGGCTTCGACCTGGAAGAACACCGGCGGAAACACCACCGGGATCGACGCCGAGGCGAGGATCGCGCGGCGGAACAACTCCAGCGCCTGCGGGTGGCCGCTGGCCGCGATCGCGCCGAGGTTCCAGATCACGAAGCGCTGCGCATCCAGATCGGTGGTCGCCACGTACAGGCGCCGGCCGCGGCGATGCTCGGCGGCGATGCGCTCCAGAAACGCTGCGTCGATCTGCTCGTTCAGGGTGTCCGCCAGCGGCCCGGTGTCGGCCAGCGATTCGCCGGACAGAATTTGCCGCAGCGAGCGCACCAAAAAGACCCGGCGCGAGTCGGTGGTGGTGTAGAAGTGCTTGAGCGCCGGGTCGAACTCGGCCCCGAGAAAGGCGTATGGGGCCATCAGCGCGCCGGTCGAAACCCCGGTGACGATCTTGAACTTGGGCCGCGTGCCGTGCGTGCTCCAGCCGCTGAGCAGCCCCGCG
Organism: Betaproteobacteria bacterium; assembly: GCA_046316025.1. Lineage (GTDB taxonomy): Bacteria > Pseudomonadota > Gammaproteobacteria > Burkholderiales > Burkholderiaceae_F > JAJTHJ01. Next base: position 17,316 of record JBKCXU010000020.1, on the reverse strand, counting down.
CCAAAGGCGCCGTTGGCGCCGCCGCCGGAGAGGATCAGTTGCGCGTAATGCACGTGCCCGTCGGCCTGCACCGGAAAATCCGCCGGCGATTCTTGCGCGAAGGAGGCGATCAGATCCGCCTCCAGCGGCGAGTTGCGCTGGCCCGCGGTGGCGCGCGCGTCGGGCAGGCCGGGGATCGTGGTCTTGCCCATCAACTCGACCGGCACCGGCTCGCGCAGCAGCGCCGCGCAGCCGGACAGCAGTACACACAGAGACAGCAGGGCGAGGCGCAGGCTCATGGTCGGTTCCCGTTCGACGGCGGCGCGATCATAGGCGCGGTTTGCGGCGGCGGCATGCCATCAAGGAGTGTTCGATGATCAAACGAATCTGGCCGCTGCTGTGCGCGAGCGCGTTGCTCGCCGCCTGTACGGTCGGCCCCGACTATCGGCGGCCGGAGGTCGAGGTGCCGCAAAAGTGGCGGATCGAGTATCCGGCGGCGACCGAGGTCGCCAACACCGCGTGGTGGGAGCAATTCGGCGACCCGGTCTTGAACGAACTGATCGAGACCGCGTTGCGCGACAACCGCGACGTGCGGATCGCCGCGGCGCGGGTCGATCAGTTTGCCGGCGCGCTGCAATCGACGCGCTCGCAGTTCTATCCGCAGTTCGGTTACGGCGCGGACGCGGCGCGCAACCGCGCCAGCCGCGTCGGCCAGCCGCCGCTGCCGCCGGGGGCCGACCCGTATTTCTCGCTGTACCAGGGGGCGCTGTCGGCGTCGTGGCAGATCGATCTGTTTGGCCGCGTGCAGCGGCTGTCCGAAGCGGCGCAGGCGCAGGTCTACGCCAGCGAGCAGGCGCGCCGGGGCGTGGTGCTGACGCTGACGACGAGCGTGGCGTCGAGCTACATCGTGCTGCGCTCGTTCGACCGGCAACTCGAAATCGCGCGCGCTACCTCCGCCAACTTCGCCGAGACGCTGCGCATCTTCAATCTGCGCTTCACGGCGGGCATGGTGTCGCAGACCGAGGTGTCGCAGGTGCAGTCGCAGTTCGAGCAGGCGCAGGCGGCGATCCCGCTGATCGAGCAGCAGATCGCGGCGCTGGAAAACCTGCTGTCGGTGCTGCTGGGGCGCAACCCGGGGCCGATCCTGCGCGGCCGCGCGCTGGCGCAGTTGCAGGTCCCGGCGCTTCCCGCCGATCTGCCGTCCGCGCTGCTGCTGCGCCGGCCCGACATTCTGCAAGCCGAGCAGTTCCTGATCGCCGCCAACGCCAACATCGGCGCCGCGCAGGCGCAGTACTTCCCGACGCTGTCGCTGACCGGGCTGTTGGGATCGGTGAGCACGGCGTTGGGCGACTGGCTCAGCGGCCCAGCCACCGCGTGGTCGGTGGCGGCGGGCCTGACCGGCCCGATCTTCACCGCCGGTGCCATCGAAGGCCAGGTCGCCAGCGCGCAGGCCGGCGAGCGCGCCGCGCTGGCGCTGTACCAGCAGACGATTCTCAACGCGCTGCGCGAGGCCAACGATGCGCTCGTCGGCACGCAGAAGCGCCAGCAGGAAGCCGCCGCGCAGGCGAGGCGCGTCGAGGCCTTGCGCGAGTTCGCGCGGCTGTCGCAGCTGCGCTTCGATCAAGGGGTGTCGAGCTACCTCGAGGTGCTGATCGCGGAGAACGAGCTTTTTGCCGCGGAGCTGGCGGCGGTGAACTCCTCGGCGCAGCGGTACACGCAACTCGTGGGCGTGTATCAGGCGCTGGGCGGCGGCTGGGTCGATCTGGCCGCGCAGCGTGCGCAGCAACCGCTGGCGAGCGCGCCGAAGTAGGGCGCGCTGCGATCGCCGCTGCGCGACTGACTGTTGGAACGAGCCATGCACGATGCGCGGCAGACTCCGTCGGGTACCGCCCGCGCATTCGGCCTGCGCGCCGCCGGCTACTACGCACTGTGGATCGTGCTGATCGGCACCCAAGCCGGCGACCTCGCCGCGGGGCTGCTGGCCGCCGCGGCGGCGGCCTGGGTCAGTGTGCGGCTGCTGCCGCCGGGCAGCCTGCCGGTGCGGCCGCTGGCGCTGCTCTCGATGCTGCCGCGCTTTGTGTGGCAGTCGGTGGTCGCCGGGGTCGATGTTGCGCGCCGCGTGTTTGCGCCTTCGTTGCCGGTGCGGCCGGGCTTCGTCCGCTATCGGACCGGCCTGCCGCCCGGCCCGGCGCGCGCGGCGTTTACCGCTTACACCAGCCTGATGCCCGGCACCGTGCCCTGCGGCGACGAAGGCGGCGCGGTGGTCTACCACGCGCTCGACACCGGGCAGGACGTGCTCGGCCAGCTCGCGGCCGAAGAGGGCCGGCTGGCCCCCGTACTGGGGGTCGAGGCGCGATGACCGAGTTCCTGCTCGTCGCCGCGATGGCGGTGCTGGCCGCGGTCGCGCTCGGTCTCGTGCGCGTGCTGGGCGGCAGCAGCAGCGCGCAGCGGATCATGGCGGCGCAACTGCTCGGCACCGGCGGGGTGGCGGCCTTGCTGCTCTTCGGCACCGCCACCCGCACCGGCGGCGCGGTGGACGTGGCGCTCGTGCTCGCGCTGCTGGCGGCGTTTGCGTCGATCGCCTTCGTCAAAAAGGGCTCGACTCAGGAACTCCCCGACCCGGCGCCCGACGACGCCGGCGCCGACCGATGACCTCCTGGCTCGATCTGTGGACCTACGCCGCGGTCGGCACCGGGCTGCTGTTCTTCGTCGCCGGCACGGTCGGGCTGCTGCGGCTGCCTGACACGCTGACCCGGCTGCACGCGCTGACCAAGGCGGACAACTTGGGCCTCGGCCTGGTGGTGCTGGGGCTGCTGCCGCAGGCGGCGGGCGTGCTCGCCGCGGTCAAGCTGCTGGCGGTCTGGGCGCTGGTGCTGCTGGCAAGCGCCACCGTCTCGCAACTGATCGGCCGCGCGGCGCGGCGCGAGGGTGAGCGGCCGTGAGCATGGCGGTCGCGCTCGATCTGGGGCTGGTCGCGCTGGTTCTGGCACTTGCCGTGTTCACGCTGGTCGCGCGGCGCGGCTACGCGGCCGTGCTGGGCTTCGTCGCCTACGGGCTGCTGGTGGCACTGGCCTGGGTGCGTCTTGCGGCTGCCGACGTGGCGTTGACCGAGGCCGCGATCGGCAGTGGCTTGACCGGCGCACTGCTGCTCGGCGCCGCGGCGCGGCTGCGCGCGGCGGAAGAGGGTGGCGAATCCTTGCCGGCACCGGCTAGGCGGCTCGCCGCCGCGCTGCTGGCCGCGGTGGTTGCGTTGGCGCTCGCCGCGATCGTGCTGTGGCTGCCTCAACCGGCGCCCACGCTCGGCCCGGCGGTCGCGCAAAACCTCGCCGCGACCGGCCTCGGCAACCCAGTAACGGGCGTGCTGATGGCCTTTCGCGGCCTCGATACCTTTCTGGAGAAAGTCGTGCTGCTGCTGGCGGTGGTGGGCGTCTGGTCGCTGGCGGCCGAGCGCGCCTGGGGCGGCCGGCCGGGGCCGCGCCACGAGGCCGATCCGCGCGGCGTGCTGGCCTTCTTCGCGCGGCTGGCGATCCCGCTCGGCATCGTGGTCGGTCTGTACGTGTTCTGGGTCGGCGCCGATCACCCCGGCGGCGCGTTCCCGGGTGGCACCGTGCTGGCGGCGATGTGGTTGCTGGCGATGATGACGCGCCTGGCCGACGCACCGCCCGTCGCCAGCCGCCGCCTGCGCCTGCTGCTGGTGGCGGGGCCGGCGCTGTTCCTGCTGGTGGGCCTTGGCGGCCTGTGGCTGGGCGAAGCCTTTCTCGCCTACCCGGCCGACTACGCCAAACCGATCATCCTCGCCATCGAGGTGGCGATGACCGCGACCGTGGCCGTCACGTTGGCGCTGCTGCTGGCCGGCGCGCCGGAGCGCACGGAGCGCGAATGAACGCCACGCTCTATGGTCTGCTCGGTGCCGCGCTGGTCGGCCTGGGTCTGTACGGGCTGATCGTGCTGCCCCAGCCGCTGCGCAAGATCCTCGCCTTCAACGTGCTGGGCAGTGGGGTGTTCCTGCTGTTCGGCACGATTGCGCGGCGCGGCGCGGGGGCAGGCTTCGGTGGCGATCCGGTGCCGCAGGCGCTGGTGATCACCGGGATGGTGGTTGCCTTCGCGGCGACCGCGCTGGCCGTAGCGCTGCTGCTGCGGCTGGCGGACGCGGGTGCGGCGGCGAGCTTGGAGGAGGCGCCGCGCGCGCAGCCCGACCCGGCCCACGAGCCTCACAGCGTTGGGGCACCCACGCCCTCACCCCAACCCTCCCCCGCTGCGCAGGGGAGGGGGGGACTCCCTCCCCCGCCTTCGAAGCAGGGCTGGGGTGGGGGCAGCGTTCCGGAACAACCGCGCCCGCGCGACGGCGCGCATCGGTCTTTGCCGTGACCACCCCTGGCGGCGACTGGCTGGTGCTCGCGCTGCTGCTGCCGGTGGCGGGCGTGCTGCTGTCGTTCTTCGTCGGCGGTCGCCACGGCGGGCGGATCGCGCTCGTCGCGTTGCTGCTCGGCGCGGCGGTGACGATCGCCATCGGCGCGGCGCTGATCGAACGCGGCGACGCGATCGTCTACTCCATTGGCGGCTGGGCGCCGCCGCTCGGCATCCTGCTGCGCGCCGACGGACTGTCGCTGGCGATGCTGGCGACGAGCAACGTGGTGTTGATTGCCATCGCGCTTTACGCGCAAGAGGACTTCACGCCACCGGCCGGTGTGGCCGAAGCGCGCGCGCCCTTCGTGTTCTGGACGTTACTTCTCGCGGTGTGGGCGGGGCTGACGGTGGTGGTGCTGGCCGCCGATCTCTTCACGCTCTATGTCGCGCTCGAACTGCTGACTTTTGCCGCGGTGCCGCTGGTGAGTCTGGAGGGCCGTGCCGACACCGTGCAGGCAGCGCTGCGCTACCTGCTGTATGCGCTGGCCGGCTCGGTGCTGTATCTGCTGGGCGCGGCGCTGCTGTACGGCGCGTACGGCACGCTCGACATCGGCCAACTGGCGCGCGTGGCACGCGCCGAGCCGATTAGCGTGGTCGCGCTGGCGCTGATGACGGCGGGACTGCTCGCCAAGACCGCGCTCTTTCCGCTGCATCTTTGGCTGCCGCCGGCGCATGCGGGCGCGCCGGCGGCGGCGAGCGCGCTGCTGTCGGCGCTGGTGGTCAAGGGCTCGTTCTTTCTCGTGCTGCGGCTGTGGCTGGACGCGCTGCCGGCGGTGGTCACGCTGGCGGCGGCGCAGGGGCTGGCGGCGCTCGGCGCGGCGGCGATCGTGTTCGGCAGTGCGGTGGCGCTGCGGCAGGCGCGCTTGAAGCCGATGATCGCCTACTCGACCGTGGCGCAGCTCGGGTACTTGTTCCTGATGCTGCCGCTCGTGCTGGGCGCGGCAGCGGCCGGTCAGTCCACCGCCACCGCGCTGACCGGCGGCATGATGCAACTGGCGTCGCACGCCACTGCCAAGGCGGCGATGTTCATGGCCGCCGGCCTCGTGTACGCGGGGCTGGGCCACGATCGCGTAGCCAATCTAGGCGGGCTGGCGCGCACGCTGCCGATGACGGTGTGGGCCTTCGCACTCGCCGGCATTGCGCTGATCGGCCTGCCGCCGGCGGGCGGATTCCTCGCCAAATGGATGCTGCTGTCGGCGTCGCTCGCGACCGGGCAGTGGTGGTGGGTGCTGGTGCTGGCCGGCGGTGGTCTGCTGACTGCCGCTTACGTCGTGCAGGTGTTGATGCGCGCGCTCGCCACGACCGAGGCGCCGCCGGTGCTGCTCGCGCCCGTGGCGCGCTCGCGGCAGGCGGTCGTGCTCGGCCTGGCGCTGCTGTCGATGCTGCTGGGCCTGCTCGCCTGGGCGCCGGTGGACGTGGTGCCGCTGGGCCGCACTGCCGCGGTGCTGGAGGCGCGATGACCGCGACCGCCGCGCTGCTTGCCGCCACGCTGGCGTTGCCGATCGGGCTGCTGGCCGCCTGCCTTGCGCCCGCGCTGCGCGCGCGGATGACGGATGGGCTGGCGCTGGCGCCGCTGCCGGCGCTGGCGGCAGCACTCTTCGGCACGGTGGGCGAGCCGCTCACCATCGGCGCGGGTTTTTATCGCGCCACGCTGGTGCTCGATGCGCCGGGTGCCCTCCTGCTTGGCGTGGCGGCCCTGCTGTGGATCGCAGCCGGCGCCTTTGCGGCGACCTACCAGCGCGGGCAGGCCAACAGCGGGCGCTTTGCCGTGTGCTGGCTGATGGCGGCGACCGGCTGCCTCGGCGTGTTCGTCGCCGGCGACATGGTGACGCTGTACCTGCTGCTGGCGACGATGACCTTCGGCGCCGCCGGCCTCGTGTTCCAGGACGAAAGCGCCGCGGCGCGGCGGGCGGCGGCGATCTACCTCGGGCTGGCGCTCGTTGGCGAGACGCTGGTGCTGGTGGCGATGCTGCTGCTCGTCGCCGCCACGCCCGACGGCAGCCTGCTGATCCGCGACGCCGTGGCCGCGCTGCCGACCGCGCCGCACCGTGATGTGATCGTCGCGTTGATGGTGGTGGGCTTTGGCTTGAAGGCGGGCCTGGTGCCGCTGCACGTCTGGATGCCGCTCGCGCACGCGGCGGCGCCGATGCCAGCTTCGGCGGTGCTGAGCGGCGCGGTGGTCAAGGCCGGGATCATCGGGCTGATCCGCTTTCTGCCGGTCGACCCAGTGCTGGCTGGCTGGGGCCACGCGCTGGCGGCGGCCGGCATGTTCACCGCGCTCTATGCCGTCGCGGTCGGCATTACGCAGACGCATCCCAAGGTGGTGCTCGCCTATTCGAGCGTCAGTCAGATGGGCTTCACGGTGGCGGTGATCGGCAGCGGCATCGAGTTGGGCGACACCGGCACCGCACTGGCCGCCGCGTTCTACGCAAGCCATCACATCCTGGTCAAGGGCGCGATGTTCCTGCTGGTGGGCGTCGTCGCTGCGAGCACGCTGCCGCGGTTGCGGTGGACGTTCGCGCTCGCCGCCGTAATCGCGGTCGGTTTGGGCGGCCTGCCGTTTACGGGCGGCGCGGTCGCCAAGCTGGCGGTCAAGGACGCGCTCGGGCTTAGCTGGGCGGCGACGGTCGCCTACGTATCCGCTATCGGCACCACATTGCTGATGCTGCACTTTCTGCGCCGAGTGCGGTTGACCGCGGCGACCGTTACCGAGGCGCAAGCGGCGCCTGGCTTGAAGCTGCCGTGGCTCGCGACCGGCGTGGCTTCGATCGTCGTCCCGTGGCTTCTGTTTCTCGCCTTGCCGCTCGGCAGTTTTCCCGACGTGCTCGAACCGAAAGCGCTGTGGGCGACGTTCTGGCCAGTGCTGGTCGGCGGCGGGCTGGCGGTGGCACTCGCGCGCTGGGGCGAGCGGCTGCCACGCGTTCCTGCCGGCGACGTGGCGGTGGTTATCGACGGCAGCCTGCGTGTTATCTCTCGCATCGGCGCGCTGCTGGCGCGCAGCGATGCGCTGCTGCGGCAATGGGTGGTGGCTGGCGTGTCGCTGCTGCTGCTGGCGGCGCTCTTTGGTGTGGCGCTGCTCTACGCCCCGGCTGCGACTTACGGTCGCTAGGCCGCGGCCGTTGCCGCGGGATTGATGTCCAAATGAGCAAAACGACAGCCGCGCCGGCCGCCACCGAGATCCGCCTCGCGGGACCGCTCACCCATCGCACCGTGGGCGCGCTGTGGCGCGAGACCACGCGCAGGCTGGACGGCAAGACCGGCGGGGCGCTGCGCATCGACGCCAGCGCCGTCACCCAGGCCGACGACAGCGGCATCGCGCTGTTGTTCGAACTGGCGCGGCTCTGGCCGCAGCGCAACGGCGCGACGGTGGAGTTGGTGGGGCTGGATGCGCGCTTGCAACGGTTGCTCGACGGGTTTGACGCGCGCGACTTTGCGGCGCGGCAGACGCCGGAGCAGCAGCCGGGGCTGGTCGAGTCGCTCGGCCGTACCGCCGCGGCCAACTGGGCCGATGCGCGCGCGCTGATCGAATTTCTCGGTCAGGCTACTGCGGTGCTCGCCGCGACGCTGCTGCGCCCCGCGCGCATCCGCTGGCGCACCGTGCTGGCGGTAGCCGAGGAAGCCGGCGCCAACGCGGTGGGCATCACGCTGCTCGTCGGTTTTTTAATGGGGGTGATCATCGCCTTCCAGATCGCCGTGGTGGCGCAGCAGTTTGGCGCGGTGATCTTCGTCGTCAACGGGGTCACCATCGCCATGCTGCGCGAGCTCGGGCCGCTGATGACGGCGATCATTTTCGCCGGCCGCTCGGGGGCGGCGTTTGCCGCCGAGATCGGCACGCAGAAGGTCAACGAAGAGGTTAACGCGCTCGTCACCTTTGGCCTGGAGCCGGTGTCCTATCTGGTGGTGCCCCGCCTGTTGGCGGGCCTGCTGGTGCTGCCGCTGCTGGCGGTGCTGGCCGATCTGATCGGCCTTTTTGGCGGTGCGCTCGTGATGCTGCGCTTCGACATCGGCTTTTTGGAGTTCTACAGCCAGATGCTCAGCGCGGCGTCGATGACCGATGTATTCATAGGTCTCATCAAGGCGGCGGTGTTCGGCCTGGTGATCGCCGGGGTCGGTTGTTATCGCGGTTTGAGCACCGGGCTGGGTGCCGCCTCGGTGGGTCTGTCGGCCACGCGCGCGGTGGTCACCAGCATCGTGCTGATCGTGGTGATCGACGGCTTGTTCGCGGTGCTCATTAACCGGCTCGGCTTTTGAACATGGCAGGCGCGCCGGCGATCCGCGTCGAGCATCTGCGCATGGGCTATGGCAGCAAGGTGCTGCTCGACGATGCCTCCTTCGAGGTGCAGGCGGGCGAAATCGTCGTGATCCTGGGCGGCTCGGGCTGCGGCAAGTCGAGCCTGATGAAGCACATCATCGGCTTGTACGCGCCGATGGCGGGCAACATCTACATCGAGGGCGAGAACATCGTGACCGCCGGCGCCGCGGCGCGCGCCGCCCTGCAACGCAAGCTCGGCGTGATGTACCAAAGCGGCGCGCTCTTCGGCTCGCTGTCGGTGCTCGACAACGTGCGCTTCCCGCTCGACGAGTTCACCGACTTGCCTGAAGACGCCAAGGCGCTCACCGCGCGCATGCAGTTAAAGGCGGTCGAGATGTCGCACGCCGAGCGGCTGATGCCGGCCGAGCTGTCGGGCGGCATGCTCAAACGCGCCGCCATCGCGCGCGCGCTGGCCTTGGGCTCGCACATCCTGCTGCTGGACGAACCTTCGGCCGGACTGGACCCGATCACCGGCGCCAATCTGGACCGCACGATTCTGTCGCTGCGCGACAACCTGGGCCTGACCTTCGTGGTGGTCACGCACGAGTTGCAAAGCATCTACGCCATTGCCGACCGCGCGGTGATGCTCGATCCCAAGTCGCGCAGCATCATCGCCGAGGGCAAGCCCGCTGTGCTGCGCGATACCAGCACGATTCCGCTCGTCAAACAATTTTTCAACCGCGGCGCCGACGCTTCGCACGCGGCGCCAGGAGGCTGACCGATGGCAGGCAAACCCAATTACTTCCGGCTCGGGCTTTTCGTGCTTGCCAGCCTGACGCTGGCTTTCGTGCTGCTCTTCGTGCTGGGCGGCCGGACACTGTTCCTACCGCGTACCACCATCGAGACTTACTTCAACGAATCGGTGGCCGGCCTGGGGGTCGGCGCGCCGGTGCAGTTTCGCGGCGTGCGGGTGGGCGAGGTGAGCGAGATTTTTCTGTCCTCCGCCTACCAGGCTGACATTCCGCTCGACTCGCGCGCCAATTACGTCGTGGTGCGCATGCGCATCGACAATTTGAGCCGAACCGAGGCGGAGCGCGACTACGACGCCTACGTCAGCCGCGGCCTGCGCGCCCAGACGCAGTTGGCGGGTGTGACCGGCCAGCAGTTCATCGGGCTGGACTTTCTCGACCCGGCGCAAAATCCGCCGCTGCCGTTCACTTGGACGCCCAGGTATCCGTATCTGCCCTCGGCGCCCAGCCTCACCAATCAGATCGTCGCCAACGCGCAGAGCTTTCTCGCCAGTCTGGACGAGGCCGACATCGCGCAACTGGGTCAGAACCTGAACCGGCTGGTGGTGACGCTGGATAAGCGCCTGACGGCGTTTCCGATGGACAAAGTCGGCACCGAACTGGTGGCAACGCTCGCGGCCTCGCGCAGCGCGATGGAGCGCATCGACCGCACGCTGGCCGCATCCAAGCTCGACGCCTCGTTCGCGCGCCTCAACAAGATCCTGTCCGACCCGGCCTTCGACAGCGCGCCGCAGGATCTGGCGGTGATCGCCGCCCGTCTGCGCAAGCTCGCCGAAAGCGGCGAACTGGATCGTGCCCTGGCTGGCTTGGACCAGTTGCAGGCCCGCGCCAACCACGTGCTGGCCGACAACGAAGAGCCGTTGCGGGCGGCGCTCGCCGAATTGCGCGAGACGCTGGTCAACCTGCGCATGCTGACCGACGCGGTCAAACGCTGGCCGCCGGGCTTGCTCTTCAGCGCACCGCCAAAAACCGTACAACTGCCGGTGCAACCGGCTGGGGAGGCCAAATGAAAGTCTTCGCGGTTGCGGGCGCGGCGCTCGTGCTCGCCGGCGCCTCGCTGCTCAGCGGCTGCGCGCTCACCCCCTCGGCGCCGCCGCCACCCACCACCTATGCGATCGAGCCGGCGCCGGGGCCGGTCGCGGGCTCGTTACCGGCTGCGCGCTACGCATTGGGCAGCGTGCGGGTCGCCGCCAGTTTTGCCGGCGACGAACTCGTCTACCGGATCGACGAGGTCCGCTTCCAGGGCGACTTTCAACATCGGCTGCTGGTGCCGGCGGGCGTGATGCTCGGCGATCGGATCGCGGCCTGGTTCGCGGTCGCCGCCGCGCCGTTGCCGGCCGGCGCCGCCGCCGCTGTGGCGCCGGCTTACATGATCGATGCCGACTTCGAAGCGCTGTATGGCGACTTCCGTCCGGGCCAGCCGGCCGCCGCGGTGATGGCGGTGCGCATCCGCCTGCGCCAGGCGAGCGGGCAGGGCGGGCGGGAGATTCTGCTGCGTCGCTACGAGCAGCGGGTCGAGCTTAAGCAGCAGACGCCCGCCGAACTCGTGCGCGGCTACAACCTCGCGCTGGGGGCGATCCTTGTGCGGTTGGCGGCCGACATCAAGGCGCTGCCGGCACCGGGATAGCCGGCGCGACAAGGGGGCAGACACCCGTCGCGCCGACGTCGCCGCTTACTTGCGCAGCGTAATTTGCAGGCCGGACAGGTCGATCGAAACCATCAGGCCGATCTGCCGCCCGCTGACGCGCAGGCGCACGCCACGCGCGTTTTGCAGTTCCGCGACCCCGGCGCCGCCGGCGATCGCGCCGCTGGCGCCGACCGCGGTGTAGGTGCCTTCGATGTCGCTCGCCTGCTTCAGGTTATAGACCTCGCCCGTCATTTCGATCCGTGCCACGCCGATGGTGGCACCGAAGCTGACGCCGCCGATGCCCAGGTTGTAGCCGTTGTCCTTGAAAGTCAGTATGCCGCTGCCGCCGGTGCCGCCGACGATGAAACCGGCGCGAAACAGCGTGAATTCGATCATGCCGTCGGGCTTGGCAGGGGTCTGCGCCTGGGCCGAGGTCGCAGCGGCCGTGGCAGCCAGGGCGGCGGCGGTGGCGACAAAGCCGCGGCGGGTGGTGGGGGTGCTAGTCATGGTGTGGCTCCTCTTTGCGGTGAAAAGACCGCCGCGGGATGCGGCGGGTATGGGAAAGGTTAATGCCCGTTCGGACAGTGCGGCGCGGCTAGAGCCGCCAGACCAGCGGCACGAAGAACACCGCCATCACGAAGAACCAGGCCATGCACACGCCGCCGAGCTTCCAGTAGTCGCCGAACTTGTAGCCGCCCGGCCCCATGATCATCAGGTTGACCGGGGTGGCCACCGGCGTCAGGAAAGACGCCGCCGCCGCGATACACACGCTCATCAGCACCGGTTGCGGCGAGACGCCCAGTTCCAGCGCCGCCGCGACGGCAATCGGGATGATGATCAGCGCAGTCGCGGTGTTGCTGATCAACTGCCCGAGCACCGCCGTCAGCAGAAACAGGCCCGCCAGCAGCGCGTAAGGTCCGGCGTCGCCGACCATCGCCACCAGTCGGTCGGCCAGCAACTGCGCGGCACCCGTTTGCATCATCGCCGCCGACAGCGGCGTCATCGCGCCGACCAGGATCACGGTCGTCCAGTTGATCGAGCGGTAGGCCTGCTCGACGGACAGCACGCGGAACAGCACCATCGCGCCCGCCGCGCACAGGCCGGCGATAGCGGCCGGCACCACGCCGGTGGCGAGAGCCGCCACCATGCCGAGCAGGATGGCGATCGACGCCTTGGCGCCCGCACCCATCGGCACCGCCTGCCGGCGGACGAGGTCGGGCGAATCGACGACCAGCACCTCGGGGTCGGCGAGCCGCTTGTCGAGCGCGCTCCAGGTGCCTTGCAGCAGCATCGTGTCGCCGACTTCGAGCTTCACCGCGCCGGGGCCGATGTCTTCGCCGCGGCGCTGGATCGCCAGCACCAGCAGGTCGCCGCTTTCGGTCACCATGCCGGGGAACATTTCGCGGCCGATCAGCGCCGAGCGCGGCGGGATCACCACTTCGGCCAGGCCCGAGGCGCGATTGAAGAGGGCATCGGCCACGCCGCTGTCCTTGTCGTCGGGGCCGAAGGCGAGGTGCTGGTCGGTGGCCAGTTGCGCGGCGGTCTGTGCGTCGCCGCGCAACAGCAGCAGATCGCCTTCGGCGAGTGCCGTCTCGCCCAGCGGCCGCGCGCTGCTGCTGCTCTTCGCGCCGAGCAGGGTCAGGCCGGGATAGACGCTCCAGTCCACGCTGCTCGTCGCCCGCCCCAGAAGCGGCGACGAGGCCCGTACCCGCAACTGGAACACGCCGGCGTCGAGCCGATACTGCTCGGTGAGCGTGCGCGCGTGCTTGGACAGATCGGTCGGCATCGACGCGCCGCTCGTCTTCGGCAGCAGATAGCGGCCGAGGAAGATCAGGATCGCCATCGTGCCCACCAGCAGCGGCACGCCGACGATGGCGAACTCAAAGAAGCCGAACTGCCCGGTGCCGGCGTCGGCCGAGGCTTCGGACACCAGCACGTTGACGGGCGAGCCGGTCAGCGCCAGCAGCGAGCCGGCGTGCGAGGCGAACACCATCGGCATCAGCAGTTGCGACGGCGGCTGCGCCAGCCGCACCGCCATCACCACCACCACCGGCAGCAGCGCGGCCACCGCGCCGTTCAAGCTGATCAGCGCGGTCAGCAGCGCGCAGGCGAGCATGATCAGAGACAACTGCCGCGCACGGCTGGCGCCGGCCTTGGCAATCAGGAACTGGCCGGCCCAGGCGGTCACGCCCGCCGCCTCCAGCCCCGCGCTGACCACGAACAGCGAGGCGATGAAGATCGTGGTCGGGTCGCCCAGCCCGGCGAGCGCCTCGCGGAAGTCGAGGATGCCCGTGAAGTACAGCGCCAACGCCGTGCCGAGTGCCACCAGCACCACGGGCACCTTCTCGGTGACGAACAGGACGATCACCGCGGCGATGATCGTGAACAGGATGGCGACTTCGCTCACGGGGATACCTATCGAGTGAAGAGATTGCGAGGAAGAAGGGCGCGCTGGTGGGCAGAGATTTCTGCGTCGCCTTGATCGAAGCGGCCTTGCCTCAAGCCAACCCCGACCCAAGAACCGTACCGGCTCGTCGTGCTCGCGCCCCCACCCCAACCCTCCCCCGCTTCGCAGGGGAGGGGGTTACTCCCTCCCCCGCCTGCGGGGGAGGGCTGGGGTGGGGGCGTGGATGCTTCAACTCCGCGATATTCATGGATCGGGGTTGGGTTGGGGGAGGCCCGCTGCATTCGAAGTGCAGGCGCGTGATCGCGACTTACGCCTTCGGCGGCGCAAAGTTCACGGCGAGGTCCGCCAGTAGCCGCGCGCCGTAGCCCGTGGCGCCGCGCGAGCGCCAGGACTCGTCGGCATCGACCTTCATCGTGCCGCACATGTCCACGTGCACCCAAGGTGTGTCGCCGACGAACTCCGCGAGATAAAGTGCCGCGGTGATGGCGCCCGGCGCGGCCTCACCCATGTTCTTCATATCGGCCACCACCGAATCCAACTGCTTGCGATAGCGCTTGTCGAGCGGCAGTTGCCAGACCGATTCGTCGGTGCGTGCCGCTGCGGCCTTGACCTGTGTCACGAGGCCGTCGTGGTTGGTGAAGACGCCGGCGATCTGGTCGCCCAGCGCGGCCAGGCAGGCGCCGGTCAGCGTGCCGATGTTGATCACCGCGTCGGGTTTCAACTCGCAGGCCAGCACCAGACCGTCGGCGAGCGCCAGCCGGCCCTCGGCGTCGGTGTTGTTGATCTCCACCGTCTTGCCGCCGCGCTGCGTGAGCACGTCGCCCATCTTGGTCGCCGAGCCGGAGGGCATGTTGTCCGTGCACATCAGATAGGCGGTGACCTTGCTCTTGCAGCCGAGCGCGGGCAACGCGGTCATGGCCGATAGCACCGCACCGGCGCCGGACATGTCCATCTTCATCAGTGCGTGCATCGCATCGCGCGGCTTGATGTTGATGCCGCCGGAGTCGTACATGATCCCCTTGCCGACCAGCGCCAGATGGCCGCGCGGCTTGCCGCCCTTGGGCGTAAACGTGAGCTTGACCATCCGCGGCGGCTCGGTGCTGCCGGCGTTGACACCCAGCAGGCCGCCGCAGCCCAGTGCTTGCAGCGCTTCCTTGTCGAAAATCTCGACCTCCAAGCCGCGCTCGGCCGCGAGTGCGGCGGCAAGGTCCGCGAGGTGCGCGGCGGTCAAATACGCGGGCGGCGCATTGGCAAGATCGCGCGCCAGGCGGCCGGCCTCGGCCAGCGCCCGTCCGCGCTCGGCGCCGCGCTCCGTCGCCTCGGCGCGCTCGGCACCGGCGACCAGACTTAATGCGCGCAGCGGTTTTTCCTTGGCGCCGCCTTTGAGTACCTCATAGCGGTAGCGCGCCAGCAGCACCCCTTCGACAACGGCTTGCGCCGCGACCTCCGGCTTGATTTCGCTCGCCTCCGCAAGCGCGGTTGCCAGATGCGCGTGCCGCGCCGCCGCGCGCGCAAAGGCGGCCGCCGCATCGCGCAGCGCGCTGGCATCGAACTGCGCCGGCGTGCCGATGCCCACGGCCACCAGCGTCGCTGCGCCTTTCTGCGGCAGTGCCAGCGCCTGACCTACTTTCGCCTCAAAGCCGGCGGCGTTGAGCGCGGCGCGATCGAGTCCGAGTTGGCGCGGCACCGCGCCCTCGGTCGCGACCGCGACGCCGATTGCCTCCGCTTCGGCGGGTACCGAGCGGACCACATCGATCCGGGTCGTTGCCGCGAGCGAGGGTGCGGGTTGGAAAACGGACGAAGAGTCGGGCTGAGTCGCCATGGGGCACCTGCTTTCGAGAGTTTTGCGGGAGAGGCAAACCGGAATTTTTTTCGGCCGCGATTGTTTACCGAGGCCAAGTCATGATAACTTGGACTCAGCAAGAAGCAACCGTCCGCGCCAGCGGGTTTGCGTCTTTGCTTCAACTGCGCGGCGGCTGTGCCGCAGTCACATTCTGTTCACAAATCGTTATGACCATGCCGGAGAGGACCATCCCCATGCAAAGGAAGCACCCATGAGCGAAGCCACCGCCACCGCCGGACCGAAGACCGGCATGCAGAAAGTGCTCGACACGGTCGAGCGCGTCGGCAACAAGGTGCCGCACCCGGTAGTGATCTTCCTGATCCTGATCGGCGTGGTGATCGTGCTGTCGCACATCTTCTACCTGCTGGGGGTGGGCATCAGCTATCAGGTCATCAATCCCGATACGCACAAGCTCGAAACCGTGCGCACCGAGGCGCGCAGCCTGCTCACCGCCGAGGGCATCCGCTTCATGTTCACCGGCGTGGTGAGCAACTTCATGAGTTTTCAGGCCGTGGGCGTGATCATCGTGGCGATGGTTGGCGTCGGCGTGGCGGAGGCCTCGGGGCTGGTCAAGGTGCTGATCCGCAAGCTCGTCATCGTGTCGCCCCGGTGGGCGCTGTCCTACATCCTGGCGGCCATTGGCATCGTCTCCAGTATCGCGGCCGACGCCGGCTATCTCGTGCTGATCCCTCTGGCGGCGGCAGCCTTCATCAGCGTCGGGCGTCATCCGCTGGCCGGGCTGGCACTGGCCTTCGCGGCGGTGGCGAGCGTGTTTCTGGTCAACGTGCTGATCGTGCCGGTCGACGGCATCCTCGTCGGCATTACCAACGACGCGATCCATCTGCTGGACCCCAACAAGTCGATCGATCTGGCGTCCAATCTGTGGTTCTCGGCCGCATCGACTCTGGTGATGGTCTTCGTCGTCGTGTTCGTGACCGAGCGCATCATCGAGCCGCGGCTGGGCAAGTACACCGGCGACTACGTGGTCGAGGGCGATAACGTGCTGACCGCCGACGAATACCGCGGGCTGCGCTTTGCCGGTATCGGGCTGGCGCTCGCCATCGCCTTCGTCGGGCTGCTGACCTTCCCGCCCGGAGCGCCGCTGCGCAACCCCGAGACCGGCTCGATCGTCAGCGGTTCGCCCTTCATGAACAGCCTGATCGTGACCATCGCGATCGTGTTTCTGTCCTCCGGTATCGGCTTCGGCATCGGGGCCAAGACGATGAAGGGCTCGGTCGATGTGATCAACGCCGTGCAGAAAGCGATCGCCGGATTAAGCGGCCTCATTTTCCTGCTGTTGATCATCAGTCAGTTTCTGGCCTACTTCAACTACACCAACATGGCGCCGCTGGCGGCGATCTCGCTCGCCAACATCTTGCAGCAAGCCAATCTGGATGCGGTGTGGCTGTTGATCGGCTTCGTGCTGGTGGTCTACATCCTCGACCTGATCATCACCGGCGCGATACCCAAGTGGGCGATCTTCGCGCCGATTTTCGTGCCGCTGCTGATGAAGCTCGGCGTCTCGCCCGAGGCGGTGTTGGCCGCCTACCGCGTCGGCGACTCGCCGATGAACTCGATCACGCCGTTGAACGCCTACTTCGCGATGATCGTGGTGTTCTGCCAGAAGTACGTCAAGGACGCCGGCGTGGGCACCGTGATCGCGCTGATGCTGCCCTATGTGCTGATCATCGCCGGGGTCTGGCTGCCGCTGATGGTGGTGTGGCACCTGCTGGGCCTGCCCTGGGGAATCTAAGCGAGTTCGGTGCGAAGAGATTTTCCCAAGTACGCCGGCGCCGAGCCGCGGCCGGCACTCTTCCCTCACCCGGCGCTTCGCGCCACCCTCTCCCGGCGGGAGAGGGTTGTATAGCCCCTCACCCTCCGGGAGAGGGGTTGGGGTGAGGGACGACCGCAGCCCCGAAGCGAAGCATCCCAAGCTCGCACCGGCAACCGACAACCCCCAACCAACAACGGTGAACACCAAGGTACATCACG
>JBKCXU010000019.1:0-19601 GCA_046316025.1 Betaproteobacteria bacterium | reverse complement strand
GTGATGTTGCCGCCCGCCGTCACCGTCAAATTGCCGCCCACGCCGGATGCCGCCAAAGCCAGCGTGTTCGTGTCGCTCACCGTGGCGTTGCCTGCTCCCGCCGTGGTCAGCGTCACCGCCCCACCGAAGTCGTTGCCCGCGTTGCCCAGCGTGATGGAGTTCACCCCGGCGTTGAAGCTCGAGGCACCCCCTACCGTCAGCGCCCCGCTTTGCGTGATGTTGCCGCCCGCCTTCACCGTAAGAGTGCCGGTCAGCCCGATCGCCGGCAACGCGAGCGCAGCGTTATCGAATGCCAGCGTCACGTTGCGCAGTCCGCTCGCCGGAAAACCGGAGGGCGTTGCCGCCGACGCGCTGATGCTGCGCAGTTCAATATCGCGAATGTTGGCCACGGTACCGCCAAGAGCCACCCCGCCCGCGAAATTGTTCGGCTGACTCGCAAGCAGGATGTCGCTGCCGGACGCTGTAAGTGCCAGCGTCGTCACCCCCCCTACCGTCAGCGCCCCGTTTTGCGTGATGTTGCCGCCCGCCGTCACCGTCAAATTGCCGCCCACGCCGGATGCGGCCAAAGCCAGCGTGTTCGTGTCGCTCACCGTGGCGTTGCCTGCTCCCACCGTGGTCAGCGTCACCGCCCCACCGAAGTCGTTGCCCGCCTGCGCCAGCGTGATGTCGCCCGTGCCCGCGTTGACCGTACTCGTGCCCGTCACCGTCAGCGTGTCGCCCACAGCCGTGCTCTGCTTGATCGCCCCGCCGTTGCTCTTCGCATCCAGCGACGCCACCGTGCCCTTGCCCAGGTTCAGATCGGCCGTGCCGCCACCCGCATTCGCCTCCACCGTCAGCGCCCCGGTACTCAACGTCCCCAGCGTCAGCGCGTTGCCGTCCTTGATCTGCGTCGCCCCACCGGTCAGCGTCACCGCCCCACCGAAGTCGTTGCCCGCGTTACCCAGCGTGATGGAGTTCGCCCCGGCGTTGAAGCTCGAGGCACCCCCTACCGTCAGCGCCCCGCTTTGCGTGATGTTGCCGCCCGCCGTCACCGTCAAATTGCCGCACACGCCGGAAGCCGCCAAAGCCAGCGAGTTCGTGTCGCTCACCGTGGCGTTGCATGCTCCCGCCGTCGTCAGCGTCAGATGTGTATCCGAGACGGCGCTGGCTTTGGCGGCATCCGGCGTGTGCGGCTTTCTGACGGTGACGGGCGTGAACAACGGGGCGAACAAGGCAGTGTCGCTGATTTCGACTGGTGGGACGCTGACGCTGCCTGCGACGGCGATTGCCACCGGAACGGCGGATCTGACGCTGGAGAGTGCAGGCACGCTGGCCACGGCGGCGGCGCTGAGCGGTGGCAACGTATCGCTGAAGGGCAACGGTGGCATCACGCTGAGCCATAACGTGACGGTGACGGCGAGCGGGACGCTGGGTTTGACGAGCACCAACAGCGCGATCAACCAGACGGGTGGCGCGCTTGATGCCGCGGAGGCGACGGTCAAGGCGGGCACGGGCGACATCACGCTGGCGCAGGCGGACAACAAGCTGGGCGACGTGGCGCTGATGGGAGGTGCGATCAAGGTGGTGGACAGCACGGGCGGGTTGAACGTCACGTCACTGACGCGCAGCGGCGGCGCCGACAAGGCGCTGGAGCTGCGGGCCTTGGGCGGTGGCGTATTGACGCTGCCGGTGGCGGTCACGAACATTGATACGGGCACGGCGTATCTGACGCTGGTGAGCAGCGGCGGGACGTTGGCGCCGACGGGGGATTTGAGCGGCGGCAACGTATCGCTAACGGGCGGCACGGGGATCACGCTGTCGAAGAACGTAAAGGCGAGCGGGACGCTGGGGTTGGCGAGCAGCAACAGCGCGATCAACCAGACGGGCGGGGCGATTGATGCCACGGGGGCGACGACGGTCAATGCGGGCGCGGGCGACGTCACGCTGGCGCAGGCGGGCAACAATTTCGGCAGCATTGGGCTGACGGGTGGCGCGATCAGTGTTGTCGACGGCGCGGGCGGCCTGACGGTGACGGGCTTGAGCAGCGTGGCGGACAAAGCGGTGTCGCTGGTCTCGACGGGTGGGGCGCTGACGCTGCCTGCGACGGCGATTGCCACCGGAACTGCGGATCTGACGCTGGAGAGTGTAGGCACGCTGGCCACGGCGGCGGCGTTGAGCGGCGGCAACGTATCGCTGACGGGCACGGGCGGCATCACGCTGGGCCACAACGTCACCGCGAGCGGGACGCTGGGGTTGACGAGCACGAACAGCGCGATCACACAGCAGGCGGGTGCGCTGACGGTGACGGGCACGAGTACGGTCAACGCGGGCGCGGGCGCGATCACGCTGACGCAGCCGAACAACGACTTCCGGGAGGCGGTGAGCCTGACGGGAGCGGAAACGAAGATCGTGGACAAGGACGCGCTGACGCTGGGTGCGCTGGCCACGGGCAACCTGACGGCGAGTTCGACCGGGACGCTGAACCTTGGCCAGGGCAGCGTCGGAGGCGCTCTGGTGGCAGGCAGCAATGGGGGAGGCATCGCGGAAAGCGGGGTGCTGAGCGCGAACAGCTTGACCGCCACCAGCGGCGGTGGCGTGATCGTGCTGACCCAGCGCAACGCGATCGGCGAGGTTTCGCTCGACAGCGGTGGTGGCGCCATTACTTACGCTAGTGCGAGCGGTTTTGGCTTGACGCTCGCTAATCAGGGTGGCCGCGGCAGCGTGGATGTCGACGTTGGTGGCGGCGCGCTGGCGCTGCGCAACACCGGTTTTGGTGGAGCGAGCCTGGCGATTGCCAGTGCCAGCGCGGTGAGCTCACCGAGTTCGGCAAATCGGTCGTTTGTCGTCGATCCCGCGTCGCGAAGTATCGATGTCAATCTTGCGGCCGGTCCCACGAACTCGGTGGCGTTGGCGTTCCGTCGCGTGCTGCAGGTCACCAGTCCGCGCACTTTCAATTACAACGGCGTCTTGTGGGCCAATATCGCATTTGCCGAGCAGGCAGGCGGTTCGGCCTTTGTACTTCCGGCGGTAGCGCGCGATCAGGCGCAAGCGCAGCGGGTCGCGGCGGGAATCGGGTCCGTGGAAGCGCGGCTGCGGCGTAATGAACTCACTTTCGAGGAGATACAGGCGCCCGTTGCCTATGAAGATCTTCGGGCGATGCAGGCTGAGTGCTCCGCGGAACAAGCTGAGGGGCAGATCGGCGCGGCGTGCAAGAAGAGCGCGCCACAGTAAGGCAGGGTTGGCGAGCCGGCTGAGCGTTGGGGCCGGTCGACTTTGGGGGACAGCACGGCGAGGCGCGTGACCACGCGCGTCGTGCTTTGGATGGTTTGAATTGTCTTGACCTGTTGAGCATCGCTGCGGCCGCTGCGACTTGGCTAGAGCCGGACGACGCAGGCAGAGCGTCTGAGGAACTATATGACCGATATCAGTCGACACAAGTTGTTTGCCAAGCTGGGAGCGACTCCGTTCAAGGCGCTTGAATCTGCGACGGTCTTCTGCAAGTTGCGCGGCAATCCGTACGTCGAACTCGCGCACTGGGTGTTCCAGTTGACGCAGGTCGACAAGAGTGACCTGAGCGAGGCGATCCGCGCCTTCGGGTTTGATCGGGCCAAGCTGCAGGCCGATCTCACCAAATCACTCGATGCGCTGCCGCGCGGCGCCAGTTCGATTTCCGATCTGTCTTCGCACATTGACGAAGTGGTCGAGCGCGCGTGGGTGTACTCGTCGTTGCTGTTCGGCGCGAACCGCATCCGCAGTGCGCATTTGTTGGTGGGCGCAATCAAGACGACGTCGCTGCGTAACGCGCTCTTTGCCTTGTCGCGCGAGTTCGAGAAGGTCAAGGTCGACCGCCTGACCGACGAACTGGATACCCTGCTGGGGGAGTCGGTCGAAGCGCGCGAGGCCGAGGTCTCCGCCAGCGCCGGCACACCCGGAGAAGCGAGCGGAGCGATGGCCGGCCGCGGAGACGAAGGCAGCGCTCTCGCCAAGTACGCGGTGGATTTGACGGCTCGCGCGCGCAACGGCGAGATGGATCCGGTGCTTGGCCGCGACGAAGAAATCCGCCAAATCATCGATATTCTGATGCGGCGGCGACAGAACAACCCGATTCTGACCGGCGAGGCCGGTGTGGGTAAGACCGCGGTGGTCGAAGGGTTTGCCCAGCGCATCGTCAAGGGCGACGTGCCGC
Source organism: Betaproteobacteria bacterium (assembly GCA_046316025.1). GTDB lineage: Bacteria > Pseudomonadota > Gammaproteobacteria > Burkholderiales > Burkholderiaceae_F > JAJTHJ01. The sequence goes on along the minus strand of JBKCXU010000019.1, from coordinate 15,436 downwards.
CGGCGCTGCGCAACGTTCGCATCGCCTCGCTCGACCTCGGTCTGCTGCAAGCCGGTGCCAGCATGAAGGGCGAGTTCGAAAACCGGCTGCGGCAGTTGATCGACGAGGTGCAGGCTTCGGCGACGCCGACGATTTTGTTCATCGACGAGGCGCATACGCTGATTGGCGCTGGGGGCGCTGCCGGCACCGGCGACGCGGCCAATCTGCTCAAGCCGGCGCTGGCGCGCGGCAAGCTGCGGACGATCGCGGCGACGACCTGGGCCGAGTACAAGAAGTACTTCGAGAAGGACCCGGCGCTGACGCGGCGCTTCCAGGTGATCCAGGTCGACGAACCGGACGAGGAACGCGGCGTGCGCATGCTGCGCGGCGTGGTGCCGGTGCTGGAAGCGCACCACAAGGTCGACGTGCTCGACAGCGCGGTGATCGCGGCGGTTCGGCTGTCGCATCGCTATATCCCGGCGCGCCAGCTGCCGGACAAGGCGGTGAGCCTGCTCGACACCGCCTGCGCGCGGGTCGCGGTCAGCCAGCACGCCACGCCGGCGGCGATCGAGGACTGCGAGCGCCAGTTGCAGGTGCTGGCCACCGAGCGCGAAATTCTCGAGCGTGAGGCGCGGCTCGGCGCCGACCATGGCAAGCGGCTGGCGTTGTTGCGGGAGCGCAGCACGGCGCTCGCCGCCGAGTTGGTCGACTTGCAGGTCCGCTGGGATCGCGAGAAGGCACTGGTGGCCAAGGTAGTCGAGATGCGCAAGGCGCTCGGTGGCGCCGACCCCGACCCCGAGCAACTCGCCGAACTGACGCGTGTGCAGGGCGACCTGCGCCAATTGCAAGCCCAGACAGCCTTGGTACTGCCCACGGTCGACGACATGGCGGTGGCGGCGGTGGTCCAGGACTGGACCGGCATCCCGCTCGGCAAGATGGTTGGCGACGAAGTGCGCAATGTGCTGAGCCTGGCCGAATCGTTGTCGGCGCGCATCATCGGCCAGTCGCACGCCCTGCAGATGATCGCCAAGCGCATTCAGACCTCGCGTGCCAAGCTCGACAATCCGGACAAGCCGATCGGCGTGTTCATGCTTTGCGGGCCGACTGGGGTGGGCAAGACCGAAACCGCGCTTGCGCTGGCCGACGCGCTGTACGGTGGGGAGCAGAACCTGATCACCATTAACATGAGCGAGTTCCAGGAGGCGCACACGGTCTCCTCGCTCAAGGGAGCGCCGCCCGGATACGTCGGCTACGGTGAGGGTGGAGTGCTGACGGAGGCGGTGCGGCGCAAGCCGTATAGCGTGGTGCTGCTCGACGAGGTCGAAAAGGCGCACCCCGACGTGCACGAAATCTTCTTTCAGGTGTTCGACAAGGGCTGGATGGAAGACGGTGAGGGCCGCTACATTGACTTCAAGAACACGCTAATCATGCTCACCTCAAACGTCGGCACCGAAACGATCGTGCAGATGTGTGCCGACCCCGAGTTGACGCCCGAGTCGGAGGGCATCGCCAAGGCACTGCGCGAACCTCTGTTGAAGGTGTTTCCAGCGGCACTGCTGGGGCGGGTGGTCACGATCCCATACTATCCATTGTCGGATGCGGTGATGGGTGCCATCATCCGCTTGCAACTTGGCCGGATCGGCAAGCGGGTGCGGCTAAACCACGATGCCGAATTTTCGTACTCGGACGCGGTGGTGGATCTGATCGCCTCGCGCTGCACCGAAGTCGAAAGCGGCGGTCGAATGATCGACGCGATCCTCACCAACACCATTTTGCCCCGGGTGAGCGCGACGATCCTCGAGCGGATGATCGATCAGAAGAAGGTCGAGCGTATCCATGTCGACGTCGCCGAGCGCGAATTCGTCTACGACATTGCATAGAGATAACTTATGAGTCTCGACGCCGCGCGCGTGGTGTGGTCCGAGGGTCTGTTTCTCCGACCGCATCATCTGCAGCAGCAGGAGCGCTTCTTCGAGGCGCTGCTCGACGCGCGGTTGCGCCCGCTGCTGGAGGCGGGTTTCGGGTTCGCGCGGCTTGAACTCGACTCGGTGTTGCTGCTACAGGGCAAGATCCGCATTTCTGCTGCAGCCGGTGTGTTTCAGGACGGCACGCCGTTCGAGGTGCCGTCGGAGGCGGTGGTGGTCGATGTCTTCGATGTCCCCGAGAACGCCCGCAATGCGACCGTCTACCTGTCGGCTGCACTGCAGCGCAGCGGTGTGAAGTCGGTGTCGCTCGATGCGCCGGCGGAGGGCGGGCGGCGCACCCGGTTCGCGGCGGTCGATGCGCAGGTGGCCGACTGCGTACTTGGCATCGACTCCGAGGCGGAACTCAAGGTAGGCGCGCTTCGGCTCGCCCTTGCCCTCGAAGCGTCGCTCGACGGAAGCCTTACGGCGCTCCCCGTGGCGCGAGTCGTCGAGCGGCGTGCCGACGGGCGGCTCGAACTCGACCCGACGTTCATCCCGCCGGTATTGCATTACGGTGTCAGCGCGCGACTGCGCTCTTGGGTCGAGGAGCTACACGGCGTGGTCAAGCAGCGCGGCGACGCGCTTGCCGCGCGCATCGGTGCGCCCGGAAGTAAGGGGGTGGCGGATTTCGTCGACTTTCTCCTCCTGCTGGCTTGTAACCGCTATGAGCCGGTGCTGGCGCGGCTGCGCGAGTCTGCTCCGGTACATCCGCTTGGCCTCTACACGGAGTTGTTGCGCTTGGCGGGAGAGTGCGCTACTTACGGGCGCGAGTCGCGCCGGCCTCCCGGCTTTCTCGCTTACTCGCACACGAATCTGAACGATTGCTTCGCACCGGTGGTGGAAGAAATACGGCGTGCGATGGTGGCGGTGGTCGATCAGCGGGTCGTGCCGATTCCCGTGCGCGACATGACGAAAGGACTGTATCGGGCCGACATTCCCGATCCGCAACTGTTCAAGTCCGCGTACTTTGTCCTCGCTGCAGCGGCCAACATGCCGAGCGAAGTCTTGCGCGCGCGTTTGCCGACGATGACGCGAATCGGGCCGCCCGACAAGATCCGCGAGATGGTCATGAGTCAAGTACCGGGCATCCGGATCGAGCCGTTGGCGGTCGCGCCACGCCAGTTGCCGTTCCTTGCGAATTACTGCTATTTCAAGCTGGACACCACTAGTGAATACTGGCCGGCGCTTGAGATCGCCCGCAGCATGGCGCTCTACGTGGCCGGGGACCCGCCGAACCTCGAGCTGCAAATGTGGGCGATCCGGACTTAAGGCCGCCTGGGGCTATTGCGCATGATCGACGACGCTGGCGACGACTTCGACAAAACACGGGTAGCGGGTCGTGTGTCGCCGTCGCCCGTGGCCCGGGCGTTTTCTGCCCACAGCGCGCTCGATCCGCGGCAGGTCGGTGCGCTCGCAGCGCTTAACCCGATCCTGGCGGCGGCAAATCCGCTGCTGAATCTGATTCCCGGCCTGCGGACCGCCAACCCGCCGGCGGATGTCGCGTTGCTGCGCCAGAGGATGATCGACGAGGTGCGCGAGTTCGACGCTGCCTGCGCGCGGTCTGGCGTGCCGGACGACCAGCGTCAGATCGCGCGCTATGCGCTGTGTACCGTCATGGACGAAGCGATTCAGGCAACGCCCTGGGGAGGGACAGCCAACTGGGCGCAGCAAAGCCTTTTGATCAACTTCCACGGCGAGAACTGGGGGGGTGAGAAGTTCTTCCAGGTCCTTAACAAGTTAGCCGAAGTGCCGGCGCGCTACCCTCAACTGATCGAGCTTTTTTACGTATGTTTGTCGCTCGGCTTCATGGGCCGCTTCCGAATGGGCGATGCCGGTGGGCGGCAGGCGCTCGGCGAACTGCGCGAAAAGGTCTATCAGATCATCCGCCAGGCGCGCGGGGAGCCCGATCGCAGGCTTGCCGCGGATGCCGACGGAGTGCATGTCGACGCGCGCCGCTTTTCGGGTTTCGGGCTCGTCGGTGCCGTCGCCGCGGCGCTTCTGCTGGGTGGCTTGGCGACTTATGCCTGGGCGCTACTGTCGTTGTCGGGCAACGTCGGCGACATGCAGCTCGAGACGCTGACGGTCAAGCCGCCGCCGCCGACGGCAGTGGCCCTTGCGCCGGCGGCCAGACCGCGACTGGCGCAGTTGCTTTCGGCAGAGCGCGACGCTGGCCAAGTCGACGTGCGCGATCTGCAATTGGAGTCGGTGGTCACGATCACTGGCGAGCGGTTGTTCGAATCGGGCAGCGCGACACCCGCACCCGGTGCGTTGCCGCTACTGGCAAAGATCGCGGCAGCGCTCGATGGCGTAGAAGGCAAGGTGTTGGTGACCGGACATACCGACGACGTGCCCACGCGCACCTTGCGTTTTCCGTCGAACTGGGAGTTGTCGGCTGCGCGTGCCAACAATGTTGCGGCGATCTTGCGCGAACGGATGCGCGACCCGGGCCGAGTCTCGGCCGAAGGCCGCGGCGACACCGAGACGATTGCGCCGAATGCCAGTGCCGAAGGGCGCGCGATGAATCGTCGTGTCGAGATCGTCCTGCGGGCGGCGCAGCCGAACTGAGGGGGCGGTCGTGAAGAGTCTTCCGTTCAAGCGATGGGCTATCGGCGCGCTGGTGGTCTTGGCGATTGCTGCCGTGCTTTGGTTTGCCGGCCCGTTGATCGGGCTGGGCTCGGCCCGGCCGCTGGAGAGTGCCACGACGCGCATCCTGCTGATCGCGCTCGTGCTGGCGATCTGGATCGGTTGGGAGGCGGCGCGCATCCTGCTCGAGCGTCGGCGCAACGCGAAAATGTTGCAGGCCTTGGCGGCCGACAGCCAGGACGGAAGCCTGTCGCGCCAGGAAGCGGAGCAATTGCGCAGTCGGTTCGTTCAGGCGATGGCCACGCTTCGTTCGGCGCGTCTGGGCGGCAAGTCGGGTGGAAAGCTGCTGTACCAGTTGCCGTGGTACATGTTCATCGGCGCGCCCGGTTCGGGCAAGACCACGGCGCTGCTCAACGCCGGCTTGCGCTTTCCCCTGGCCGGAGGCGATGGCAGCGGCGCTGCGCTGGGGGGCATCGGCGGTACGCGCAACTGCGACTGGTGGTTCACCGACGAGGCGGTGTTGATCGATACCGCCGGTCGGTATACGACGCAGGACAGCAACGTCAAGGTAGATGCGTCGGCTTGGCAGACCTTCCTCAGTCTGCTCAAACGATTCCGGCCGCGCCAGCCGCTCAACGGGGTGCTGGCGACGTTAAGCATTGGCGATCTCCTTACCTTCGATCAAGCCGAGCGCGAGCGTTACGCCAAGACCGTGCGCGCTCGCATCGACGAGTTGCAGGCGCAACTCGGTCTGGAGTTGCCCGTATACATTTTGGTGACGAAGACCGATCTGATCGCCGGTTTCACGGAGTTTTTTGCCACCTTCGATGCCGAGCAGCGTTCGCACATTTGGGGTGCAACGCTGGATCTGGACCTGAAGACGCGCCAGGGGGAGGACGCACGCGCGGGTTTCGATAAGCGCTTTGCCGTACTGCTCACCCGGCTCAATTCTCTTGTGCTGCCCCGCTTGCAGGAAGAGCGCGATCTGGATCGCCGCGCGGCGATCTATGCCTTTCCGTTGCAGTTCGCTGCGGTTGGACCGCTGATCGCGGAGTTTCTCGATGCGGCGTTCAAGGACTCCCGCTTTGCAGGCAGGACGCTCGTGCGCGGCGTTTACTTCACGAGTGGTACGCAGCAAGGGGCGCCGATCGACCGTCTGCTGGGGGCACTGTCGCGCTCCCTCAGCCTCGGCGGCGGGCGCGTGCGCGTGGGGGGGCCGGCCGGCGCTGCCAAGAGCTTCTTCCTTGCGCGCTTGATGACGGATGTCGTGTTTCGCGAGGCCAATCTTGCCGGATTCAACGAGAAGCGGGAAACCTTTCTCCGGCGGCTGAATTGGTCGTTGCTCGCGGTGTGCAGTCTGTTGTCGGTCTCGCTGACGGTACTCTGGGCGCTGAGCTATCGCGCCAACGCGGGTGGCTTGGCCGCACTGGCACCGGCGGTGACGGAAACCCGGGCAGCGTTGGCGACGATCGGACCGCCGCAGGTCGGGGACCTACCCGCGGTGATCGAACCACTAGACCGCTTGCAGGCGCTGCCGGAGCGTTTCTTTGCCCCGATTGGCGAGCCTCCCTTGGGCTGGCGCTGGGGTCTTTATCAGGGCACTTCCCTCAATGAGCGTATTGGCGAGCGCTATAGGCTGGCCGTTCAGCGCACACTGCTGCCGCGCTTGGCGCTGCAGCTGGAATCGGTGATGGCAGCGCAGTCGGCATCGCCGGAAGCGGTCTACGCCGCACTGAAAGCCTACCTGATGCTCTACGACGGTCGCCGCCTCGATCCCGCTTGGTTGCGCGGCGCTGTGGCGGAGTTGTGGGCCAGCGCGTTCCCGCGTTCGGTCGTCGACGCCGGGCTGGCGCATCTGGATACGCTCATCGCGTCCGGAGATCTGCAGCTGGAGCGGGTTCATGAACGTAACGACGCGCTGGTCGCTAATGCGCGGTTACGCGTGGCGAGTGCCTCCTTGGTCGACCGCGCCTATTCGCTGCTTCGACTGACCGGCGGTGGCCAAGGCGCAAGTTGGCGACTTAGCGAAGCCGTAGGAGCGTCTGGGGTGGCGCTGTTCGTGCGTGCTTCGGGTGGATCATTGGCGGCGCCCGAGCCCTACTTGTTCACACGCGAGGGCTACCGTAATCTGGTCAAGGACAAGATCCGCGCGACCGTGGATAGTTTGTCGGCTGAGGAAGCCTGGGTGCTTGGCGAACGGGCGTCCGGGGTCGGGCGTACCGATCCGAATCAGCTTACCGCCGAAGTCCTTCGGCGCTATTTTGCCGACTTCACCGCCCATTGGGACGGGGTGCTCGCCGACATCCGCTTGCGGAAGGTGTCCGATGCCAAGGAGGCGCTGTCTTTTGCGCAGGCTTTAGCGCAGCCCGACTCGTCTCTGAAGCGGCTGATCGTTGCCGTCAACGAACAAACGCAACTCGGTGCCGGGGCGGCCGTGGCCTCGGCGGCCACGGAGGCGGCAGCCAAGGAGACGGCCGACGCGGCCAAGGCCAAGGCTGCCGCGGCAGTCAGTTCTGCCACGTCGGGTTTGTTCGGTGCCAAAGCGGTAGAGGCCGTGGTTGGAAGCGGGACGGTTGCGCCGGATCGGGTGCGCGAGTTGCAGCTCGATGAGCATTTCGCGGCACTGCGTCGTCTGGCCGGCGACGGCAAGTCGGCTGAGTACGAAGTCGTGGCGTTGACGCTGAACGAGATTGCCTCCGACCTGGTTGCCATGCAACAGCGAGCGGCTTCGGGCGTAGGCATCAAGGAGGTGCCCGCCGGTATTGTCAAGGCCAAGGCGCAGGCCGACCGCTTTCCCCAGCCGGTTGCCGGCATGCTGAAGCAACTCGTGGGCTTTGCCGAGTCGGAAGCCTCCGGCGGGCTGCAGCGTGAGACCAAGGCTGGCGTCGGCGGCGCCGCGGCGAATTGTGCGCGCTCGATTCCTGGACGCTATCCGTTCGCTCGGAATTCTGGTCAAGACGTCGGTATTCGTGACTTTGAACTCGTGTTCAAGCCCGGCGGCGACCTCGACGCTTTCTTCTCCGGCACCTTGGCGCCAGTGGTGGATCGGTCTGGTGCCGTGTGGCGCTTCAAGTCCACCGAAGCGGCGAAGGCTCCCGTGCCGGCGAGCACGCTGCGGCAGTTTCAGAACGCCGATGCGATTCGGACCGCGTTCTTTGGGGGCGGTGGCGTAGGCTTTACGGCAGATCTCACCGTCGCCGCCGCCGATGGCGAGGTCACTGTGGATCACGACGGCGTGCAAACGAGGTTGCGCCCCGGAAGCGGAGTCGTGCGTCTCGTTTGGCCGGCCAAGGGGAGTACGCGGATTCTGCTCAATGGGCAGCCGCTCGTCGCCGCCGATGGCGCTTGGGCGCTGTTCCGTGTCGTCGATAAGGGCACTCAGGATCCGGGCGTCACTGGCGACCGGATGCGCCTGACGTATACAGCGTCGGCAGGGAGGGCCACCGTGGATCTGCGGGTCGGCAGTGCGGCATTCAACCCGTTTCGGCTGCGCGAGCTTGAGACCTTCGCTTGCCCGTCCATGCCCTGACATCGCGATGACTCCCGGTTTCTTCGGCAAACTCCCCAGCGCAGGCGACTTCGTCGGCCGCGGTTGGTCGCCGGGCTTGCGCGATGGGCTTGATTTGCTGGTGCGTGGCGCCCTCGGCGCGCTGGCGACAGAAGGTAAGAGCTTGGCTGATGTCATGCCTAAGGCTCCAGGACTTGCCTTGGCCGTGCGACCGGGGGTGCTGGCGGCCACGGGCTTTACCGGCGTTATGGTTCCCTCGTCGGATCGGGTCGGGCGCGAGTTCGAGCTGTGTGTCGGGTTCGAGACGACGGGCGCGGGGGCCGACTTGGGCTGGTTGCCGGCTTCGGCGGTTGCGGTACTCCATGGTCTGGCGCTTAGGGCGCTTCATCAAGTGTTCAGCGCCGACGATTTGGCCGATGCCCTGGAAGATATCGACTGTGCCGATCGGCTCGCTGCTGGGCGAGAGGCGCAACTCTTCGGTGGCGACGACACGCTGCCGCGCTTGGACGCTTCTGCCGCATTGCTGTGGATGCCAGCCCCCGGAGGAAGTCTGGCGCCGTCGATCCGCGCTTTGTGTGCGATGCTGCAAACTTCGGTCGCATTGCTCGGCGAGCGTCTCGATCGCGCCGGCAGGGGCGACGGGTACTTTGCCGCCCGCCGTGCCCTTGCGGCTCGCGAAGTCGCAGCATGGTTTGACGGCGAGTGGACGGCTCGCGGTTGGACAACTCTGGCAGGGCCCGCTGCGGTGCACGACGACGATCCGACGCGCCCACTTCCGCGCTTGCCCGAAGTATCTGGCTAGGCGGAGGATCCAAATGAAACGTTTCCCGGATTGCGTGTTTTTGGCTGCGGCGGGTAACCCTGCAACTTTGCGCGGCAGAGACCGCTCGGGGTGGGTGCCCCGCTTGCCTCGCGGTACAGCTGCACCCTTCATCAGGTCGTGTTCTTTCGTTTGTCGAAATTGAGGGGACAATTCGTTTATGGAATTCGACCTTTGGTTGGAACCGATTTCTGCCGAGGCGCCCGCCGGGGCCGACTTGGTCGACACGCAGGAATTCATGGTCCTGACGATGCTGGTGGACTACTTGGTCGAGTCGGCGCGTGCTGCTGGCGGTGCCGCGGCAGTGCCGGACGACGCCTCAGAGGATGAGAGGCGGCATGCCGAGTTGGAGCAGCAGGAGCGTAAGCGGCTGCTCGTCGAGCGCGAGGCGAATCTGCGCGGCGTACTTGGTGCGGGTAAGTCCGTTAATCGTGCTTCGGCGATCGACGAAGTGCTGCACCGGTCGGAACAACTGATTCGGACCGCCAGCAAGGACTTGCGGATCGCGCAATGTGCGGTGATTGCTCTTCTTGCCCGCGACGGCGTTGCGGGTCTGACGCACGGCATGCGACTCATCGCTGGGCTCTTGGAGCGTTTCCCGGACAGCGTCTTTCCGCTGCCCGATCCGGCCGACCCGGACGACGTGTCTGAGCGCGGGGGCGTAGTGGTCGAACTCACCGCCGGCGACGGCTGTCTAGCGTTGTTGCGGCCGCAAACTGTTCTTGATGGCGGACGGGCGGGCCGCGTCACCTTGGGGTCGTTGGGTGAGACGGCTGAAGCGGCCGATGAGGGCGCGCTCGCCGAGTCGATGCAAGAAGCCGGCGCCGAGGCGGTGGAAAGAGCCCACGCCCGCCTGCGCGAGGCATGCGTGGCGATCGACGCCGTACTCGACCGCTTTGCGCCTGGTGCGTTGTCGTTTGGGCGGGCCGGCGAGGCTCGTGTGCGGCAGTTGTTGGAGCGCGCGGCGTCGCGGTTGCTTGGCGCGGTTTCCAGTGCCGACGCGCCGGGGGACGCGGGTGCGGCCGAAGCGCAAGGTGGCCGGCTGTCGGGGCTGGGGACGCTGAACACCCGTGAGGACGCTCGCCGCACGATTCAGCAGGTGTGCGCATTTCTCGAACGCAGCGAGCCGAGCCATCCGGCGCCGCTGCTGTTGCGGCGCGCGGAGCGCTTGCTAGGTTTGAGTTTTTACGACATCGTCAAAGATCTGGCGCCCAACGCGGTCGGCGAGATCGACCAGCTTGCCGGACGACAGGACCAGTGACGCCCGATTGCCGTTCTTCATCAAGGAGCCCGTCCCATGAGTAAGAGCCAAAAGTTCATCGCGAGAAACCGCGCGCCGCGCGTCCAGATCGAGTACGACCTGGAAACCAACGGCGCGATGAAGAAAGTGCAACTGCCCTTCGTGATGGGGGTCATGTCGGACCTCGCCGGCAAGAGCGAGACCGACGAAGCGAAGAAGGGAATCGCCGAGCGGGCGTTCATGGAGGTCGATGTCGACAACTTCGACAGCCGGATGGGTGCGCTCAAGCCGCGCGTGGTCTTCCAGGTCCCCAATGCGATCACGGGCGAGGGCAACATCCAAGTCGACGTGTCGTTCGAAAGCATGAACGATTTTTCGCCGGCGGTGGTCGCAAGCAAGGTCGACGCCCTGAAGAAGCTGATGGAGGCGCGTACCCAGCTCGCATCGCTGCTGACTTACATGGACGGGAAGTCCGGAGCCGAAGACTTGCTGGCCAAGGTACTGAAGGATCCCGATCTGCTGAAGTCGATCTCGCAGGTGCCGAAGACCGCCGAGTAGGTCGACGAGGAAACCATTCGTACATCGACTGAGGAGTATTGACGTGGCAACCGAACAAGCAAGGTCGAACCTTAACGACGTTCAAGTGCAAGAATTGGGCGATCTGTCCAGTCTGCTGCAAAAGGAGTTCAAGCCGCGCACCGACGAGGCGAGCAAGGCGGTCGAGGCCGCGGTGCAGACATTGGCGCAGCAAGCGCTGGCGGATACCCAATTGATCGGCGAGGATGTGGTCCAGTCGATCGAAGCGATCATTGCGGCCATCGACAAGAAGGTCGCCTCGCAGATGGACAGCATCATCCATCACTCCGACTTCCAGAAGCTCGAGGGCGCTTGGCGCGGCTTAGAGTATTTGGTCGACAACACGGAGACGGACGAAACCCTCAAAATCAGGGTGATGAACGTCAGTAAGGTTGAGCTGGCTTCCAACTTTCGCAAGTTCAAGGGCACGGCTTGGGATCAGAGCCCGCTGTTCAAGCAGATTTACGAGGCGCAGTTCGGAACGCTCGGTGGCGAGCCGTTCGGTTGTCTGGTCGGAGACTACGAGTTCGATCACAGCCCGCCGGACATCGCGGTACTGCAAGGGGTGGCGCAAATCGCCGCGGCCTCCCATGCGCCCTTCATTTCGTCGCCCAAACCGACGCTGTTCCAGATGGAATCCTGGCAGGAACTGGCCAACCCGCGCGACCTGACCAAGATTTTCCAGACCCCGGAGTATGCGGCGTGGCGCTCCTTGCGCGCATCGGAGGATTCGCGTTACGTCAGCTTGGCGATGCCGCGGTTTCTGTCTCGGCTGCCGTATGGAGCCAACACCAATCCGGTGGAAGGTTTGGTCTACGAGGAGGACGCAGGCGGCGGCGATCACAGCAAGTACACCTGGGCCAACTCGGCCTATGCGATGGCGGCCAACATTACGCGCGCCTTCAAGCTCTATGGCTGGTGCACGGCAATCCGCGGAGTCGAGTCCGGCGGTGCGGTCGAGGGGCTGCCAACGCATACCTTCAAGACCGACGACGGCGGTGTGGACATGAAGTGCCCGACGGAGATATCGATCAGCGACCGGCGGGAGGCCGAACTGGCGAAAAACGGCCTGATGCCGCTTGTGCATCGCAAGAACTCCGATCAAGCTGCCTTCATCGGCGCGCAGACACTGCACCAGCCGCCGGTGTTCGAAGACGCCGGTGCCACGGCCAACGCAAACTTGGGCGCGCGTTTGCCCTACATCTTCGCGACCTGCCGCTTCGCCCACTACCTTAAGGTGATGGTGCGCGACAAGGTGGGCGGATTCAGCAGCGCCGCATCGATGCAGGCTTTCTTGCACAACTGGGTTCTCAATTATGTCGACGGCGACCCCGAAGGGTCGAGCGACACGGTCAAGGCGCAAAAGCCGCTTGCCGGCGCCGAGGTGGTCGTCCGCGAAAACAAAGAGAACCCCGGGTACTACAGCGCGCAGTTTTTCTTGAGGCCGCACTACCAGTTGGAAGGCCTCTCCGTGTCGCTTCGACTCGTCGCCGAATTGCCGTCCCAGCGCGCGAAGTGACGTTTTTCGATGCAGTACCTTTCCTTCTAGGAGAAAACCATGGCAGTTGACATCCATATCAAGATCGATGGCATTGAAGGCATGTCCGAAGTCAAAGGGTTCGAGAAGCAGATCCAGCTCGAGAGCTTCGGCTGGGGCATGTCCCAGACCACCAGCTTCAGAGCCAGCGCAGGTGGTGGCTCGGGCAAGGTCAACATGCAAGACTTGTCCTTCACCCATTACGTCGATCGCGCTTCGCCCAAGCTGATGGAGGCCTGTTGCACAGGCAAGCACATCAAGGATGCCGTGCTCGTCTGCCGCAAAGCCGGCGGCGACAGCGCGGTGGACTTCTTCAAGCTCACGCTCACCGACGTCATCGTTTCCAGCGTCAGCCCCTCGGGCACCGGATCCGACACGCCGATTGAGTCGGTGACGCTGGCGTTTGCCAAGTTCGAGGTGGAGTACCAAGAGCAGGACAACAAGGGCGCGAAGAAAGGCGGCGCGGTCAAGGCGGGCTTTGACGTGCAGAAGAACGTCAAGGTGTAGTTCGACCGACGGGCGGCGCGCTGTCGCGGCGCCGCCCGCTTGCCCCGGAGTCGTGCCGGGGAAGGGCGCAGAGCGCCCAAGGAGGTGCCGTGACCCAGATTTCGCTGGATCGTCTGTTCGACGATGCCAAGGCGCGCGTGCAGGTGGCGCCGAACGACTTTCTCGCCCGCAGCTTGTTGTGGCAGGTTTTCGCCTGCCGCGGCGAGTTCGACCGTGCGCGTAAGCAGCTCGATGTGATGCTCGGGCTGGATTCCTCGTGGGCCATCGAGGTGCAGGCCTGCCACGGCCTGATCGACTCCGAACTGCAGCGCGCCGAGGTGTTCGCCGGTATTCGCTCGCCGACCTGTTTTGGCCCGCCGCCCGAGTGGTTTGGGGCGCTGGTGGCTGCGGTGGGCCACGTGGCGCAGGGGCAGATCGCGGCCGCGTCGACGTTGCTCGACGAAGTGGCCGAGGCGGTACCCGAAGTGCCGGGGTCGATCGACGGGCGGGCGTTTGCCTGGATTTGCGACGGCGACGCACGCGTCATGCCGGTGCTTGAGGTCGTGGCGCAAGGCAAGTACGTGTGGGTGCCGTGGCAGGCGGTTCGCAACCTGACCACCCAGCCCCCCACGGAGCTGCGCGACCGCCTCTGGCAGCGCGCAATGCTCGATGCGACCGGCACCGGCGGCATCGAGGTGTTCCTGCCGGTACGCTATCCGGCGCCGCAGAGCGAAGCGCAGGCCGTGGCTGCGCGTACCGACTGGCAGCCGCTCAACGAGCGGTTCTTCATCGGCTTTGGCCAGAAGATGCTGCTGACCGATGCGGACGAATACGCGCTTCTCGATGTGCGCGAACTGACCGTCGCCGCACCGTGATTTGCGCGAGCGCCGCCTGCGGTCGGGGCAGCCGATGACGATTTTCCTGCCCTGCTTGCTGGAACGCTGGGCGGCCGCAACCGACAACGGCCGCGCGCGCAACGGCTTCAGCAGCTGGCAGGACGTCAAGCGCGACGTGTTGCGCAACCTGGAGTGGCTGCTCAACACCGAGCAAGAGCACCTGCGCGTGCAGCGCGACAGCGGCGCTGCCGCGACCGTCGCGCGCCGCTATCCCGCGGAAGTCGAGCGGTCGGTGTTCTGTTTCGGCATCCCGGCGTTTTCGGGTCGGGTGCAATCGTCGTTCGAACGCGATGCCGAGGAGATCGCTTGGGCGATTCGCGAGCGCATCGTCGCCTTCGAGCCGCGCATCAATGCGGCGACACTGTCGGTGACGCTGGTGGCGAGGGCCGACCGGAGCGTCGACCGCGTCGGAACCGTCTGTTACGTGCTGCGCGGCGAGCTGCGTGCCGACCCGCTGCCGATTGAGTTCTCGGTGGAAACGGAGTTCGATCTCGATCTGGGTCGGGCGCAGGTACGCAGCGTGTAGAGGTGTCGCGTGGACCCGCGGATCATCGATCTCTATAACGAGGAACTCCTCTATCTTCGTACCGAAGCGGCAGAGTTCGCGCGCGAGTTTCCCGATCGGGCAGCCCGCCTGTCGATATCGGACGCGCGCGTCGAGGATCCTTACGTCGAGCGCCTGCTCGAAGGGGTCGCCTACCTGTCGGCGCGAGTGCGGTTGAAGATCGAAGCGCAGTACCCGAACTTCACCCAACAACTGCTCGACGTACTGTTCCCTGGCTGGTTGGCCCCGTCGCCTTCGGCGATGGTCTTGCGCCTCGACATCGAGTCGGCCGACAGCAAGCGGCTCCAGGAAGGGGTCGCGATTCCGCGCCATGCGCATGTCGTGGGCAGCCTGCGCGGCAACGCTGCGGTACGGTGCGACTTTCGCACGGCGCGAGAGTTGCGGCTATGGCCGCTGCAGATCGCCGAGGTTCAATACCTCGCTGCACGCCTCGACTTGCCGGCCGCGGCGCGGGTGGCCGGACACCGAGCCGCGTCCAGCTTGCGGCTGGAGATTGCTGCGGTTGGCGAGGGCGACTTTGGCGGCATGCCGCTCGATACGTTGCCGCTGTTCGTCGCCCAGGGCGATGCCTACGGCGCGCAGTTGATGGAACTGCTGGCCGGGCGCTGCGTCGCGTTAAGCGTCGGCACCGAGCCGGGCGGACGGGGCGCGCAGCACTGGCTGCCGCGCAGCGCCGTGCGGCAAATTGGCTTCGACGGCGACGAAGCCTTGTACCCGATGCCGAACCGAGGCCACGCGGGCTTTCGCGTCTTGCGCGAGTACGCGGCCTTGCCGGAAAAGTTCCGCTTCGTCGAAGTCGGCGGGCTGCGGCCCGCGCTGCCGGCCAAGGGCGGGCGGCGCCTCGTCCTGACCTTTTATTTCGACGGCGCGTTTCCGCGGCTGGAGAGTGCGATCAAGACGCCGTCGTTGGCGCTGTTTTGCGTTCCGGCCGTCAACTTGTACGAGCGCCCCTTGGAGCGCGTCGAGATCGAGCCGGGCCGCACCGAGTTCCACCTGGTCGGCGACCGCACCCGGCCCACGGAATTCGAGGTCGTCCAGTTGCTCGACGTGCGCGGCGGCGGACCGGGCGGCGAGCGACGCTTCGCGCCGATTTTCGAAACCGTCGCCGCAGGTCGACTGGGTGCCGGCAGCTTCTACACCGTGCGGCGCGAACGACGCATGTTGAGCCAGTCCGAAACCGTCGGTCGCCCGGTCTCCTACCCCGGCAGCGAGGTCTACATCGCCCTGTGCGAGCCGCAAGCTCCGCCGTTCGGTAAGGACTTGCAGTACCTGTCGGTACGCG
>JBKCXU010000018.1:0-15860 GCA_046316025.1 Betaproteobacteria bacterium | reverse complement strand
GTCAACCGGCTGTCGATCGGCGTGCAGTCGTTCGACCCGGCGGCCTTGCGCCGCTTGGGGCGCATCCACGACGGCGAGCAGGCGGCCGCAGCGGTGGCGGCCGCGCGTGCAGCCTTCGACAATTTCAATCTCGACCTCATGTACGCGCTGCCCGGCCAGAACCTGGACGACTGCCGGCGCGACCTCGCCACGGCACTCGCCTGCGCGCCGCCGCACCTGTCGCTGTATCAGTTGACGCTCGAGCCGAACACGGTCTTTGCCCGGCACCCGCCCGCGCTGCCGGACGAAGACGAGGCGGCGGCAATGCACGAGACCATCGAGGCGACGATGGCGCAGGCCGGCTACGAGCACTACGAAGTCTCTGCCTACGCGTGGCCGCAGCGCGCTTGCCGCCACAATCTCAACTACTGGAGCTTCGGCGATTACCTCGGCATCGGTGCTGGCTCGCACAGCAAGCTGTCGTTTCCGCAGCGGATCGTCCGCCAGATCCGTTTCCGTACGCCGGCGTTGTACCTGGAGCGCGGCGCGCGCGGCGAGTTTCTGGCCGAAAGCCGCGAGGTCGCGCGTGCCGATTTGCCCTTCGAGTTCATGCTCAACGCGCTGCGGCTCAATGGGGGTTTTCCGCTGCGCTGGTTTGCCGAGCGCACCGGGTTGCCGGCGTCGGCGATCGACCCAGGACTCTCGCGGGCGCAGGCCAAGGGCTTGCTGGCGGTCGATCGGGACACGGTGTGCCCAACGGAGTTGGGGCGACGCTTCCTCAGCGACTTGCAGGCGATTTTCCTGCCAAGTTCATGAATTGGAGCAAATGGCACCATGGCGGCGCATACTGCACCACGAATGAGCGATGAAACGCTATGCCTGCCCTTGGCGGCGCTTGACATGCCAGCTGCAACCTGTGAAGCGCACAAGGCGGGTGCGGGTTGCCCCTGGCCCAGGAGCGCGAGGCACGGTTCCTGCTATCAAAATGCTGGATTAGCGCAGTGCGCTAAACCGTTCCGGTTTTTTCACTTCCCTAGCGAGGAGTAAGCATCCATGGCGACCCCCAAAGAGGTCATGAAGATGATCGCGGACAACGAAGTCAAGTTCGTTGACCTGCGCTTTACCGACACCAAAGGCAAGGAGCAGCACGTCTCCGTGCCGAGCAAGATGTTCGATGACTCCAAGTTCGAGGACGGCCACGCCTTCGATGGCTCGTCGATCGCCGGCTGGAAGGGTATCGAAGCCTCCGACATGCTGCTGATGCCGGATGCCGGCAGCGCGCGGATGGACCCGTTCCGCGAAGAGAACACGCTGATTTTGTCCTGCGACGTGATCGAGCCCTCCACCGGCAAAGGTTACGACCGCGACCCGCGCTCGCTCGCCAAGCGCGCCGAGGCTTACCTGAAGTCCACGGGCCTGGGCGACACCGCCTACTTCGGCCCCGAGCCCGAGTTCTTCATCTTCGACTCGGTGACCTGGAACGTCGATATGTCGGGCAGCTCGGTCAAGATCAGGTCCGAGGAAGCGCCCTGGTCCACCGGCATCGACTACGAGGCCGGCAACCTGGCGCACCGCCCGCCGGTCAAGGGCGGCTACTTCCCGGTGCCGCCGACCGACTCGCTGCAAGACATCCGCTCCGAGATGTGCCTGCTGCTCGAGCAGCAGGGCGTGGAAGTCGAAGTCCACCACCACGAAGTGGCGGCCCCCGGCCAGTGCGAGATCGGCACCAAGTTCAGCACGCTGGTCAAGCGCGCCGACTGGCTGCAAATCCTCAAGTACACGGTGTGGAACGTCGCCGCCAGCTACGGCAAGACGGCCACCTTCATGCCCAAGCCGGTGGTCGGCGACAACGGCTCCGGCATGCATGTGCACCAGTCGGTGTGGAAAGACGGCGCCAACCTCTTTGCCGGCAACGGCTACGCGGGGCTGTCGGACTTCGCGCTGTACTACATCGGCGGCATCATCAAGCACGCCAAGGCGCTCAATGCCTTCACCAACCCGGGCACCAACAGCTACAAGCGGCTGGTGCCCGGCTTCGAGGCGCCGATCAACCTGGCGTACTCGGCGCGCAACCGTTCGGCCTCCTGCCGCATTCCGTACGTGTCCAACCCCAAGGGCCGGCGCGTGGAAGTGCGCTTCCCCGACCCGACCGCCAATCCGTATCTGGCCTTTGCTGCGCTGCTGATGGCGGGCCTGGACGGCGTGCAGAACAAGATCCATCCGGGCGAGCCGATGGACAAGAACCTGTACGACCTGGAGCCGGAAGAGGCCGCCAAGGTGCCGCACCCCTGCGCGTCCCTGGACGAGGCGCTGGACAACCTGGACCGCGACCGCGAGTTCCTGACGCGCGGCGGCGTGTTCAGCAACGACATGATCGACGCCTACATCGCGCTCAAGATGGAAGAGGTGACCCGCTTCCGCATGACCACGCACCCGGTCGAGTTCGACATGTACTACAGCCTGTAAGGCGAACCGCCGTACGGAGCACGAAGGGGCGGGCGATCCGCCCCTTTTTTTCGGTAGCGATGCGTAGCCGCCGCCCCGTCCCCGTCGCCCTGGTGCGTCCGCTCGCCTACACTCCCGCCCATGAAGCGGAGTGCAATGGCGATCAATGCTGTCGGCGCGCTGCTGGCGTTGAGCCTGCCGGCGGCGTGGGCGCAGATCTTCGTCTGCGTCGACGACAAGGGCAACAAGACCTACCAGAACACGGGCGACAGCAAGGGCTGCAAGCGGCTGGACGTGCCGCCGATCGTGACGGTGCCGGCGACCAAGGCGCCGCCTCGTGCGGCGACCCCGCCGCCGGCCAACTTCCCGCGGGTCGAAGGCGGCGCGCAAAAGGCGCGCGACGAAGACCGGCGCAAGATTCTGGACGACGAGTTGCGCACAGAGAAGAGCAAGCTCGATGCGCTGCGCGCCGAGTACAACAACGGCGAGCCGGAGAGGCGCGGCGACGAGCGCAACTACGCGCGCTACCTGGAGCGCGTCGAGCGGCTGCGCGAGGACATCCAGCGCGCCGAAGCCAACGTCCGCTCGCTCGAGCGCGAACTGGCGCGGCCGTAGCGTACGGTCGTGGAGGCGGGCGGTGAACGCCGCCACTATCACCGCCGTGTTCGACCCCGAGCGCGTGGCCGGGCTCGATTTGCTCGCCACCGCGGTGCTGGTGATCGATTGGCGCGGCGCCGTGGTGTTTGCCAACCAGGCGGCCGAGCAGTTGTTCGAGGCCTCGCGCAAGCACCTGACCGGGCAGCCGGTCGAGCGCCTGTTTGCCGACGACGGCGTGCTCTTGCATCTGCTGCAGGACGCGCAGTCCGACGCGCTCGGCCTGCGCCGGCAGTGGCTGATGCTGCGCCGGCCGCTGCACGAGCCGCTGGCGGTGCAGGCGACCGCCTCGGCGCTGTACTCGCGCGAAACGCCGCTGGTGCTCGAACTCGTCGAAGTCGACAGCCAGCGCAAGGTCGAGCGCGACGAGCGTGCGCTCGATCTGTCCGACGCCAACCGCACGCTGCTGCGCAACCTGGCGCATGAGGTCAAGAACCCGCTGGGCGGCATCCGCGGCGCGGCGCAGCTGCTCGAACGCGAGCTGGACACCGACGCGCTGCGCGAGTACACGCGGGTCATCGTGGCCGAGGCCGACCGCCTGCAGGCGCTGGTCGACCGGCTGCTGGCGCCGCACCGGGTGCCGCTGGTGGTTGAGGAGTTCAACATCCACGAAGTCTGCGAGCGCGTGCGCGCGGTGCTGCTGGCGGAGTTTCCGCAGGGGCTGTCCATCGAGCGCGACTACGACGCCTCCGCGCCCGACGTGCGCGGCGACCGCGAGCAATTGATCCAGGCGGTGCTCAACATCGCCCGCAACGCCGCGCAGGCGCTGGACGCGCGCATCGCTGCCGGCGACGCGCGCATCGAACTGCGCACGCGGGTGGCGCGGCGCGCGACCATCGCCCGCCGCGTGCACCGGCTGGCACTGGCCTTGCATGTGTTCGACAACGGGCCGGGCATTCCGGAAGAACTGCGCGAGCGGGTGTTTTACCCGCTGGTGAGCGGCCGCGACGGCGGCAGCGGGCTCGGGCTGTCGCTGGCGCAAACCTACGTGCAGAGCAACCACGGCACGATCGACTTCGAATCCCGCCCCGGGCGCACCGACTTTCGCATCTTGTTGCCACTATGAAACCGATCTGGATCGTCGACGACGACCGCTCGATCCGCTGGGTGCTCGAAAAGGCGCTGGCGCGCGAGAGCATCCCCTGCAAGGCCTTCGCCAGTGCGCAGGAAGTACTGTCCGCGCTCGAAGTCGACCGGCCGCAGGTGCTGGTGTCCGACATCCGCATGCCCGGCACCAGTGGCATCGAACTGCTGCGCAGCGTCAAGCGCAAACATCCGGCGCTGCCGGTGATCGTGATGACGGCGTTTTCCGATCTGGAGAGTGCCGTGTCAGCCTTTCAGGGCGGCGCCTTCGAGTACTTGCCCAAGCCCTTCGACGTGGACAAAGCCGTCGAGCTGATCCGCCGCGCCGTGGACGAAAGCCTGCGCGAGGCGCAGGCCGATGAGCCGGTGCCCGAGGTGCCGGAGATCCTCGGCCAGGCGCCGGCGATGCAGGACGTGTTCCGCGCCATCGGCCGGCTGTCGCAGTCCACCGTCACGGTGCTGATCAACGGGGAGTCCGGCGCCGGCAAGGAGGTGGTGGCGCGCGCGCTGCACAAGCACAGCGCGCGCGCGCGCGGGCCGTTCATCGCACTGAACATGGCCGCCATCCCGCGCGACCTGCTGGAAAGCGAGTTGTTCGGCCACGAGCGCGGCGCCTTTACCGGCGCCCAAGCCTTGCGCAAGGGGCGCTTCGAGCAGGCCGAAGGCGGCACGCTGTTCCTCGACGAGATCGGCGACATGCCCGCCGAACTGCAAACGCGCCTCCTGCGCGTGCTGTCCGACGGTTATTACTACCGCGTTGGCGGTCACCAGCCGATCAAGGCCGACGTGCGGGTGATTGCCGCCACCCACCAGAACCTGGAAGAGCGGGTGCGCCAGGGGCTGTTTCGCGAAGACCTGTATCACCGGTTGAACGTGATCCGCCTGCGCCTGCCGCCCCTGCGCGAGCGGCGCGAGGACATTGCTCCGCTGGCGCGGCACTTCCTCGCCAAGAGTGCGCGCGAACTGGGTGTGGAGCCGAAGCGGCTGTCGCCCGAGGCGCAGCGCTTCATCGAGCAGTTGCCCTTCCCCGGCAATGTGCGGCAGTTGGAAAACCTCTGCCATTGGCTGACCGTGCTGGCGCCGGCGCAGGGGGTCAAGGTCGAGGACCTGCCGCTGGAGTTGCGCCAGGAGGCGGCACAGCCGGCGCCGGTCGGTGCGCCGCCGGCGGCCGCGGCGATGCCGGCGCCCGCCGCCGATGCCGCAGCCGGCGGATGGGCCAGCGTGCTCGCCGCCGAGGTGGAGCGGCGGCTCGCCGCCGGCGACCGCGCGATCATGGACACGCTCACGCGCGAGTTCGAGGCCACCGTGATCCGGATGGCGCTCAAGCGCTGCAAGGGGCGGCGCATCGAAGCGGCCGGCAAACTCGGCCTCGGTCGCAACACGATCACACGCAAGATCCAGGAACTGAGACTGGAAGACTGATCCGCTGCGTCGCCAAGGCGACGCAGCGGCGGTGTGGCGCGGTCGCGCCCGTCCCGCGTAAATGCAGTCTGTCCGGGCTATGCGCGCTTGGTCGCACGGCGGGCAGCCTGCTTTGCGTCGCCCTCCATAATGCGCCCCTGGACGAATTGGGTGCTCGCCCACGAGGCGCGCCGAACGGGGGACCGGGTGAAACGCAAGTTCGCGTGGGTCGTGGCTGGCGCGGCCGTGCTGGCGCTGGGTGCGGGTGCCGCACTCTTTTTTAGCCGGGGTCAAGGCCCGTCGGCGCAGGCCGAGGCCAAGAAAGCACCGCCGCCGTTGGAGTTTGCGGCGAGCGACATGGTGCAGGTGACACCCAAGACGCTCGCCGTCGAACTCGCGCTGCCGGGTACCGTGCAGGCGGTGTCGCAGGCCACCGTGCGGGCCAAGCTGTCGGCGGAGGTCAAGCGCGTGCTGGTACGCGAGGGCGAGCGCGTCGCCGCCGGCCAGGTCGTCGCCGAGTTCGACACTGCGCCGGTGCGCGCGCTGGAAGCGGAGCGCGTGGCCTCGCTGGAAGCGGCGAAGGCGCAACTGGCGCAAACCGAGCGCACGCGGCAGGCCAACGCCGCGCTGGTCAAGCAGAACTTCATCTCGCAAAACGCCTTCGACACGGCCGACGCGGCGCATCGCGCGCAGGCGGCCGCGGTCGCTGCGGCGCAGGCGCAACTCGATCAGACGCGGCTGCAACTGGCCGACGCGGTGGTGCGCGCGCCGATCGGCGGCATCGTCGCCAAGCGCAATGTGCAGCCAGGCGAGAAGGTGTCCTTCGACGCACCGCTGCTGTCCATCGTGGATTTGTCGCAACTCGAAGTGCAGGCGCAGGCGGCGGTCGCCGACGTGGCGCGCGTGGAGCGCGGTCAGCCGGTCGAGGTCGAGATCGAAGGGCTGCCTGAGCGGCGCTTTGCCGGCAAGGTCGAGCGGATCAACCCCAGCGCGGAGCCGGGCACGCGCAGCATCTACGTTTACGTGGCGCTCGCCAACGAAGACTCCGTGCTCAAGGCTGGCATGTTCGCCCGCGTGCGGCTGCGCCTGGCCGGCGGGCGCGAGGTGCCGGCGCTGCCCGTCTCGGCGGTGCGCAGCGACGGCGCGCAGTCGGTGGTCTGGACCATCGTCGACGGCAAGCTGGTGCGGCGCGTGGTCACGCTGGGGGCGCGCGACGAGCGCGCGCAGTGGGTCGAGATCGTCGAGGGCCTGCGCCCCGGCGACTCGGTGATCGCCACCCGCTTCGACAACCTGCGTGAAGGCATGGCGGCGCGCGTGGTCGAGGCGGCCGGCGAGCGTAAGGTCGCCGGGCCGGACCGGCTCGCCGCCGCCCACTGAGGAGCGAGTCATGTGGATGACCCGCGTGGCGATCGCCCACCCGGTCTTTGCGACCATGGTGATGGTCGCGCTGACCGTGCTCGGCATCTTCTCCTACGCGCGGCTCGGCGTGCAGCCCTTGCCCGACGTGTCGCCGCCGGGCCTGAGCATCTGGATCGCCTATCCCGGGGCCTCGCCCGAGCAGGTGGAAAACGACCTGGCCAAGCCGGTGGAGAACGCCGTCAACACGGTTGCCGGCGTCAAGCGGCTGCTGTCGCGCTCCGACGAAGGGCGCTCGCTCACCTGGGTCGAGTTCAGGTACGACGTGGACATGACCCGCGCCACGCAGGAGGTGCGCGACAAGCTGGCGCAGATCCGCGCCAGCTTCCCGCGCGAGGCCAAGGATCCGGTGGTGCAGCGGATCAACGCCGAGGAGCAGCAGCCGGTGGCCACTTTTGCGCTGCTGTCGGGTACGCGCACGCCGCGCGAGTTGACGCTGCTGGCCGAGCAGGTGGTGCAAAAGGGCTTCGAGCGCGTCAATGGGGTGGGGCGCGTCGAATTGTCCGGCACGGTGACGCGGCAGGTGCAGGTGCGGATCGACCCGGCGCGGCTCACGGCGCTGGGTCTGACGGTCGACCAAGTGCTCTCCGCGCTGCGCACGGCCAACGTCAGCGTGGCGGTGGGCACCGTCTACAACGCCACTGCCGAGACCATCGTCCGCGTGGACGGCCGGCTGGCGCGCCCGGAGCAGTTCGAGCAGATCATCGTCGCGCGCCGCAACGGTGTGCCGATCTTGCTGTCGCAGGTGGCGCGAACGATCGATGCTGAGCGCGAGGCGCTGTCGTTGTCGCGCGTCGATGGCCGACCGGCGATCGGCGTGCGCGTGTGGAAGGCGCAGGACGCCAACATCGTCGAAGTCGGCCGGGAGCTGAAGACCGCGGCCGAGGGCATCCGCAAGCAACTACCGTCCGGCGTCGAACTGAAGTTCATGTGGGCGGAGTCGGACTTCGTCGAGCAGTCGGTCGACAACGTCAAGCGCACCATCGTCGAAGGCGCGCTGCTCACCGTGCTGATCGTCTTTCTGTTTCTCGGCTCCTGGCGCAGCACGGTCATCACCGGCTTGACGCTGCCGATCTCGGTGATCGCCACCTTCATCGCACTCTATGCGCTGGGCTTCACGCTCAATTACATGACGCTGATGGCGCTGTCGCTGGTGATCGGCCTGCTGATCGACGATGCCATCGTCGTGCGCGAGAACATCGTGCGCCATCTGCGGATGGGCAAGGACCACGCGACCGCCGCGCGCGAGGGCACCGACGAGATCGGCTTGGCCGTGCTTGCGACCACGCTGTCCATCGTCGCCGTGTTCGTGCCGATCGCATTCATGAGCGGGCTGGTCGGCAAGTTCTTCCACTCCTTTGGCCTGACGGTGGTGGTGGCGGTGCTGCTGTCGATGTTCGTCAGCTTTACGCTCGACCCGATGCTGTCCGCGGTGTGGCGCGACCCGCCGGAAGGCGCGACGCGCTTGCCCGTGGTCGGGCCGGTGTTGCGCACCTTCGACCGCTGGGTCGAGCGCTGGCACGTCTGGTACGGGCGGCTGCTCGATTGGGCACTGGCCCATCGCAAGACGACCTTGGCCATTGCCACGGCGAGCTTCCTCGCGAGTTTCCCGATCGCCGCCGTCGTCGGCACCGAGATGGTGCCCGAGACCGACCAGAGCTACACCTCGATCCGCCTGACGCTGCCGATTGGCTCCTCGCTGGAGTACGCCAACGAGCGGGTCAAGCGGGTGGAGGCGGTGCTGGCGGAGTTCCGCGAGATCGAGTCGATCGACACCAACATCGGCACCGACGGCGCGCGTAATGGCGCGACCATCAATCTGAAGCTCGTACCGCGCGCGGCACGCGAGCGCACGCAGAAGGAACTGGAGCGGGCGATCCGCGAGCGGGTGGCGAGCATCCCCGGCGTGGAACTCAAGGTGGGCTGGAACCAGCCGATCTACGTCGCGCTGCTCGGCAACAACGACGCCGAGATGCAACGCGTGATCGCCGATCTGAAAGAGAAGGTCAAGGCGATCCCCGGCATCACCGACATCGAAACCTCGGTCAAGGAAGGCACGCCCGCGCTGGCGGTGCGGCTGCGGCCCGAACTCGCCGCCGAGTACGGCATCACCCATGCGCAACTGGGCAGCACGCTGCGCGCGCTGGTGGAGGGCGAAAACGCCGGCTACTGGCTGGCCCCCGACGGGCAGAACTACGAGGTCGTGGTGCAACTGCCGCAGGTCAACCGTGCGCTGGTCGAAGACATTGCCAATCTGAACATCGCCACCGGCCGGCAACTGGCCGACGGCTCGCCCGAGGTGGTGCCGCTGCGCGCCATCGCCACGGTGGAAAAGACGTTCAACCCGGAGAACATCCGCCGGCAGAACCTGCAACGGCGGGTGGCGCTCTTTGCCGGCGTGCAGGGGCGGGCGGCGGGCGACGTGGGCAAGGAGGTGCAGCAGCTGGTGCGCGACTACCCGCTGCCACCGGGACTGACGTTCGACGTCGGCGGCCAAATCCGCGAGCAGCAGGAGGTCGGTAGCGCCATCGGCGCGGCGCTGCTGCTGGCGGTGATCTTCATCTACATCGTGCTCGCCTCGCAGTTCGGCAGCTTCATCCAGCCGCTGGCGATCATGGCCTCGCTGCCGCTGTCGATCGTCGGCGTGATGCTGGCGCTGCTCGTCACCAACACGACGATGAACATCTTCTCGATGATCGGCATCGTCTTCCTGATGGGGCTGGTGACCAAGAACGCGATCCTGCTGGTGGACTTTGCCAACAAGGGCCAGCGCGAGGGCTTGAACCGGATGGATGCGTTGCGCGAGGCCGGCCAGGTGCGGCTGCGGCCGATTTTGATGACCACCGCGGCGATGATCTTCGGCATGCTGCCGCTGGCGCTGGGCTTGGGCGAAGGCTCCGAGCAGCAGGCGCCGATGGGCCGCGCGATCATCGGCGGGGTGATCACCTCCACGCTGCTCACGCTCGTGGTGGTGCCGGTGATCTACTCGTATCTGGACGGCTGGGCGGCGCGCTGGCGCGACCGCCGTGCGCGCCGCGGCGGGGTGGCGCTGACGCACCAGCCGGCGCAGCGCGAGCCCTGATCAGGCGAAGGTGGCGAGCACCGGCGCGTGGTCGCTCGGCTGCTCGCGGCGGCGCGGTTCGACGTCGATGATGCAGCCGGTGCAGGTCGCTGCCAGCGCCGGCGTGAGCAGGATGTGGTCGATGCGCAGGCCCATCTTGCGGCGGAAGGCGAGGTTGCGGTAATCCCACCACGTGTAGCTGCGCTCCGGCTGGTTGAACCGGCGGAAACTGTCTTGCAGACCGAGATCGAGCAGCGCGCGAAACGCCGCACGCTCCGGCGCGGAAACCAGCACCTGGCCCTCCCATGCGGCGGGGTCGTGCACATCCCGCGGCTCCGGCGCGATGTTGTAATCGCCGGCCAGCGCCAGATTGGGGTAGCGCGAGAGTTCGCCGCGCAACCAATCCGTCAGTGCCGCCAGCCAGCGCAGCTTGTACTCGTACTTCTCGCTGCCGACTGCCTGGCCGTTGGGAAAGTAGCCGCAGACCACACGCAGGTCGCCCACCGTGACGGCGAGCAGGCGCTTTTGCTCGTCGGCAAAGTTCGGCAGGTTGATCTGCACTTCGGTCGGCGCCGTGCCGCTGTCGGCGCGCAGCAGCACGGCCACGCCGTTGTAGGTCTTCTGGCCGGCGTAGACACTGCGGTAACCCGCCGCTTCGAGATCGGCGACGGGAAACTTGTCGTCGGTGAGCTTCGTCTCTTGCAGACAGACGATGGTCGGCCGATGCGCAACCAGCCAATCGAG
Source organism: Betaproteobacteria bacterium (assembly GCA_046316025.1). Classification (GTDB taxonomy): domain Bacteria; phylum Pseudomonadota; class Gammaproteobacteria; order Burkholderiales; family Burkholderiaceae_F; genus JAJTHJ01. Next base: position 5,077 of record JBKCXU010000018.1, on the reverse strand, counting down.
CAGATGCGGCAGCCGCACCTTGAGCGAGTTGACGTTCCAGGTGGCGAGCGAGGTGGGCATCAGAAGCGCGTGGGGCCGCCGCGGGTCGGCTCGGGCGGTGGGGGCCGTGTTGCAGCTTCGGTCTCCGGCGCGGCGGCCGCAGGGGCTGGCGCCGACGGGGCCGCTTCGCCGATCGGGCGCGGCGCCGCAGGCTGCCAGTTGCGCGGCAACTGCGACGCGGCGGGGTAGCCCGCCGCGTCGAGCAGGCTCATCCAGGCGCGCGGTTCGAAACCGCGCTGGGCTTGTCGGCCGACGGTCAGCAGCGGCAAGTCGCCGCCATGGCCCAAGCCGAGCAAGGCTTCGAGGTCTGCGCGCGAGACGACGGTGCGCTCCTCGAACGGCACGCCGCGCGCCCGCAGCGCTTCGCGCCCGGCGTCGCAAGGCGCACAGCCCGGTGTCGTGTAAAGGCGTACCGGAAAGCTCTGCGCTGCCCGCCGCAGCTCGAACGGTAGCCCCTGCAGTGGGTCGTTCGCGCCCGGCGCCGCACCGCTCCCCAGCTTCTGCACGTCGCGCGCGCCCGCCGGCGGCCGGTCGCCGTAAGTGGTGCTGCCGTCGGGGGCCGTCCACTTGTACTGCGCCAGCGCCGGCGCGGCGAGCGCGCAGCAGAGGACGAGGGCGGCCAGCGGCTTCATGCCGGCGCACCGTCCATGCCGTTGTGCCGCAGCAGCGCGTCCATCGTCGGCTTGCGGCCGCGGAAGGCGACGAAAGACTCCATTGCCGGCCGGCTGCCGCCGACCGCCAGCACTTCATCGAGAAAGCGCCGTCCCGCCGCCGGGTCGAGCACCGTGGCGCAGCCTTCGAAGGCGGCGTACGCGTCGGCCGAGAGCACCTCGGCCCACTTGTAGCTGTAGTAGCCGGCCGCATAGCCGCCGGCAAAGATGTGGCTGAAGCTCGCCGCCATCCGGTTAAACGGCGGCGGGATCACCACCGCCACCTCCTGCCGCACCTCGGCCACCAGAGCTTGCAGCGCGGCTGCATCGGTCGGCTCGAAGTCGGTGTGCAGCCGCAGGTCGGTCAGGCCGAATTCCAGTTGACGCACGAACTGCATGCCGCTCTGAAAGTTCTTGGCGGCGACCATCTTGTCGAACAGTTCGCGCGGCAGCTTCGCCCCGGTCTCGACGTGCGCGGTGAGCAGTTGCAGCCCCTCCCATTCCCAGGCGAAGTTCTCCATGAACTGGCTGGGCAGTTCGACCGCGTCCCACTCCACGCCGCTGATGCCGGAGACCGACAGCTCGTCCACCCGGGTGAGCATGTGGTGCAGGCCGTGGCCGAACTCGTGGAACAGGGTCAGCACCTCATCGTGGGTGAAGAGCGCGGGCTTGCCGCCGGTCGGGCGCGAGAAGTTGCAGGTGAGGTACGACACCGGGGTCTGCAACCGGCCGTGCGCGGCACGGCGGGCGCGCGCGTCGTCCTGCCAGGCCCCGCCCTGCTTGTGCTCGCGCGCGTACAGATCGAGATAGAACTGCGCCAGCAGAGTGCCGTCGAGCGACTCGATCCGGTAGAACTTCACGTCCGGATGCCAGGTGGGGGCGTTGTCTTGGCGGATGGCGACCGCAAACAGGGTCTCGATCAGCTTGAACAGACCGGGCAGCACCGCGGTCTCGGTGAAGTACTGCTTGACCTCCTGCTCGGAGTAGGCGTAGCGCGCCTCGCGCAGTTTTTCGCTGGCGTAGGCGATGTCCCAGGCGTGCAGTTCGGCGAGGTTCAGTTCGCGCGCGGCAAACTCGCGCAGTTCGGCCATGTCGCGCGCCGCGTACGGCTTGCAGCGGCGCGCCAGGTCGCGCAGGAAGTCGAGCACCTCGCCGCTCGATTGCGCCATTTTGGGCACCAGCGACAGTTCGGCAAAGTCGGCGTAGCCGAGCAGTGCGGCCTGCTCGCGTCGCAGGCGCAGCAGTTCGAGCAGCGCGTCGCTGTTGTTCCACTCGGGCGGGCCGAACTCGGATGCGCGCGTCGCATAGGCGCGGTACAGCTGCTCGCGCAGCGCGCGGTCCTGCGCGTACTGCATCGCCGGGCCGTAGCTGGGGAAGTGCAGCGTCAGCTTGCATCCACCCTTGCCTTCGGCCGCGGCGGCCTCGCGATACTGTTCCAGTACATCGGACGGGATGCCGGCGAGCTTGCGGGCGACCTCGTGGTCTTCGACGTAAAGGGCAAAGGCGTTGGTCGCGTCGAGCACGTTTTCGGCAAAGCGGGTGCTCAACTGCGCCTGCCGCTCGTGGATCGCGGCCAACCGCGCCTTGGGCTCGGCGGGCAGTTCGGCGCCGCCCAGGCGAAAGTCGCGCAACTCGTGCTCGATCACGGTTCGGCGGGCGCGCGGCCATTGGCCGAAGTCGGGCGCGGCGGCAAGCCCCTTGTAGCAGGCGAAGAGCCGCTCGTTCTGGGACAGCTCGGTCCAGAACGCGGTCACGCGCGGCAGAACGGCGTTGTACTGCTCGCGCAGCGCCGGCGTGTCGGCCACGGCATTTAAGTGCGCGACCGTGCCCCAGGCGCGCGACAGCGCCTCGGTCGCGTCGTCGAGCGGCTCGACCACGGCATCCCAGGTGGCGGGCAGATCGTCGGTCGTCGCGTGCGCGACCGCGGCGCGGGCGCGTGCCAGCAGCGCGTCAATGGCGGGCGCGATGTGCTCGGGCCGGATGGCCTCGAAATTGGGCAGACCGGCGAGATCGAGCAGTGGATTGGTATCGGCGGTATCGAAGGGCATGGCAGTTCAGGCGAAGAGGCCGGCGGAGCGTTCGGCCGCTTCGACCGTGTTGGTGAGGAGCATGGCAATGGTCATCGGCCCAACGCCGCCCGGTACCGGCGAGATCCAGCCGGCCACTTCGCGCACGCGCTCAAAGTCCACGTCGCCCGCCAGCTTGCCTTCGGGCGTCTTGTTGGTGCCGACGTCGATCACCACCGCACCGGGCTTGACCATCCCGGCCGTCACCAGGTTGCGGCGGCCGACCGCGGCGATCAGCACGTCGGCCTGGCGGGTGACGGTGGGCAGATCGCGGGTGGCCGAGTGGCAGATGGTCACCGTGGCGTCGGCCGCGAGCAGCAGCATCGCCATCGGTTTGCCGACCATGTTGGAGCGGCCGAGCACCACCGCGTGCGCGCCGCGCAGCGGTACCCCGGTCGTCTCCAGCATCTTCATCACGCCGTACGGCGTGCAGGAGCGAAAGTGCGGGCGGCCCATCAGTGTCAAGCCGGCGTTGGTTGCATGCAGGCCGTCGACGTCCTTGTCGAAGGCGATCGCTTCCAGGATGCGCTGCGCATCCAAATGCCTGGGCAGCGGCAACTGCACCAGGATGCCGTGCACGGCAGGGTCGGCGTTCAGCGCGGCGATCCGCGCCAACAACTGCGCTTCGGTGGTGTCGGCACCCAACCGGTCGCACCATGAGCGGATGCCGACTTCTTCGCAGGACTTTACCTTGTGCCGCACGTAGACCGCCGAGGCCGGGTCGTCGCCGACCAGAAGCACCGCCAAACCGGGCGGGATGCCGGCGGCGCTGAGGCGGGCGATGCGGGCCTTGAGCTCGGCGCGCAGGCGGGCGGCCAGCGCCTTGCCGTCGATGATCTGGGCTGACATGAGAGCGACGTTTTGTGAGGACAGCGAGTTTACTGGCGGGCTTGAAGCCCGCGCGCCCGACCCCATAATTGCGCGGCACAGCCAAACAAGGAGAACACCCGATGGGCGCACCCGACACCGCCATGCGCGAGACGCTCGGCTTCCAGGCCGAGATCAAGCAACTGCTGCACCTGATGGTGCATTCGCTGTACTCGAACAAGGAGATTTTCCTGCGCGAACTGGTCAGCAATTCCTCGGATGCTTGCGACAAGTTGCGCTTCGAGAGCATCGCCCAGCCGCAGCTTTTGGACGGCGGCGGCGAACTGGCGATCCGCGTGAGCTTCGACAAGGCGGCGCGCACGGTCACCGTGTCCGACAATGGCATCGGCATGACGCGCGAAGAAGCTATTGCGCATCTCGGCACCATCGCCAAGAGCGGCACGCGCGAGTTCTTTACGAGCCTCACGGGCGACCAGCAGAAGGACGCGCAGCTGATCGGCCAGTTCGGCGTGGGCTTTTATTCGAGCTTCATCGTCGCCGACCGGGTGACGGTCGTCTCGCGCCGCGCCGGCCAGCCGGCCGAGGCCGCCGTGCAGTGGGAAAGCGACGGCAGCGGCGAATTCACGGTGGCGCCGGCCACGCGCGCAGAGCGCGGCACCGATGTGATCCTGCACCTGAAGGCGGGTGACGACGAGCTGCTGTCCGCCTTTACGCTGAAGTCGATCCTGACCAAGTACTCCGACCACATTGCCACCCCGATCCGCATGCGCAAGGAGGTGTGGGACAAGGACAAGTCCGCCTACGTCGCCACCGACGAGGAAGAGACCGTCAACCAGGCCAACGCGCTGTGGGCGCGCAACAAGAACGACATCACCGAAGCGCAGTACCAAGAGTTCTACAAGCACGTCGCGCACGACTTCGCGGAGCCGCTCGCCTGGACGCACAACCGGGTGGAAGGCAAGCAGGAGTACATCCAGCTGCTTTATGTGCCGGCCAAGGCGCCCTTCGACATCTGGGACCGGCAGCACCGGCACGGCGTGAAGCTCTACGTGCGGCGCGTGTTCATCATGGACGACGCCGAGCAGTTGCTGCCGCCCTACCTGCGCTTCGTGCGCGGGGTGATCGATTCGTCCGACCTGCCGCTCAACGTCAGCCGCGAGATCCTGCAAGAGTCGCGCGACGTACGCGCGATCCGCGAAGGCTCGACCAAGCGCGTGCTGGGCCTGCGCGAAGACCTGGCCGAGTACCGCAAGGACGATTACGCGCAGTTCTGGGCCGAGTTCGGCCAGGTGCTGAAGGAAGGCATCGGCGGCGACAGCTCCAACCGGGAAAGGATCGCCAAGCTACTGCGCTTTGCCTCGACGCGCAGCGACGGCGCCGCGACCGTGTCGTTGAGCGACTATGTCGCGCGGATGAAGGACGGGCAGAAGGCAATCTACTACGTCACCGGCGACAGACACGGCGCCGCCGCCGGCAGAGCGGCGCTGGGGGGGG
>JBKCXU010000017.1:0-55836 GCA_046316025.1 Betaproteobacteria bacterium | reverse complement strand
GTCGGATGCGCGGGGCAGTCTGCCGGCACTTGCTGCGGCCGTCTATAGTCCCTCGCCGATCGACAGGAACGCGCCGGACTCGCGGTCATTGATGCGCGATCCGCGCTCGGCAAGAGAGCATCCACGCACGGAGGCAGGGATCACGATGCGCCGGTTCATCCTTGCCCTGGACCAGGGCACCACCAGCTCGCGCGCCATCGTGTTCGACCATGCGGGACTGCCGGTGGCCGTGGCGCAGCAGGAGTTCCGGCAGATCTACCCACAGCCGGGCTGGGTCGAGCACGATCCGGCCGACCTGTGGACCACACAGCTGCACTGCGGGCGGCAGGCCTTGCGCCAGGCAGGCATCGCGGCGGGCGAAGTGGCGGCGATTGGCATCACCAACCAGCGCGAGACGACGCTGCTTTGGGAGCGGCGCACGGGCCTGCCGTTGGCCAACGCGATCGTCTGGCAGGACCGGCGCACCGCGGATCAGTGCGCCGCGCTGCGCTCCGCCGGCCGCGAGCGGGACGTGACCGCGCGCACGGGTCTTGTCCTCGATCCGTACTTCTCCGGCACCAAGCTCGCCTGGCTGCTCGATAACGTGCCGGGCGCGCGCGCGGCGGCGGGTCGCGGCGAGCTTGCCTTCGGCACCATCGACACCTGGCTGCTGTGGAACCTGACCGGAGGCGCGTTGCACGCCACCGACCCATCCAACGCCTCGCGCACGCTGCTCTTCAACCTGCACACGCTCGATTGGGACGACGAACTGCTTGCACTGCTCGATGTGCCGCGCGCGGTGCTGCCGCAGATCGTGCCGTCCAGCGGGTTCGTCGGCCACGCGCGCGCCGACCGGCTGGGCGGCGCGCTCCCCATCGCCGGCATCGCCGGCGACCAGCAGGCCGCCACTTTCGGCCAGGCCTGCTTCGCGCCCGGCATGGCCAAGAACACCTACGGCACCGGCTGCTTTCTGCTCCTCAATACCGGCGCCTCGCCCAAGCCATCGGCCAACCGGCTGTTGACCACGGTGGGTTGGACGCTCGGCACCGGCACGGCGCGCCGCACCACGTACTGCTTGGAAGGCAGTGTCTTCGTCGGCGGTGCCGTCGTGCAATGGTTACGCGACGGGTTGGGCATCATCGAGCGGGCCGAAGACGTTGAGCGACTTGCCGCGCAGGTGCCGGACGCCGGCGGCCTGACGCTGGTGCCCGCCTTCACCGGGATCGGCGCCCCCTACTGGGATCCGGACGCGCGCGGCCTGCTGATCGGCATCACCCGCGGCACCACGCGCGCGCACATTGCGCGAGCCGCGCTGGAAGCGATAGCCCTGCAATCGGCCGAGGTGCTGCAAGCCATGCAGCGCGACGCCGGAGCGGCGCTGACGGAGTTGCGCGTCGACGGCGGTGCCGCGCGCAACGACCTGCTGATGCAGGTGCAGGCGGACAGCATCGGCGTGCCGGTCGTGCGGCCCGCGGTGACGGAGACCACCGCGCTCGGCGCCGCCTATCTGGCTGGGCTGGGTGTCGGCTACTGGTCGAGCGAGGCCGAATTGGCCGCGCTGTGGCATGCGCGACGCCGCTTCGTTTCCTCGGCGGATGCCGCCCCCGACGTAAAGCTCGCCCGGTGGCGCGACGCTGTCGCCCGCAGCCGCCACTGGGCATAAAAAAAGCCGCCCCGAAGGGCGGCTTTTGCCGCAAAGCGCGCAAGGCGATTAGAAGCGGTGGTTCAAACCGACGGCGAACTGGTCGCGGTCGGTGGTCTCGCTGGCCAGCGAACCCTTGGCGTCGCGAACGCCAAAGCCCAGATAAATCAGCGTGCGGTTGGACAGCTTGTAGTCCACGCCGATGCCGTAAACGGCGTAATCGGGCTCGAAGCTCACGTTTTGGCTGGGGTTCGTCGGATTGGGACGGATGATGTTATCCGCGTCCGAGTACTGATACGACGCACGCAGGGTGAAGTTCCCGATCGGAGCCGTCACGCCGAGCATCCACGCGTTGTTGTCCCAATTGCCAACGCCGGTGGGTACGGCGATGCTGTTGCCGCCGCTAAGAAGAGCGGCGCGAATCTTGCTCTGGTCGGCCCAAGCACCGTACAGCTTCAAGAACTTGAAATCCCACGTGAGGCCCAATTGCAGGTGGGTCTGATCGTCGGGCGAGGGAGAAATCGCGGCGCCGTTGGCTTCGAGCGTCGGATACTCGACGATGTCGTAGGTGACCGCTGCATACAGGGGGCCCCACGAGTACGAAGCGCCGAGACCGGTCACCTTGGTGCTGAGGTCAGAGGTGGAACCTTCTTGGCCGTTGAAGTTGAACGAGTAAGCGGCACCGAACTTGAAGCCCGCCCAGGTCGGCGAAACGTAGGCAAGGGCGTTATCGACGCGCAGCGCGTTCGCGGAGATGAACGTCGATCCGAGTGTGTTGATGCCCCAGCCCGTGCCGAACGGGTCGAGCGCGCCGACCATGTCGAACGAACCCGTGCCCGACGAGAAGGTCGCGATACGGCCACCGACGATGCTGCCGAACGGCGTCGCCAAGCCAGCCCAAGCTTGGCGCCCGAAGAGGCGGTTGCCTTGGCCGGAGTTTCCGGTGTCGATATCGAAACCGCTTTCCAGCGTGAAGATGGCGCTCATGCCGCTGCCCAGAGCTTCCGATCCGCGCAGGCCCCAGCGGTTGCCGGCCACGTAGCCGCCATTGAGGCCGACCACGCTCTCTTGCGACTTGGTTGTCGAAGAGTATTGCTTGTTGTACTGAAGACCGACGTCCGCGATGCCGTAAAGCGTGACGCTGGATTGTGCGCTGGCCGTACCGGCGAAAGCGCCGAGCACTGCCAGAGCGAGAAGACTCTTTTTCATGTGCATCTCCAAGTTGACTAGGAAAAAACATCCAGGCTTCCATCGGGGCGATTCGACCGCCCCCAGCCCGCAGGCCCCGATGCGATTTGGCTGCTGGAAGCTGGACGGATTCTTTCAGAAACGCTGGCGCGACGGAAGAGACGGCCCGTGATTAGGCACAGATTGCTGGCCGCTGTCGGATTGCCGCAACACAGCACGGGTCGGCGCACGGCCCACCGAAAAGAGAAGGGGCGCCGAAGCGCCCCTCGTCCCCCCGCAAAAGAGCTACCTAGAACGAATGCCGCAGGCCGACCTGAAGGGCACTGGTGTTTTCGCCAAAGCTGGTGGCAAAACCGCCGGCGTAGCCCGCCGCGCCCGGCGTCACGCGCCCTTGGTCGGCGTTGTCCATCAGCGCATAGGCGCCGTACAACTGCGTGCGCAAGGACAGGTTGTAGAAGTACGCGACAGCGTAGTGATTAACCCGGGCGTCCTCGGTCGCCCAAGCGCTGCGCGCCGTGTCCTTGGCAAAGTTTGCCGCTACGTTGAGCGTGCCCGGGCCAATCTGCCACGCGGCGCCGAGGTGGACGATCTGCCCGTCCGTAGGGCCGACAAAGCCGCGCGAGCCGTCCACATCCCAAGGGTTGATTTGCAAGCTCCCCAGAATGTTCTGAATGGCGAGCTGGCTGCCGTTGGTGGCGACGACGATGCCCTGGAGTTGCTCCGGGGTGAGGATCGGATTCTGGTTCTCGCGATCCATGTACTGCGCAAACAAGCGCACCGGCCCGAGCGTCAGCGTGCCGCCGACGTTGAGGGTCTTCAGGCCCGTCTTGCGCGAGGAGGACTGATACGGCACGACGTAGTTCTGCTGGTAGCCGACGCCCAAGCCGAAGAGCGAGGTGTAGTACTGGACATTGGCACCCCAGAAGTCGTCGCCGCCGGTGGGCGCATCGATGCGCTCCTGCCGGGTCGGCAGCGGCGTGCCGCCTTCCGAGCCGCCAAAGCCGTACATGGCCGACACAACGACGCCCTTGGCCTCGGCGCGATACTGGATCGAGTTGTTGGCGCGGATGTTGATGACCGAATAGCCTTGGCCGAGCTGACCGGCGGTGGAGTCGGCGAAGGCGTTAAAGCGGTTGAGGACCTCGTAGCCGGGCGTGTATTGGCGGCCCATGAGGAATGCGCCGTAGGGCGTGACCAAGCCCAAGAACGCTTGCCGGTCGAACAATGCGTTTGCGCTGTTGACGGTGGTGACCGCCTGCAACAACGACTGATTGACCGCCGAAACACCGGCAGCGATTTGCTGTGACTGGGCCGGCGGCAAAGGCAGGGCCGAAACCGGAGGCAGCAATACCACGCCAGGACACGAGACCACCGTCGCCGCGCCTGCCGGGGTGTTCGAGCAGTAATAGATCGGAGCGCGGTTGCTGGTTGAGCCGGTGTCCAGCTCCAGCCGCATTTCCAGAGTGAAGATCGCGCGGTACCCGTTGCCCATGTCTTCCGAGCCGCGGATGCCGAGGCGAGAGCCTGCGGACATGCCGCTCTGGAAACGCGTCAAGTTTTCACTGCCCGCGTTGACGTACTCGACACCACCGTCGAGCAGGCCGTACAAGGTGACCCGCGACGCGCCGGTCGCCAGGTTGGTATCCGCCAGCGGCACGCGGTCGGGTGCGCCGATTTTTTCCTGGGGTACAGGGGTGGTTTGTGCCAACGCAGCCGGGAAGGCCGCAGCGAACGCGAGCGATACGAGCGTCTTGCGCAGCATGAATGTCTCCTGAGGTTATACGGCGACCTTGCGGCCGATTTTTTCGGCAAGGATAAACTTGGGCCAGTGAACCGGCAGCGATAGCGCGAAAGGCTTCTGAGTCCGCGGCCGCCTCTGTTACGTTTTCGCAACATTCGAGTGGCTACTCCTACTTCTTCTGCCGATTTCGTTCTCGCGGCCGCGGATCGAGCTTTACGGACGCTCTTCGGCGTGCCAGATCAGCGGCGCCCGTATCCGGCAGAACGCATTGCCGACGCGGACGAAAGCATGCCGGCCGCGCAGCGAGCCGAGTCCGCCGCACTGATGCGGGTGAACCACGTCGGCGAGGTGTGCGCGCAGGCGTTGTACGAGGCGCAGGCGATCGGTACGCCGGATCCAAAGCTGCGCGAGCTGTTCTTGTCGGCGGCCCGCGAGGAGGTTGATCACCTGGCCTGGACCCAGCGCCGCATCGGCGAACTCGGCGGTCGCGCGAGCTTGCTCAATCCGCTGTGGTTTGCCGGTGCCTTCGCCATCGGCTTGGCTGCGGCGCGGATGGGCGACCGGGTGAGCTTGGGCTTCATGGCCGAGACGGAGCGGCAAGTCGAAGCGCATCTGGACGACCATTTGCAGCGCTTGGCGCCGGCCGACCTCGCTTCGCGCGCCGTGATCGAGCGGATGAAGGAGGACGAAGTCCGTCACGCCGACACCGCAACCGACCGCGGCGGCGCCGATCTGCCGCTGCCGGCCCGCTTGGCGATGAAGCTGGCGGCGCGGGTGATGACCGCCACCGCGCACTTCATCTAGGCCTCGTTCACCACCTCGATTGAGGTCGTGATCGCCGCTGTCTTGGCCAGCATCGCTGAGGCCGAGCAGTACTTGTCGTGCGACAGCTTGACCGCGCGCTCGACCGCCTCGCGCGGGAGATTGCGGCCGCGGACGACGAAGTGCAGGGCGATGCGGGTGAACACCTTGGGGTCGTCGGCGGCGCGCTCGGCGTCGAGCTTGACTTCGCAACCGCGCACGTCGTGCCGCCCGCGCTTGAGGATCAGCACGACGTCGTAGGCGGTACAGCCGCCGGTGCCGGCGAGCACCACCTCCATCGGCCGCGGGGCCAGATCGCGGCCGCCGCCGTCGGGCGAGCCGTCCATCGGTAAGAGGTGACCGCTGCCGGTCTCGGCGAGAAAACTCATTCCTGCGCCGGTCCAGCGCACGGTGCATTCCATGGTCCAACTCCTCGGGTTGCAGGCGGGCCGGCACGGCGGGTAGAATCTACGGCTTTCCCCAAATCGCGTGCGCGGCTTTGCAGGCCGCAGTGTGGACCATGAAGACTTTCTCTGCCAAGACCCACGAAGTGCAGCGCGACTGGCTGCTGTTGGATGCCAACGACCAGGTGCTGGGCCGCCTCGCCGTCGAAATCGCGCGCCGCCTGCGCGGCAAGCACAAGCCCGAGTACACCCCGCACGTCGATACCGGTGACTTCATCGTCGTGGTCAACGCGGCCAAGATCAAGGTGACCGGCAACAAGGCGCAGGACAAGACGTACTACCGCCATACCGGCTACCCCGGCGGCGTGCGCGAAACCACGTTCGCCAAGATGCAGGACCGCTTTCCCGGTCGCGCGCTGGAGATCGCGGTCAAGGGCATGCTGCCCAAGGGGCCGCTCGGCTACGCGATGATCAAGAAACTCAAGGTCTACGCCGATGGCGAGCACCCGCACGGCGCCCAGCAGCCCAAGCCGCTGGCGATTTAAGGACGCACTTCCATGATCGGTTCCTACAACTACGGCACCGGCCGGCGCAAGAGCTCGGTGGCGCGCGTGTTCATCAAGCGCGGCAGCGGCAAGATCGTCGTCAACGGCCGGCCCCTCGACCAGTATTTTCAGCGCGAAACCGGGCGCATGATCGTGCGCCAGCCGCTGGAGTTGACCCAGCATGGCTCGACCTTCGACGTGATGGTCAACGTCGATGGCGGCGGCGAGTCCGGCCAGGCTGGCGCGGTGCGCCACGGCATCAGCCGCGCACTGATCGATTACGACGCGGCGCTCAAGCCGGTGCTGTCCAAGGCCGGCCTCGTGACGCGCGACGCGCGCGAGGTCGAGCGCAAGAAAGTCGGCCTGCGCAAGGCGCGCCGGCGCAAGCAGTTCTCCAAGCGCTAGGCGTTATGGCGGCGCGGCGCCCGGCCGGGCGCCGCGGCAAGAGGTCGCCACCGGCACTGCGGCCTATACTTTGTCGTCTTGGCGGTTGCTGCGTCTTTGTGGCGCGGCCCGTCTCTACAGGTGTCGCGATGGTCTCTGACCCTGTTTGCCTCCGGCAATGAAGTGGAATCTCTTCCGCCGCAATCTCACGGTCAGCGCGCCGCGCGTGACGGTGCGCGGCCGGCTGCCCGGCCCCCTGCGGGCGCTCTTGGGCTTTCTCTTTCTGGCGGGTGCTGCAGCTGCCGGGGTGGCCGCCTACGAGTATGGCCGCCAATTCGGCGGGCCGGACCGGCGTGAGTTGCAGGCCGAGGTCGAACGCCTGTCCTCGCAACTGCGCGAACTGACCGCCGACCGCGACCGCTTCGCCGCACTGGCCGCGGCCTACGAAGCTCAGCTCAAGGTCGAAACCGTGGCCAGCGAAACGCTGGGCCAGCAGGTGAGCAGCCTGGAGAGCGAAAGCACCCGCCTGCGCGAAGACCTCGCGTTCTTCGAAAGCTTGCTGCCGGCACCCGCGGGCAAAAAAGGGCTGCTGATCCGCAGTTTCCGCTTGCAGCCGGAGGGCGCGCCGCACCAGATGCGTTACAAGCTGCTGGTGCAACAAAGCGGCAAGCCGGAGCGCGACTTCGTTGGCACGGTGCAGATGCAAATCAATTTCGCCCAGGCTGGGCGCAATTGGGTGCTGAACTTGCCGGACCCCAACTCGCCGCAGTCGCTGGCCTTGGTATTCCGCCACTACCAGCGGCTGGAGGGGACGGTCGCCCTGCCCGAGGGCGCAGTGGCGCGCTCAGTAGTGGTCAAAGTTCTCGCCAATGGAGAAACCCAGGCGCAGCAGAGCTTCGCGCTGTAGGAGCCGCAGATGTTCGGAAGCAAGCGCCCCCCCGCCGTCAAGGAGATCGGCAGCCTGGTCGGCGCCGGCACCTCGATCCGTGGCGACATCGTTTTCCACGGCGGCATGCGCATCGACGGCGAGGTGATCGGCAACGTCTTGTGCAGCGAGGGCGAAAAAGGCGGAATGCTGGTGATCAGCGAGCACGGGCGCGTCACGGGCGAAGTCCGCGCTGCCCATCTGGTGGTGGCGGGCGGCATTACCGGCCCGGTGTATGCGAGCCAGATGGTGGAATTGCAGCCGAAGGCACGGATCGTCGGCGACCTGCACTACAAGGCGCTCGAGATGCACCACGGCGCGGTCATCGACGGCACGCTGTTTCACGACGGCGGGCCGGGGCGACCGGTCACACCGCTGCAGCTCGGGGTGTTATCCGGCGTGGCGGACAATTCCGGGACTGCGGCGGGGTGAAATCCGCGTGGTCGTTCCTATAATGACTCTATCGTTTTTTGGAGAAAGCCGATGAACGCTCCCATCGAAATGCCGGTCCCGCTCGCCTTCTCCGACGCTGCCGCTGCCAAGGTGCGCCAGTTGATCGACGAGGAAGGCAACCCCGAGTTGAAGCTGCGCGTCTTCGTGCAGGGCGGCGGCTGCTCGGGCTTTCAGTACGGCTTCACCTTCGACGAGGTGGTCAACGAAGACGACGCCACGATGCAGAAAAACGGCGTCACCCTGCTGATCGACTCGATGAGCTACCAATACCTGGTGGGCGCCGAGATCGACTACAAAGAAGACCTCGAAGGCGCGCAGTTCGTGATCAAGAATCCGAACGCGACCACGACCTGCGGCTGCGGCTCGTCGTTCTCGGTCTGAACGCGACCTGCACTTTATGTGCGCGGGGCGCCTCGGGCGCCCCGTTGCACTTCAGCCCGCCGGATACAGCGCTCCCAAGACCCGCGCGCCGCGCGCACCGGTGACCGCGGGCAGGTTGCCCGCTTCGCGGCGCAGGTGCGCCCGCGCCAGCCAGGCGAAGGCCAGTGCCTCCACATGCTCGGGCGCCACGCCGAGCGCCGCGGCACCGAGCACGGGGCGCGGTGCGCAGGCGTCGGCGAACTGTGCCATCAATGTCGGGTTGTAGGCGCCGCCGCCGCACACCACAACGTCTTGCGCTTGCGAGAAGTGGGTGGCTATCGCCCGTGCAATCGTCGTCGCGGTCAACTGCGCGAGCGTCGCCTGCACGTCGCGTGCATCGACGAGTCGCCCGTGCAGCCGCTGCCGCAGCCAGTCGAGGTTGAAGAGATCGCGCCCGGTGCTCTTGGGCGGCGGCGCCGCAAAGTACGGTTCGGCCAGCAACTCGGCCAGCAAGGCGCCATCGACGGCACCGGTCGCGGCCCAGCGGCCGTCGCGGTCGAACGGCTCGTTCAGACAGGCGCCGATCCACGCATCGAGCAGCACGTTGCCGGGGCCGCAGTCGAAACCGATTATCGGCGCCGTGTCCGCACGCGCGGGCAGGCCGGTCACATTGGCGATGCCGCCGACGTTGACCACCGCCCGCGGCGCATCGGCGGTAAACATCGCCGCGTGAAACGCCGGCACCAGCGGCGCACCCTGGCCGCCGGCGGCAATGTCGCGGCTGCGAAAGTCCGCCACCACGTCGATGCCGGTGAGCTCTGCAATCAGCGCGGGTGCGTTCAGTTGCAGCGTGTAGCCGGCGTCGGGCCAGTGGCGTACGGTCTGGCCGTGCACGCCGGCGGCGCGGACGGCGCCGGCCTCGACGCCGGCGTGCAGCAACAGGTCTTCGATCGTCGCCGCGTACGCCCGCGCGAGGTGTTGCGCTGCCACCGCGGCGCGATGCAGTTCATCGTTGCTGGCCGCTTGCAGCCGCAGTAGTTCCGCGCGTAACTCGGGCGCGAAGCCGCGATGCACGTGCGCCAACAGCGACGGGCGCGGCGCGGCAAAGTCCGCCAGTACCGCATCGACGCCGTCGAGGCTGGTGCCAGACATCAGGCCGATGAAGAGTTCCGCCATCGCGTGCGCCTCTTGGAGCGTCAATTAGACTCCGCCGCCTGCTTTTGCGCCAATCGCTTATGTCGGACGCCACCCATCCCATCACGCCGGAGGTCGAGCGGGATCTCGCGCTGATCAAGCGCGGCTGCGAGGAGTTGCTGGTCGAGTCCGACTTCGCCGCCAAGCTCGCGCGCAGCCGCGCCACCGGCGTGCCGCTGCGCTGCAAGCTGGGGCTGGACCCGACCGCGCCCGACATCCACCTCGGCCACACCGTGGTGCTGAACAAGCTGCGGCAGTTGCAGGACCTCGGGCACACGGTGATCTTCCTGATCGGCGATTTCACGGGGATGATCGGCGACCCTTCGGGCCGCAACACCACGCGCCCGCCGCTGACGCACGAGCAAATCGAAGCCAACGCCAAGACCTATCTTGCGCAGGCTTCGCTGGTGCTCGACGGGGCCAAGACCGAGATCCGCTACAACTCCGAGTGGTCGGAGCCGCTGGGCGCGGCCGGCATGATCAAGCTCGCCGCCAAGTACACGCTGGCGCGCCTGCTGGAGCGCGACGACTTTGCCACGCGAATGCGCGAGAACGCGCCGATCGCGATGCACGAGCTGCTCTACCCGCTGATGCAAGGCTACGACTCGGTGGCGCTCGAATCCGACCTCGAACTCGGCGGCACCGACCAGAAGTTCAATCTGCTGGTCGGACGCGAGTTGCAACGCCATTGGGCTCAAGAGCCGCAGTGCGTGCTCACCATGCCGCTGCTCGAAGGGCTGGACGGCGTGGACAAGATGTCCAAGAGCAAGAACAACTACATCGGCATCACCGAGCGGCCCTTCGAGATGTTCGGCAAGGTGATGTCGATCTCGGACACGCTGATGTGGCGCTGGCTCGAACTGCTGTCGATGCGCAGTAACGAAGAGTTGGCGGCTCTCAAAAAGCAAGTGAAAGAAGGCCGCAACCCGCGCGACGTGAAGGTGCTGCTCGCCAAGGAGATCGTCGCGCGCTTCCACTCGGCGCGAGCGGCCGACGAAGCGGATTTCGAGTTCATGGCGCGTTTCCGCTCGGGCGCCATCCCGGATGAAATGCCCGAGTTCACGCTCGCCGGCGACGCGCAGGGCGGGCTGGCGGTGACCGCGCTGCTCAAGCAGGCGGCGCTGGCGCCTTCGACCAGCGAAGCGGTGCGCAACATCGAGCAAGGCGGCGTGAAGATCGACGGGCAAAAAGTCTCCGACCGCGCGCTGCGGCTCGCCCCCGGCACCTACGTTGTGCAGGTGGGCAAGCGCAAGTGGGCGCGGGTGACCGTGGCGTGATTGCGCTGATTCAACGCGTCGCCGAAGCGCGCGTCCGCATCGACGGTCGCGTGGTCGGCGAAATCGGTGCCGGCCTGCTGGCGCTGGTCTGCGCCGAGCGCGGCGATTCCGAACGCGAGGCCGACGCGCTGCTCGCCAAACTGCTCGCCTACCGCGTGTTTGCCGACGCCGCCGGCAAGATGAACCTCAGTCTGCGCGACACGGGTGGCGGCCTGTTGCTGGCGAGCCAGTTCACGCTGGCGGCGGACACCCGTTCGGGCACGCGGCCGAGCTTTACGCCGGCCGCACCGCCGGAGCTGGGCGCGCGGCTCTTTGCGTACTTCGTCGCGCAGGCGCAGCGCGCGCACGCACCGGTGGCCAGCGGCGAGTTCGGTGCGATGATGCGCGTCGAACTGGTCAACGACGGACCGGTCACCTTCTGGCTTCAAGTCAAACCCAAGTTGCAGGAGAAGCAGCCATGAAACTGTGGAGCGATTCCTTTGCCGACGGCGGCAAGATTCCCGGCGAGTTTGCGTTTGCGGCGATCGACCCCGCCCATCACGTGAAACTCTCGGCCAACCGCAACCCGCATCTGGCGTGGAGCGATGCGCCGGCGGGTACCAAGTCCTTCGTACTGATCTGCCACGACTTCGACGTGCCTTCGCGCGGCGACGACGTGAACCAGGAAGGCCGCGAGGTCCCGTCCGATCTGCCGCGCGTGGACTTCTTCCACTGGACGCTTGTCGACATCCCGGCGACGACCACCGCGATTGCCGCGGGCAGCCACTCGCACACGGTCACGCCACGCGGCAAGCCCGGCCCGAACGCCCAAGCCGGCCTGCGCCACGGCATCAACGACTACACCGCGTGGTTTGCCGGCGACCATGACATGGAAGGCGACTACTACGGCTACGACGGCCCCTGCCCGCCGTGGAACGATTCCATCGTCCACCACTACGTGTTCACGGTCTACGCGCTGGACATCGCCCGGGTGCCAGTGGAAGGCAAGTTCGGCGGCGGCGACGTGCGGCGCGCAATCGATGGGCATGTGCTGGCGCACGCGGCCATCACCGGAAGCTACACGCTCAACCCGCGGCTCTCGTGACGACGCGGCTGATCCTGATCCGCCATGGCGAGACCGCCTGGAATGCCGAGCATCGCGTTCAGGGCCGGCTCGACGTGCCGCTGTCCGCAACTGGCGTGTGGCAGGCCGAGCAGCTGGCGCGGGTGCTGGCAGATGAGCCTATCGACGCCGTGGTCGCCAGCGACCTGGCCCGCGCCTGGCTGACCGCCGCGCCGCTTGCGGCGCGGCTGGCTCTGGCGGCGCAGCCGCACGCCGGTCTGCGCGAGCGCAGCTTCGGCATCTTCGAAGGCCACACGTTGGATGAGGTCGCCGCCCGCTGGCCCGATCACTTCGCCGGCTGGCGCGCGCGCGACGTGGCGTGGCGCATGCCGGAAGGCGAGTCCGGCACCGAGTTCATCGCGCGTGTGCTGGCTGCGCTGCACGAAGTCGTCACTTCACATCGTGGCGCGACCGTTGCGGTGGTGGCGCACGGCGGCGTGCTCGACGCGGCCTATCGCGCCGCGCGCGGTCTCGCCTGGGATGCCCCGCGCGAGCACGTGATGGCCAACGCGGCCATCAACCGCGTAACCGCGACCGCGCCGCCGCTGGCGCTGGCCATCGAGTCCTGGGGTGATGTCGCGCATTTGGAAGCCGCGCGCGACGAGTTACTGACCTGAACGTCAGCGGGACTGGCTGTGCGCAGCGCGACGGCGCAGACGGACAGCGGGCGCACCTTGGGAGTCGGCCGCCACGCGCGTCTGCTGCCCCCGGCGCACCAAAAGAAAAGGCCAGCAACGCCGGCCTTGGTAAACGGGAGCCGCTGCGCTTAGCAGCCGCCCTTGACCTTCTTCTTTTCCTCCTTGGTCTCACAGCCCTTCATCTTCGGGTCTTTCTTGCACTCTTCGGCGGTGGGCTTCTTCGGGTCGGAAGCAAACGCGGCGGGGGCGAAGGCGACGCTGGCGCAAAGCGCGGCGGCAAGGAGGGACTTCATTGGCTTTCCTTTCGATGGTCGGAGGGAGGAGGGCGAGGAGGGCGAGTCGCGGACTCTGCGACTCGGGCGCGGATGATAAACGGCGCAAAGAGCCCGCGCGCGGCCGACTACGACGCCGACCGGCGCCGCTGCGCGTAGCCCGCCAGCAAAGCGAGCAGTTCGTCTTCCGGGTACGGTTTGCCGAGGAAGGCGTCGGCGCCGAGCTCCAGCGCCAGGCTGCGGTGCTTGTCGGCGCTGCGCGAGGTGATCACGACGATGGGAATCGCGCTCGTGCCCGGGTCGGCGCGCACGTTGCGGGTGAAGTCGAAGCCGTCCATGCGCGGCATTTCGATGTCGAGCAGGATCGCGTCGGGCAGCCGGTCCTGCAACTGGCGCAGCGCATCGACGCCGTCCTTGGCCAGCATCACTTCGTAGCCGTTACGCTCCAGCAGGCGCTGGGTGACGCGGCGCACGGTGAGCGAGTCGTCCACCACCATCACCCGCGGCGCCGCCGGTGCGGCGACGGCGGGCGCATCGGCCACGGGCAGGGCCGGCAGCGTCGGCGGCTGCGGAGCGAGCGCGAGCAGTTGCAGCGGGTTGACGATCAACACCACCTCGCCGTCGCCCATGATGGTGGCGCCGAGCATGCCCGCCAGCCGCGACACCTGCGGGCCGACGTTCTTGACCACCACTTCCTTGCCGGTGGTGACGTCGTCCATCGCCAGCGCGAGCCGCTCGTCGCCGGCGCGCAGCAGCAGCACCGGAAGCTGGCGCGCGTGGTGGAAGGAAAACGGCTGTCCGATCAGCTGCGCCAGCGGGCGCAGCGGCACCGTGCCGACCGGCGGCAGATCGACCGCGCCGCGCGCCAGCAGGCCGGCGAGCGCTTCGGGCTTGTAGCGGCGCACCTGCTCGACCAGTGCCGCGGGGATCGCGTAGCGGCGCTCCGCCACGGTAGCGAGCACCACCTGGGTGACGGCCAGGGTCAGCGGCAGGTACAGCGCAAAGCGTGCGCCTTGGCCGTGCTCGCTCGCCACCGTTACCCGGCCGCCAAGGGCCGCAGCGCCGGCCCGCACCACGTCCATGCCGACGCCGCGGCCGGCCAGTTCGCTCACGGTCTCGGCGGTGGAAAAGCCGGGGGCAAAGATCAGCTCGGCCAGGTCGCGCTCGCTGGCCGGCGCACCCGCCGGCAGCGCGCCGCTGGCTTCGGCGCGGGCGCGGATACGCGCCCAGTCGAGGCCGGCGCCGTCGTCGGCAAAGGTGACGACGATTTCGTTGCCCTGTTGGCGGACCTCGACGGTGAGTTCGCCGATCTCGCTCTTGCCGGCGGCGCGGCGCACACCCGGCGGCTCGATGCCGTGCACGATGGCGTTGCGCACCACGTGCTCGAACGGGCCGGCCATCTTCTCCAGCACGCCGCGGTCGATCTCGGTGCTGCCGCCGCGCAGGTCGAGGTTGACGCGCTTGCCGACCTCCTTGGCCGTCTGTCGCGCCACCCGGTACAGCCGCTCGGCCAGCCCGGCAAACGGCACCAGCCGCACGCGCATCAACTGCTGCTGCAATTCGCGCGTCAGCCGCGACTGCGCGGTCAGATCGTCGTCGGCGGAGGCGAGCCCCTTCAACATGCCGCCCTGGATCAGGGCCACGTCTTCGACCGACTCGGCGAGCAGCCGGGTGAGCTCCTGCAAGCGGGTGTAGCGGTCGAACTCCAGCGGGTCGAAGTCGGCCGACTGGCGCGAGACCTGGTCGGAGCGCGCCTGGATCTGCGCCTCGGCCTGGATCTCCACCTCGCGCAACTGGCTGCGCAGGCGCGAGATGTTGTCGGTCAGGTCGGTGAGCGAGGACTTGAGCGTGCCGACTTCGTTTTCGAGCTTGGCGCGGGCGATCGCCACCTCGCCGGTCTGGTCGACGAGCTTGTCGAGCACCTCGCCGCGCACGCGCACGAAGGTACCGCCGACTGTCGCCGCCGGTCCGAGCAACGAGGTCGCGGTCGGGGCCGTGGCCGTGGCCGCCAGCGACTCGGCAGAAGCGGCCGGCGTCGCGGCCGGTCGCTCCAGCGCATCGAACAGGGCCTGTACCTGATCGAACTGGTTGAGCACGGCGTCCAGGGCTTCGCGCGGCGGTGCCCCCTGGGCCTGCCCGGCCTCGATCTGCTCTTCCATCGCGTGGGCGACTTCGCCCAGCCGCATGGCGCCGGCCATCCGCGCCGCGCCCTTCAACGTGTGCAAGTGGCGCATCAGTTCGCGCGCCGGCGCGGCCTGCGCCGGATCGGCGACCAGCGCCCGCAACTGCTCGCCGATGGCTGGCAGCAGATCCTGCGCTTCGAGCCTGAAGGCGGCGAGCAACTCCGCGTCGAGGTCGTCGGCCACCTCGGTGGGCAGGGTCAGGCGCGCGACCGCGATCGCCGCCGCGGCCTGTCCACCGAGCGGCGGCGCGGTCGGTTGGACGCCCGCAGTGCCGTCGCTCCCATACGGCGCGGCTGCGGACGCGAAGGCCGGCCCCGCCGTGGCCGCGGTCGCCGGCGGTGCCGCAACGAGCAGCGCCGGCGTCGGCGGCGCAGTCGCCGCGTCTGACCCGGCCGCAGTGGCCAACGGCTCCGCGGGCGGAGGCGTCTGTGCGCCCGTTAGCCAATCTGCGACCGACCGGGTTTCTGCGACTGTGCTGCTCGCCGTATTCGTCTCTGCGGGCGCGCTGCGGAGCTCGAC
The DNA here is from genome assembly GCA_046316025.1 of Betaproteobacteria bacterium. GTDB lineage: Bacteria > Pseudomonadota > Gammaproteobacteria > Burkholderiales > Burkholderiaceae_F > JAJTHJ01. The sequence continues at coordinate 40,229 of JBKCXU010000017.1, read as the reverse complement.
CCCGGATCGAGCGGCAGGCAGGCTGTCCGGGTGCTCGTGAAAGTATTCGACCAAGCTCTCCGTGGGCGGGGCGGGCGCAGGCTCTGCCGTCAGCGACGGTGCGGCCTGCTCGCGCTGCAACTGGCCGCGCAGCCGAATTACGGCCAGCAGATCCTGCAGGGCCGCGACTTCGAGCGGAGCTTCGTCCGGATAAACGCCGGCGGCGAACTCGTGCAGCATGCCGCGCAGCCGTTCGACGGCACGTTCGAGCACGTCGAACTGCGGGCCTTCCAGCACAACCACGGCGCCCGGCGGGGCGAGCTCGGTTTCCCACTCCGTTAGCGGCGCGAGCAGGCGCAGCAGCGACTCGATCGGCTCGACCAGCGCGGCCACCGGTGCGACGCCCACGGTGGCGGAGATGCCGGTGAGCGAATGCGCGGCGCGCAGGGCCGCCGCCGACGGCGGGCGGCTCGCTTCGTAACGCCACTCGCCGACTTCCTGCGCCAACTGGCGCACATGCTCGTCGGCCTCGTTCACGAACACGGTGAACAGGGCGTGGCTCAGTTCGATCGGGCCGATCCGCCGCACTTCGCCGCTCGCCGCTGCGGGCAACGGCGCAGAGCCCGAGAGCAATTCGACGTCATGCCCCGACCCCGCACCTGCATCACTCGGCCCAGTCTCCGAACGCCCGCTTTGGTCTTCGCTCGAGCGCTCGGCGATCGGCTGCGACTCGTCCGGTGGCGCTGGCGCCGTCGCCGGTGCGGGCAGCGGCGGGCAGGGGCCGCCGTCGCGCACCTGCTGCGCAGCGGCGGCAAGGGCGGCGATGTCGAGTTCGGTGGCCGGATCGGCACCAATCGCGAGCAGCCAGCCGCGCATCAGCACGCTCGCGCCGGTGGCCAGCGCCAGCAGATCGTCGCCTGCCGGGCGCTCCTGCGCCAGCCAGAGATTGAACGTCTGCTCCACCGCCCAGGCCGCCTCGCCGAACTGGGTGAGGCCGACCATGCGGCTCGACCCCTTGAGCGTATGGAAGCTGCGGCGGACGGCGACCAGCGTGGCGCGGTCGCCCGGGTCGGCGCGCAGCAGCGGCAACTGCGCGTCGATGCCATCGACGATCTCACTGGCCTCGCCGAGGAAGGTGCCGAGCAGTTCCCGGTCGAGCGCCGCCTGCGAACTCGGCAGGGGTGCCGTCGGCGGCGGCGTGGCCGGGGCGGCTCGCGCCGCGAGCGCTTGCACCAGCGCTTGCGCCGTGGCGGCCTCCCCGTCGCGTTCGAACTGCGCGTACAGGGCGCTTGCCTGCGTGGTCAGTTCGCGCCAGGCGCTGTCGTCGATCAATTCGACTTCCAGGGCCAGCCGCGCCAGCGCCGCTCCCGACTCGTCCAGCGCCGCGGCATCGTCCGGGGCTTCAGCCAGCCGGCGCGCGGCGGCGAGCGACTGGCGCAGCCACGTTTCCGCCGCTTCTTCGGCGCTGCGGTCGGTACGTCGTGCGACAACCGGCGCGAACTCGGCTGCCGCCGCCGGCTGCGGGCGTACCGTCAGGTCGGCGGTGAAGCTGTCCGCCGCCGGGTCGTAGCGGAACATGCCCGGAGCGCGTGCGCCGTCCTGCAACAGGCTCTCGACAAAGAAGCCCACAGCGCCCAGATTGCCGGCAAGGCGTGTGGCCGCCTCCGCCGACGGCGGCGTGGCACGTGCGTTGAGATCGGACAGCGTGCGCCGGGCACTGGCAACGGCGGCGGCCGCTTCGTCGTGGCCGAGCACGGCCAGCGCCCCACGCACCTGATCGAGCAGCGGCAGACAAGCCGCCAGATCGCCGGGTTCCGCAGCGTTGCGGAAGACCCGGTCCAGCCGTTGCTCGACCTCGCGCAGCGTGCCGCGCATCTCGCCGACCACGCCGCCCAGCGCCAGACGGTCGGCGGCGCGATGGACCAGGTCGAGCAGCAAGGCGTCCGAGGGCGGCAGCGGCTGTTGCCCCGCTGCCGCGTCCAGCCGGGCCAGCAGCAGGCGCACGCGTTCGTCGAAGTTCGCGTCGAGCTCGGTCAGCGACTCCACGCCCAGCTCGGCCAGCAGCACCGCCGCGGCAATCTCGACCGCGACTACCGCCTGCGCCGCCGCCGCCAGGCCCGGGTACCGCTGGCCGTGCCGTGCCAGCCCCTCGAACAGTGGCAGCAGCGGGCGCGCGGCGGGTCGCTGCGCCAGTGCCTGTGCGCGCTGCATCGTCTGCACGAATGCGACTGCATCGCGCTGGCCGGCGGCCACGAGAGGCCATTCGGCCCGGGCCGTCGCCAGGGCCTCCTTCAGGTCGTGCGCCAGCGCGGCGTCGACCAGGGTCAGCCGTGGTTCGTCGTAGTCGGCGGGTATGCGTTCGGCCAGGCGATAGAACCGGCGCACCGCCGCCGCCTGCCCTTCGTCTGCGCTGGCCCGACCGAGGCAGAACAGGGCTTCGGCGAACAACTGCTCGGCGACGCTGCCGCCGCCGTCGATCAGGCGCGCCAGTTGCAGGTTGACCCGCGCCAGTACCCGCCGCAGGTCGTCGTCTACGGTCAGGCGGCCGGCCGCCAAAGCCTCGGTCAGCCCCGAGGCAACCCACCAAAAGGTGCGCACGCGCGCCCGCAGCGGCGCCCGGTCGAGCTCGGCGATCGACCGGTGCAGTTCCTCGCGCGCGCCGGTGTCGCCGGCATCGCGCAGCAAGCGCAGCAGGGCCCGCTCGTAAGCGGCCCGCCGCCGGCGCAGCAGCTCGGTGCCCGGGGCATCGTCCGCGATCTGCGGCAACGGGGGCACGGCGGCGGCCAACTCGGGCGGCAGCAGATCGGCGGGGTGAATGCGCGCCGCACCGGTCTGGCGCAGCAGCTCGCGGTAGTACGGGTACAGACGAAGCGGCGACTCGTTGCGACCGGCCAGCAGGCGGTCGAGGTAGAGCAGCAAGGCGCCCACGGCCGCTTGCACCGTGTCCACGGCAGCGGCGGGCTGCGGCGGCGCGGCGGCGGCCCACTGCCGCAGCAGCGACTCGCCGGCTTCGGCGGTCAGCGCGGCGCCACGCAGGTCGAGCAGGTGCAGTGCGCCGGCGGCAGCGTGCATCTGCCGCTCGGCCGTGCGCAGCTGCGCGGCATCGCTGGGATCGGCGGCCCAGGCGCGCGCACCGGCCAGTGCGGCATCGAGCGCGGCGCGGATCTCGTCGGCGACCCAAGCCAGGGCGCCGGCCGCAGGGGCCGCAGCAGCCGCCGGATCGTCGCCGTGCAGGGCGCTCATTGCCGCGACAACGCTCAGGCCACGCGGAAGCGGGCGATCGAGGCCCGCAGTTCGCGCGCCAGGGTCGCCAACTGGCCGATCGACTGTGCCGTTTCCTGCGTGCCGGCGGTGGTCTCCTCGGTCACCGACAGGATGCGTTCGATCGACTGCGCGACGCCGCCGGCCGAGGCCGCCTGCTGCTGCGTGGCGCCGGCGATGTTTTCGATCAGCGCGGCAAGCTCGTTCGAGACCTGGCCAATGTCGGCGAGCGCGCGGCCGGCAGCGTCGGACAACTGCGTCCCGGCGACCACGCCGCGGGTGCTGCGTTCCATGGCCGCCACAGCGTCTTGGGTGTCGGTCTGAATCGTGCGCACCAGCGCGGCGATCTGTTTGGCGGCGTCGGCCGAGCGGTCGGCCAGCCGCTGCACTTCCTCGGCCACCACCGAGAAGCCGCGCCCGGCCTCGCCGGCAGAGGCGGCCTGGATCGCCGCATTCAGCGCCAAGACGTTGGTCTGCTCGGTGATGTCGCCGATCAGTTCGACGATCTCGCCGATCTGCTGCGAGGACTCGCCCAGCCGCTTGATCCGCTTGGCAGTGTCCTGGATCTGATCGCGGATGTCGTTCATGCCGGCGATCTGGTCGGTCACCGCGCCCTGGCCGCGCTGCGCGGCGGCGAGCGAGGAGCGCGCCACCTGCGCCGACTCGCCGGCGCGGCGCGACACCTCGTCGATCTGTGCCGCCATTTTCAGCACCTGCTCGCCGGTGGCGCGGATCTCCTGCGACTGCGTCTCGGCGGCGGCGAGCAGACGCGCCGCGCGGTCGCGCGCCTGGGTCGAGGCGCCATCGACCTGCGCGGCGGCAACGTCGATGCGGCCGACCAGGCCGCGCAGTTCTTCGACGGTGTAATTGATCGAGTCGGCGATGGCGCCGGTGATGTCCTCCGTCACCGTCGCCTGCACGGTGAGGTCGCCATCGGCCACCTCTTGCAGCTCGTTCATCAGCCGCAGAATCGCCGCCTGGTTCTGCTCGTTGGTGGCCAGCGCCTGCTCCTCCAGCCGCTGCGCCTCGGCGCGCTGCCGCTCGGCTTGAGCGGTGCGCTGGCGCGAGTCGCGCAGCAGCACCAGCGCCACCGCCACCGCTGCGGCGAGCAGCAGCAGGCCGAAGATCGACATCAGCACGAAGTTGATCGTGCGCTGCGCCACCTCGGCGCGGTACTCGCCCTGCAACGCGGTCATCTGCGCCAGCAGCGGCTCGGCGCCGCGGCGGATGGCCACTTCGGCATCCTTGGCCTGCACGATCGCCTGCAAGCTGCCCAGGCTGCCGCCGATGCCTTGCTGGAACTGGCCGTAGACCTTGGCCAACTCGGTCAGGCGGGCGCGCAACTCGGCATCGCCGGCGGCGGGGATGCGCAGCGCTTCGTTGCCGGCGAGCAGGGTTTGCGTCAGGTCGCGGAACAGGTTGATGTCGCGCCCGAGGGTGAGCGCGATTTCGGCGTTGGCGGCGTCGCCGCCGATCAGCGAGTTGGCGCTGCGCCCCAGGCGCTGCGTCAACATCACCAGCTGGCCGCTGGCGGCGATCTCGCGCGCCCCGGCCCCGCGCTGGAGCATCAACGCGGCGATCTCCTCGGTCAGTTGCTGCAGGCGCGGCGTTTCGTCGTTGATCCGCTTGATCACGTCGCCAAAGCCGACCAGCGCCTTCTGCTGGCCGATCAGGGTGGAGGCTGCCGCCTCGGTAACGCGCCAGGCCTCGCGCACGCGGGTGAGGTTCGGCTGAATGGTGGCCGCACTGGCCGCCACGCCTCGCGCCGGGTCGCCGTCGGCGAGCGCCAGCAGGTTGCCGGCGACGCGGTCGCGGCTGTCGATCAGTTCGCCGAAGGCGGCGGACGATCCAGCCACGGCGTACGGCGCAGCGCGGGCCAGCCGCTGCGCTTGCAGCATGGCGTCGCTCAGCAGCAGGCTCTGCTGGGCGTTGTTGAAGGCGAGCCGCGCATCGAGGGCAATCAGGGCCACCACAACCAGTGCGCAGAAGCCCATCACGATAAGCAGGATCTGCACCTGGGCGTTCACGGCCAGTCGGCCGATCCACGGCAGCGGCTTGTCGGCGAGGCGGTCGATCGCGTTACCCGTGCGGGCGCTGCGCACCGCGGCGCCCGCGCCGCGCGCGAAGATCGTCGCTTGACCCGAGTCTGCGTCGGCGCGGTCTGCTGCGGTGTTGGCGTCGGCTGCCATGTCTTCTCTCCATTCCGTGCGCGCCCGGCCTTGGCCGGCCGGTGTCGCGCAAGCTAGCGTGTTATGAGGCGATCGTGCAAAACCCTTCGTCGGCGGCCAGCACGGCGAGGTCGAGCTCGGCCAGCGAGGCGCCGCTGTCGTCGATCCAGCGGGTGGCGCGCCACGCTGGCCCCGGCGCGGGCGGCGCCGGCCGCAGCCGCGAGCGGTCGCGCAGGCCGGCTGCGCGCGAAATCAGCAGCGCAGCGTTGACCGGCAGAGCCGTACCGAAGACCAGTAGTTGCGCCGCTTCGGCGGCGGCGAGCGGCTCGCCGCCGGCAAACTGCTGCAGGTCGATCGCGCCGACCAGCCGCCCGCGCACGTTGGCCAGGCCGCGGAACCACGGCTGGCTCCACGGCACCGGCGTCACGGCCGGCAGCGACACGACTTCTGCCGCCTGCGCCAGGGCGACCAGATAGTCCTGCGTGCCGATGCGCACCAGCAACCGCTGCTCGCTCGCCCCCGCGGCCGGCGCGCTTTGCAGGCGCTGCGCCAGTTGCGCGGTGAACTCGCGCAGCCGGCCGCCGGCCTTGCGGGTCGAGGGAGCGGGAGCGTCGGTCATCGGCTCGGAAGTGCGCTAAGCCAGCGCGGCAATCTTGCCCAGCAGATCGGCCGCGTCGACCGGTTTGGTCACGTAGTCGCGCGCGCCCTGGCGCACGCCCCAGATGCGGTCCGTGGGCTGGTTCTTGCTGGTGCACATGATGATCGGGATATTTTGCATCGCCGGGTCGCGCGCCAGCTGGCGGGTGAGTTGGAAGCCGTTGCGCCCGGGCATCACCACGTCCATCAGGATCAGGTCGGGTCGGCTCGATTGCAGCTTGAGTTCTGCCTCTTCCGCGCTGTCGGCGGTGGCGACGGCAAAGCCGTTGCGCGTCAGCAATTCGGCCAGGAACAGCCGCTCGGTGGGCGAATCGTCGACGATCAGGATCTTCTGGATGCTCATGGGTCTTTGGGTGTGCGGCGCGGCGTCAAGCCAGTGCGTGTTGGCGGACGGCGGCGAGCAGGCCATCCTTGGTGAAGGGTTTGGTCAGGTATTCGCTTGAGCCCACCATGCGGCCGCGGGCGCGGTCGAACAGCCCGTCCTTGGACGACAGCATCACTACGGGCGTGTGCGCAAAACGGGCACTGCGCTTGATCAGTGCGCAGGTCTGGTAGCCGTCGAGCCGTGGCATCACGATGTCGCAGAAAACGATGTCGGGCTGATAGTCGTGGATTTTGGCCAGTGCTTCGAAGCCGTCGCCCGCGAGGATCACCTCACAGCCGGCCTGCGCCAGGAAGATCTCGGCGCTGCGGCGGATGGTGTTCGAGTCGTCGATCACCATCACTTTTCTGCCGCGGAGGTCTTCGTGGTCGGCCACTGTGTTTGCCCGCCGTCAGATTTCGACCATCTCGAAGTCTTCCTTGCGCGCGCCGCACTCCGGGCAGGTCCAGTTCGGGGGCACCGCGTCCCAGGCGGTGCCGGGCGCGATTCCGTGCTCGGGGTCGCCGGCGGCTTCGTCGTAGATGTAGCCGCAGATCAGGCACATCCAGGTCCGCGTGGCGGCGGGGGCATTCATGCGCGAAGCGTCCTTCGAGTTGGCTAGCATTGATCGTCGCGGCGGATCATAGCCCGCACTTCCGCCGCCAGCACAGCCCATGAACGGTCTCTTGCTCACGCGCTTGCACGGCTTGTATCCGCTTTCGCCCGACTGGGACGACGACGCACGGCTGCTCGCCGCGACCGCAGCCGTTCTCGGGGCCGGTGTGCGCCTGTTGCAGTATCGGCACAAGACCGCGAGCGCCGCCATCCGGCGGCGGCAGGCTGCCGCCCTGCGCGCGCTCACGCGCGAGTACGGTGCACTGCTGCTCGTCAACGACGATGCGCGACTGGCCGCCGACATCGGCGCCGACGGCGTGCACCTGGGCCGCGACGACGGCAGCGTGGCCGCCGCGCGCGCGCTGCTGCCGGCCGGAAGCCTCATCGGCGTGTCCTGCTACGACGACTGGGGCCGCGCCGAGCGCGCCGCGGCCGACGGTGCCGACTACGTCGCCTTTGGCTCGGTGTTCGCCTCCAGCGTCAAGCCGGACGCGGTGCGCGCGCCGTTGTCGCTGTTTGCCCGCGCGCGCGCCGCCGGGCTGCACGCGGTGGCCATCGGCGGCATCGACGCCGGCAACATCGGGCTGGTGGCGGCCGCCGGTGCGCAGGCGGCGGCGCTGATCGGCGCCGTTTACGATGCGTCCGACCCCGGCGCCGCCGCGCGGCGCCTGAGCGAAGAATTCCAACGAGGACTAGCCCCGCATGAGCCGTAACCAGCAACTGTTCGACCGCGCCCGCCTGACCACGCCCGGCGGCGTCAACTCGCCCGTGCGCGCCTTTCGCTCGGTGGGCGGCACGCCGCGCTTCATCGCCCGCGCCGAGGGGCCGTACTTCTGGGACGCCGACGGCAAGCGCTACATCGACTACATCGGCTCGTGGGGGCCGATGATCGCCGGCCACGCGCACCCGGATGTCGTGCGCGCGGTGCAGGAGGCGGCGGCGCGGGGGCTTTCTTTCGGCGCGCCGACCGAGGCCGAGGTCGAGATGGCGGAGACCCTGGTGCGGCTGGTGCCGTCGATGGAGCAGGTGCGGCTGGTGTCCAGCGGCACCGAGGCGGCGATGAGCGCGATCCGCCTGGCGCGCGGTGCTGCCGGGGCTGGCCGCGGCCGGCGCAAGATCGTCAAGTTCGAAGGCTGCTACCACGGCCACGCCGACAGCCTGCTGGTCAAGGCGGGTTCGGGCCTGCTCACCTTCGGCAACCCGAGCTCGGCCGGTGTGCCGGCGGAGATCACCCAGCACACGCTGGTGCTCGACTACAACGACTGTCAGCAGATGGAAGACGCCTTCCGCGCCCACGGCGACGACGTCGCCTGCGTGATGGTCGAGGCCATCGCCGGCAACATGAACCTGGTGCGCGCCACGCCGGAGTTCTTGCGCACGATGCGCGCGCTGTGCTCGCAGTATGGCGCCCTGCTCGTGTTCGACGAGGTGATGACGGGCTTCCGCGTCGCGCTCGGCGGCGCGCAGTCGATCTACGGCATCGTCCCCGACCTCACCGTGCTCGGCAAAGTGATTGGCGGCGGTATGCCGGTGGCGGCCTTTGGTGGCTCGCGCGAGGTGATGAAATTCCTCGCGCCCGAAGGCGCCGTCTATCAGGCGGGCACGCTGTCCGGCAACCCGGTCGCGGTCGCCTGCGGCATGGCCACGCTGAAGCTCGTGCAGGCGCCGGGCTTCTACGAGCAGTTGGCGGCGCAAACCGCCAAGCTCGCGCAGGGCTTGCAGGCGGCGGCGCCGCCGGGCGTGGCGTTTGCTGCCGACAGCGTGGGCGGCATGTTCGGCATTTACTTCGCAGACCGTGTGCCCGTCTCCTACGCGCAGGTGATGGCGGCTGACAAGGCACGCTTCAACGCGTTTTTCCACGCCATGCTGGAGGCCGGCGTGTATTTGGCGCCGTCGGCCTTCGAGGCGGGTTTCGTCTCGATCGCGCACGACAACGCGGTGATCGAGGCCACGCTGGCGGCGGCTCGGCAGGCATTTGCCGCGGCAGCGTAAGGACTATGGAACTTCACCGACAAGAGCAGTTCGGAGTGCCGATGATGCGTTATCTGTTTTCCCTGCTGCTGGCTGCCCTCGCGTTCGTGGCGCAGGCGCAGCCGCAGCGCGTCGACAACGTCGAGGTCGAGTTGGTCGCCGCGGCCACTGCGGTCGTCCCCGGCCAACCGCTGGACGTCGCGCTGCGCATCAAGCACGACCCGCATTGGCACACCTACTGGATCAACCCCGGCGATTCCGGCCTGGCCACGCAACTGGCCTGGCAACTGCCCGCGGGTTGGAGCGCCAGGCCGATCGAGTGGCCGACCCCCAAGCGCTTGCCGGTCGGGCCGCTGATGAACTTCGGCTACGAGGACGAATTGCTGCTGCCGGTCCGGTTGACGCCGCCGGCCGGCCTCGCCGCGGGCGACATGGCCTTCATCGCCGCCCGCGCCGACTGGCTGATGTGCAAGGACGTGTGCATCCCCGGCAGCGCCGAGCTCAAGCTGCAACTGCCGGTCAAGGCGCAGGCCGAGCCGTCGCAGTGGGCCGCCGCCTTCGCCCGCACCCGCGCGCTGATCCCGCAGCCGGCGACGCTGGCGCAGGCGCAGGCGGCCATCGACGGCAACCGCATCCGGCTTGCCTTCGCACCGAGCGGCGCGGCGCCTAAGTCGCTGGAGTTTTTCCAGTTCAAGGAGGGGCAGATCGAGCCTGCCGCGCCGCAGCCGCTGCGCGGCGACGACGGCAAGGCCGCTCTGTATCTGACCGCGACGCAGCCGGTCGCAGCGGACTTCACGCAACTGCGCGGCGTGTTGGTGGCCGACGGCGGGCCGGCCGCCGCCGACCGCGGCGGCTGGGCAGCGACGATCGAGGTACCGCTCGTGGCCGGCACAGTCCCCGTGGTGGCCGCTGCGCCCGCCGCCACGGCTGCGACCGCGCCGGCGCCAAGCTCGATCGGCTGGCTCGCGGCACTCGCCGGCGCGTTGCTGGGCGGGTTGATCCTGAACCTGATGCCCTGCGTGTTCCCGGTGCTGTCGTTGAAGCTGCTCGGGCTGATGCAGCACCAGCGCGCCGACGACGCAGCGCGGCGCGCGCACGTCCCGCTCGCCGCACACGGCGCCGCCTTCACGGTCGGCGTGGTGGTGAGCTTCCTGCTGCTGGCCGGTGCCCTGCTCGCGCTGCGCGCGGGCGGCGCGCAACTGGGCTGGGGCTTCCAACTGCAAACGCCGTGGGTGGTGGCCGCTCTGCTGCTGCTCTTTTTCCTGATCGGCCTGAACCTGCTCGGTACCTTCGAGTTCGCCTTCGGCGGCGGCATCGCCGGCTCGGCCGCGGCGCAGCGGCTGCAAAGCGACAAGGTCTCGGGCAGCTTCTGGACCGGCGTGCTGGCGGTGATCGTCGCCGCGCCGTGCACGGCGCCGTTCATGGGGGCGGCGCTGGGCTTTGCGATGACGCAAAGCGCCGCGGTGGCGCTCACCGTGTTCGCGGTGCTCGGGCTGGGCATGGCGCTGCCCTACCTGCTGCTCACGCTCTTCCCGGCCCTGCTGGCACGGCTGCCGCGGCCGGGGGTGTGGATGGAACGCTTCAAGCAGGTGATGGCCTACCCGATGTTCGCCACCTGCGTGTGGCTCGCCTGGGTGCTGGCGCAGCAGGTCGGCGTCGACGGGCTGGGGTTGCTGCTCGGCGCACTGGTGCTGACGGGGCTGGCGGCCTGGGCCTTTGGCCTCGCCCAGCGCGGCGGGCGGCGCTGGCGGTGGGTGGCGGCAGTCGCGGCGGTCGGGGCGGTCTACACCGTGTTCCAGGCCACCACGGCGGCAGAACCGCCGACTGCCACGGCGGCGGCCAAGGGCGACTGGCAGCCGTGGTCGCCGGCGACGGTCGAGGCGGCGCGCGCTGCCGGGCGGCCGGTGTTCGTCGATTTCACCGCCGCGTGGTGCGTGACCTGCCAGGCCAATAAGCGGCTGGTGCTGACCGCCGAGAGCGTGCAACGCGCGTTTGCCGATAAAGGTGTGCTGCTGCTGCGCGCGGACTGGACCAACCGCGATCCGCAAATCACCGCGGCGCTGGCCGAACATGGCCGCAACGGCGTGCCGCTGTACGTGCTGCACGACGCGCGCGGCGGCGCGACCGTGCTGCCCGAAATTCTCACCACCGGCCTGGTGCTCGACGCGCTGGGCAAGCTGTAAACCCACTTTCGATCGGAGCGACGACGATGCGCAAATTCCTTTTCGCTGTGACCGCCGCAGCGGCCCTGTCCATCGCCCAGGCGGAGCCGCTGCCGGGCAACGCCGCCCCCGCCTTCACGGCCCCCGACCTCGCCGGCAAGCCGGTGAGCCTCGCCGACCACAAAGGCAAGTGGGTCGTGCTCGAATGGACCAACCCCGGTTGCCCCTTCGTGCAGAAGCACTATCAGAGCGGCAACATGCAGGGCCTGCAGAAGAAGTTCACAGGCGAGGGCGTGGTCTGGCTGGCGATCAACACCACCGCGCCCAGCAGCAGCGACTACCTGAAGCCGGCCGCGCTGGCCGATTGGTTCAAGCAGCAGGGCGCAGCGCCTACGGCCGCCGTGATGGACCCCGACGGCAAGGTCGGCCGCGCTTACAACGCGCGCACCACACCGCAGATGTTCGTGATCGACCCCGCCGGCAAGATCGTCTACGCCGGCGCCATAGACGACAAGCGCTCGGCCAACGTGGCCGACGTGAAAACGGCCAACAACTACGTCGCTCAGGCGCTTACCGAGGCGCGCGCCGGCAAGCCGGTCAGCGTGGCTTCGACGCAGCCCTACGGGTGTTCGGTCAAGTACCCATGACGCCGAGCCGCGCAGGGAGCGCCACCGCGCTCCGCGCGGTCATGCTTCATCGTCGCGCCGTACGCAAGGCTCGTCGGCGGCTTCGTTGAGGATTTCGACTTCGCGGTCGACCTTGAAGATCGCCAGCAGATCGGCATAAAGCTTCTCCGACCACGGCGCCGTGTCGACCCACCTCAGTTTGCGCCAACTCCAGCATCGACCGGCCGTCGCCCCGTCCGTGCAAAACAGATCGAGCGGACCATTCCGATGGTCTTCGCTGTCGCAGTAGATGCAGACTCCGAAGGTGAAAGGCGCACCCTTGAGTTCGACCCACCAACCCCAGTCCTCGCAACAGATAAAGGGCGCGTCGTAGCCTCGCTGGTTGAGGCGCTCGCGCAGGTACTCTGCAAGAGCCTTGCCATACATGCCCGGGTTGACGAGTTCTCCTTCTTCTCCAGGGAGAATCGGAAACTTGGCGGAGCGGATGTGGATGTATTTGTTCATGCCTCGTCTGCGCATCAGCCGTTGGTGAACACCCAACGTAGCAGAGCGTCGTGCGCCGCCTGCGCCCCCGGCGCATTGGGGTGGTTGACGATCGACACGACGACGTAGCGCCGGCCGCTGGCGGCCAGCACGGTGCCGGCAATGGCGCGCACATCGTTGAGCATGCCGGTCTTGATGTGCGCAAACCCGGCGGCGCCGTTGCGCTTGCGCATCGTGCCGTCCACGCCGACCAGCGGCAGCGACGAGAAAAACTCCGGCATCAAGGGACTGCCGAACGCATGCGTGAGCAGCGCGGCCAGATTGGCAGCGGCGATCCGCTCGCTGCGCGACAGGCCCGAGCCGTTGTCCAGCACCAGCTCCGGCATCGCCAGGCCGACATCGGCCAGCCAGGTGGTCACCCGCTGCTGCGCGGCGGGAAGGCTGGCCGGCTCGCCGTTGGGCCCGCGGCCGAGCGTCAAGAAAAGCTGCCGCGTCATCACGTTGTTGCTGAACTTGTTGATGTGGCGGATCGTCTCCGCCAGTGTCTCCGACTCGTGCGTGGCCAGCACGCGGGCGCCGGCCGGGGCGGTGCCGTCGCGCACCTGGCCGCTCCAGCTGCCGCCCGCTTGCTCCCACAGCGCGCGGAAAGCCGCAGCGACGTAGTCCGTGTGCGACAACAGGCTCACGTGCCAGTGCTGCTCGCCGCAGGCCAGCGGGTAGGCGCCGCCGAAGCGCGGCGCCAACGGCGCGGAGAAGTCCGCCTTGATCTTCTCGCGCCAGTCGCCGCAGGGGCCGTCGGCGGCGCGCAGCGTGGCCGGCAGCTTCATGCCCGCCAGCGCGGGCAGCGTGCGCAGGCGCACGAGCTTTGCCTGCGGGTCGGGCACGAAGGTGAAGGTCACCGCCTTGTAGTTGACGAGCAGCGCATCCGGCCCGGCGTTGTACGGCCGCAGCGCCTCGCCGTCGAAGGCGGCGGGGTTGTGCGCGATCGGCGCGAAGGCGCTCTTGTCCAGCACCAGGTCGCCACGCAGTTCGCGCAGCCCCAGCCCGCGCAACTGCTGCACCAGCAGCCACAGGTCTTCGATCACCAGTTGCGGGTCGCCGCTGCCGCGCAGGACGAGGTCGCCGGCCAGTGCATCGCCCTGCTGCGGCGCCGCCGTCAGCGCCTCGGTGCGCCAGGCGTAGGTCGGCCCGAGCAGGTTGAGCGCCGCGTAGGTGGTGACGAGCTTCATCGTCGAGGCCGGGTTCATCGGCCGCGTCTCGTTGACCACCAGCGTCAGCCCCGTGGGCGCCAGCGGTTGCACGACGATGGACACCGCCGTCGGCGGCACGTTGGCGGCTTTCAGGGCCGCGGCGACCGGTTCCGGCAGCGGGCTTTGCGCGGCGACCGAAGCGGCGAGGCCGAGCAACGCCAGCGCCGCGGCCCATCTCGAACGGCGCCACGTCTCTTTTTGGGGATGCCGGCCGCGCAGCGCGCTGCCTATGATCCGCGGCGATTGATCGAACAACCGGCCCGGCGTGCCGGCCCCTGGCCCGAGATGGACTGACGGCTTACCCACGAATCGACCCCGATGAAGCTTCTGCCCCGTTGGACGGCGACTTTACTCGTGCTGATGCTGGCGGCCTGCGGCGGCGGTGGCGGCGGCGGCAGTGCGTCCGCGACAGGCTCGGTGCAGCCGCCCGCGGCCAGCGGCGCCAGTCCGCCGGCATCGACACCGACACCGTCAACTCCCACCCCGCCAGCACCGCCCCCGACCCAGACCGAAGCGGCCCGCTTCCTCGCGCAGGCGACCTTCGGCCCGACGATGCCCGATATCGACCGCGTGGTGGCGATCGGCTATGACGGCTGGCTCGCCGAGCAGTTCGCCCGCCCGCAAACCTCGCATCGGGCGACACTGGATGCGGTGGCGACGACGCTGCCCGCCGGCACCAACCTCGGCCAGAACCAGTTCCTGGAGTCGTGGTGGAAGCAGGCGGCGCGCGGCGACGATGCCTTGCGCCAGCGCGCGGCCTGGGCGCTGGCGCAGATTTTCGTGGTGTCGTCGCTGGACTCCGCGGTGGCCGATCACCCGCTCGGCGTCGCCTCGTACTACGACATGCTGGGCGAGCACGCGTTCGGCAACTTCCGCAACTTGCTCGAAGCGGTGACGCTGCATCCGATGATGGGCTTGTACCTGTCGCACCTGCGCAATCAGAAGGAAGACGCCGCCAGCGGCCGCGTGCCCGACGAGAACTACGCGCGCGAAGCGATGCAGCTGTTCACCATCGGCCTGGTGGAGTTGAACCGAGACGGCACGCCGCGCCTGTTCGATGGCCGCCCGCGCGAAACCTACGGCAACAACGACATCGCCGGGCTGGCCAAGGTGCTCACCGGCTGGAGCTGGTACGCGGGGCCCAACCCGGGCGACCGCACCGATGCCCGCTTCTTCGGCCGCAACCCCAACGCCGAACGCGCCTGGCGGCCGATGCAGTCCTATCCGCAGTTCCACTCGACCGCCGAGAAGCGCTTTCTCGGCGCGACGATCCCCGCCCAGGGCGCGCCCGACGGGCCGGGCAGCCTGAAGGTGGCGCTCGATACGCTGTTCGGCCACCCGAACGTCGGCCCGTTTATCGGCCGCCAGTTGATCCAGCGGCTGGTGACCAGCAACCCGAGCCCGGCCTATGTGGCGCGGGTGACGGCGGCCTTCGACGACAACGGCAGCGGCGTGCGCGGCGATCTGCGCGCGGTCTGGCGCGCCGTGCTGACCGACCCCGAAGCGCGCGGCGCGGCCGGCCTCGTCGACCCGCAGTTCGGCCGCCTGCGCGAGCCGGTGCAGCGGCTCGCGCACTGGATGAGGAGCTTCGGCGCGCAGTCCGACAGCGGCCGCTTTCTGATGCTGACCACCGACAACCCGGCCACCTCGCTCGGCCAGACGCCGATGCGCGCGCCGTCGGTGTTCAACTTCTACCGGCCGGGCTTCGTGCCCCCCGGCAGCCGCATCGCCGACGCCGGATTGGTGGCGCCGGAGTTCCAGATCGCCAACGAGGTCTCGGTGGTGGGCTACCTCAACACCTTGCGCAACGTACTCGCCAACGGCGCCGGCAGTCGCCCCGGCGGCGGCAGCCGCAACGACATTCAGCCCGACTATCGCGCCGAGCTGGCGCTCGCCGACGATCCATCGGCGTTGCTGGCGCGCGTCGATCTGCTGCTCACGGCCGGCAGCCTGCCGAGTGCGCGCCGCAACCAGATCCGCGATGCGGTGGCGAGCGTGGCGATCCCCGCCGCCAGCGGCAGCAACCAGGCGGCCATCGATGCGGCGCGCCGCAACCGCGTCAATCTCGCCATCTTTCTGACGATGGCGAGCCCCGAGTACCTGGTGCAACGATGAGGACAGGGCGAACCATGAGCACCCCCAACGCCTCGCGGCGCGCTTTCTGCGGCTACACGGCAGCGCTGGCCGGTCTCGGCGCCGGCACACCGCTCGCCCTCAACCTGGCGGCGCTCGGCTCGGCTGCGGCCCAGGGCGCACCGGACTACAAGGCGCTGGTCTGCGTCTTCCTCTTCGGCGGCAACGACAGCTACAACACCGTGCTGGCCACCGACAGCGCCTCGTGGAGTGCCTACGCCGCGGCGCGTACGCAGGCGCCCGAGCCGATCGCCTTGGCGCCGCCGGGGACGGCGGCCGATGCGACCGCGCCAGCCGGCTCGCCTGCCGCGCTGGGCGGTGTGCTGCCCATCGTGCCGGCCACGACACAGGCGGGGCGCACGTTTGCGCTGCACCCGCAACTGGCGCCGCTGACGCCGCTGTGGGGCGCCGGCCGACTGGCGGTGGTGGCCAACGTCGGCCCGCTGATCGCGCCCACCAGCAAGGCGCAGTACGGCGCGCAGAGCGTGCCGCTGCCGGCCCGGCTGTTTTCGCACAACGACCAGCAGTCGACCTGGCAGTCCGGCGGCACCGAAGGCGCGCGCGAAGGCTGGGGCGGGCGGATCGCCGACCTCATTGCCGCCAACAACGGCAGCGCGATCTTCACCGCGATTTCCGTAGCCGGCAGCGCGGTCTGGCTGGCCGGGCGGCAGGTCACGCCCTACCAAGTCGGTACGACCGGGCCGGTGCGCATCAATGCGCTTACCGGCAACCTGTTCGGCGCGACCGCGGCCGCGGCAAACGTCAATGCGCTCGTCGCCGCCGAGCGCACCGCCCTGCTGGAAGGCGAGCACGCAGCAATCGTCGCCCGCTCGATTGCCGCCGAGGCGCAGCTGTCGGCGGCGCTGCCGCCGGCCGGGGCGGCCGGCGTGCCCGACCCGACCCCGTTCGTCAATCCGCTCACCGGCAACGGCGAGACCAACGCGCTCGCCGTGCAACTGCAAGTGGTGGCCCGGGCGATCGCCGCGCGCAGCGCGCTCGGCGCCAAACGGCAGGTGTTCTTCGTCAGCCTGGGCGGCTTCGACACGCACGACGGCCAGAACCGCAATCAGGCGCGGCTGCTCGGCCAGCTGGCGCATGCGCTGGCGTACTTCGACGGCGCGCTCGCCAATGTGAACGGCGCGGACCTGCGCGCCAGCGTCACCACGTTTACCGCGTCGGACTTTGGCCGCACGCTGACCAGCAATGGCGACGGCACCGACCACGGCTGGGGTGCGCATCATTTCTTGCTGGGCGGCGCGGTGCGCGGCGGCGACCTGTACGGCCGATTCCCGACCGTGGGCCTGAACCACGGCGACGAGGTCGGCTCCGGCCGCCTGCTGCCGGCCGTCGCGGTCGATCAGTATGCGGCCACGCTGGGCAAGTGGTTCGGCCTGGGCGCCACGCAACTGGACGACGTATTGCCCAACCTGCGCAATTTCAATCTGCGCGACCTGGGCTTCCTCCGGACTTAGCGCCGCTGCGGCGATTGGCGGGCTTTCGATCCGCGCGCCTCACCGCCCTTGGCCGCAGCCCAGGGCGCCGTCGCGCTGGCTGGATACGGGCGCTGGGACCGGCTAAACGTAGGTTCGCTCCAACAGCGCGAAGTCCTGCGGCGGTGCCCAGGACAGGAAGCTCGTAGTCGCGTCAGCCTCCGCTGGCGGCCAGAGGCCAACTTGGGCGGTGTCGTCCGCACCATTCGAAGCAGCGTCGGCGAGCAATGCGGGTACCAGCGCTTCGAGCAAAAGGTCGCGCCAGGTCGGCAGCGTTCCGATGTCGCTCGCGACCAAGCCCGCAGGAGGTGGCGCGAGGGAGGTCGGGAGCGACGACAAGTCGAGCAGCGGTTCGGCCGGGTTGAGGCTAAGCGTGACCCCGGGCGCGCCGCTCAAGGCGTTCGACGCAGCGTCCGGACTGGACACCGCCAGTGCCGAAGTCGTCGTCGCCGCGGCGACGTCAAACCCGTAAATCAAGTGCACCGCGCCAAAGTCGGTCGCGTTCGACGGTACGCTGTCCCAGCCGGGCGCGCCCAACAACACGTCGTCGAAGCCGTCGTGATTGACGTCGCCCGCCCAGGCGACCGCGTAGCCCATCTGATCGCCGGCCTTTTCTCCGCCGATCCGGAATCCCTGGGTCGGTGTCAGGCTCGCCAGGTCGATTCGCATCCGCCCTTGGCTGTCCAGCGTTCCCAAGCCGCCGCTGCCGCCGAAGAGCACGTACGCGGCACCGGTATTCCCGCCATTGGTCGTCGAGCTCACGATCAGATCGCCGAAGCCGTCGCCGTTGAAGTCGCCGCCGCCGGCGACCGATACGCCCAACTGATCCACCGCTGCCGCGCCGCTGATGACGAAGCCAGCGCTCGCCGCGAGGGAGCCAAGCCGCAGTACCGCGCGCCCGGCGCCATCGACGGTGGTGGCGAAGGCGGTGCCCGAGTCCGCGTGGCGGCCGAAGACGACGTAGACCTCGCCGTTGTTGGAATCGACCGCGTTGTTGGAGTCGCCGCGCGGCGCGCTGACGACGATGTCGTCGATGCCATCGCCGTTTACGTCACCGGCGCGCGAAACGGCAGCGCCGAGCTGATCGGCGCTGCCGTCGGCGGCAAGGACGAAACCGGCCGTCGGCAGCAGCGAGGCGACGTTCAGCGTCGCGGCGGGCGCGGCGGCGCTGCCGAACAGCACGATGGCGCCACCGCCGCCGGCCAGACCCGGGGCCCCCAGCAGCAGGTCGTCGATGCCGTCGTCATTCAGGTCGAAGCCCCCGGCCATCGACGGGCCACGGGTGGTGGCAAGTCCGGTGATGGTCGCGGCCACGGGCGGCGCCAAGGTTCCGGCGGCGCCGAGATAGAGCGACACGGAGCTGCCGCCGGAGGAAAGAAGGAAATCGTCGTAGCCGTCGTTGTTGAAGTCGCCGGCCGCGCCGACCTCGCCCAGGGTGGTCGACATTCGCTGTGCGCCGGCGGTGGCGGTCGACAGGCTGATCGATTGATCGGCCGTGACGGGGCGCCCGTAAACGAGGTAGCTGCCGCCGAACTGCCCGCCGAGCAGCAGGTCGTCGTAACCGTCGCCGTTGACGTCGCCGACGCCCTTCAGGCTGGCGCCAAATCTGGAATTGCCGGCCGAGTTCGAGAACCGCAGTTGCCGATGCTCGCCGCCCTCGCCGGCCTGGCCACGGGCGGTGTCGAGGATCGACTCGAACCCGAACCCCGGCACGCCCAGGGTCAGCACGACACTGCCATCGGGCGACGACGCGGTGAAGGCCGGCGCCGCCATCAGGTAGTCATCGACACCGTCGCCATCGAAGTCGAAACCGCCCGCAAGCGCGGCACCGGTCCAGGCGTTGGCATTACGGCTCCATGGGTCGACAAAGGTTCTTCCGCTGCCGTCGGCGCGGCCGCCTTCAAAGGGCGTGCTGCGCGACACGTCGAAGCTGCCGTTGACGATGCCGCGGTCGATCACCAGCGCCAGGTCGCGCGCGACGGTGCTGCCGTCGGCGAGCGTAGCCGTCGCCCGCACCGAGTAGCTGCCGTCCTGCGCATAGGCACTGGCCCGCGTGACCTGCTGCTGCGCCCCGGTGCCGGTGACGGCCTGCGTCGTGCCGTCGCCCCAGGCGATGACAACCGCTGCGCCCGCCTGTGCGGTGAACACGAGCGTGGGTGTGGCGTCCGCCGTAAAGCGATCGTTTGCCGAGACACCGGTATCGCTCGATTGCAGCAGGTCGACGGTCGACAGGCCGCCGCTGCCGGCACCAGCGAAGACGATCTGGGGGCCGCCGCCGTCGACCCCCTGGATCAGCAACTGGGCATTGTCGCGGAGGGTGCTGCGATACTCCACTCCGCCCAGCGTCACGGTGGTCGGTGTGCTCCAGCCGTTCTCGTCGATGCGGACGATGTCGTTTGCGCTGCCGCGGACGGTGAGCGTGGTCAACCCGTTGGCGCGATCGTCCGACACTCCCAACACAGCGAGGGAGTCGAGCGTCAGCGTCGCGGCGCCTGCCCCGCTGAGGTCGATGGTTTCGATCGATCGCAAGCGCTCGGCGCCGAGGTGCAGGGGGCCGGCGCTACCGAAGGCCAATGTGTCGAGCCCGCCGCCGCCGTCGGCGAGCAGGAAGTTCGCATCCCCGACACTCAGCAGATCGTTGCCGGCGGCGCCGCGCAGCACATCGGCGCCACCGCGCCCGCTCAGACTATCGTTGCCGGCACCGCCGATCAGTACCTCGGCGCCGCCGGTGCCCGCGGTGACGACCTGACGGGTGAAGTCGGCGCCAAATACGACCCAGGCGCGGCCGGAGTCGGTGCCGTCGTCGTCGCGCTGGTTGGCAGCGACGATGAGATCGTCGTAGCCGTCGCCGTTGATGTCGCCGCCCGCGGCGACCTCGCTGCCGACGAACCCGTTACCGACCCCCCCGTACAAGCTCAGCCCCTCGGCGGGATCGAGGTCGATACGGCGCCCCTGAACGATCGTTCCAAACTGCGCCCGGTCGGTGCGGCCGAACAGCACATAGGCCGCGCCGGTGTAGCCCGTCGCGCCGTTGCTTTGCGCGCCGACCAGCAGGTCGGCGAAACCGTCGCCATTGACGTCGCCCGCCCAGGACAAACTGGTGCCGAGGTTGTCGCCGACGAACTCGCCTTCAAGGGCAAAGCCCTGGCTGGGCGTCATCGAGGCGACATCCAGCACCCGCCGGCCGGCGGCGTCGACACTGCCCAGGGTGCCGCCGAACAGGACGTACACGGCCTGCGATCCGAGGGCGTACGACGACACGGTGCTGCGCACGAGGGCAAGATCCTCGAAGCCGTCGCCATCCAGATCGCCGAGGCCGGCGACGTTGGTCGACGAGCCCCCCGCGGATGCGTTGAGGATCAATCCCTGCTCGGGGTCCAGCACGGCGGGCGCAAGCCGGGCGTCCGCGGCGCTATTCGACGCGCTGTTGGCGAACGCGGTTCCGGCGTGCCCGAACACGACATAGGCCACGCCGGCGCCGGCCGTCGCGGCCGAGCGATAGGACTCGACGATCAGATCGTCGTAACCGTCGCCGTTGATGTCCGCCAGATCGCCCGAGCGGCCAGCCAGCACGAAACCCAGGCTGGCGTCGACAGTTCCGGCGCCGAGGTCGAACTCGCGGGGGCCGGCACCGACCACGCTGCCGATCGCCCGATCGGCGCGGCCGAACAAGAGCGTCGGGCGGCTTTGCGCGCCCGACGCGCGCTCGCTGCCGACAAAGAGATCGCTGCGGCCGTCGCCGTTGAGGTCGCCGGCCTGCGCGCTACCGCCGTCCACGCCTTTGAGCAGCAGCGCGTCGCCCTGCACCAGCGCGGACGTGGTGAGGACCCGGCGTCCGTCCGCGCCGATCGTGCCGAACGGTTGATTCGCACTGTCGCGCCCGAAGATCACCCAGGTCGAGGGCACCGAGTTGCCGAGACCGGCGAACTGCGCTACGCCGAAGTCGTCGTAGCCGTCGCCATCGACATCGCCCAACCGGGCCAGTCCGCGGCCGGCCCAAGCACCGGCGCCGAGCCGTGCGCCGCCAGCGCCGACGATCAGAAAGCCATCGTCCGGCGACAGGCCACCGGCGGCCGCCGCCGATCCGAGGTTGAAGAGTTGTTCGCCGCTGGCCGCCAAACTGCCAAAGTCGCGTCCGGCCCGGCCGAACAGCACCACGACCGCGCCGGAGTTGCTGCCGTTCAAATCGGCGCCGGGCAGGGCGACCGCCAGATCGTCGTAGCCGTCACCGTTGATGTCGCCCAGGATGGCGGCGCTATGGCCCAGCCCGTCGAGCGCCTGCGCACCGCGCAGCGTGAAGCCGACATTGCCGGCCAGGGCCTCCAGGTTCAGTTCGCCGGGCCGATAGTTGAGGCTGCGCAGCGTCTGCTCGCCGTCGGCGTCGGTGGTCCGGATCTGGATCGTGCGTTCGCCGAGCATCGCGCGGTAGCCCGTGGCCAGCGACACCGTCTGGGTTGCCCCACTGCCGGTCAGACCGGTCGCGACGAAGCCCGCGCCGTCGCCCCAATCGACTTCGAGCGTCACGCCGGGGCGCGCCGCGAAACTCATCGTCGGTGCGTAGCCGTAACCATCGCTAGAAGCAAAGCTCGGTCGGCTGACCTCGCTCGGTGCATGGTCGCGCGAGTAAACGACGAAGAGCTTGGGGTCCCACTGAAGCGGATAGGTCAGACCCGGCTCGGCCGGCGTCAGGGTGTCCGGGTGGCCGCTATACAGGTACTCGGGCAGGCCGTCGCCGTCCAGATCGCCGATGTTGGTCGTGGCCAACCCGGCTCCGCGGTTCCTCCCCCCGGCAAGCCAGAGCGCCTGATCGACGCTGGCCGTCGGCACGTGCATGACGCGCCGCCCGAGACTGTCCAGGGTGCCGAAGTCGGCCCGGTCGGCTTGACCGAAGACCACGTAGACGTCGCCCCGTTGCCCGGCCGGAAAGGTATGCAGAGCGCCGGTGATCACGAGATCGTCGCGCCCATCGCCGTTGACATCGGCGTGGCTCAAGCCCGACCCGACGAAACTCCGAAAAGTCGTGGCATCGATGATGAAGCCGTCGTTCGGCGACAGCGAGGCCCAGGCCACGAGACGCTGGCTACCGCTCGCCGCGCCGAAGGCCGTGCCGGCGTGCCCGAAGATCACCATCGCGGTGCCGAAGCCGGCCGCGCCGGAGGTACCGCTGCCGTACTCGGCACCCAGCACCAGATCGTCGAAGCCGTCGCCGTCGACGTCGGCGAACTCGGCGTCGATCGGAAAGAACGGGTGGTTGTTGCCGCGTACCAGAAAGCCCTGGGCTGGGCTGACCGAGTCGACGAACAACTCGTTGCGGTTGCGGCTGGCATTGAAGGTGCCGAGCGCGGCACGGTCGCCGCCGAACAGCACCCAGGCACGGTCGGACCCCGAGTAGTTGTAGGCGCCATCGCCGAGCACCAAGTCCGTGAAACCGTCGCCGTTGATGTCGCCGTCGCCGAAGATGAAGCGCGCCCGCGTGCTGAGCGAGGAAGTCACGATCGGCAGCGCGTCGCCCGCGGCCAGCAGGGTCGGGTCGACCACGCGGCGGCCGCTGGCATCGATGCTGCCCCAGGTGGTGACGCCGCCGCCGCGGCCGAAAATCAGCCAGCCGGACAGCGTGCGGCCGGCGTCCCACACCGGCGGCGTATTGATGCTGTTGGGCGCGGAGGCGAAGAAGTCGTCGATGCCATCGCCGTCGACGTCGCCCACCACCCGCACCGCGCTCGCGCCCTGCACGTAGAAGCCGACATCGGGGCTGATGCGCGCGGCGTCGACGACGTTGCGCCCGAGGCTGTCGGTGGCCGCGCCGGCCGGCGTGCCGTTGGCGCCGAAGACCACGGCTGCCTGCGGCTGGGTGCCGCTCTCGATCGCGTTGTGTACGAAGATCTTGACGCGCGCGGTGTCGCTGCCGCCGAAGCCGTCGTTGACCTGGACATCAACCTCGTAAACGTTGTCGCCGGCTTCGTTCTGCGACGTCAGCGGATCGTCGGCATCGGTCGGGTTCTCGAAGTCCGGCCGCGTCGTGAACAGAATCGGCCAGGAGGCGAAGGAGCCGCGGAAGACGGGGACGGTGAATTTGGCCGCGTCCGGACCGCCGACGATCAGCGGCGTCAGGCCAAAGCTCTGCTCAAACGAGTCCGGATCGAAGAACGAGACATAGGCGCCGACTTCGTTGCTCCTCCACGGCGGCTCGATAGTCCAGGCCGCGGGATCGTTCATGTTCTCGATGACATGAAACTGCTGATCCCAGACCACCGGCGGCCGGTTGGTGGGCGCAGTTGTGTCCGAAGCGTTCTCGACTACGCGGATCTTGACCGTACCGGTGCCGGTCAGGCCGTCGGGGTCGCCGGCGCGGTCGGTCGCGGCGACGATCACCTCGTACAGGTTGTCGCCGTTGGCGTCGAGCGGCGCATCGAAGCTGGGGAACTGCTTGAAGTTCAGATCGCCGGTTGTGGCGTCGATCGTGAACCACTGCGCATCCGCGCCGCCGTAGATCGAGTACACGAACTGTCCGTCGCGCGTTTTCTCGTTGTCGGCGTCGCCCGCGATCACCCGCAAGTCGACGATGCGCTGCTCCGGTTGCTCGAACGACTGCGCGGGCACCACCGGCGCGTCGTTGGCGGCGGTATTGGTGCCGCGCGCGACCCCCGGGTTCCAGGTAAAGCTGACGCCGGCATCCGAGCCGACCGATGGCAGCGAGGCCACCGCGAAGTCGGCGCGGCCGTCGCCGTTCAGATCGCGGCCGCCCGACGCGAGCAGGAATTGCTGCGCGAACTGGTAGTCGACGCCGCGCAACACGAACCCATCGGCCGGATCGAGATGCCGCAGATCGAACTGCGCCAGCCCGTCGGCGAGCGAGGTCGAAAATCCCGCCCCGCCCTTGCCGTAAACCACATAGGCGAGGGGGCGGGCGAGGGGCTCTTCCCCGGTGGGCGCCTCGCCGCTGCCGTAAAACAGCAGATCGCCCAGTCCGTCGCCATTGATGTCGCCCAGCGCATAGGCGCGCCGCAGCAGCGAGGTTTCGTTGTAATTGGTGTTGGCGTCCAGTGCGCCGCCCGAGGTGATGACAAAGCCCTGCGACGGCGGCAGTTCGTACATCGAGCGGTTACCGTCGGTGTACACGTAATCGAGCCGGCCTTGGAACCGGCGGGTGGCGACTTCCGCCTCAGGACTGCCGGCGAGCGTCGCGCGGACGACGATGTCTTTCTTGCCGCCGAAGAGGTAGGGCTGATCGAGTTCGAAGCGGTCCAGGCTGCCGCTGGCGGTGCCCACGGGAACAAAGCCGCGGCCGTCGTTCCAATCGATCTCGACCGTGGCGCCCGTGCTGCTGGTGACTTCGATGACCGGCGTGGTGTCGAGAAAGTGCAACCGCTCGCCGACCGACAAGTTCCCGGGCTGGTCCTGCAACGCGATCGACAGCGGCAGCGCCTCGTTGATGTTCAGTACCGTGACCGTCACCACGGCATCGTCGTACAAGCCGGGGGCGCCGCCGTCGATGGCGCGCACGACGACGTGGTACACGTTGTTGCCGGCCGGGTCGGCGCCGAAGCCCGTGTCCAGAGGCGTCTCGAAGTCGGGCGCGTTCAAGAAGCGCAGCGCACCGGTGCCGGCGTCGATGGAGAACAGCGCGCCGTCGCCTTGGCTGGCGACGATCGAGTAGCTGAGCGTTCTGTTCGGTGCCGTGGAGTCGGGGTCGGTACCGACGACGGTGGTCACCGCGACGTCGCTTTGCTCGTACAGGCTGACTGCGCGGTCGGCGAGCGCAGGCGCTTCGTTGATGTCGAGCACCTGGACGTTGACGATGCCGGAGTCCGACAACCCGCTGCCCAGCCGGTCGGTCACCCGCACGACGAGCTGATAGATGTTGTTGGCGCCAAAGTCGGCCGGCGCTTCGTAGTCGGGCGCCGTCTTGAAGCTCAGCGCTCCGCTCGCCGCGTCGATCGTGAAAAACGCCGCGTCGGTCCCGCCGACGATGGTCCAGCGCAGCGCCGCCAACGTGCCGTCCGGGTCGCTCGCCGCAGGCTGCAAGGGCCCGGTCAGGCCCTCGGCGATCGTCAACAGCTGATCGTCGATCCGCGGCGGCTGCGGACTGCCTTCGTCCTCGCCGTAGATGGTGATCGTCAGCTCCGCGGTGTCGGCGCCACCGCGCCCGTCGGCAACTTGGTAGACGACCGTTTCGGTCAGCGTCTGACCGGTGCCCAGGGCCTGCACCGTCGCGTTGGCGTTATCCAGCGTGTAGCGGTAAGCGCCATTCGCTTCGAGTTCCAGCACGCCATAGTCGGTCGTCGTGCTAGCGCCGAGCGCGACGGCGCTGCCCTTGTAAGTGGCGCCGCTGACCGTCACGGCATCGCCGTCCGGGTCGCTGTCGTTCGCGAGCACATTGCCCGCTGCGGCCAGCGGAGCTTCTTCGTGTACCGCACCAACATCGCCAACCGCATCGGGCGGGCGGTTGGTCGGCGGCGGCGGCGCAGTGACGGCGATGGCGACGTTGGCGGTGTCGGTGCCGCCGCGGCCGTCGGCGATGCTGTAGGCGAAGCTGGCCGTGCCGGTGAAGCCCGTCGTGGGCGTGAAGGTGACCGAGCCGTCGCTGCCCAGCGTTGCCGAGCCGTTGACGAAGTTGCCGATGCCGGTGATCGTCAGCGTGTCGCCGTCGGGGTCGTTGTCGTTGGCGAGCAGCGTGTTGCGCGCGACGACCACGGCGGTGTTCTGCTGCGTGCTGGTGCTGTCGTCGACCGCATCGGGTGGATTGTTGGCCGGCGGCGGCGGCGCAGCGACGGTGATGAAGACGCTGGCGGTATCGGTACCGCCGCGGCCGTCGGCGATGCTGTAGGCGAAGCTGGCCGTGCCGGTGAAGCCCGTCGTGGGCGTGAAAGTCACCGAGCCGTCGCTGCCGAGCACGGCGGTGCCGTTGACGAAGTTGCCGATGCCGGTGATCGCAAGCGCATCGCCGTCGGGGTCGTAGTCGTTGAAGAGCAGCGTCGCAGTGGTCAACACGACCGCGGTGTTCTGCTGCGTGCTGGCGCTGTCGTCGAGCGCATCGGGCGGGTTGTTAGCGGGCGGCGGTGGCGCAGTGACGGCGATGGCGACGGTGGCCGTGTCGGTGCCGCCGCGGCCGTCGGCGATGCTGTAGGCGAAGCTGGCCGTGCCGGTGAAGCCCGTCGTGGGCGTGAAAGTCACCGAGCCATCGCTGCCGAGCACGGCGGTGCCGTTGACGAAGTTGCCGATGCCGGTGATCGCAAGCGCATCGCCGTCGGGGTCGCTGTCGTTGGCAAGCAGCGTGCTGCGCGCGACGACCACGGCGGCGTTCTGCGGCGTGCTGGCGCTGTCGTCCTGGGCTTGTGGAACCCGGTTGGCGTCGTTCGTGGTTGGTGGCGGTGGTGATGCCGGCGGTGCCGACAGCGGAGAGAGAACCGGCGTTGTGGTCGCATAAGCGGGGCCGCCGGGCTCATTGTCCCGATACACCCAGTCGGCGATGCCCAGGCCACGCAGGCCCAGCAAGGGCAAGACGGATTCGGGCAGAAAGAAGCGCTCGACCGTGGTGATCGAGTTGTCGATATCGACATCGACCTGCACCCGCCCACCCGACAATTCGGCGATCAGGTCGTTACCCTGGAGGAAGCTTTCGATCTCGACGCCGCCCGAGTCGGGGGCCGTCTCCACCCGATCACCCGGCTCGAGGACAAAGCGGGTGCCGCGTTCGGCAGGAAACTCCCGGATGCGTCCGTTCGCGCCCCGGATACGAACGATGTACGTACCGCTCATCGAAGTCCCCTCACGAGTCGAGTGATCGCCGGGTTCGGCAGGCCGATAGCTTCGATTCAGCCCGCCCTTGCCGCCTCAAGGCCACAAAGCAAGTCTGCTGCGCGCCCTGATCCGGCGCCGACGCTGCTCGACCCGAGCCCGGGGCGAGCGCGACTTGTTCTCCGCAGGTACTTACTCTGGTGTTGCGCTTGGTTTTTGGCGGTGCCGAAGACCCGACAACTCAGACCCTTAAAGGATACGCCGGTTCCCCGCGCGGAGTTCGCACTCGGCCCGCCGCCCGATCGCGCTGTCGATCGATGCGCGAGCCAAAGCCGCGCGATTCGTGGCGGCAGGCGAATGCGCGGCGCCGCGGGTCAGCGGTTCAACGCCGCCGCCAGCTTGCGCCGGTACAGGCCCACCAGTGCCGGCTCGCCGGCGGCCATCTCGAACACCGCCAACATCGTCTTGCGGCCGACGTCGTCGCCGAAGGCGCGGTCGCGCTCGACGACGGCCAGCAACTGCTCCAGCGCGGGCGCGTACTCGCGCCGAGCGATGTACAGGTTGGCCAGATCGAGCCGCGTGGCGAGATCGCCGGGGTCGGCGGCGGTGCGTGCTTGCAGCGCTTCGGCCGTGGGCAGCCCGCCGGCGCGCTTTGCGCTATCCAGACGCGTGCGTAGCGTGGCTGCCCGCGGCAAGTTCTGGTTCAGCCGCGACAGCGCGGCAAGCGTGTCGGCGGCCTCCTGCCAGCCCTCGGGCGTGCCGCCGTCGATCAGCAGTTCGGCCAGGTCGAAGCGCGCGTCGTCGTTGGCCGGCGCAAGCACGAGCGCGGCCCGCAGCGCGGCCAGCGCCCCGGCGCAGTCGCCGGCGGCGGCCAACTGCGCCGCCTTGCGCCGTTCGATCTCGCTCGGGTTGGGCAGCAGCTGGTCGACAAAGGCGCGCACGGCGGACTCCGGTTGCGCGCCGACGAAGCTTGCCGCGACCTTGCCTTCGACCACCGCGAACACCGCCGGGATGCCGCGCACGTTGAACTGCGCGGCCAGTTCCGGGTTTTCGTCCGAGTTGATCTTGACGAGCTTGAAGCGGCCCGCGTAGTCGGCTTCCACCTTCTCCAGCACCGGGCCCAAGGCGCGGCAGGGCGCGCACCAAGGCGCCCAGAAGTCGACCACCACCGGCTGATCGCGCGAGGCGCCCAAGACATCGACCTGGAAACTCCGCTCGCTGGCTTCGATCATCTTGAGGCTCCCGAACACAGCTTGGAAGGTGGAGGCAACCGGCGCGCTCTCAAGCCAGCCGGCCGTACAGCCGCGCCAGCGCCGCCAGCCGCCGCGCCGGCGCATCGCCGACCTGGTCCCAGCCGAAGCGCCAGGTCCAGCAGCCGGTCTGGCCGGGGATGTTCATCCGGTGGGCGCTGTCCAGCGCCAGCACGTCCTGCATCGGGGCGACGGCCCAGCGCGCCACCGAGGCGTACACCGCGCGGATCATGTCGTACGCGATGTCGGCGCCGTCGCTGCGCAGGTACTCGCGCGCGTGCGCCCGCTCGTGCTCGGGCGCGGCGAGGTACCAGCCGCGCGAGGTGTCGTTGTCGTGGGTGCCGGTGTAGGCCACGCCGTTGTCCACGTAGTTGTGCGGCAGGAACGGGTGCCGGCCGTCGCCGCCGAAAGCGAACTGCAACACGCGCATGCCGGGCAGCGCGAAGTCGTCGCGCAAGGCCTCCACGTCGGGCGTGATCACGCCGAGGTCTTCGGCGATCAGCGGCAGCTCGCCGAGCGAGCCGCGCAGGGTGGCGAGCAACTCGCGGCCCGGCGCCTCGACCCAGCGACCGTCGATGGCCGTGCTGCTGGCGGCGGGGATCTCCCAGTACGCGGCCAGGCCGCGAAAGTGATCGAGCCGCAGCGCGTCGAAGTGCGCCAGCGCCCGCCGCAGCCGCGCGATCCACCAGCGGTAGCCGTCGGCGCGCAGCCGCTCCCAGTCGTACAGCGGATTACCCCAGCGCTGGCCGGTGGCGGAAAAGTAGTCCGGCGGCACGCCGGCCACCGCGGCCGGCAGCCCGCGCGCGTCGAGCCGAAACGCCTGCGGCTGCGCCCAGCAGTCGGCCGAGTGGTGCGCCACGTACAGCGGCAGGTCGCCGACGATCTTGATGTCGCGCGCGCGGGCGTAGCGGGCCAGGGCCTGCCATTGCTCCTCGAAGCACCACTGCGTAAAGCGGCGGAAGGCGATGGCTTCGGCGTGCTCGGTCGCAGCGGCGGCGAGTGCGGCCGGCTCGCGCCGCGCCAGCGGCGCGTCCCAGTGCGCCCAGTCGTGGATGCGCTTGACCCGGTAGGCGGTGTCGAGCGCCATGAACAGCGCATAGTCGTCCAGCCAGTGCGCCTGCGCGGCGCAGAAGGCGTCGAAGCGGTCGCGCAGTTCGCCGCTGCTGCCGGCAAAGAAACGCTCGGCCGCGCGCGCCAGCCGCCGCAGGCGGAAGCGCCGGCTGCGCTCGAAGTCGCTGCGCGCGGGGTCGAAGGGCGGCGGCCGCAATTCCTCGCGCGTGAGCCAGCCCCGCTCCGCCAGCGGCTCCAGCGCCACCAGCCTGGGCGAGCCGGCAAACGCCGACAGCCCCGCGTAGGGCGAGTTGGCCGCGCCCACCGGTGACAGCGGCAGCACCTGCCACAGCCCCTGCGCGCCGGTGTGCAGCCAGTCGACGAAGTGGTAGGACGATGGCCCGAGGTCGCCGACGCCGTGCGGCCCGGGCAACGAGGTCGGATGCAGCAGGACGCCGCAACGGCGCCGGTCGAGGAACATGCGGCTGGGGCATGGCGGGAAGCGGCTCGCAGCGTAACGCAGGCCGTGCCGGCGTAGCGCGCGGCCGGGTCATCGGCGGTCGTGCCTCCTCGTGCCTCCTTTTCTGGCGCGCCGATTTGATCCGGGGCCAACCCCTGCGCGCGCGGGAAGCGGACAATGGGTGCGGTGGCGGTGTTCGCCACCCGAAGGGATCGGTCGGATGGACGCCACGCTCGAGTTGCTGCTCGGCTTTGCGACCAGCGCCGGCATCGGGTTGCTGGTCGGCCTGGAGCGGGAACGCAACCCGCAGGCCAAAGCAGGGCTGCGCACCTTTGCGCTGATCGCGCTGTTGGGGTCGCTCGCCGTCGTGCTGGCACGCGAGCTGGGCTCGCCGTGGATCGTCGCGGTCGGGCTGCTGCTGGTGGGCGCGACCGTCGCCGGCGCGTACTTTGTCGATCCGGCCACCAAGGCCGACGCCTCTGGTACCACCACGGTGATCGCCGCGCTGCTGGTTTTTGGCCTCGGCGCGTTGAACGCGGCGGGCTTGCGTGTGCCCGCGGTGGCGCTGGGCGTGGCGCTGACCGCGCTGCTGTACTTCAAGGCGGAACTCGAAGGTTTTTCGCGCCGGCTGACCGCGCAGGACATTCGCTCGATTTTGCAATTCGCCTTGTTGAGCGCGGTGATCCTGCCACTGCTGCCCGATGCGCCGCTCGCCGCCAGCGGCCCGCTGGCGGTGCTCAACCCGTACAACCTGTGGCTGATGGTGGTGCTAATTGCCGGTGTCAGCCTGGCCGGTTACGTGGCTTGGCGTCTGACGCTGGATCGCCACGGGCTGGCGCTCACCGGGCTGCTCGGCGGGCTGGTGTCGAGTACCGCGACCACGCTCGTTTATGCCCGCCACGCCAAGAGCGGCGCGCAGGCGCTCGACGCCGCGCTGCTCGTGATCCTGCTCGCCAACTCGACGATGTTCCTGCGCGTGCTGCTGGTCGTCGGCATCGTCGCCCCCGGTTTGCTGCCCTATGCGGCGCCGATGCTGCTGCCGGCGCTGCTGCTGGCCGCACCGCCGATTCTCGCGCGCTGGAAGGCCGCGCGCGGCGTGCCGGCGACCTCCGACGGCTACCGTAACCCGACCAACCTCGGCACGGCGCTCGTTTTCGGCGCCGGCTACGCGGTGGTGTTGGTGGTCGTGTCCTGGGTGGCCGCGCGGGTTGGCACTGCGGGCGTCTACGGGCTGGCCGCGGCTTCCGGCCTGACCGACGTGGACGCGATCACGCTGTCGTTGCTGCGGCTGTTTTCCACCGGCGAGTTGACGGCGGCGGTGGCGGCCACTGCCATTGCACTGGCGGTGGGCAGCAACCTGCTGCTGAAGACCGCGTTGGTCTTTGCGGTCGGCGGGCGCAGGGCCGGCACCGCGACCGCGCTGGCGTTTGCGGCGCCGCTGGCGGGTCTGGCGACGGCAATCGGCGTGCTGCACGCGCTGGCATAATCTCTTCAGCCATCCGCTTCCGCGCGACTGGCGAGCAGGGTGAGACACACCCGGGGAGCGCGGAAAGAAAAACGCCGTTCGCCTGGGCACACGATGGCAAGTGCTATCTCCATCCACTTGCTAAGGAGCCCGCCATGTACGAACGCGCCCAATCCACCATCGCCAACCTCGACCCCGAACTCTGGACCGCGATCCTTGCCGAGAACCGCCGGCAGGAAGAGCACATCGAGCTGATCGCCTCGGAGAACTACGCCAGCCCCGCGGTGATGGCCGCGCAGGGCAGCCAACTCACCAACAAGTACGCCGAGGGCTACCCGGGCAAGCGCTACTACGGCGGCTGCGAGCACGTGGACGTGGCCGAGACGCTCGCCATCGCGCGGCTCAAGGCACTGTTCGCGCAGCCGGGGCAGGAACTCGCCGCCAACGTGCAGCCGCACTCCGGCGCGCAAGCCAACGAGGCGGTGTTCCTGGCGCTGCTCACCCCCGGCGACACCATCATGGGCATGTCGCTCGACGAGGGCGGGCATCTGACGCACGGCATGCCGCTCAACATCTCCGGCAAGTGGTTCAAGGCCATCGGCTACGGGCTGAACGCGGCCGAGGAGATCGACTACGACGCGATGGCGGCACGCGCCCGCGAGCACAAGCCCAAGCTGATCATCGCCGGCGCCTCCGCGTATTCGCTGAAGATCGACTTCGCGCGCTTTGCAGAAGTGGCGCGCGAGGTCGGCGCCGTGTTCATGGTCGACATGGCGCACTACGCCGGGCTGATCGCCGCCGGCGTTTACCCCAGCCCGGTCGGCCACGCGGACGTGATCACATCCACCACGCACAAGACGCTGCGCGGCCCCAGAGGCGGGCTGATCCTGTGCAAGCCGCAGTACGAGAAAGCGATCAACAGCGCCGTCTTCCCCGGCCTGCAAGGCGGCCCGCTGATGCACGTGATCGCCGCGAAGGCGGTTGCGTTCAAGGAAGCGCTGGCGCCGGAGTTCAAGACTTATCAGCAGCAGGTGGCAGCCAACGCGCGGGTGATGGCGGCCACGCTGGTCGAGCGGGGCTTACGCATCGTCAGCGGCCGCACCGAAAGCCACCTGATGCTGGTCGATCTGCGCGCCAAGGGCGTCACCGGCAAGGAAGCCGAGGCCGTGCTGGGTGAGGCGCACATCACCATCAACAAGAACGCGATCCCCAACGACCCGGAAAAGCCGATGGTCACGAGCGGCATCCGGTTGGGCTCGCCCGCGATGACCACGCGCGGCTTTGGCGAGGCCGAGGCCCGCCAGACCGCCCAGCTGATCGCCGACGTACTGGACGACCCGCGCAACCCCGCCACCGTGGCGCGCGTGCGCGAGGGGGTCGCGGCGCTCACCGCGCGCTTCCCCGTTTATCGGTAACCACGGCCGCCGCCGCGATGAAGTGTCCCTTCTGCCACCACGCCGACACGCAGGTGATCGATTCGCGCGCGGCCGACGACGGGGCCACCATCCGCCGGCGACGGCGCTGCCTGTCGTGCGAGAAGCGCTTCACCACCTATGAGCGAGTCGAGCTGGCGATGCCCACCATCGTCAAGCGCGGGGGAGTGCGCGCCGACTACGACCGCAACAAGCTGCGCGCCAGCATGCTGCTGGCGCTGCGCAAGCGCCCAGTACCGCGCGAGGCGGTGGACGATGCGATCGGCCGCATCGAGGAAAAACTCGTCACCGCCGCCCAGCGCGAGATCAAGAGCGAAAAGCTGGGCGAACTCGTGATGCGCGAGTTGAAGCGCCTCGACAAAGTGGCCTACATCCGCTTCGCCTCCGTGTACCGCAGCTTCGAGGACGTGGACGAGTTCGCCGAGGTGGTGCGCGAAGTCCGTCCGGCCCGCAAGCGGCGCGCTTGACCGGCGTCAACGGCGCGCCGCCCGTCCGTCGGCGGCGCGCTTGAAGCCGCCGCGGCCAGTCCTACATTGAGCATGGAGCCGGTCGGAAGACCCGGCTCGGGCG
Organism: Betaproteobacteria bacterium; assembly: GCA_046316025.1. Taxonomy (GTDB): domain Bacteria; phylum Pseudomonadota; class Gammaproteobacteria; order Burkholderiales; family Burkholderiaceae_F; genus JAJTHJ01. The sequence goes on along the minus strand of JBKCXU010000017.1, from coordinate 7,107 downwards.
AGTTGGGAACCGGCTCCGCACAGGAGACCATCATGAAGACCCCGCTCGTAACCCCATGTCGTCGCGAGCTCATGGGGATGAGTTCGATGTTCGACGACTTTCTGAACGATATGTGGGGCATGCCCGAGTGGCTGCCCGCGCGCCATGGCGAAATGCCGGCGCTCACCCGCGCACGGATGGACGTGCTCGACCAGGGCGACCGCTTCATGGTCGCCGTCGACATGCCCGGCGTGAAGAAGGAAGACATCAACGTCTCGATCGACGGCCCGCGGGTGGCGATCACCGCCGAAAGCGCGACCGAAACGCCGGTCAAGGAAGGCGAGAAGCTGCTCTACACGGAGCGGCATGCGGCAAGCTATGCGCGCAGCTTCGATCTGCCGGCCGACGTGACCGAAACCGGTGCCGACGCCGTGTTCGAAGACGGCGTGTTGAAGCTCACGCTGCCCAAGAGAGTCGCCACACCGACGAAGCGGCTTGAGATCCACTGAGAGCTTGAGAGGAAGTCGTAGCGAGCGACCCGAGGCCGCGCCGAGCAGCGCACCCGTACGGAGTGGTGCGGCGAGCAGCGCAGGCGCGGTATCGGGGCGCGCAGTAGAGATTTACTCCCAGGCTCGGATCCCCCGATGCCCAGCGGCGGGATACCGCCGGGCGCCGTGGCCGCAACGGCCACGCTCAGGGCCGCGCGCAGCGTGAGAATCATCTAGCCGGCTCTCCGACCGGGCGTATGTTCGTTGTGTGCGAAGTGCAACGGGCAGAGGCCCCGAAGGAGAGCGGCGATGACAGTGTATGGCGCGATCGATCTGCATGCGAACAATGGCGTGGCGGTGGTGCTCGACGAGCACGACCGCGTCTTGCTGCAGCGACGGCTGCCGAACCGGTTGGAGGAAGTCGTGTCGGCGTTGGCCCCGTATCGGGGCGAGTTGAAAGCGGTGGCCGTGGAATCGACCTACAACTGGTACTGGCTGGTCGATGGCTTGCAGGAGCAGGGTTTCCCGGTGGTGCTGGTCAACACCTCGGCGGTGCGTACCTACGAGGGCTTGAAGTACGCGGGCGACGAACACGACGCACGCTGGCTGGCGCACCTGCTGCGGCTGGGACTGCTGCCGCAGGCGCATATCTACCCGCGCGAGCAGCGCGCCGTGCGCGACTTGTTGCGCAAGCGGATGCAGCTGGTGCAATGCCGCACGCAGCAAGTGCTCGGGGTACAGAACCTGCTGGCTCGCAACCTGGGCAGTAGTACTACCGCCCACGCGGTCAAGCGACTGGACGAGGAGCAACTGGCCAGCCTGCCGGTATTGCCCGAGCAGCGCCTGGCGCTGGCGGCGAACGTCGCGGTCATCCAGTGCGTGCAGCAGCAGCTCGAGCGCATCGAGGCCGAGGTGCTGCGCGCCACGCTGGCCTCGTCCATGGCCGCGGCCTACCGGGGCTTGCAGACCGTCGACGGCATCGGCAAGGTGCTGGCGTTGACCATCGCACTGGAGACGGGCGACATCGGGCGCTTCGCACGGGTGGGCCAATTCGCCTCGTACTGCCGCTGCGTGGGCAGTCAATGGGTCAGCAACGGCAAGACCAAGGGGCGCGGCAACACCAAGAACGGCAATCCGTTCCTGGCCTGGGCCTTCATCGAGGCGGCGAACTTTGCGATCCGCTACAACGCGACGATCAAGCGCTACTACGAGCGCAAAGAGCGGCGCAGCAAGCATCGGCTGGTGGCGCTCAAGGCGGTGGCGCACAAGCTGGCGCGCGCCTGCTACTTCGTGATGCGCGACGGCGTGGCCTTCGACGTGGGGCGTGCTTTCGGGCCGGAAGCGGCGCGCGGATAGGACGAGTCACGAGGGCGGCGCGGCGAGGCCGGAAAGGGGCCTGGGAACAACCCGCGAGCCTGAGTGGCTGCCGCAGCCGCCCTCACCCTGACGACACATCATGAACGAGACGCCTTCGCCGCGAGCCCCGAAGGGCCTGGCACCGCCGCTGGCGGTCGCTCTTGAACCTGTGGCCGTCGCCTGCAAACGATGGCAAGGTGTGGACGCGGTGAGGAACCGAGGATTCTCTGGGGCCGCCGTTGGCGGCCAGGGCGGCGCAGGGCACGAACAGTGCGCGGCTTGATCCAGATGGGTGGCTGGTGCGGCTCGTGGCCGCAACCCGTCGAAAGAGACAACGGGCGCGCCCGCGGTCGGATGTGGCGAGCAAAAGCGGCACGCAGGACGCGCCCCGCTTTCGCTTACCCACTTGACAGGAGTCGGCTAATGGGCGACCCCTTTTGCCCAAGAAGCTGCTCAACTTTGGCGAGCAGAACGGCGAGTTTTGGGCGCCGGTCCCCGGCGAAGACCGCTCCGCGATGTACCCGAGCACCGTGGCCTACATCGCCACGCTGCTACTGCACCGCTACAAGGTGCTGGGCCTGCTGGACGACGAAGGCCGCGCGCTGCAAGCAGCCGGCATCCTGGCGGTGCCCGACATGGCGCAGGAGCACATCAGCCACGAGACCTCGCCCGTCAAGGGCAAGGTCTGCCCGAGCTGCCACGCGGCGGCGATGATCAAGCGGGACGGGTGCGAGTTTTGTACGGCTTGCGGGTATACGGGGGCGTGTGGGTGATGGCTTCCGACCGAAAGAAGTAGTGCGTCGCGGCTTGCGCGGCAAGTCAGTACAGGCGTGATAGCAATATTTATCTCAGAGCAGCGTCGATGCCTCTCGAAATCAAAGACTTAGCGGGCCTTAGTCAACCGCTCACAAAACTTGTCGACGTCGTCTCGGCGGCGATCGGAACCGCATATCGTCCACGCAGCATAAGAACTCAAGCCGAGGCGAAGGCGCACGAGCTAAAGACTTTGGCGAGGGCGGAAGCGGAGGCTGAGGTTGAAGCTCACCTTATCAAGGCGAATGCTATTGAGCAGCGAATCTCGCTGCTAGCGCAGACTGATCCGAACCTCGCTCAACGAGCACGCCAGAGACTGCTCGCGCGCGAGATAGAAGGACAGTTAAACGTAGAAGAGATTGCAGAGCAGGCCAGGCTTGCACTTCCCGTTACCGTCTCTCCGGAACCCGTCAGCGCTGACTGGCGTCGAAAGTTCTTTCAAGACGCCGAGGACGTCTGTGAAACCGACATGCAAGCACTATGGGGAAAGGTTCTGGCAGGAGAGATTTCAAAGCCCGGCTCTTTCGGACTCAGAACCTTAGAAACATTGAAAAAACTCTCTAGGCGCGAGGCCGAGTTATTTAGACAGGCCTGCAGCCTTGCGATGACCGACGGATGGATCGCGCTCCCGGGAAATGACATAAACACAGCACTGAAACCTTATGGGTTCAGTTTTGAGGCGATTCTCACTCTTCGGGATGCAGGCCTACTACTTCACGGCGATGGACTTGTTAAGAGTTTCCCGGCTCCACTTCAGGTCGAAAATCCGGACAAACGCAGAGTGATTCTTACGAACAACGGAGTTTTCCTCGAACTGGGCGGTGTGACCTTGAGTAGCGCGCAGATTTTTTCTCTAATCTTCACGCAGGCTGGCCGTGAGCTGCAGAGACTGGTAGAGGCTAGCCCGATGGAAGACTACTTATCTTCATTAGGAAAGGCAATGCGCCAGCTCGGCCTGACAGCAAAACGCGGCTCGTTCGTGCCTCAGTCAGATTCGAGTTCCATACTTCTCTTCGAGCGCGACTTGTAACGCAGCCAAAGATAAGGCGTGAAAAGAACTAAACGGGCCAGGCTCGCATTTTTTGTCGGGTACCGAACGACCCGACGTCGGCTTGCGCTTCTCCACGGCGTTGCCGCAGCAGCAGGCCGGCAACTCGCTACGCCGCTTCGATCTCATGCGGGGTGATTCGATCGAGTTCGGCGGTAAGCCGATCCTTGGCCACCGCCGCGTCGTAGTCCAGTTGCCGACCGACCCAGAAGCCGTCGTTCAAGCCGAAGTAACGCGACAGGCGCAAGCCCGTGTCGACGCTGATCGCGCGCGTGCATGCGACGATCTGCCCGATCCGCACCTGCGGCGCGCCGATGGCGCGCGCCAGCCGGTAATGGGAGATGCCCATCGGTTCGAGAAACTCGGTGCGCAGAACTTCTCCGGGCGTGGGATAGGGTACTTGGCGCATTGCATCAGCTTCGAAAAGTCGCAAGCGTAGCTAGTGCGCCCCCGCATAAGGACTGAAGTTCAAAGCCGGTCTTACCGCACAGCGAACCGATCGTCCGGTCCGCTCCGCGTATGCGTGCCATGTCGGTCCCCAATAGCGGCGACGTACCGGACCGCAGCGCCCATGCCCTCACCCGGCCGCTGCACGGCCGCCCTCTCCCGCTGATGCGGGCGAGGGCCACCTCGTCGGCCCGCCCGCTACCGCGGCGCCGCCACCGCGTTCAGCGGCGTGTCCGCCTGCGGGATCATGGTGACCACCTGCGGGCAGCGGCGGCAGACTTCGCCGCCCTGCTCGGCGTACCAGCGGCAGCGGTTGCGGATCAGGCAGGGCGGCAGTGCGTCGACCACGGGCGCCAAGCCCTGGACGACGCGCTCGCCGAGGCTGCACTGGTGGCCGTCGTAGTGCTGGCAGCCGCCTTCCTCGCAGCGGGCGCCAAAGCGGAAGAGCCGCGTAGCGTCGGTGGTGCCAAAGCGCTCGCGCCAGTCGAAGTTGTCGAGCGCGGATCGCTTGAAGAAGGCGATCCGCGTCTCGCCCGCCGTGCCGGAGATGACGCCAAAGGGCCGCGCGCCCGGCATGTCGGGCTGCGCACTCGGACAGTCGTAGCCGGCGCCGGCGGGCGGGGACGGGCCTGCGCGTTGCGCCATGGAACCTCCCGCTTCAGAAGCGCACGCCGATGTCGCGGGCGATGACGCCAACCAGGATGTCCTTGCCGATCTTGGTCGCCACCGGCGTGCCTTTCAGTCCCGCGGCGCGCGCCAGGCCGCTGGCAACGTCGAGCTCGCCGCCGGGCTTGAGGTTGCCCAGCTCGCGCAGCACGCGGCCCAGGATCTCCCAGTTGTGGATGACGTTGTCGCTGCCGAAGCCGACGCCGTAGCGTTTGCCGGCAAGGACGACGGCCTTGTCGATGGATTTGCCCAAGCTGTCGAGCGATACGGTTGCTGCGCGGGTGGCCATGCGGTGCTTCCTTTCCGAGGGCCGCGGCATTGGCGGATGCGGGGCGCGCGGCTCGACCCCGCGCCGCCGCGCGTTGAGCGACGGCGCGTGCGCACGCTAACCCGCGAAGCGCGACCAAGCGCATGAATATTCGACGCAGCCACCCCGCGAACGCGTAGCAAAGCCGCGAATGCGTTATCGAGATGCGGGTGCGGCGCGCGGTCTGCGCGGAGCCGATGCAAGCGCGAGTGGCGCGACTTGCGCACTCGCTGGGTTCGTGCTCGACCGCCGGAGCCACTCTCGCCGGCAAGCCGTCGAGGAAAAACCACCGCGCACTGCGCAACAAAAAACCCGTGGGCCGGCAGCGCCGGGCCACGGGTTCGGTGTTGTGCGCAGGGCGCGCGGAGATCAGTTCAGCGAATCCGACTTCCAGAACTTGGTGCCGGCTACTGCGCCGCCGGCCTGGAAGCCGTTCTTGCTGTAGGTGTAGTACACGGCGTCGGCGATCACGTTCTCACCGGCGCCGCCGCCCGCGGTCTTGCCGGCTGCGCCGGCCTGCGCGCTGGCGCCACCGCCGTAGGTCCAGCCGTCCTTGATGAACTTCTCCATCGCCGCGGCGTTCTTGAAGACGATCAGCGTGTCGGTCTCGCTGGCGCCGATCTGCACGCCCACGCTCGCCTGCGCCATGTCCATGAAGACGTTCTTGCCGGTCTTGTTGTTGTGCACGAGGCCGCTGCCGCCGGCGCCGCCGATCAGGAAGCTCAGGCCGTAGGAGGTAAAGACCGCATAGCCGGGTGCTTTGGCGACCGCGGCCTTGAGTTCGGGGCTGGCCTTGTAGAACTTCTCGAGACTGGCGGCCGTGGCCTTCTTGACCTCGCCTTGCTTCTTTTCCTTTTCCGTCTGCGCGGAGGCACCGCCGGCGACGAGGGACAGCGCGACCAGCGCGCCGGTGAGCAGGGTGTGCAGTTTCATTTCGTGAGTTCCCTTTGGTTGACGTAAGCCTCGCGCAAGCAGATCTGCCGGCGCGTGGGGCGGCGAGCTTACTCTCCCGGTTGCGCCCGTTGACCCACGTCAACACGCGGTGGCACGGGCAGCCGACGCTGACGCCCGCGCTCTTGTTCGAGGTTCCCACCGCCATGCCGCACGCCAGCACCGACTCGCCCGCCGACCTCGTCCCGCCCGTCTTCACGCCGCTGCCGGCCGATGCGTCGCCGGAAGAGAAAGACCGCCACTGGGTCACGACGCAGTACCAGGGCGACCGCATGCCGCAGTTGACGCTGCGCGCGGTGCTGATGGGCGCGGCGCTCGGCATGCTGATGTCGATCTCCAACCTGTACACGACGATGAAGGTGGGCTGGTCCTTTGGCGTGGCGATCACCGCCTGCGTGATGTCGTATGTGCTGTGGAACGGGCTGCGCGGGTTGAGCGGCGGGCGCCTGTCGCAAATGTCGATCCTGGAGAACAACTGCATGCAGTCCACCGCATCGGCGGCGGGCTACTCGACCGGTTCGACCATCGCGGTGGCCTTCGGCGCACTGCTGATCCTCGACCCCGAGCATCGGCACCAGCCGTGGACGGTGGTGGCCGCCTTCACGCTCGCCACCGGGCTGCTCGGCGTGTTTCTGGCGATCCCGCTCAAGCGGCAGATGATCAACCAGGAGCAACTGCCCTTCCCCACCGGCATCGCCGCCGCCACCACGTTGCGCAGTCTCTACAGCCGTGGCAGCGAGGCGCTGCGCAAGGCCTATGCGCTGGTGGCCTCGCTCGTGGTGGGCGCGGTAGTCGGGGTGCTCAACACGGCGGAAGACCAGTTCGTCGCGCTCGGCCGCTTCTTTGAGTGGATGCGCACGCACCTCTTCAACGTGCATCTGCCGGAGCAGGTGCCGGAGCGCGGCCTGATGCTGGTGGGCGGCAAGCCGCTGGTGGGCTTTGGCTTCGAGCCCAGCGTGCTGCTGGTGGGCGCAGGGATGATCGTCGGCATGCGCGTGTCGCTGTCGATGCTGGCAGCCTCGGCCTTGCTCTACTTCGGGCTGGCGCCGTGG
>JBKCXU010000016.1:0-11613 GCA_046316025.1 Betaproteobacteria bacterium | reverse complement strand
CCGCAGCTTGACGTTGCCCGGCGGCAGCAGTACGACTACCGGCGCATTGGCCGGCACCTGTTCGCCGACGCGATAGAGCGTGTCGAACACCGCGGCCGCCGCCGCGGCGCGCTGGCCGGTCTGCGCTTCGCGCCAGCGGGCGGCTTCGAGCGCCGCCTGCGCCGCGGCGGCGCTGGCTTCGGCGGCAGCGATCTCGTCGGGGCGCGCCGCTTCGCGCGCCACCTGCAACTGCGCGCGCAGTTCGGCCACCCGCGCGGCGTCGGCATCGCGGCGGGCGACGAGTTCGTCGAGCACGCTGGCCGAGACGAAGTTCTTCTGCACGAGTTCGCGATTGCGGCGCAGCAGTTCCTGGGAGCCGACTGCCGCCGCCTGCGCCTGCGCGAGCTGATCCTCGATCACCCGCAACTCGCTCGGCCGCTTGCCGCTCTTCAAGTTGGTGGCCTGTGCCGCCGACTGCGCCGCGCGCGCGGCAGCCTCGGCCCGTGCGTAGGCCTGCGGGTCCACGTCCAGCGCAAAGAGCGGCGCCCCCGCCGCCACGCTGTCGCCGCGCGCCACCGACAGCGACTTCAACTGCCCGGCCACCGGGGCGGCGACGTAGACGAGATCGGCCTGCACGTAGCCGGTAAAGGCATCGTCGGCGGGCGCGCCGCACGCAGCGAGTGCGACGGCGACCAGAGGGAGAAGGCGGCGCATCGACAGGGCGGCGATGAAGCGACAGTCGAAGTCTATGCCGCCGCGCTCTGCTGACAGCACGGTGTCAGCAGCCCTGGCGCAAAGTGGCGACCCGTGCGCAGTGCGCACACCCCGTGACGAGGACAAACCCATGCACGCGAACGACGCCATCAACTGGTTCGAAATCCCGGTCGCCGACCTGCCGCGCGCCCAACGCTTCTACGAGACCGTGCTCGCCGTCAGCTTGAAAGCGGAGCAGATGGGGCCGATGACGATGGCGATCTTTCCGTACCAGCCCCCCGGCGTGGGCGGCTGCCTGCTGCTTGGACCGGGCGCGACCCCCGGTGCGGTCGGCGCCATCGTCTACCTGAACGCCGGCAAAGCCCTCGACGCCGCGCTGGCGCGCGTGGCCGGCGCCGGCGGGCAGATCGTCGTGCCCAAGACCGCGCTGCCCGGCGACATGGGCGCCTTCGCCCAGATCGTCGACAGCGAAGGCAACCGCGTTGGCCTGCATGGCTATGCTTGATGCCGTTGTCTTCGCACCCACCAAGATGCCGCGCGATGTTGCCCGCCTGCCCAACCTCGGCCCGAAGTCGGCCGCGGTATTGGCGCAAGTGGGCGTGCGCACGCTCGCCGACCTGCGACGCATCGGCGCCGTACCGGCATATCTGCGCGCCGAGGCTGCGGCGCCGGGCGTGTCGCTGAACCTGCTTTACGCGCTGGTCGGTGCGCTCGACGGCTGCGACTGGCGCGAGGTCAAGCGCACGCGCCGGCTGGAACTGCTGATGCAGTTGGAGTCCGCCGGCCCGCCGCGCCCGCCGCGCGACGAACTGCTCGCGCTGCGCAACGTCGGCCCCGCCTCGCGCCGCGACCTGGCGTTGCTCGGCATCTCCAACGTCGCCCAACTCGCCCGGCAGAACCCGGATCGCCTTTACGCCACGCTGCAAGCCATCACCGGCCAGCGCCACGACCCCTGCGTGTGGGACACCTTCGCCGCGGCGATCCACCAAGCCAAGACCGGCGAGGCGCTGCCGTGGTGGCACTTCACGGCCATCCGGAAAAATAGGGGTCAGACCCCTATTTCTCATGCGCCGCGCCGACCGCCTGTTTGAGATCGTGCAGACGCTGCGCGGGCGGCGGCTGACGACGGCGGCGCAACTGGCGCAGTGGCTGGAGGTGTCGGAACGGACGATCTACCGCGACGTGGCCGATCTCGTCGCCACCGGCGTGCCGATCGAGGGCGAGGCCGGCGTCGGCTACCGGATCGCCGCGCACTTCGACCTGCCGCCGCTGATGTTCACCCACAACGAGATCGAAGCGCTCGCCATCGGCGCGCGGGTCGTGGAAAGCTGGGGCGGCCCGGGGCTGGCGCGCGGCGCGCGCGCGGCGCTGGCCAAGATCGCCGCCGCGCTGCCGCGCGACAAGCGCACCACGCTGGAAGCGGCGCCGCTCTTCGCGCCCGACTTTGCCGTCGATCCGCGCCTTGCGGCTTGGGTCGATCCGCTGCGCACCGCGATGGCCGAGCGGCGCTGGGTGCAGGTGGACTATCGCGACGGCGGCGGCGCTGCCTCGCAGCGACGACTGCGCCCGCTGGGCCTGTACTTCTGGGGCGACCGCTGATCGCTCGCCGCGTGGTGCGAGATGCGGCAGGACTTCCGCAACTTCCGCCTCGACCGCATCGCCGCACTGCGCGTGCAGGGCGAGCGCTACCCGGACGAAGCGGGCAAGCGACTGCAAGACTTCCTGCGTGCGATGCAGGCGCGGGAGTAGCCGGAAAAATAGGCAGAAAAATAGGGGTCAGACCCCTCTTTTCTGGACCCCTATTCTTCTGCAGCGCGCAGTTGCGCGGCGATGCGCCACGCCATGAAGGCGAGCAGCGCGACGGCGCTGGCGAGTACCACCCACAGCAGGTAAAGGGACCAGCCGGCCTGCGCCGCTACGCGCTGGCCACGGTCTTGGGCAGAAGCCGGCACGGCGCCGGCGGCTTCGATGCGCGCGGGCGGCAGGCGAAGACCGGCCGGATCGTCCGCTGCGAGCACGGCGCCCGGATCGAGCACCGGGCCGGGCTTGGCACCGGCCAGCCCCACCGCAAGGGTGTACGGCGCGGGCGGCCGCGCGGCGAACAGGTAGCGCGCCGGCTGCCACTCGGCTTCGACGATCGGCAGATCGTCGCCGTAGCCGACCGCGCCGATCGTTTCGATGCGCAGTAGCGAGGTCGGCGCCGATAACGCAAACGGCGAGCTTTCGACGATGCGCCCGTCGCGCTCGAGCCGGTAAACGTCGCGCGGCGGGCCTTCCGGCACCCAGCGTTCGGGCGCCTGCCGCGGCGACAAACCGATGCGCGGCCGGGGCGACAGTCCGCGGTCTTCGTAGCGCCACAGGCGCACCCGCAGCGCCATGTTGTCGCGCGGCGCCCGTAGGTGCAGGGCGGCGATCGGCAGCGCGATCGGCAACTCGACCAGATAACGACCCGGCGTGTCGGTACGCACGACGGCGAGCCGCGCCCGCGGCAGCGGCGCCGCCTCGGCCGCAACGCGCGCCGCGAAGGTCGCGCCCTCCAGTTCGGGCGCCGCTCCGTGCCAATCGATGCGCAGGAACGCAGGCGCGCGCACCAGCGCAAAGTCGTTGCGCTCGATCGCCTCGCCCAGTTGCCGGTTGCGCACCAGCGGTCCGCTCGCCAGCGGTCGCCAGTCGACCAGGTCGTCGCTGCCGAGGATCTCGATCCGGGCGCTGAAGTCGGCCGCCTGTTCCGCGAAGCGCAGGGCGAGCACGCCGTCGCGGTCGCGCTCGCCGCGCAGGTCGAGCAGATACCCGCCCACCCGCGCGACGGGTGCGGGCGGTACGACGGCGGGCGCGAGTTCGATCGTGGCACGGGCACCCTGCTGTTCGATCCGCAGCGCAAAGTCGGCCAGGGTGCGCTCGCGTTCCACACGCTGCGAGGGCAGCGCGACCAGCGTCACGCGTACGGGCGCCGCCAGCACGGGCTCGCCACGCGGCGGCACCGGCAGGCGTGCCAAGGGCAGGGCTTCGCCAGCGGCATTGAAGATGCGCAGATCGTGCAGGTCGGCACTCGCCGCGGCACGGTAGACGTCCTCGTTCAGTTGCAGCACGTGCAGACCCGCCGTGCGCTCGGCCGTCACGCGCACACGCGCGGCGAACTCGTCCGGCGGCTGCGCCCAGACCGGAGCCGTGCACAACACGGCCAGCAGCTGGATGAAGCCTCGTTGCCGCGTCATTTCCCTTCCTCCCTCGTGCCGGTGCCGCCGGCCGGCGGCACCGGCGCCAGATAACCGATCAGCAGGATCAGCAGACCCACGCCGACGAAAGAGACGATCCGCTCGATCGCGCCCTGGCCGGACAGATCGACGAAGAAGAGCTTCGCCACCACCAGCGCCAGCAGGCCGGCCCCGGCGAACCAGACCCGGCGCCCGCCGCGCCGGTGTGCGAACCGCATCGCCACCAGCGCGGTGCTGGTCCACAACAAGGACAAGACGGTCTGCGCGATCGCCGAGCGCCCGAGCGCCACCAACGACCAGTCCACGCCCGCGAGGAAGTGCACCGCCCGCAGCGCGACGGCGTTCAGCACGAAGAACGCCGCCGCCGCCAGCGCCGCGCGCACCGGCCCGTGCCATGCCGGCCGCGCATCGGCCAAATGCCAGCGCAGCAGCGCAGCCAGCACCGCGATCGAGGCGATATCGAGCGGGTTCGCGATCGGCAGCGCCGGCAGCGGTGCCGGGTCGCCGGCGCACCACAGGTTGGCGAAGAGCAGCCAGCCGAGGGATGCCGCGGCCAGTCCGGGTGCCCCGACCCGTGCGTAGGCGAACGGCGCGGCGCGCATCGGCCAGCGCGAGGCGTGCTGCACGACGATCCACAGGGCGGCCGCCAGCACCTGGCCCCAGGCGCCGTGGAACCAGCCATCGCCCGCGACACGGTCAACTTGCAGCGCGACCTCGGCCGCGAGCATCGACGTCAGCAACCACAGTCCAGCGACGTGGACCGCGCCGCTCGCCGGCAGCTTGACCACTGCCTTGGACTCGGCATGCAACCGTAGATAGAAGGCGAGCCACGCGGCCGGCCACACCGCCCAACCCAGATAGCGGCCGGGCGCGACCGCCGTCGCCACCGCCAGCGTCACGACGTACGCGGCCAACGTCAGATGCGCGGCGAAGAACCCCCACGCCAGCCGCTGCGGCCAGTCCCAACGCAGCCGCGTACCGAGCCAGCCCAAGGCGAACGCTGTCGCGCCAACCAGCATCAGACCCAACTGCGCGACCTCCAGCGGCGTTTCGACGCGGCCCAATGCCTCGGCCAGCAGCGCGGCCAACCAGGCCAGCACGCCCAGCGTCAGCAGGCCGGCCGCGGCCATGCGGCGCGGCCCGTCGTTGTCGTGCAGCGACAGCAGCGCCGCCGCCACGCCGGTCGCGGCCACGGCAAGCCGCAGCACCAGTGTCCAATCCGCGCCCGAGTCGCCCGCGGCCGGATGGCCAAAGGCGACCAGCGCCGCGAGCAGGACGAGCACGACACCTGCCACCCACTCCGGCGAAACCGCACGCCCCGCCGCCGCGCGCCGATCCAGCGCGAGCAGCACGAGCACCAGCGCGCACCAGAGCAACGCGTACCACGGAAACCTCAGCGGCTGCCAGATCAGGGCCGCGACCCAGCCCCAAGCCAGCAGTTGCGCAAGCCAGGGGGCCCAGGCAAAGAACGCGCGCCACGCCTCGCCCCACGGCGCGTGCGGCGAACGGCGCAGCAGCGCGGCACTGGCAAACGCGCAGGCGGCGAACACCGCCAGATTGACGGTGAATCCGGAGAACTCCGCGAGCCACGACACGTCGCCGCGACCCAGCGCCTGCGCCAGCGCAACGGCGCCCGCTGCATGCAGCGCCAGACCGGCCAAGACCGGCAGCGCGCGCTGCTGCCTCAGTCCGACCCAGAGTAGCGCCACGCCTTCCAGCGCCCAGGCGGCTGCCGTCCACTGCGCGCTGGCCGCCAACGGCACCGCCAGCGTCAGGAATCCCACGCCGATGCCGAACACCGCCTCGGTCAGCAGGCGCAGCGCCGGCTCGCGCCGCCGCAGCAACGCGGCGGAGGCTGCGAGATACACCGCCGCCGCGACGACGGCGGCAAGCGCCAATTGCTCGCCCTGGGTGAAGCGCGTCTGGATGCCGAAGGCGACCAGCGGCAGCGCAAACACCAGCGTGGTGTCGAACAGGCCGCGTCGGTCGCCGCGCTGGCGCAGCGCATAGAGCAGCGACACCACAAAGAACAAGGCCCAGAACGCCGCGAGAAAACCCTGCCCGACCGCGTAGTCCGCCGCCGTGTAGCGCTGCACCGCCCACAGCCCGCCGACGCCGAAGGTGAAGAGAAAGCCGATCCAGTTGAGTTCGCGCCACGCTCGGAACCAAGCCACGCCCACCACACCGAGATTCAGCAGCAGGTAGTAGGAGAAGAGCAGCGCCACGCGCCCATCGCCGGTCGATACGAGGATCGGCGCCAGATAGCCGCCCGCGGCACCGAGCGCGGCTAAGGCGCGGGCATCCTGCAACACCGCGAGCGCACCCGACAGCACGGCCAGCGCAGCCATGAACGCAAAGGCCGGCAGCGGCGTCAACACGTCGTACAGGCGCAGCGCGGCGAATGCGGTGAGATACAGGATGCCGATCGCACCGCCTTGCAGCGTGACCGCGTAACCGGGGCGCCGTGTCCGCATCCGCCAGCCGAGCCCGAGCAACGCGAGCGCGCCGGCCGCCACTCCGAGCAGGCGCAGTTCGATCGGCACTTGCGTGCGCTCGGCGACGTAACGCAGCAGAAAGGCCACGCCGACGAAGAGCACCAGCACACCGATGCGCGCCACCGTGTTGCCACCAAAGAGCCAAGCGCGCGCGGCGTCGACAGCGCGTTCCAATGCCGAGGGGGTCGGCGGCCGGCGGATTGCGCCGGGCACCGGCGGGGTACTCGGCGACCGTGGCTCGACCCGCTCCGCCGGGCGGGGCGGCAGCCTCGGCGCCGTTGCGGTGGCCGGAGCAGGCGCAGCGGCGACCGCCGGTTCCGCGCGAACCGCAAGCGCCGCCGGCGGGGGCGCGGCCTGCGCAGGCGCCGTTTCGGGCGTGGGCACGAATCGCCGCTGCGCCTGGAGCTCGGCCACCTCCCGCGCCAGGTCGGTCACGCGCTCGGCGAGCTGTCGTTGCGTGCGCTGCAAGTGCGCCAACACACTTCGCTGCACCATGCCGCGGCGAATAGCAACGCCGATGGCAAAGCCCAGCGGCACCGTAACCCACAGCGCAAACGGCTCCGTCACGATGGCGATGAGTGCGCCGACCGCCATCCCGATCCATGCCGGCAGCCAGGTCGTGGGCGGCGGCGCGAGGTCCGACTCGTGGTGGTGCTGCATCGAATCACCTCCCCCTGTGATGTGAGGCCGAGACTGCGCCATCACCTGTGGAACACACAAACCGCAGATCGCACCGCCACATGCGGCGCTACCGCGAGTGTCCAGCGTCGCTACCGGCAATCGCCGGCGCCTCTAGCGCACGAGAACTTCGGCGCTGGCGATCAGGCGCACCCCCGCCGCCGCCATCTGCGCCCGCGCAGCGGCGAGCGAGCCGCCGGTGTCGATGGCGCGGCAGGCGTCCTCGATCACGTAGGTCGCAAACCCTGCCGCCTGCGCATCGAGCGCGCTCCAGGCGACGCAGAAGTCGGTGGCCAGGCCGCAGCAGTACACATCGGTGATGCCGCGCTCGCGCAGCATCGAAGCCAAGCCGGTCGGGGTCTTGCGGTCGGCTTCAGGGAAGGCCGAGTAGCTGTCGGTGTGCGCGTGGTAGCCCTTGCGCACGATGGCCTGCGCGCGGATGAGGTCCAGGCCCGCGGCCAGTGCGGCGCCGCGCGTGCCCTGCACGCAGTGGTCGGGCCACAGCACCTGCGGGCCGTAGGGGAGTGCGATCGTCTCGAACGGCTTGCGCCCGGCGTGCGCCGAGGCAAACGACACGTGCCCCGCGGGGTGCCAGTCCTGCGTGGCGATCGCGTTGGCAAAATGCGGTGCGAGAGCGTTGATGACGGCGACGACCTCGTCCCCGCGCGGCACGGCGAGCGCCCCGCCGGGGAGAAAGTCGTTCTGCACGTCGATGACCAGGAGCAAGGCCGAGGGCGGCATGGCGCGTAACCTTTCGTCCGCAAGCGTCGAATAGCTCGATGCAAGAGCATAGCGATGCGCCCCGACCAAGGAGCCCAGCAATGACCCGACTCTGGCCGACCCTGCTCGCCCTGTGCCTGCTGCCCGCCGCGCAGGCCACGACCATCGTCCGTTGCGAACTCAACGGCCGGGTGACGTACCAGAACACCCCGTGCCCAGCCAAGGCGCAGTCGCACGAAGTGGAGGCCGCCAACGTGCCGCTGCCACCGGTGGACATAGCGGCGGTCGAGGCGCGGCGCGCGGCGTTTCTCGAAGAGCGGCAGCGCGCCGCCGCCGCAGCGCGCGACGCCGAACTGGCGCGCCTGGCCGACACGCAGACGGAACTGGCCCGCGCCCAGCAGCGCCAGGCCGCTGCGCTGGACGCCATGGCCGACCAACTCGCCGATCAGCCAACCGTCGTTTACGGCGGCTATGGTGGCTATGGCGGCTACCCGCAAGGCAAATGGAACCGGCCGGTGCCGCCCAAGCAAAAGCCGGATACCGGCCGCCCCGACGCCGGCTACGACCGCCACCGCGACCGCGGCAACACCGCCTCGGCCATCGACCGCGCGGTGCAACGCGCCGTCGCCCAGCGCGTCGAGCGCGACATTCTTGGCCCGGCGCCGGGCGGGCGGCGGTAAACGCCGGTCGCGGGGGCCCTACTCCACCGCCTTGACGATCGCCTCGATCACCTTCTTGGCGTCGCCGAAGACCATCATCGTCTTGTCCAGGTAGAAGAGTTCGTTGTCCAGCCCGGCGTAGCCGCTGGCCATGCTGCGCTTGTTGACGATCACCTGGCGCGCCTTGTAGGCCTCCAGGATCGGCATGCCGGCGATCGGGCTCTTGGGGTCCTTCGCAGCGGGGTTGACCACGTCGTTGGCGCCCAGCACCAACACCACGTCGGTATCACTGAACTCGGCGTTGATGTCTTCCATCTCGTGCACCTGGTCGTAGGGCACCTCGGCCTCGGCCAGCAGCACGTTCATGTGGCCGGGCATGCGGCCGGCCACCGGATGAATCGCGTAGCGGACGTTGATCCCTTTCTTGATCAGCTTGTCGGACAGCTCCTTCAGCGGGTGCTGGGCGCGCGCCACCGCCAGACCGTAGCCCGGCACGATGATCACGCTCTCCGCATTGCCGAGCAGGAAGGCCGCGTCCTCGGCCGCGCCACTCTTGACCGGCCGCTGCGCGCCGCCGCCGGCGGCCGCCGCCGCATTGGCTTCGCCGCCAAAGCCGCCCAGGATCACGTTGAAGAACGAGCGGTTCATCGCCCGACACATGATGTAGCTGAGAATCGCGCCGCTGGAGCCGACCAGGCTGCCGGCGATGATCAGCATCGAGTTGTTGAGCGAAAAACCGATCCCCGCCGCCGCCCAGCCGGAGTAGCTGTTGAGCATCGACACCACCACCGGCATGTCGGCCCCGCCGATGGGGATGATGATCAGCACGCCCAGCACGAAGGCGATCGCCAGCATGATGACGAACGGCGTCCAGTCCTGCGTAACGGCGAACCAGATGCCGGCGCCGAGCATCGCCACCGCCAACAGCAGATTAAGCATGTGCTGGCCCGCGAACATCACCGGCGCGCCCTGGAACAGCCGGAACTTGTACTTGCCGGACAGTTTGCCGAAGGCGATCACCGAGCCGGAGAAGGTGATCGCACCGACAAAGGCGCCGATAAACAACTCCACCCGGTTGCCCACCGGCACCGCGCCGCCGACCGGCGAAATGCCAAAGGCCCAGGGCTCGGCCACCGCCGCCACCGCGATGAACACCGCGGCCAAGCCGATCATGCTGTGCATGAAGGCGACCATCTCGGGCATCTTGGTCATCTCGACCTTGAAGGCGATGGTGGCGCCGATACCGCCGCCCACCACCAGCCCCAACAGAATCCAGCCCAGCCCGCTGCCGATCAGTTGCGGCGCCAGCTTGTAGATCAGTGCCACCGTGGTCAGCACCGCGATGGTCATGCCGACCATCCCGAAGGTATTGCCCAGGCGCGAAGTGGTCGGGTGCGACAGGCCCTTTAACGCCTGGATAAAGCACACGCTCGCGACCAGGTAGAGCAAAACGACGAGGTTCAGACTGAGACTCATTTCTTACCTTCCCGGGTAAACGGCTCCACGCCCAGCACGGCCACGGCGCCCAGCGCCCCGACCAACGCACCCAAGCCCGCGGCCGAGGCCGAATCCAGGCCCCGGTCGGGCCCGAAGTGCGAGCCCAGCGCGCTTCCGGTGGCGCCGACCAGCGCCACCAACCAATGCCTGCCCGTGATGCGTCTCACTTCTTCTCTCCCGCGCCGGCCTTGGGCTCTTTCTTCTTGAACATCTCCAGCATCCGCCGCGTGACGAGGAAGCCGCCGAACACGTTGACCGCGGCCAGCGCCACCGCCAGCACGCCCATGGTCTTGGCTAAGCCGGTCTCGGTCAGCGCCGCGGCGAGCATCGCGCCGACGATGACGATCGCCGAGATCGCGTTGGTCACGCTCATCAACGGCGTATGCAGCGCCGGCGTGACGTTCCACACCACGTGGTAGCCGACGTAGACGGCGAGCACGAAGATGATCAAGTTCCAGACGATGGGGCTGATGGCTTCCATGACTGTGCTCCTACACCAAAGCGTCGAATTCTTCGATCAAGCGGCTCATCACCGCGGCGGTGGGCTCCGCGCGGGCAAGCGCCGCGCCCTGCCCCGCCCAAAGCGAGACGAACTCCCCGCGGCCCTGCGCATTGGCGGCAGCGCGCAGCGGCGCGGTCAATGCGTTTTGCAGCGGATAGTCGGGGATGTCGGTTTCGCCGACTTCTTGCATGAAGCGGTTGCGCAACCCGCGCGCCGGCCGACCGCTGAAGCTGCGCGTGACCTGCGTGCCGGTGTCGGTCGCCTGGGCCAGCGCGGCTTTGTAGGCCGCGCTGGTGCCGCACTCCGGTGTCGCCAGCAGAGCAGAGCCGAGTTGCACCCCGCTCGCACCTAGCAGCAGCGCCGCAGCGATCTGCGCACCGCTCATCACGCTGCCGGCGGCAATCACCGGAACCTCCACCGCCGCGGCCATCTGCGGCAGCAGCGCGAACAAGCCGACCAGCCCCTGCTCGAACGGCACCGCAAACGTCCCGCGATGGCCGCCGGTTTCCGCACCTTGGGCGACGACGGCATCGCAGCCGAGTTCCGCCAGCAGCTTGGCTTCGGCCACGCAGCTCGCGGTGCCGATCACGAAGGTGCCGCGCGCATGCAGGGCATCCAGCCGCGCACGGTCGAGCAGGCCGAAGGTGAAGGAAAAGACGGGCAGCCGCGCCTCCAGCACTGCGTCGAACTGCGCGGCAAAGTCGGGGGCCGCCCGCTCGGGCAGCGCCGGCAGCGGCAGGCCGAATTCCGCGTAGTACGGCGCCAGCCGGCGCTGCATCCGCTCGATCTGCGCGGGGTCGGGCTGCGGCTGCGGCGTGATGAACAGGTTGGCGCCGAAGGGCTTGCGGGTGAGAGCGCGGGTCTGCGCGATGGCTTGTTCGATGGCTGCGGGCTGCATCATCCCGCAGCCGAGCAGACCGAGACCGCCGCTGTCGCCGACGGCAGCGACGAGCGCCGGCGTGGTCACGCCCGCCATCGGGCCGCCGAGGATCGGCTGGGCGATGCCGAGGCGCGCGCAAAGCTGCGCCGCGCGCTGCTGGGTGGGCGACTGAACTTTCGGCATTGCGACAGTCGAACTAACGATCCAGGTTGATGCTGCTTTTCCCCTCCCCCTTCAAGGGGGAGGTCGGGAGGGCGATGGGAGTAGGTGGCAC
>JBKCXU010000015.1:0-18194 GCA_046316025.1 Betaproteobacteria bacterium | reverse complement strand
GCCACCCTCCCCGGGTGGGGCTGGGACACACCCCCCCCCCCCCCGGGGTGAGGGGTGGGGGGGAGGGAAGACCGCCTGCTCGTAAGTGGGGTGTCCAACAAGTCGACTACCCCAACGCCCCCACCCCACCCCCCTGCGCCACCAACTGCACCGGCGCCTCCCCCGCGCGCACGTCGGCGGCCAGCGCCGCCGGCAGCGGCGCACGCACCGGATGGGTCGGTTCGGTCTCCAACCGCGGCGCGCCGGGGGCGAGCTGCGCGTCGCGCCAGCTGGGGTCGGGAATCTCCTGGAACACCTGCTTTAGCCGCGCGCCCCAGGTGTTGCGGATCATCTGCATGTACTGGTTATTGCCGTCGATCTGCACGAACTTGGTCACCCGCAGCGCATCGGTCTCGTAGACCAGAAGGTCGAGCGGCAGCCCGACCGAGATGTTCGAGCGCAGCGTGGAGTCCATCGAGATCAGCGCGCACTTGGCGGCCTCGTCCAGCCCCGTGGCGGGGGTGACCACACGGTCGACGATCGGCTTGCCGTACTTGGACTCGCCGATCTGGAAGTACGGGTTCTCCGGCGTGGCTTCGATGAAATTGCCGGCCGCGTAGATGTGGAACAGGCGCATCGCCTCGCCGCGAATCTGCCCGCCCAGGATGAAGTTGCAGTTGAACTCGATGCCGGCTTCCTTCAGCGCCGCGCCGTCGCGCGCGTGCACCTCGCGCACCGCTCGGCCTACGATGCGCGCCGCCTCGAAGAGCGTCGGCACTGTCCACAGGCTGTGTTGCTCCGGCCCCACCCGCTCGCAGACGATCTGCCGCACCGACTGCGTGATCGCCAGGTTGCCCGCCGCCAGCAGCACCAGCAGCCGTTCGCCGGGATGCTCGAACACAGTCATCTTGCGGAAGGTCGAGATGTGATCGACCCCCGCATTGGTACGCGAGTCGCCCAGAAAGACGAGGCCGGCGTCCAGCCGCATCGCCACGCAATAAGTCATCGGGAAGCGTCCTCGGCGCCATCGACATGAAGCGGGCGCATGTTAACGCGCACCTCCAGCGTCTCCGCCCCGCCGCCATAGCGCACGCCGCGCACGGGAGCGGCGCTGGCGTAGTCGCGCCCGACCGCCAGCCGCACCAGCGCATTGCCGGCAAAGCAGCGGTGCGTGATGTCGAACGACACCCAGCCGTGGTCGCTCGTCCACGCATCGACCCAGGCGTGGCTGGCCGCGTGCGGCGTCCTGGTTGTGTAGTAGTAGCCGGACACGTAGCGCGCCGGCACGTCGCGCGCGCGGCAGGCGGCGAGAAAGAGATGCGCCTGGTCCTGGCATACGCCGCGGCGCAGAGCGAGCGCCTGCGCGGCGGTGGTGTTCACGTCGGTGGCGCCGGGCGTGTACCTGACCGTGTCGGACACGGCGAGCGCGAAGTCCATCAGTGCTGCGGCGGTGGCGCCGCGCAGGTGGCGGTGGGCAAACTCGGCGACCGCTGCGTCCGCCAGCGTGTACATGGTGGCGGCGAGGAAGACCTGCGGCGGCAGGCCGCGTGTTTCGTCAAGCCGGCCGTCGCGCAGCGCATCGACTTCGATTTCGCCGCGCACTTCGATGGCGAGTTCCGCGTGCGGCGCGCGGTGCGTCAGCGTGTGGGTGGCGTTGCCATAGCCGTCGGAGCCGGCGGCGAGTTTGCCCGGCGCATGCAGCCGCCAGCGTTGCGACCGCTGGTGCGGCTCGGCGCGCGGGGTAAGTCGTAGCAACTGCACCGTCGCCGCGGCGGGTGGGCTGTAGCGGTAGACGGTGTGGTGGAGGATGGCGTAGAGCACTTGCTGCGCTTCGAAAGCGTGCGCTTCACGCTGTCGTTCCCGCGAAAGCGGGAACCCAGCGGTTTTCGCCACCAGTGCTGGATTCCCGCTTCCGCGGAAATGACGCGACGTCGAAGAAACTACTCCGCCGCCAACGGCACCAGAAAGTCCTGGCTGATGCGCGACCCCAGATCGCCGATCCGCTCCATGAAGCGGGTCAAGAAGACGTGCAGACCCTGGGCCTCGATGTCTTCGATCCGCCCGTACTGCAACTCCGCGCGCAGCAGGCCGGCGCGGCGTTCGGTCTCGCGCGAGCGGCTGTTGCGTACCTTCTCCAGATTGATGCAGACCTCGTTCAGGCAGTTGGCCATAGAGCGCGGCATGTCGGCCCGCAGGATCAGCAGTTGCGCCACGCGCGGCGGCGTGATCACGTCGCGGTAGACCTTGCGGTAGACCTCGAAGCCGGAGACCGAACGCAAAATCGCCGCCCAGTAGTAGAAGTCGCGGTGATGGTCGATGCCTTCGTCCTCGGGCGCGGCGACGAACGAGGCGGGCGCGGTTTCGTGAAACTTCACGTCGATCAGCCGCGCGGTGTTGTCGGCCCGCTCCAGGAAGGTGCCGAGCCGCGCGAAGTAAAACGCCTCGTCCTTGAGCATGGTGCCGATCGTCACCCCGCGCGACTGGTGCGAGCGGAACTTGACCCACTCGAAGAACTGCTGCGGGTCGCGCTCCAACAGGCCGCTGCGCAGATGACGTTGCAGTTCGAGCCAGGTGTCGTTGTGGGTTTCCCAGACTTCGGTGGTCAGTGCGCCGCGCACCGCGCGGGCGTTTTCGCGGGCGGCTTGCAGGCAGCAGTAGATCGACGAAGGGTTGTCGGGGTCGCGCGCCATGAAGTCGATCACCTCGCGAGCGGTGAGCGCCGCGTGGCGGTCGTCGTAGGCGGCTTGCAGCTCGCTGATGCCGAGCATCGCCCGCCAACCGCGCTCGGCTTCCTCGGCCGTCTGCGGCAGCAGCGATGTGGAGACGTTCACGTCGAGCATGCGCGCGGTGTTCTCGGCCCGCTCGACGTAACGGGCCATCCAGAACAGGTGATCGGCGGTGCGGGAGAGCATGTCAGTGATCCGTGATCGGTGAACGGCAGCGGCCAGCCGATAAAGGTGTTTCACGGTGGCTCTATTGAAATTTGAGTGGACGACGTTTTTCACGATGCGGCACTAGACCATCGGGACGTGAACCTACGGCGGACGCTCTTTGCTTCCAAGGTCGCGCTCGCAAACTGTCTCGGTCACTGCCATTTCAGAGCATGTTCGCCGAGTTGCGGCGTCAAGGAATCGCTTCGCCGCGCGTTCGCGCGCTCTTAACTCCGCGCCCGGGCAAGCGCGCCCCGAAACCCCGGGGCGCGTCGCCTCGTAGCCCGTTTACCCACGCAAATTGCAACAAAGGCTTCACGGTCTTATGCGTCATCTACTTGCCACAGCTTCCAAGAAAACAGCATTGACCTAATTTCAGTCTACGAACTTCTTATAGATAGACACACCTGCCTGAACTCGGCACGCTAACCTGTACCGCGCCCGTGTTTACCCAAAACGCCGTCACCGTAACGCCAGACACACCGAAAGAGACCGATTGGCTCCAGAAACCCGTCGGAATCGACATAAAACTCGCAATGGGCACACACTGCTCATAAACTCGACGAACAGAGGCGCGCTCCGAAGTCGATCTCACTACTTTTTTAAATATTAATGGAGTGCCAGGGGAAAAACCACACTTACGCCCATTCAACTGGAGCGAACAAACCGCCCCGATGGCCGGAAGCTCGAATTCTACCGTTACACCATCTCTATATGCAATTCTAACCATATCTCCAGGCTGAGCGCCCTTCGACCAAAGTGGGCCTCCTGGTCTTGAAAGGTAGCTCGAATTAAAGGCCATTGCGGCCTCGTATTCTGCATTAATATCAGATGAGTACGTTTGATACTCAGGGCCGTAATTTCCCCAAAACCCTGAGGGCCAATCCGACATCTTGAACGGCCCAAATGTAGCGGCCAAAGCGACGCCAGCGACGCAAGACGCCACAGCAGCAAGCAAACTTCTATGGTTCATTGAATAACTCCCTCAAAAGAAAAACGCCTCTGTTGAAATTTGAGTGGGTACGGGGGGCGAAACAACGGGCGGGACTGGCTGCGCAAGGGGTTTGCCGCGGCGCGGAGTCAAGGGCGCGCGAATGCGCGGCGGAGCGAAGCGAAGCGCACCCTTGACGCCGCGACGAGGCGAATACGCTCTGAAATGGCCGCGCCCGAGGCGGTTTGCGGGCGCAGCCATGGAAGCCCAAAGCGCCGAACCGTGGTGAGCGCTCCACCAGTCTCTTTCCGCAATGTGGCAAATCCTTACCCACTCGAATTTCAAGAGAGCCAGAAAAATGCCGCCCATGACTCGAAGAAGTCGAAAATACGACAAGTCTATCGAAACCACAGAGCTATGGTGCATATGGAGAAATCTAGTTTTCCGGTCGTGCACGTAGAATCGAGTCAATATCACCCTTCGTTAGTCCGGTAGTGTATGAGTCTATCAAGTACCGATAGGCCGACTGATCCGCGGGAGTTAAAGGTGGCGGTGACTCAATGGCTGTCAGCGCTGGGCACACACCAGCTACGCAAGCGACAAGACGCCGCAAGACCGTATCGTCATCTCGATATCCGTTTTGACCATAGGCTGCCTGCGAAGCCAGTGCCAGCGCGGCGTTAGGGGACCATGCCGACTCATGGTTCGGGCCTGACCTCGGGTCATAAAGATGCCCCCACAAAGTCTTTATCGAAACTTCAATGGCGATCCGCTCCCCTGACTTGAGCGCGTCCGCAATTGCTACCTTCATCATGTCGTCCATTTCCACGCTCTTATCAAGACCACGCAACGCGAGAAGGCGGCCTAGCGGGTCATTACCTTCAACCGCTTCAAGCCAGACTGCTTTACGCAAAGCTCGCAAATCACGTTCGACGGCAAAACCTCGGCATCGAAGTGTCAATTCCTGAGCGGCGTCGATTCTTTCTTTTTTATACAGTTCAAGCGCAGCAGAATTTAAAGCAGAATCAGAAGAAACTTGAAGAACACTATCACTGCGGATTGCCTCTAAAACGCTGCCATTAATAGTAGAAGCGCACGCATCGAGGATGGTGCCAGCTACGTATGCCAAATCTGAGCGGCCCGTAGCTCGTGCCAACATGAAGGCGGCATAGAAATCTGTAGCATTTTCGATTGATATAACTGTAACCTCTACCGATCCTTGAATTTTTGGCGAAGCCAAAGCGACGCTCATTCTTTGATCTGCGGCCGGATCTGCAGGCAAAGTCTGAAAGCTCGATCCGGCAAAGAAGAATCTAGTCCAACACACCCACACGATCGCGGCAACCAACGTCACCGCTGTGAACTTGAACAACCTTGAAAAGCGTGCCTTAGGCATAATTCGTATTCTGTCTGGGGAAATAGATTGCGTTTGCCATACTGATTACCAATCACTAATCACCGTTCAAGCACCCAAGTGTCCTTCGTCCCCCCGCCCTGGGACGAATTGACCACGAGCGACCCCTCGCGCAGCGCCACGCGGCACAGGCCGCCGGGCACGGTCACCACGTCTTTGCCGCTCAACACGTAGGGCCGCAGGTCGATGTGGCGCGGGGCGATGCCGTTGTCGGTGTAGGTCGGGCAGGTGGACAAGGCCAGTGTCGGCTGCGCGATGTAGTTGGCGGGGTCGGCCTTGACCCGCGCGGCAAAGTCTTCGATCTCCTTCTTGCTCGCGGCGGGGCCGACCAGCATGCCGTAGCCGCCGGCGCCGTGCACTTCCTTGACCACCAGTTCGGGCAGGTGCGCCAGCACGTAGGCGCAATCGTCCGGCTTGCGACACATCCAGGTGGGCACGTTGGACAGGATCGGCTTCTCGCCGAGGTAGAAGTCGATCATCTCCGGCACATAGGGGTAGATCGACTTGTCGTCGGCAATGCCGGTGCCGATCGCGTTGGCCAGCGTCACACGACCGGCGCGGTACACGTCGAGCAACCCCGGCACACCGAGCGTGGAGTCCGAGCGGAACACCAGCGGGTCCAGAAAATCGTCGTCGATGCGGCGGTAGATCACGTCCACCCGCTGCGGCCCTTGCGTGGTACGCATGTACACCGCGCCGTCCTGCACGAAGAGGTCTTGCCCTTCCACAAGCTCGATCCCCATCTGCTGCGCGAGAAAGGCGTGCTCGAAGTACGCCGAGTTGTACATGCCGGGGGTGAGCAGCACGACGGTCGGGTCGCTGCCCCCCTGCGGGGCGACCGAGCGCAGGTTATCGAGCAGCAGGTCGGGGTAGTGCTGGATCGGCGCCACGCGGTTGATCGAGAAGAGTTCCGGGAAGAGCCGCATCATCATCTTGCGGTCTTCGAGCATGTAGGAGACACCGCTGGGCACGCGCAGGTTGTCCTCCAGCACGTAGAAGACACCCTCGCCCTTGCTGTCCGCCGCGCGCACGAGGTCGATGCCGGCGATGTGCGAGTAAATGTCATTGGCAACATCGACCCCCTGCATCTCGGGCCGGTATTGCGAGTTCTTGAACACCTGCTCGGCCGGCACGCGGCCGGCGCGGACGATCTCCTGCTCGTGATACACGTCGCGCAGGAAGAGGTTCAGCGCCTTGACGCGCTGGCGCAGGCCGGCTTCGAGCGTGCGCCACTCCGACGCCGGAATGATCCGCGGGATCACGTCGAAGGGGATCAACCGCTCGGTGCCGGCGTCGTCGCCATACACGGCGAAGGTGATGCCCACGCGGCGAAAGACGAGGTCGGCCTCGGCGCGCTTGTTCTGCATCGACTCCGGGCTCTGCTTTGCCAGCCAGGTCTCGAACTCGCGGTACGAAGCGCGCACCGTGCCGTCGGGCAGGTGCATCTCGTCGAAGGGTTTGGTGGGCATGATGGAGTGGCGCTGGCTTGGAGGCAGATTAGCAAGAAGTTTGCCGCAGGCAGCGGCTGGCCCGCGTACGTCAGCGCTACCGTGAGTCGCCGAGTACCGATTTCGCCGCGTCCTTTGCCCTTACCCGGCGCCCCCGGCGCCACCCGCTCCCGCAGATGCGGGCGAGGGTAATTCTCCCCTCGCCCGCATCAGCGGGAGACGGGCCGGGGGTGAGGGCAAGGAGCGCCGCAACCTCGGTCGATCTCCGCCGATTGAGCGCTCATCGGCCTGCGCCGCGGCGACGGTTCTGATCGAAAGACATCACTCCGAAATCCCGGGCCGAACCGCCTCCGCCGGCGCATCCCTCCCAACACTCGGCGCATCGTCGTCCGCCTCGACCTCCACCACCCCCACCTCCCCCGGCTGGTTGTGCCAATACCGCCGATGGTCGAGCCGCCAGGATTCCACCTGCGCCGCACCGTCGGCGTGCAGTCGCCACTGAACCGCACCGTTGTAGTCCGTCCGCACCACCTTGGCGCCCAGCGCCGTCCAGTGCGCGACCACGCCGGGATCGGGATGGCCGAAGCGGTTGCGGTAGCCCGCCTGCACGACCACCCACTCGGGCGCCACCGCGGCGACCCACTCGGACGACGAGGAGTGCCGGCTGCCGTGGTGCGGCACGACCGCCAGCCGCGCGCGCAGGTCGGTCTCGCGTTGCAGAAGCTCGGCCTCCTGCCGGGCGGGGATGTCGCCGGTCAGCAGCACGCGCTGCCCGCCCAGGCGCACTTCGATCACGCAACTGGCCGCGTTGGTCGACAGCTTGCGCGCGTAATCCGCCGCTGTCGGATGGAGCACCCGCAGCTGCGCGCCACTGAGCGCAAAGCTCTGCCCGGCCTCGCAGCGCTCGGCCATCGCGCCGGCCAGCGCCGCGTGGCCGGCGGGAATCGAGGTCAACACCCGGCCCACCGGCAATGACCCGAGCACCGAGCCGGCGCCACCCGCGTGGTCGCTGTCCAGATGCGAGATCACCAGCACGTCGAGCGCACCGATGCCGCGCCAGCGCAGGTACGGCAGCACCACGCGGCTGCCGGCGTCGGCGTCGGGCGAGTAGCGCGGGCCGGGGTCGTAGAGCAGCACCGCGTCGCGCGTTTCCACCAGCAGCGCCATGCCCTGCCCCACGTCGAGCGCGGTCACCCACAGTTCTTCGGCGGCGGGGCGCTGCGGCGGCCAGGTCAGAAGCGGCAGCAGCCAAACCGCGCCCACCCAGCGCAGCGGCCAGCCCGCGGGCGCAAGCATCCACAGCACGCCGGTCAGCGCGACGGGCAGCGTCCACCATGGCGGCGCGGGCAGCGCGATTGCCGCCCAATTCCACTGCGCCAGCCAGACGAGCCCGGCGGCCAGCAGGTCGAACACCCAGGCGGCGATCGCCAAGAACGGCACCGCCAGCGACCCGAGCGGCGCCGGCAAGGCCACGAACAACGCGCCCACGAGCGCGAGCGGCGTGACGATGAAGCTCACCAGCGGAATCGCGACCACGTTGGCCAATGGCGACACCAGCGACACCTGCCGAAACAGCACGAGCGTCAGCGGCACCAGCATCAGCGTGACCGCCAACTGCGCGTGACCGGCGATGCGCAGGCGCTGCCGCCAACCGCTTGCTCCGTCTCCCGAAAGACGCCCGGCGCCGATCCAGAAAATCGCCGCCACCGCGCCGAAGGACAACCAGAACCCCGGCGCGATCGCGGCCCAGGGGTCGAGCGCACAGACCACCGCCGCGGCCAGCGCCAGCGTGGTGAACATGCCGCTGCCGCGCCGCAGGACGAGCGCCACCGCGACCGTGCCGAGCATGAAGAACGTGCGCTGCGCCGGCACGCCCCAACCGGCGAGCAGGCAGTAGGCAAGCGCGGCGACCATCGCCGCGCTTGCCGCGGCAGTCTGCGCCGGCGCCCAGCCGAGCGCCCGGCGTGACCGGCGCCACAGGCCCGCCACCAGCCACGCCGCCAGCCCCGCGATCATCGTGATGTGCAGGCCGGAGATGCTGACCAGATGCGATATGCCGGTGCGGTTGAAGAGCAGCCAGTCGGCTTCCGCTATCGCGCGCTGGTCGCCGAGCACCAGCGCCACCAGCACGCCGCCGTAGCGCTGGCCGGCCAGTTGCGCTTGCAGCCGCTCGCGCAGCGCGTCGCGGGCGCGGTCCACGGCGGTGGACGGCGTCCACACCATCGGGTCGAGCAGGCGCGGCGCCTCATCCACTCGCCCGGTGCGCACGTAGCCCGTGGCGCGCAGGTTGCGCTCCAGCAGCCAGGCTTCCAGATCGAAGCCGCCGGGGTTCACGCCGCCATGTGGCCGGCGCAGCCGCACGCTGAACTCCCAGCGTTGGCCGGGGCGCACTGCGGCTTCGCTGCCGTACCAGGCGAGCGCGATGCGGGCGGGCACATGCACATCGCCCGGCGCGAGCACGCGCTCGACCGCAAGCTCGAAGCGCGTGCCGCGTTGCAGTTGCGCGGGCAGGCTGTCGATCAGCCCGACGAGGCGAATGTCGCGGCCTTCATCGGCGGAAGCGAGTCGATCGGCAAGCCGCAAATCGGCGCGCCAAGCGGCGTAGGTGAAGCCGGTGAGTGCGGCGGCCAGAGCGAGCAGCGCCACGGCCGCGCTGAGATTGCGGATGCGCGTGGCGGCGACGATTGCGAGCACCGCGGCGGCGGCGAAGGCGAGCAAGACTGCGGTCGAAGGCAGCGCCGCTTGGAGTTGCAGCGCGAAGATGCCGAGGACGAAGGCGGCGAGGACTGCGACCATTTGGGCGCTGGTGCGGTGGCCAGCGGTCTTCCCTCACCCGGCTGCTTCGCAGCCACCCTCTCCCGCTGATGCGGGCGAGGGTTTGCTCCCCTCGCCCGCAGGCGGGGAAGGGAAAGACTCCCTCCCCTGCGAAGCGGGGGAGAGCTGGGGTGGGGGTGTGAACGCCGCAACCGGGTCCAGCCAAGCACCAAGCCGCGGCAACGCCGACCGCGCATTGACCTCGTTCTGCCGCGCCAGCGTCTCCAACTCCACCCTGCGCAACCGCGCCATCACCTCCGCCATCCGCGGCAGCTCGCAGGGCTCGTTGCGCAGCACCGTGCGCCCGTCGCGGCACCACTGCGGCGGGATGTCGGGCGAATCGGTCTCCAGCACCCAGCCGGTGTCGGGCAGCGTCGCCGCATGGCGGCGGATGCGCAGCGAGCCGTCGTAGGTCATCGCCCCGCCGAAACCGAGCTTGAAACCGCGCGCAACGAAGCGGCCGGCCTGATCCTCGCTGCCGTTAAAGGCGTGCGCGATGCCGCCGGGTATCTCGATGTGGCCCAGCTCGCGCAGCAGCGCGTCGGCCGAGCGCCGCACGTGCAGGATCGCCGGCAGGCCAAACTCGCGCGCGATTTTCAACTGCTCGCGGTAGAACCAATGCTGCCGCTCGCGATCCAGCCCCTCGACGTAGAAGTCCAACCCGATCTCGCCGATCGCCACAAAGCGCTGGTCCGCCAGCGCCGCGCGCGCGGCCTCGCGCAGCCGCTCGATGTCTGCCTCGTCCGACTGCCCGACCCACAGCGGATGGATGCCCAGCGCGTACGCCAGTCCGTACTGCCGCGCGACCGCCGCCGTCTTGGCAAAGTGCGATACGTGCGCGGCCGGCAGCACCTGCATCGTCACCCCCGCCGCCCGCGCCCGCGCGACCACCGCGTCGCGGTCGGCGTCGAACTCGTCGGCATCCAGGTGGCAGTGGGTGTCGATCCACATGGGGCGGTCGGGAGTCGGAAGTCGGGAGCAGGGAAAAACCGGGGCTTTGCCTTGCACTGTACCTGCTAACTTACCTCTGTCTTCCAGGGAAACGCATGGGCAATTCGTCATGCCCGAGCAAGCGGGCATCCAGGTCTCCGCGTACGCTGGGTTCCCGCTTCCGCGGGAACGACAAGTAGCAAGCGTTCGATGTTTCTCCAAGCCTCTCCACTCCCCATGCCCCGCAAGTTCTTCAAGCGTTACCTGCCCAGTGCCGACAAGGTGCGCGAGGTCAAGGCGCTGCACCTCTTTGGCGACGCGCTGTTCCACCCGTCGCTGTGGCACCTGCACCGGCGCTCGGCGGCGGGCGGGGTCGCGGTGGGCTTGTTCTGTGGGTTGATTCCGGGGCCGCTGCAAATGCTGGGCGCGGCAATCGCCGCGGTCGTGCTGCGGGTGAACTTTCCGGTGGCGCTGGCCACCACGCTCTACACCAACCCGATCACCATCGTGCCGCTGTACCTGCTGGCCTACGAGATCGGCACGTTCGCCCTCGGCGCCGCCGGCGGCGGGCACGCCGCGCCGCCGCCGGACTGGCAGTTCGCGCGGCCTTTAGCGTCGGCGCGCGCGCTGGGCGAATGGGCGATCGGCCTCGGGCCGGCGCTGGCGCTCGGCGTTTTTTTGCTCGCCTGCATCCTGTCAGCGCTGGGTTACGTGGTCGTGCGCCTGCTATGGAGCGCGTACCTGCGCCGGCAGTGGACGCTGCGCAAGCGCCGCCGCCACGCGCGCGGTGCCCGATGAAGCGGCTGCAAGCCCTCTGGCCGCTGGCGCTGGCGATCGCCGTCGCGCTGGCGGCCGAACCCAACCGGCTCGGCCTCGGCACCCTGCTCGGCCTCGGCGTCTTTGCCAGCCTGCTCGTGGCCCGCGCCGCCGTGTCGGTGCGCTTTGGCCTCTTTGCCATTGCCGGCGGCGGCATGTTCGGCGTGATGACCGCCGTGCTGGCCGAGTTGTCCGGGCTCACCGCCGGCACGCTGCTCGACACCGCGTTTGCCGACTACTGGGTGGCAAACACACTGGCGCTGGCGGCCGTGGTCTTTGTCGTGCTCGGGCTGGCAAGTGTGGTTTGGGGACGGGCGCGGGGGCGGTTCTGAGGTGGACAGTAAAGCACTCCGATCACACAGACGCCGATCTGCTGGCGCCTACCATTCTTTGAACTCAAGACGTTTTGCCGCCAAAATTAATTCGTGCCTGACCCCTTTTTGCTGAGCCTGACCCCTATAGCCGCACGCCCGTTGACTTCAGGGGCAAGTCCTTCCAGAGGGTTAGACCTCGCAGCAGTGACTACTTGGCGAACGGGCTTGTACACCATTGTTGCTCGCAGGGAACCCCATCGTCATTGCCATCCATCTGCGTCCCCGGACAGTTCCTGAGAAAGTACTTTGCCTCTGTGCAGGATGTCATCTGAGAGCAGTGGGTGCGGCCATCGCATCGGAAGCTGCCCGATTCAGGCTGCGCGCCGGTGTTGACCTCAGACGGTGCCGATAGGGGTTGTGCATCTGCTGAGTATCTCGTGAGCCGCTTTTGATGTTGGCTATAGCCGTAGGCGCCGAGTGATAGCAGCAGAACCAGTCCAATCATTTTTGGCAGTATCGGCCGACGACGATGCGTCACCGTCTTAAACATTTCTGATCTCCGGCCGGTCACTCCGACGGCTTGGCGAATCACGTTGACCGCCTGCGGCCGTCCGTCTTTGCCACGCCCAAGTTCATACGAGACGGTCTCGCCAACGGTCGGTCGAAACCCATCCCTCGGCAATGCGCTGATATGCATGAAGAGTTCGGCGCCACCGTGGGTCGGCGCGATGAACCCAAAGCCGCGATCGTCATTCCAGGATCTGACAGTGCCAATGAGGCGCATTTGCGAGGGCTAACGCTTTGGTGAGCGGCGGGCCGCCACGAACAGAAAATGTAGCGATGGATTAAAGGGGCCTGGCCCTTTTTTCGTTGTTTTCCCAACAAATAAGTAATTCAAAGCCGACCTCAATGGCACGCTGATTTGACGGAAGGACACTGGGTTAAAGGGGCCTGGCCCCTTTTTTCGCTAACTTCTTGAACCCGTTGGTCGCTCACTTCTCACCAGCGCCGGTTTTGCGGCTTTCCACTTTCAAGATGTCTGTTTCCTCGAGCAATTCCACTAACGCGTCGATTCTTGAGTTTGTCACCCAAGCGGCGGCGCTAGTTGCCGCAATTAGAGGAATGAGATAAAGGAGAAGCTGTATTGCATAGTTCGCTCGAAAGTATTCGCGACCGATCCACATAGCGACCGGAAACCCAATCCCGAGAATCAATCCAATCCAAACATTTCTTCGTATATCCCGCCGAACTGTTTGAAAAAGCTTTATTCGTCGCTCAAGCTCTTTTAGTGAAAACTCAGCGAGAGCCTTCATCTTGTCTGGTTCATTCATGTAATTAAATTACTCCCGTGATATGCCTGCGGCCTAACGTTCGAGGTGAGGCGGGACCGACGGCAAGTCGCCAGGCCAAGGCTGGCGACAATGTACCGCGCACCGCCAGACCGCGCCTGGTGGCTTGCCGTTGGGCCTCGCCTCTACCGAGGGGTTAGGCCGCACTGTCTGGTCGACGTTGGTGTTGTCCGCCAACTTGAGCGTCATTCGGGCCAGCAAGTTCTTCGTTGGGCCTTGCGGCCTTCAGGGGCACCTGAGCGGAAAGGCTGCTTGCGGCTTTGAAGATGCTTGACGCAGCCGCTGCATACGAAGCCATCACTATGCCCCAAAAGATCGCTGGGTACTGACGCGAGCCGCCACGAAGGAGACTTGGTACCCAGTCCTTGCGAGAGTCTTGAATCACAGGCCAAGGCAAGCGGTCAAGGAAGACGATCCAAGTGGCAGCGGCGCACAGTCCGAGCGCCGCGACAATCCAAAGAACGCGTCGCGTGACAGTGACCGGGCCTACTCGTTTGTTCTGGTGAACTAGAAGCGTTATCGAGCCGACTAGAAGGCAGGACGAAAGGAAGGATTGAAATTCAACGGATGGCATGTGCAACGGTCGGTGTGGTGCGGCCTAACGTTTGAGATGAGAGGCGTGACCCGGCTTGCCGGGGCACGTCCTCTCGATTGAAGGGTTGGGCGTCACGGTGAATTCGCCTCAGCCCATAGACCAGTCGAAGTAAACCTCTTCGGAGCTATTCGACACTGCTACCCAGTTAACAAGGATCAGTGAGGCATCCGTCTTTAGGCGTTCTGCTTCGCTGTCCCACTCGAAATATGACTCATGAAGAGCTCTGCTACCTACGGCCATGGTTGCGCCGAATGTCCAGTTAGCCCATGCGCCTGGTGGCCCCAGCCGAGCTTCAACCAACATCTCCTGATGGCGAAGCGAGCTTCGGTAGCGGAGAGTGTCCTGCTCTTCGCGGACATCAGCAATTGACAACTGGCCAAGAGGCTTCTGACAAATAGGAACTGGAAATCGGTGCTCTGACCGCTTTCCAACAAGCCCAAGTGCAATCGTCTTGGCTCCTCCTTGCGGCCAGAACTGGAATTGGACGAGGGCATCTGAAAAGCGATAGAACCAATAGTCATCAACCACCTGATGTGGTGGGCCCAGTAGTTCGCGCACGCGCTCTTGCGAGGCGGAAGGCTTCAGATGATCGAGCAGATTGCGTGGCGCTCTTGGCAAGCGAATGCTCGGGCGACGGAATTTGGCGACCGCGTACTTCCATGCGGGGCCGACGAGGCTTCCTGCGGCCTTGCCAAAAAACGATATGACGGCTTCAAGCATGCATGACGCTCAACTTGCCTTCGTGAACAGACCAACGCCAGTAACCAAGGCGAATAACCCGGCCGATGCCGGATACCCTGGGCGGTCGAACGGCGCCACCCCATTGTTGCTTTTGCAAAAAGCAGTCCGCACCGACGTGATCGAGGGCAATAACCGCGTCGCGAAACCCGCCATGCCGCCCCCACGCTCGGCTTGAATCCGGCACCGCCAGAATGCGTTGGCCTTGGCGGCAGCTTACGAAGCCGGCAAGCGTTCGTCCAGTGGCTTCACTCTGCCGTGCGCAGAGGCACCCCTGCTACGCAAGCGCAGCCGCGCCTGAGCCGCAAGTCGATCGCCGTCCTGCCTGCGCCCTCAACCCACACCCAACCGCCCCCCGTGCAGCCGCAACACCCGGTCGCAGCGGCCGGCCAGTTCCGGGTCGTGGGTGACGATCACGATGGCCGCTCCGCGGCTGCGCGCCATCTGCACGAACACGTCGAACACGCCGCGCGCGGTGTCGCGGTCGAGGTTGCCGGTCGGCTCGTCGGCCAGCACGCAGGCCGGGCGGGTGACGATGGCGCGGGCTATCGCCGTTCGCTGGCGCTCGCCGCCGGACAGTTCCGCCGGGTAGTGCAGCACGCGCTCGGCCAGGCCCACGGCGCGCAGCGCGTCCTGCGCCTGCGCTCGCGCCTGCGGCAGCGGCAGGCGGCGGATCGACAAGGGCATCGCCACGTTGTCCAGCGCGGAGAACTCCGGCAGCAGATGGTGAAACTGATAGACGAAGCCCAGTTGCTCGTTGCGCAGCCGGCCGCGCTCGTCGTCCGACAGCGCGGCGAGGTTGCGCCCTGCGATCTCGACCGTACCGGCATCGAGCGCGTCCAGCCCGCCCAGGCAGTGCAGCAGCGTGCTCTTGCCGGAGCCGGAGGCGCCGACGATGGCGACGATCTCGCCCTGGGCGATCGCCACGTCCGCGCCGCGCAGCACCTCCACTGCGAGCGGCCCTTCGCGGTAAGCCTTCGATACACCTCGCGCGACGAGTACGTCAGTCATAGCGCAGCGCCTCGGCCGGCCGCGTGCGCGCGGCGCGCCAGCTCGGGTACAGCGTGGCGAGAAAACTCAACACCAGCGAGATGACCGCGATCGGCACCACGTCGCTTGCCCGCGGGTCGGACGGCAAGCCCGACAAAAAGTAGATCTCGCGCGGCAGCACCTGAAAGCCGAACACGCGTTCCAGCAGCGCCAGAACGCTGTCGAGGTTGAGCGCGACCAGCAGGCCCAGGCCCACCCCGAGCAGCGTGCCGAGCACGCCGACGATCGTGCCTTGCACGACGAAGATCGCCATCACGCTGCGCGGGCTGGCGCCGAGGGTGCGGAGGATGGCGATGTCCGATTGCTTCTCGGTCACCGTCATCACCAGCGTGGACACCAGGTTGAAGGTCGCCACGGCGACGATCAGCGTCAGGATGATGAACATCATCCGCTTCTCGGTCTGCACCGCGGCAAAGTAGACGCGGTTCATCTGCGACCAGTCGCGCACCCGCACGCCGGGGTCGAGCGTGCGGGCGAGTTCGCGCGCCACCGCCGGCGCGCGGTCGAGGTCGGCGAGCTTCAGGCGCACGCCGCTCGGGCCGTCCAGGCGGAACATCTTCTCCGCGTCGGCCAGATGGATCAGCGCCAGCGCGCTGTCGTACTCGAAGTGGCCGGACTCCACCAGCCCCACCACCGTGAACTGCCGCAGCCGCGGCAGCACACCGGCCGGGGTGACGTTGCCCTGCGGCGCGATCAGCGCGACCTTGTCGCCGCGCGCCACCCCCAGGATGCGCGCCAGCTCCACCCCCAGCACGATGCCGAACTCGCCGGGCACCAGATCGCCGAGCGAGCCGCTCGTCAACCGCGCGGTGGCGTCGGACACCGTGGGCTCCAGCGCCGGGTCGATGCCGCGCACCAGCGCGCCGCGCACCACGTCGCTGCGGGCGAGCATCGCCTGGGCGTTGATGTACGGCGCGGCGGCGATCACCTCGGGGTTCTGCCGCGCCTGCGCGGCCACCGCCTGCCAGTCGGGCAGCGCGCCGGCCAACGACACGATCTCCGCGTGCGACAGCACCGACAGCATCTTGCCGCGCACTTCCTTGGTGAAGCCGTTCATCACCGACAGCACGACGATCAGCGCCATCACGCCGAGCGCGATGCCGCCCATCGAGATGCCGGAGATGAACGAGATGAACCGGTTGCGCCGGCGCGCCCGCCGGCCGGCGCGCGTGTAGCGCAGGCCGATGCGCAGTTCGAAGGGGAGGTTCAAGGTCGACTGCCGTTAATCCGACATCAACCGCGGGCCGCTTGCAGGAGGACGAAGCGAAGCGACGAGGCCTCAGGCAAACGCGACAGCCTCACTCCCCAGGGCGAGTGCCGAGACCCCCGCTCGCGTTTGCGCCGGTACGGTAGTCGCTCCCCGACACCTGCTTGACGCCATCGGCCGAATCGCACCGCGGCAGGCGAGTTCCCGTCTTCACTTCGTCGCAGCGAGCGGCCACATTGGCCTTCGGTGGGGTGGCCGAGTTATCCGCGGGCGCCGAGGCGCAACTCGCGCAGGCCGACACCACCGCCAGTGCCAACAGAGTTCGATCGATTCCCATTGCCGCCTCACCAAGGCTGTCGATCCGCGATCCTACCGCAGGCATGGCCGGCGTCGCGCCCAACGTTTGCGACTCGCCCGCGGCAGCAGCAGTGCGTTCGGCAACGCCGACGGCCTCGGCGCCACCCGCGCCGGCGCTCATCCGTCAATACCCCACCCGCTGCACCCCGTACCAGGACTCGACCACCTCGAAGCCGACCGACGCATAGATGCCGCGCGCGATGTCGTGCGCGTCGGCAACCATCACCAGGCGATCGGCGCGCCGCTCTACGAGCGCAGATCGGCCCGCGAGAGACACCAGCGCACGGCACAACCCGCGGCGGCGCCAGTCGGGGTGTGTCGCGACGGACTGGTAGCGCCCCAGACGCTCGTCGCCGGCGGCGGCCTCGCGCTCGAAGTACAGCCCGAGCGCCGCTACCAGCGTGCCGTCGACGAAGGCACCCCTCCAACCGCCCTGTCCGGCCTCGCTCAGGCTGCGCCACTCGGCGACGCTGCGTTCGGCATAGCGGCGATAGTCCGCCTCGGGATGATGCGGCTCGCGCGTCAGCACGTGCAGATCGATGAGCGCCGGCCAATCGTGCGGCGCCAGTGCCCGGAGGGCCGCCGCGACCCGTGGCGCCGGCGCACTGCGGGGCGCGGTCGTGCTCATCACCACCGACTCCTGCGCTTCGAAGCCCAGGTCGATGAACGCCCGTCGCTCGCCCGCGAGCTGCTCAGTCCAGCCGAGCGCAACGTGGCGCGATGCCGGCTGCCGCTGCGCGATGTGCCGCTCGAACAGCGCGAGCCAGCGCGCCGCATCGCCCGCACGCGGTGCGTGGTCGAACACGAGGCAGTTGCCCCAGAAGTACGTCGGGTTGCCCGGCGTGCAGATCGTCCAGTAGCCGTCGTGCCGCTCCACCACGCCATGGGCGCGGTGAAAGATCATCTCGGAGCGCAGGCCGAGATGCATCGGCGGAACGGCCCGGTCCCTCATCGCGCGCGAGGCGCAGTGCAACGCTGCACCCGCCGGTGGCGCGAGCCGCTACCCCGCAGCCAAAACTGGGGTGGCCGCCGCGGCCCGCCGACACTGGCGACCCTTGCGCAAACCTCGGAGATCGTCATGCTGGCTATCGCGATTGGCATCGGTGCCCTGTGCTGTGTCATCGAACGTCTCTGGCCGGGCTGGCAACTGCCACGGGTGCAGACCTGGGCGCTCCGCGTCATTGCGATCAATCTGGTGCAGCTGGCCGTGGTGCTGGTGGCCGGAGTCACCTGGGAGCGCTGGCTGGCGGGGCCCTCGCGAGTGCACCTGTCGCAGCCCCACCCGCCCTGGGCCGGCGCCCGGCTGGCCTACGGCCTCGCCC
>JBKCXU010000014.1:0-15965 GCA_046316025.1 Betaproteobacteria bacterium | reverse complement strand
CACGGGTTGCTGCGGACTTCCCTCACCCGGCCGCTGCGCGGCCCCCCTCTCCCGGGGGGAGACGGTTGCAACGCCCCGCGCCCCCCGGGAGAGGGGATGGGGGGAGGGAAGACCGTCGCAACAACGCGTCACTTCTTCGATCGCTTTGGTGTCCTACCAACCCCCACGCTGGCTCCCCGGCGGCCACGCGCAGACCATCGCCGCGGCCAAGCTGGCGCGCGCGCCGCAGGTGGCTTACCGGCGCGAGCGTTGGGATACGCCCGACGGCGACTTTATCGAGGTGGACTTCGCGCAGCCCGAACCGCCCGCCGAGGACGCGCCGATCCTGTTGCTGTTCCACGGGCTCGAAGGCGGCTCCGACAGCCATTACGCCCGCGCGACGATGCGGCTTTTTGCCGACCGCGGCTGGCGCGCGCTGGTGCCGCATTTTCGCGGCTGCGGCGGCGAGCCGAACCGGCTGCCGCGCGCCTACCACTCCGGCGACTCCGACGAAGGCGACTGGATTCTGCGCCGCGTGGCCGCGCGCTGGCCGCGCGCGCGGCTGCACGCGGCGGGGGTTTCGCTCGGCGGCAACATGCTGGCCAAGTGGCTGGGCGAGCGGCAGCAAAGTACGCAGTTCGTCACCGCGGCGGCATCGATCTGCTCGCCACTCGATCTGGCCGCCGGCGGCGCTGCGCTGTCGCGCGGTTTCAACCTGCTCTATACCAAGATGTTCCTCGCCACGCTCAAGCCCA
This sequence comes from Betaproteobacteria bacterium, assembly GCA_046316025.1. Classification (GTDB taxonomy): domain Bacteria; phylum Pseudomonadota; class Gammaproteobacteria; order Burkholderiales; family Burkholderiaceae_F; genus JAJTHJ01. Next base: position 15,231 of record JBKCXU010000014.1, on the reverse strand, counting down.
AGACGCTGGCGAAGATCGCGCAGTTCGGGCCGTTTGCCGACGCCCAGCGCATCCGCGCCGCGCGCGACCTGTACGACTACGACAACGCTTACACCGCGCCGGTACACGGCTTTCGCAACACCGAGGACTACTGGGCGCGCGCCTCCGGCAAGCCCTGGCTGGCGGCGGTCGCGGTGCCGTATCTGGTGATGAATGCCCTGAACGACCCGTTCGTGCCGGCCGCGAGCCTGCCGCGTTCGGACGAGGTGTCGCGCCACGTCGTGCTGGAGCAACCGGAGCACGGCGGCCACGTCGGCTTTCCGCACGGCGCACCGCTGCCGCGCGTGGATTACCTCGCGCAGCGGCTGTTCGACTGGTTCACGCGCGGGCAGTGATCGCCTGCGTGAGCCAGGCATCGAACTGCCCCGCGGGCAGCGCGCCACTGACTCGCGCCAGCACCTGGCTGCGGTGAAACACCGCCAGCGTCGGGATGCTGCGGATCGCCAGTTGCGCGGAAATCTGCGGGTTCGCGTCCGTATCCACCTTGGCAAAGACCACGTCGTCGCGGCGCGCGGCAGCCTGCGCGAACACCGGTGCGAAACCGCGGCACGGCCCGCACCACTCGGCCCAGAAGTCCACCACCACCGGCTTGGCGCTGGCGGCCGTCAGCTCGGCGAAGTTCGATTCGTTCAACGCGACCGGCGCGCCGACCAGCAGCGGTTTGCCGCAGCGGCCGCAGGTGGGCGCCTCATCGATGCGCTCGGGCAGCACACGATTGGTGGTGTGGCAGTGGGGGCAGGGCAGGTGCATGGTGGTCTCGTCGATCCGGCTTGCTGCTCAGGGTCGGGGCGCGGGGCCCACAAATCAAGCGCCGCGTGAGGTGCATCACGGCTCGCTAGACTGGCTGCCATTTCGTCCGAGGAGCGAGTCATGAACAAGGAAATCGTTGCCACCATCCATGCGCCGCAAGCCATCGGCCCCTATTCGCAGGCGGTCAAGACCGGGCAGATGGTGTTTACCTCCGGCCAGATCGGGCTCGACCCGGCGACCGGCGAACTGGTCGGCCCGGACTTCGAAGCGCAGGTGCGGCAGAGCTTCAAGAACCTCGCGGCGGTGGCGCAGGCCGCGGGCGGCTCGCTCGCCGATGCGGTCAAGTTCACGTTGTTCCTGACCGACCTCGCGCAGTTTGCCAAGGTCAACGCGATCATGGGCGAGGTGGTGCCGCAGCCCTACCCGGCGCGTTCGACCGTCGGTGTGGCGAGCCTGCCGAAGGGCGCGTTGTTCGAGGTGGAGGCGGTTTTGGTGCTCGGTGATCGGTGATCCGCGATTCGGGCTGGGGTGACTGTGCCCGAGCAGGAGAAGGACAAAGCCTCGAGCTGGAGTGCCAGGCTGGCCAAGCTCGGCCTGCGCAGCGACTGGGACTATCTGCTGCATCTGCCGCTGCGCTACGAAGACGAAACGCAACTGACGCCGATCGCGCGGCTGCGACCCGGCGTCGACGCGCAGGTCGAAGGCGAGGTCATTGCGTGCGAAGTCACCCGCCGCGGCCGGCCGCAGCTCGTGGCTCGGCTCGCCGACGCCAGCGGCGAACTGACGCTGCGCTTCATCCACTTCTACCCGTCGCAGCAAAAGCAGTTGCACCCCGGGCGGCGGCTGCGCGCCTATGGGCAGGTGCGCGGCGGCTTGCTCGGCGTGGAGATGATCCACCCGCGCGTGCATCCGGTCGAAGCCGGCGAGGCGCTGCCCAAACAACTGACGCCGATCTACCCGACCACCGCTGGTATCCCGCAGGCCTGGCTGCGCAAGCGCATCGAGCGCGCGTTGCGCGACGTGCGCATCACCGACACGCTGCCGCCGGCAGTCTGTGCGCGGTGGAAGCTGCCGCCGCTCGACGCCGCGCTGCATGGCCTGCACCATCCGCCGGCCGATGCGGATGCCGCGGCGCTTTCCGAGCACCGTCACCCGCTGTGGACGCGGATCAAGTTCGACGAACTGCTCGCGCAGCAGTTGTCGCTGCGCGAGGCGCGCCGCGCGCGTGCGCGGCAGACCGCGCGGCCGTTGCCGGCGCAGCACGCCGGCCTGTCGGCGCGGCTGCTGGCGGCGCTGCCGTTCAAGCTCACCGGCGCGCAGCGGCGCGTTTGGCGCGAGATCGAAGCCGACCTCGCCGCGGCACAGCCGATGCACCGGCTGCTGCAAGGCGACGTGGGCCGCGGCAAGACGGTGGTCGCAGCACTTGCCGCGGCGCGCGCGATCGAATGCGGTCATCAGGCCGCGCTGATGGCGCCGACCGAGATCCTCGCCGAGCAGCACTTCCGCCGCGTAGCGCAGTGGCTGGAGCCGCTCGGCGTGCAGGTGGCGTGGCTGGCGGGCAAGCTCAAATCCAAGGACAAGCGCGCGGCGGTGGCCGCACTGGCGGAAGGCAGCGCGCAGCTCGGCGTCGGCACCCACGCGCTGATTCAGGAGGGCGTGGCGCTGCCGCGGCTGGCGCTCGCCATCGTCGATGAGCAGCATCGCTTCGGTGTGTTGCAACGGCTGCGGCTGCGCGAAGGCGGCGGTAGCGACGGGCCGGCCGCGCCGCATCTGCTGATGCTCTCGGCCACGCCGATCCCGCGCACGCTGGCGATGACCTATCTGGCCGATCTCGATGTGTCGGTGATCGACGAACTGCCGCCCGGCCGCCGACCGGTGACCACCAAGCTGATTGCCAACACCCGCCGCGACGAAGTGCTCGCGCGCGTGCGTGCCGACGTGGCGCGCGGCCGGCAGTGCTATTGGGTCTGCCCGCTGGTGGAGGAGTCCGACGAGATCGAGGCCACCGCCGCCACGCAGATGTATGAGGCCACGCGCGCCGCGCTGCCCGAACTGCGCGTGGGCCTGTTGCACGGCCAGTTGCCGCCGGCGGAGAAGACCGCGACCATGCAGCGCTTCGCCGCCGGCGAAATCGACGTGCTGGTGGCGACCACGGTGATCGAAGTCGGCGTGGATGTGCCCAACGCAACGCTGATGGTGATCGAGCATGCCGAGCGCTTTGGTCTGGCGCAGTTGCACCAGTTGCGCGGTCGGGTCGGGCGCGGCGCCGAGCAGAGCGTATGTGTGCTGCTGTACGAGGCGCCGCTGTCGGATGCCGCGCGCGAGCGGCTGCGCGCGATCTACGAGACCACAGACGGCTTCGAGATCGCCCGCCGCGACTTGCAATTGCGCGGGCCGGGCGAGTTCCTCGGCCAGCGCCAGGCCGGGGCGCCGCTGCTGCGCTTTGCCGATTTGGAACTGGATGCGGCCTTGGCCGATGCCGCCCGCGCTGCCGCCGTGGAGCTTGCGGAGCATCACCCCGCCGCCGCGCGCGCGCACGTGGCGCGTTGGCTCGGCGGGCGGGCGGGGCTGCTTGCGGCATGATCGGGCTGAATGGAAGCTCGATAGCGCCCTTGGAGCCACGCCAGATGTCAGTCGCAATTGCTCCGCTCGTTGCCTCCGACTACGCCGAGTGGCTACCGCTGGCTCGCGCCTACAAGGCGTTCTACGAAACGGTCTTGTACGACGAGGAGTACACGCGCACGTGGCAGCGCCTGATGGCGGGCGATGCGGTCAGCGGGCTCGGTGCGCGGGTCGACGGCCGGCTGGTTGGAATCGTTCACGCCGTGTACCACGCAAGCGCCTGGGCCGAGCAGGTCTGCTATCTGCAAGACCTGTTTGTCGATCCGGCGGTGCGCGGCCGTGGCGTGGCGCGCGCTTTGATCGAGGCGGTGGCCGCGAACGCAAGGCGGGTAGGTGCAGCCAGACTTTACTGGACGACGCAGCAGCACAACGCCACCGCGCGCACGCTGTACGACAAGCTGGCGAGCTTCAACGGCTTCATCCGCTACGACTATCCGGTCTGACCCCCGACCTGCCACTCCATGACCCTGACCGAACTGCGTTACATCGTCGCCGTCGCCCGCGAGCGGCATTTTGGCCGCGCGGCGGAGGCCTGCTTCGTCAGCCAGCCGACGCTGTCGGTGGCGATCAAGAAGCTGGAAGACGAACTCTGCGTGCTGCTCTTCGAGCGGCGCACCAACGACGTGACGGTGACCGCGGTGGGCGAGCGCATCGTCGCGCAGGCGCAGCGCGTGCTGGAAGAAGCGGCCCGCGTGAAAGAGCTCGCCAAGACCGGCCGCGACCCGCGGGCCGGTGCCCTGCGCGTCGGCGTGATCTACACGATCAGCCCCTACCTGCTGCCCGCGCTGGTGCCGCAACTGCTGCGCGACGCACCCGAGATGCCGCTGTTGCTGAACGAGAACTTCACGGTGCGGTTGCTGGAGCTGCTCAAGAATGGTGAGATCGATGTGGCGATTCTTGCGCTGCCGCTGCCGGACACGGGGTTGGCGATCCAGCCGGTGTACGACGAGCCTTTCGTGATCGCGGTGCCGGCCGGACATGCCTGGGCGCGCCGCAAGGCGGTGCCGAGCGAAGACCTGAAAAAAGAGAACATGCTGCTGCTCGGCGCCGGGCACTGCTTTCGCGACAACGTGCTCGAGGTCTGCCCGGAGCTGTCGCGGTTTTCCAGCGGCACCGAAGGCATCCAGAAGACCTTTGAAGGCTCCTCGCTGGAGACGATCCGGCACATGGTGGCGTCCGGGCTCGGCATCACGGTGCTGCCGGCGACCGCGGTGCCGGCTAAACCGCCGCGCGACTCGCTGATCGCCTACGTGCCGTTCAAGCCGCCGGTGCCCGACCGGCGCGTGGTGCTCGCCTGGCGCAAGAGCTTCACCCGCCCCGCGGCCGTGGAGGCCCTGCGGCAGGCGATTCTCAAATGCCCGCTGCCGGGGGTGGGCAAGCTCGACCTGCCCGCAGAGGCTTGAGCGCGGGGCTTGAAAACCGCCGGGGCGCCCCAAAAGTGCTTGCCAGTTGTCGGAACAAGCACTTCCACGGAGGAAATCCATGACCGGACCCGAGGCGGAAACGCCCGCGGCCCCGCCCGCAGCCGACGCCGCGCCGGCGCCTGAACTCGAGTCGGCCAAGGTGCCGGAAGTCGAGCGGGCGCTGCAAGAAGCTCTCGCCAAGGCCAACGAGAACTTCGACCTCTACGTGCGCGCCAAGGCGGAGTGCGAAAACATCCGCCGCCGCGCCGCGGAGGACGTTGCCCGCGCCAGCAAGTTCGCCATCGAATCGTTTGCCGAGGCGTTGGTGCCGGTGGCCGACAGCCTGGAAAAAGCCCTGCAAACCGAAGCTGCCACCGCCGAGGCGCTGCGCGAAGGCGCGCAACTGACGCTCAAACAGTTGTTGGTTGCGTTTGAAAAGGGCCGGCTCACGCCCATCGACCCCGCCGGCCAGAAGTTCGATCCGAACTTTCATCAGGCCATCAGCATGGTGCCGGCGCCGGAAGGTGTGGCGCCCAACCACGTGGTTACGGTGCTGCAAAAGGGCTGGAAGATCGCCGACCGCGTGCTGCGGCCGGCGCTGGTGACGGTCGCGCAGGGTTGAAGTCGCGCCACCGCGACACAAAATTGAGAACAGGCCGCCAGCGGGCGGCAAATCGAACTCCAAGAGGGGAAAAGAGCAATGGCAAAGATCATCGGCATCGACCTGGGCACCACCAACTCGTGCGTGGCGATCATGGAGGGCGGGCAGCCCAAGGTCATCGAAAACAGCGAGGGCGCGCGCACCACGCCGTCCATCGTCGCTTATCAAGAAGACGGCGAGATTCTCGTTGGCGCCAGCGCCAAGCGGCAGGCGGTGACCAACCCGCGCAACACGCTGTACGCGGTCAAGCGGCTGATCGGCCGGCGCTTCGAAGAGAAGGAAGTGCAGAAGGACATCGCGCTGATGCCCTACAAGATCTCCAAGGCGCCCAATGGCGACGCCTGGGTCGAGGTGCGCGGCAAGAACATCGCGCCGCCGCAGATTTCCGCCGAAGTGCTGCGCAAGATGAAGAAGACCGCCGAGGACTACCTGGGCGAGCCGGTCACCGAAGCGGTAATCACCGTGCCGGCCTACTTCAACGACAGCCAGCGGCAGGCGACCAAGGACGCCGGGCGCATCGCCGGGCTGGAAGTCAAGCGGATCATCAATGAGCCGACCGCGGCCGCACTCGCGTTCGGGCTGGATAAGGCTGGCCGCGGCGACCACAAGATCGCGGTCTATGACCTGGGCGGCGGGACTTTCGATGTCTCGATCATCGAGATCGCGGACGTCGATGGCGAGAAGCAGTTCGAAGTGCTCTCGACCAATGGCGACACCTTCCTCGGTGGCGAGGACTTCGACCAGCGGATCATCGATTACATCATCGGCGAGTTCAAGAAAGAGCAGGGCGTGGATCTGTCCAAGGACGTGCTCGCGCTGCAACGGCTGAAGGAGGCGGCGGAGAAGGCCAAGATCGAACTGTCGTCCAGCCAGCAGACGGAGTTGAACCTGCCCTACATCACGGCCGATGCGTCGGGGCCCAAGCACCTGACGATGAAACTCACTCGCGCCAAGCTCGAAGCGCTGGTCGAAGACCTGATCGAGCGCACTATCGAGCCCTGCAGGATCGCGATCAAGGATGCCGGGGTCAAAGCCGGCGACATCGACGACGTGATCCTGGTGGGCGGCATGACTCGCATGCCCAAGGTGCAGGACAAGGTGCGCGAGTTCTTTGGCAAGGAGCCGCGCAAGGACGTGAACCCGGACGAGGCCGTCGCGGTCGGCGCGGCGATCCAGGGCTCGGTGCTCTCGGGCGAGCGCAAGGACGTGCTGCTGCTGGACGTGACCCCGCTGTCGCTCGGCATCGAGACGCTGGGCGGCGTGATGACCAAGATGATCCAGAAGAACACCACCATCCCGACCAAGTTCGCGCAGACCTTCTCCACCGCCGACGACAACCAGCCGGCGGTGACGATCAAGGTCTATCAGGGCGAGCGCGAACTGGCCACCGGCAACAAGCTGCTGGGCGAGTTCAACCTGGAGGGCATTCCGCCGGCGCCGCGCGGGCTGCCGCAAATCGAGGTCAGCTTCGACATCGACGCCAACGGCATCCTGCACGTGGGCGCCAAGGACAAGGCCAGTGGCAAGGAAAACAAGATCACGATCAAGGCCAACTCGGGCCTGAACGAAGACGAGATCCAGCGCATGGTGCGCGACGCCGAGGCCAACAAGGACGAGGATCACAAGCGCGTGGAACTCGTGCAGGCGCGCAACGGCGCCGACGCCAGCGTGCACCAGATCAAGAAAGCGCTCGCCGAGCACGGCGCCGCACTCGATGCCGGAGAGAAAGAGAAGATCGAGGCCGCGATCAAGGATGTAGAAGAAGCCTTGAAGGGCGACGACAAGGACGCGATTGAGGCCAAGACCACGGCGATGATGACCGCGGCGCAAAAGCTCGGCGAGAAGATGTACGCGAGCGCGGCCGGAGCGCAGGCGGCGGGCGGTGCGGCGCAGGCTGAGCCGCAAGCGGCGGCGGGCGGCAAGGCCGACGACGTGGTCGATGCCGACTACAAGGAAGTCAAGCGAGGGTAAGCTGCGCCCCCTTGAACGCGCCGGGCCGGGCTGAAGTGACGGACGCCCCGCCCGGCGCTTTTTCTTGTTGAGGTTGGACCGAGCGAGTTATGGCAAAGCGTGATCTGTACGAAATCCTCGGCGTCGCCAAGAACGCCAGCGAAGACGACATCAAGAAGGCCTATCGCAAGCTGGCGATGAAGTACCACCCCGACCGCAATCAGGGCAAAGGGGACGAAAAGTCGGCCAAGGCCGCCGAAGAAAAGTTCAAGGAGGTCAAGCACGCCTACGAGGTTCTGACCGACGCCTCCAAGCGCGCCGCCTACGACCGCTTTGGCCATGCCGGGATCGACCCCAACGCGGGCGGTCCCGGTGGCGGCGGGCCGGGCTTCAATGGCGCCAACATGGGCGGCTTTGCCGAGGCCTTCGGCGACATCTTTGGCGACATCTTTGGCGGCGGCCGCGGTGGTGGTGGTGGCCGCGGCAACGCCTTCCGTGGCGCCGATCTGCGCTACGGCATGGAAGTCACGCTGGAGCAGGCCGCGCGCGGACAAAAGACCGACATCCGCGTACCCGCCTGGGACCACTGCGAGACCTGTCACGGCACGGGGGCCAAGCCCGGCACGCAACCGAAGACCTGTGGCACCTGCAGCGGCAGCGGCGCAGTGCGCATGACTCAGGGCTTTTTCTCGATCCAGCAGACCTGCCCGACCTGCCGCGGCAACGGCAAGGTGATCGCCGACCCCTGCGCCGCCTGCCACGGCGAAGGGCGCATCAAGAAGAACAAGGTGCTGGAGATCAACATCCCCGCCGGCATCGACGAAGGGCAGCGCATCCGGCTGGCCGGCAAGGGCGAGCCCGGCATGAACGGCGGTCCGGCGGGCGACCTGTACGTGGAAATCCACATCAAGCCGCACGACGTCTTTCAGCGCGACGGCGACGATCTGCACTGCCAGGTGCCCGTGTCGGTGGCGACCGCCGCGCTGGGCGGTGATGTCGAGGTGGCCACGCTCGACGGCAAGATCAGCCTGACGATTCCCGAGGGCACGCAGGGCGGCAAGACCTTCCGGCTGCGCGGCAAGGGGGTCAAGGGCGTGCGCTCCAGCATGCCGGGCGATCTCTATTGCCACGTGCTGGTCGAAGTGCCGGTGCGCCTGACCGAAAAGCAGAAGAAGCTGTTGCGCGAGTTTGAGACCAGCCTGCACGAAGGCGGCGCGCGCCACTCGCCGCAGGAAAAATCCTTCGTCGATCGGATGAAGGGGTTTTTCACCGCTGAGTGAACGCTGGTCGGGGCAGCGCGGCGCCAGTCGGGACAAGGCAATCGGGGGGTGGCTATTGGATGACCAGAGTCATCTTGCCCTCGGAGTGCGGCAACGTTAACGTGACTTTTGGGAACTCAGTATCGATTGCTTGAAGGAGACCGATCATGAACAGCCTTAATCGCAGCACCTGCCTCATCGCTGCGGCACTTGTTTTCGCTAGCGGCGTGGCTGGGGCCGCGTCGAATGGCACACTGGGATCATCGTCCACCGGATCGCTGAATGTGACGGCAAACGCACCGCCACCACCGAGGCTCGTGCAAGTCCTCAACTTGGACGATCTAACCTTGAACAACAGCTCGCCGGTGCCCCACGGCGGTTATGGATCCAAAGGGACCTCGGACAACTTTTGCGTGGTGGAGACGACCGGTGGTGCGGTGTCCCTTCAAGTTGCGATTAGTACGGGTCCTGCAGAGAGCGGCCTATGGCGCTTGAACGCAACGGATTCGTCCGGAGCGACAGTTCCAATGAATCTTGTGCTGACTCGCCCCGATCTCACAACGACCGGCTTAAGCGGCGCTTTGAATCCACAGAACAACGGGACCAATGCCTTCACCGCGACGCTCGGAGCCGGCGTCGCGCGGGGGTCTTCCTCCGAGTGCGGCACACTCGGCGACAACATGCGGGTGAGTTTAGGTATCAACGAACTTGCGGCCAATGGGCGCACCTATAGCGCCATCGTGACTTTTGTCGTGACGCCAAACTGAGAAAGCGGGCAGTTGTCGCATTACCAAGGTGAGCGAATCGCTTTCGCTGACCAGAGTCGCTTTTTCGTCCTTCGGTGACTGTGCGCACCGCTTGGGACGCGATCGTGATCGGTGCCGGCGCAGCCGGCATGATGTGCGCCGCCGTGGCCGGTCAGCGTGGTGCGCGCGTGCTGCTGATCGACCATGCCGAGCGGCTTGCGGAAAAAATTCGCATCTCCGGCGGCGGGCGCTGCAACTTCACCAACATCAACGCGGCGCCGGAGAACTTCATCTCGGCCAACCCGCACTTTTGCCGCTCGGCGCTCGCCCGCTACACGCCGGCGGACTTCGTGGCACTCGTGCGGCGCCACGGGATCGCCTTTCACGAGAAACACAAGGGCCAGCTCTTCTGCGACGGTTCGAGCGAGCAGATCATCGCCATGCTGCGCGCCGAGTGCAACGCCGCCGGCGTGCGCTGGGCGATGCCTTGCCGCGTGCTGCGCGTGGGCCGCGCCGGTGAGGACTACGAACTCGAAACCGACGCCGGCCCGCAGCGCACGCGCCGGTTGGCGATCGCCACCGGTGGCCTGTCGATCCCCAAGATCGGCGCGACCGACTTCGGCTACCGGATCGCGCGGCAGTTCGGCCTGCGGATCGTCGAGCCGCGGCCGGCGTTGGTGCCACTGACCTTCGATGCCACAAGCTGGGCACGCTTCGCGGCGCTGGCCGGCATGGCGCTCGACGTGCGCGTGCACGGCGGCGGCGTCACTTTCGACGAAGACCTGCTTTTCACCCACCGCGGCCTGTCCGGCCCGGCGATCCTGCAGATATCGAGCTTCTGGCAGTCGGGCGAGGAGATCGCACTCGACCTCGCCCCGCGTTTTGCGCCAGGCGAACTCGCCGCCGCGCTGATCGCCGCCAAGGCAGGCAGCCGGCAAACGCTTGCCCATGTGCTGGCCGGTCTGTTGCCGCGGCGGCTGGCCGAAGGCTGGGTCGAGCTGTGCGGCTACGACGCGCAGACCCGGATTGCGGAGCTGCCCGACAAGGCGGCGCATGTGCTTGCCGACTTGTTGCAGCGCTGGCGGCTGCATCCGAGCGGCACCGAGGGTTGGCGCAAAGCGGAGGTCACGCGCGGCGGCGTGGCGACCGACGAGCTGTCGCAAACCACGCTGGAAGCGCGGCGCGCGCCGGGGCTGCACTTCATCGGCGAAGTGGTCGATGTGACCGGCTGGCTCGGCGGCTACAACTTCCAGTGGGCGTGGGCGTCGGCGGTGGCGGCGGGGCGGGCGCTGGCCGGAGGCTGAGCGCCAGCGGTGGGTTCGCTTGCGTTGCCTGCCACGATGCGTATTGGCGACGCGCTCGGCCTCAGCGCGGCTTGAGCGCCGCGACGCGCTCTTCGATTTCCTTGCGAATCTTCTCCGGTGCGCCGGGCCGGGCGCCGAGCGCGCGCTGGTAGTTGGCGAGTGCGGCGGCGGCCTCGCCCAGCGCTTCCTGGACCTGCGCCAGGCGCCACCAGGTGCGCCACTGTGGTTGCGCCTGCGTCGCCTGCTCGAAGTGTCGGCGTGCGTCGTCGTAGCGCTTCTGCTCCTGCGCCACGCGTCCCAGCCAGTATCGCGGCTGTGGATCGTCGGGCCGGCGCGCGGACGCGGTCTCCAGCAGCTTGCGCGCCGCGTCCAGCTGCGGCGGCTTGGCAAACGCGTAGCCGATGCCGATGGCGACGAGCACCTGGCCCCACAAATCGCGCTCGGCGCGGTCGGTCGGTACCGGCATACGCAGCAGCCGCTCTTGCGCGGCGGCGGACTTCTCCTCGTAGGCATCGAGTTGCGCCCGCAGGATCTCGGCCCGCGCCGGTTGGCGCGCGGCGTAGTCCTCGGTGTTGCGGCGCGCGGCGGCCACGCTGCCGCCGGCGACCCCCGGTGCGATCAGCAGGAACTGGTTCAGATCGAAGCGCGCGGTGAGGTCGTCCGGTGCGAGCGCGACCGCCTGCTCGAACGCAGCCTTGACCCGGCTCGCGTAGCGCATCCCGCCGAGCATGCCCGCGTTCAGCGCCTTGACGCCCAGCACGCGGCCCAGCCACAGCTGGCAGTCGGCCAGCTTGGGCGCCGCGGCGACACAGCGCTCGGCGGCGGCAACGCCGGCGTCGAGCTTGGCCTCGTCGCCGGATTCGATGCCCAGCCGCGCCGCTGCCATCAGGGCCGTCGGCTCCGTCGGGTTGGCGGCGAGCAGCCGCTGCACTTCGCGCTCGATAACCGCTGCATCGCCGCGCTCGAACAGCGCGTCCAGCGCGGATGTTTGCGCCAGCGCCGGCGCGGCGAGAAAGGCCGCAAGCGCGGCAACGGCAAGCGGTCGGGGGGAGATTCGGGGCGAGGTCGGCATGGCGCAGTCGGTGGTGGTCGTGGGGCGGAAGGTTATTGGCTCGTCGCGCCGGCGCGGGCGGTTGCGACCGCATGCGCCGGCGTAGCGCGAACCACCCCGCGGGCGCGACGAACTGCTCGCGCCGGGTCACCCGGGCGGGCACTGGGCGGCGTAAGCCTCGCCGGCGCGGCGCAGTTTGACTTCGGCGTCGGCGCGCTTCTTCGCCGATGCGCGGTCGAAGTCCTCCTGCGCGTGGCGGCGCTTCAGTTCCAGCTTGGCGCACTCCCGGGCCTGCTTCTCGTCGCGCGCAGCCTGGGCGGCACGCTCTTTGGCGAGCTTTTCGTCCGCGGCGCGCTGCTGCCTGTCGAGCGCCTCGGCCTGCTTGCGGTCGGCGGCGGCGCGGGCCTCGGCGGCTTTGCGATCGGCGTCGCTGGCGGGCGGCGCCGCGTCGATCGACCGGGCCGCTCGCGTGCCGGCCGGGCAGCCGCCGTTGACATAGGTGATCTTGCCGTCCGGCGCCTCGCAGCGCGTGGTCTGCGCATGGGCCATCGTCGCGGCACAGGCGAGAAGCAGTGGTAGCAGCCGGCGCATCGGTTCCTCCTCAGAGCACTTTGCCGGGGTTCATCAGGTTCAGCGGGTCGAATGCCTGCTTGATCCGCTGCATCAACTCCAACTCGATTGCCGGCTTGTAGTCGCGGACCGTGAGCCGCTTCAACTGCCCCAGCCCGTGCTCGGCGCCGATCGAGCCGCCGCGTGCCGCCACCGCGTCGTTGACGATCCGGTTGATCTCGGCTTCGTGCGCGAAGGCGACCGCAATCGGCGTGCCGTCCTGCGTGCCCATGTTGTAGTGCAGATTGCCGTCGCCCAGATGCCCGAACACCGAGGGCGCAATCCACGGAAAGCGCGCCTGCAAGGCCGCATCGGTGCTGGCGACGAACTCGCCGATGCGCGACACCGGCAGCGCGATGTCGTGCTTGACGTTGCCGCCCGCTTTGGCGTGCGCTTCGGGGATCGCCTCGCGCACGCGCCAGAGGTCCGCGGCCTCGGCGAGCGACTGCGCGACCACGGCGTCGGCCGCCTCGCCCGCCTCGAAGGCGGCGCCGAGCAGGGCTTCCAACTGCGCCGCGGCGTGCACCTCGCTCTCGTGGTCCGACAACTCCAGCAGCACGAACCAGGGCTGCGCAATGGCGAGCGGCAGCCGCACCTGCGGCAGCTCGCGCGCGAGCTTGCGCAGGCAGGCATCCGACATCACCTCGAAGCCGGTCAGCACCGGCCCCGCTGCGGCGCGCGCGCGGTCGAGCAAGGCGGTGGCCGCCTCCAGCGACGGCACCGCGGCGAAGGCCGTCATCCGCGCGGCGGGCAGCGGATGAAGCTTCAGCGTTGCGGCGGTGATGATGCCGAGCGTGCCTTCGGCGCCGATGAACAAGTGCTTCAAGTCGTAGCCGGTGTTGTCCTTGCGCAGGCCGCGCAGACCGTCCCAGACCTCGCCGCTCGGCAACACGACTTCCAGCCCCAGCGTCAGCTCGCGCGTATTGCCATAGCGCAGCACCTGGGTGCCGCCGGCATTGGTGGACAGGTTGCCGCCGATGGTCGCGCTGCCTTCTGCCGCCAGCGAAAGCGGGAAGAGCCGCCCCGCCGCGCGCGCCGCGTCCTGCACGGCTTGCAGGATGCCGCCGGCTTCGACGGTGATCGTGTCGTTGGCGGTGTCGAGCGCGCGGATGCGGTCTAGCCGCGCCAGCGAAATCACCACGGCGTCGCCGCTGGCGTCCGGCGTGCCGCCGCCGACCAGCCCGGTGTTGCCGCCCTGCGGCACCATCGGCGCGCGCGCGGCCACGCAGGCGCGCACCGCTGCGGCGACCTGTGCGGTATCGGCCGGCCGCACCACCGCCTGCGCCGCGCCGGTGTAGCGCTTGCGCCAGTCGGTCAGGTACGGCGCCATGTCGGCCGCTGCGGTCAGCACGTTGTCGATGCCGACCGCTGCGCGCAGGGCGTCGAGCAGGCTCATGCCGCGAGCTTCAACGCCGATTGCGCGAGCCGCTTGCCCAGCGCAATCGCCAACCGCTTTTCTTCGTCGGTCACGCCCTGCGCGCCGTCGCTGCGCGCATGGTGGCTGGCGCCGTAGGGCGAGCCGCCGCTCTTCGTCGCCGACAAGTCCGGCTCGGAATAGGGCAGGCCGACGATGAGCATTCCGTGGTGCAGCAGCGGAAGCATCATCGACAGCAGCGTCGTCTCCTGCCCGCCGTGCAGCGAGTTGGTCGAGGTGAACACCGCCGCCGGCTTGCCGGCCAGCGCACCGCTCATCCACTGGCCGACGGTGCCGTCGAGGAAGTACTTCAACGGCGCAGCCATGTTGCCGAAGCGCGTGGGCGAGCCGAGTGCGAGGCCGGCGCATTCTTCCAAGTCGCGCGGTTCGGCATACGGGCTGCCTTCCGGCGGCACCGGCGGCGCGGCAGTGGCGGTGACCGCCGCCACCGGCGGCACCGTGCGCAGCCGCGCCGCGCAGCCGGGCACGCTGTCCACGCCTTGCGCCACGAATTCGGCCAGGCGCCGGGTGGCGCCGTGGCGGCTGTAGTAGAGAACCAGAATGTCCACTCGCTCACCCGCGGGTAAAGTGCCGGGTGAAGTCTATCGACCTGTAATTCCCAGCACACTGCCTGCCGCCGCCCAGCGCCTGCTCGACCCCGCGCAGCTCCGCCCGCGGCTGGCGCGCGCGCGCGAGGTGCTGCGCTTTGCCGCCCGCCGCGCGCGCGAAATGCGGCTGGCGCAGGTGGCGGCGAGCCTGACCTTCACCACCGTGCTTGCACTGGTGCCGCTGCTGGCAATCGTCGCCGCGGTGTTTGCCACCTTTCCGATGTTCGCGGAGTTCCGCCTGGCGCTGGAGAAGAACCTGATCCGCGACTTGCTGCCCGAGGCCTACGCCAGTACTTTGCTGCGCAACCTGAGCGGCTTTGCCGCCAAGGCGGGGCAGTTGACGGTGCTGGGCTTCGCCTTCCTCTTCGTCACCGCGATGCTGATGATCGCCACCGTCGATCGCGTGCTCAACGACCTGTGGTACGTGCGCCGCCAGCGCCCGCTCGTGCAGCGGGTGCTGGTGTACTGGGCGCTGATCACGGTCGGGCCGGTGTTGATCGGCGCGAGCCTCGCGGCGAGCTCGTATCTCTTTTCGGGCGCGGCCGGCCTCTCGCGCGCGTGGCCGCAGTGGCTGCGGGCGGTCTTCGACACCCTGCCGGTGCTGGTCAACGGGCTGGCCTACGCGGCGCTGTACGTGCTGGTGCCCAACTGCAAGGTGCGCTGGCAGGAGGCGCTGATTGGTGGCTTTGTCGCGGCCATCGCCGGCGAGCTGGTCAAGGAAGGCTTTGCCGCCTACATCCGCGCCGGCACGGTGGCGAGCGCGGCACCGCCGCTGCGCCCATGCCCCGGCAGGTCGAAGGCGAGCACGCTGTAGC
>JBKCXU010000013.1:0-22100 GCA_046316025.1 Betaproteobacteria bacterium | reverse complement strand
CCTCGGCGGCGCGCGGGGCGATCTCGCTTTGCGCAAAGTCGCGCACCGCTTCGCGCAGCGCGTCGATGTCCTCACCGAGGTCGAAGTTCAGGCCGGGCAGGTTCATGATCGGTCTCCTCTGGGGTCGGGTCGAGTTTACGTGCGCGTCAAGCGGCAGCGGCGGCGCGGCGTCGCTTACCATGCGCGCGGCGCGCCACGGAGGGCGCAGCAGGATAACGATGAGCGAGATCTACGCGCAGCGGTTGGCGCAAATCGTCGGCCGCGAGGGGGTGCCTGAGCCGGCGGCGGCGCAGGAACTGGAGCGGCGCCTGGCTGCCGGCGAGCAACCGGCGCCGCTGCCCGCGCGGGCGCTGGCGGTGCTGCTGCAAACCAAAGCCGTCGATTACCTGCGACGCTGGCATGCGCATACCGGCAGCAAGAAGCCGTTTGCCGACGTGCGCGCGCACATCGCCGGCAAGCTTGCCGAAGGCGGGCTGCTCGACGAGGCCTCGGCGCAGTGGGCGCTGGACGCCTGGTACGCGGCGCTGCTGGCGCCGGTGTCGGCGCCTGCCGCCCGCACCCTCGGCAGCGCCCCTGTCGCGGCCGGCGCGGCGGCGGCGTTTGCCTCTACGCGCAGCGCAGAGGCGACCGCGGACGACGCTGCCGGCGAGGCGGACGAACCGCTTTTCATCGGCTCGGGCATCGCCCTGCCCGCGGGCACCGGCTGGCGCTGGGTGCGCGGCGCCGGGCAGTTGTTCGCGCGCGCCTGGCCGCGCTGGCTGCTCGCCTTTGTGGTGATCGGCGCGACGCTCGGCGCCGTCGGCCTGGCGATCGCGCTGACGGCGGCGACGCTGATCCTGTTGCCGGTGGCCGGGCTGCTGCTGGTGCTGGTGCTGCTCGGCTACTCGCTCTTCAACGCCGGCTTGCTGCGTTGCGCGCAGCAGGTCGATCGCGAGGGCAGCTTTGCCATGTCCGACCTCTTCTACGGTTTCCGCCACCGCGTCGGCGCGCAGATCGGTGCGGCGCTGCTGTGGATGCTGGTCTGGCTGGGCGTCAGCGCACTCGGTGCGCTGGCCTTCGTGCTGGCCGTCGGCGTGCCCGCCAGCATGACCGACCTGCCCGCCCTGGCTGCGGTGGCACTGGGCGGCACCTGGCTGCTGTTGTGGCTGGGCGCGCTGGTGGTGGCCGGCGTCGCGTTGCTGCCGCTATACGGCGCGCAACTGATGACGCCCGCGCTCGTCGTCCTCGCCGACCAGCCGGCGGGCGCAGCGGTGATGCAGTCGATCCGCGGCAGCTACCAGAACTTTCTGCCGCAGGTGGTGTTTGCGCTGATCGTGGGCGGCGTCCTGATCGCGCTCGCGTTCCTGTTCGGCTTGCTGGAGAAGGTGGGTCTGCCCAGCGTGTTGAGCGAAACGTTCGTCTACTTCGCTTTCGGACTGGTGGCCGTCTGCTCGACCTATCTCGCCTTCCGCGACATCTTCTACGTCGGGGCGGACGACTGAAGCCCTACGGCACCGGCTGCGCGTCGGACAGGCGCACGATGCCGCGGATCACCCGGTAGACGAACCAAAGCCACACTGCGATCAACCCGAGCGCGCCCAAGCTCGCGCCGCCGATGGTGGCGAAGAGCGAGCTCCAGGCGATGTCGATGCCCTGTTCCCAATGCCCGTCGTTCCGGTGGGCGCCGGAGCGGATCGCATCGCGCACCAGCGGAGCCAGGCCGACGGCGATCGCCGCCAGCGATGCCGCGTAGCCGGCGAGCGAGAGCCAAAAGCTGCGGATCAGCCAGCGGTGGTGGCTGGCGATGAAGCCGCCGTCCGGCGAGTTGCGCTTGGAGTAGCACACCACCAGCCCCAGCAGCGCCGGCCACCACATGAAGATGCCGACGCCGAACAAGGCGTAGGCGATCCAGATCGCGTTGTATTCCTTCTGCGGCGGGACGAGGACGGCGTTCATCGCGGCGGCGGCGGTCGTGGGCGAGGCGCGCATCCTAGTCCAGTGAAACGGATGAATTGCTCGCCCGCTCGTCTGCGCCTCGCCCCGCCAGGCGGCGTTGCAAATGCTCGCCGTATGACCCCATACGGCTGCGCTTTGCGCCTTGCCTGCCGGGCCGCTGCGCAGCCGCTCGGGTGTAATCCATCCGTTTCACTGGACTAGCCGCCGATTGCTACGCTCGCCGGCATGGTTGCGCCCTCGCCCGACTCGGTACTGAAGCAGGTCTTCGGCTACGACCGCTTTCGCGGTTTTCAGCGCGACGTGATCGGGCACGTCGTCGCCGGCGGCGATGCGCTCGTGCTGATGCCCACCGGCGGCGGCAAGTCGCTGTGCTATCAGATTCCGGCGCTGCTGCGGCCCGGCGTGGCGGTGGTGGTGTCGCCGCTGATTGCGCTGATGCAGGATCAGGTGGCCGCACTCGAAGAACTCGGCGTGCGCGCCGCGTTGCTCAACTCCACGCTGTCGGCGGGCGAGGCCGCCGCGGTCGAGCGGCAGATGCGCGCGGGCGAGCTCGACCTCGTCTACATCGCGCCGGAGCGGCTGCTCACCGAGCGCTGCCAGAGCCTGCTCGCCGGCTGCGCGCTCGCGCTCTTTGCCATCGACGAGGCGCATTGCGTTTCGCAATGGGGCCACGACTTCCGCCCCGAGTACGGCCAGCTGTCGCTGCTGCGCGAGCGTTGGCCGCAGGTGCCGCGCATCGCCCTGACGGCGACCGCCGACGCGCCGACCCGGGCCGAGATCGCGGAGAAACTGCTGGCCGAGCCGCGCGTCTTTGTTGCCAGCTTCGACCGGCCCAACATCCGTTACCGCGTCGTCGAAAAGCGCGAGCCGCGCGAGCAGCTGCTGCGCTTCATCCGCGCCGAGCACGACGGCGCTGCCGGCATCGTCTACTGCCTGGCGCGCGCCACGGTCGAGCAGGTGGCCGCGCATCTGGCCGCCCAGGGCATCGCCGCGCTGCCCTATCACGCCGGGCTGCCGACTGAGGAACGCAAGCGCGCGCAGCAGCGCTTCAAGGCCGAGGACGGCATCGTGATCGTGGCGACCATCGCCTTCGGCATGGGCATCGACAAACCGGACGTGCGCTTCGTCGCGCACCTGGACATGCCCAAGAGCGTCGAGGGCTACTTCCAGGAGACCGGCCGCGCCGGCCGCGACGGGCTGCCCGCCGACGCCTGGATGGCTTACGGCCTGCAAGACGTGGTACAGCAGCGCCGGCTGATCGAGTTGTCGGACGCCGATGAAGCCTACAAGCGCCTGTCCACCGCCAAGCTCGACAGCATGCTGGCGCTGGCCGAGGCCGCCGACTGCCGGCGCGTGCGGCTGCTCGGCTACTTTGGCGAGGAGAGCCAAGCCTGCGGCAATTGCGATAACTGCCTGGCGCCGCCGCGCCTGTGGGACGCGACCGAGGCGGCGCAGAAACTCCTGTCCTGCATCTACCGCTGCCAGCAGGCGGGCGGCTTCGGTTTTGCCGCCACGCACATCATCGACGTGCTGCGCGGCAAGGTCACCGACAAGACGACGAAGTTCCACCACGACAAGCTCTCCACCTTCGGCATCGGTGCCGACTTGAGCGAGTCCGACTGGCGCACGCTGCTGCGGCAACTGGTCGCGCAGCATCTGGTCGAGGTGGACCACGACAAGTTCAACGTGCTGCGGCTGACCGAGGCCAGCCGTGCGGTGCTGCGCGGCGAGCGGCGGATCGCGATGCGGCACACCGTGGCGCCGGAGAAGCCCGCGCGCAAGCGCAAGGCCGCCGCCGCGGCCGCGCCCGCGCTGTCCGCCGGCGAGCAGCCTTTATTCGACCGGCTGCGCGACTGGCGCGCGCAGGTGGCGGCCGAGCATGGCGTGCCCGCTTACGTCGTCTTCCACGACGCCACGCTGCGGGCGATTGCCGAGATCAAACCGCAGTCGCTGGTGGCGCTGGCCGGCATCTCCGGCCTGGGCGAGCGCAAGCTCGCGCGCTACGGCGCGGACTTGTTGCGCATCGTCGAAAGCGCGTAGCGCAATTCCTACGCGAACACCGCGCCTTTGTCGTCCCGAGATCAGCGAGGGACTTGTTTTTCCGTCACCTCCGCAACAGCAGATCCCTCGCTGCGCTCGGGATGACAGCGCCGGTCGGCGATTCGCGCCGATGGCGGCCAAGCACAGCGGTGCGACGGGCCGACGTTTCGGCACCCACACGCCGACTTGTCGTCCCGAGCGCAGCGAGGGACCTGCTTTTCCCGGTAACGGAGAAGCAGGCCCCTCGCCGCGCTCGGGACGACCGCGCAGGCGATCCCGCGCCCGCTACGGCTCTTCGATCTGTACTGCCGGGGCCGACACGTCCACCACCCGCCGCAACAGCACGGGCGCGACGTTCCATTGCGCGCCGCCTTCGGCGATCACCGTCACCGTCTTGCGGTTGTAGCGCACCAGCGTGCCGAACAGCGTGCCGCGCCCCGGCGGGTCGAACGCCACCTTGTCGCCGACACGAAACTCAAGCATCTGGCGGTGCGCGGCGATCTGCCGCAGCAGCCGCAGCCGCTCGACGACGCGGCGGTTCAGGTCCACCAACTCGGCTTCGGTCAGGCGATCCAGATCGATGTTCACTCGGCGTCCTCCTTGGCCCGCAGCTTGGCCGCGATGTAGGCCGGCTCGGCGATGTGCAGCAGGCCGGCGATCTTGCGCATCAGGTGCAGTTCGTGCGCGGACAGGCGGCCGTCGGCGTAGGCCACCCGCCACATCCGCTCGATCACCTGCTCCTTCTCCGGCTGGCTGAAGTAGCGGTTCAGCAGCGAGGTGAACTGGAAGTGGTCGTTGGCGCGCGGCACCTCGTGCGCGGCGAGTGCGATCAACTCTTCCGCTGTTTGCCCGTCCAGGCCAAAGTGCTCGCGCAGCGCGGCGAGCGCCGCGTCGCGCTCGGCGGCGCCGATCTCGTGGTCGCTGCGCAGCACTTCGAACAGGAGTGCTGCGGTCGCTTGCCGCAGGCGGT
Source organism: Betaproteobacteria bacterium (assembly GCA_046316025.1). Taxonomy (GTDB): domain Bacteria; phylum Pseudomonadota; class Gammaproteobacteria; order Burkholderiales; family Burkholderiaceae_F; genus JAJTHJ01. Next base: position 17,155 of record JBKCXU010000013.1, on the reverse strand, counting down.
GCACCTGCGGCGCCGCCTCGCCGGGCGCGGGCGCGAAGAACTCGAAGATCGACTTCAGCATCGCCTGGCTGTCAGCGCTTGAGCAGCCGCTTGCAGTCGGCCACGTGGCGGGCGATCTCGGCCAGCGTCACTTCGATGTCCTCGCGCTGCTGTTCGAGCGTGGCGCGGTGCTGCTCCAGCAGCGCGAGAAAGCGCCGCGCCTGCGGCCGTGCGTCCTTGGGCGACTCGTACATGTCGATCAGGTCGCGGATCTGCGCCAGCGTCAGCCCGAGCCGCTTGCCGCGCAGCGTGAGTTTGAGCCGCGTGCGGTCGCGCGCGTCGTAGATGCGGCGCAGGCCGGCGCGCTTGGGCGCCAGGATGCCGTGGTCTTCGTAGAAGCGGATCGCGCGCGGGGTGATGTCGAACTCGGCAGCGAGCTCGGCGATGCTGAAAGTCGGACGCGGTTCGGCAGGGCGATGCATGGCGAGGCAGGCGATGAACCCGCGCCGATTATCGGCGAGGCCGCGGACTCACTGCGCCGAGCGGCGGATCTGTCCTTCGGACGCCGCCCGCGCGCTGCCGCGGCTGACCGGCTGGTCCAGCGTGGCCGGCGGCTCCAGGTCGAGCAGCTTGTACAGCCGCGCCAGATGCGCGCGGTAGACGCGGTCGAAGCTCGCCACCGCCTCGGCCGGGTTGTAGTCGCCGAACCACCAGCACCAGTCCGAGCCTTCGCACACCGCCAGTTGTTTGAGCGCCGCGGCGCGCCGCTCGGCCGGCAGGTCGCCGGTGGCCAGCACCTCGTCGCAGGCGCGCTTGGCGGCGAGCAACAGATCCCAGCCGGCGTTTTTGTCGGGCGAGCCGATCCAGGTGGTGAGATCCCCGTAGACCCAACTGCCGGCGGCCAGCCCCGGCAGTTCGACCGCGGGATCGGCGCCGCCGGTGGACAGGATCGCCGCCCGCTCGGCCAGCCAGCGGCGCGGCGTGACGGCGCGGATCGTCGGATGCGCGGCGATGCGCTCGTACAGTTCGGTCAGGAAGTAGTAGCCGTTGAACGGGTAGTACTCCCAGGCGTTTTCGCCATCGACGACGATGGTCACCACCGGCCGCGGGCCGGGCGTGGTGCCGGCCAGCGCTTCGAGATCGGCGACGAAGTTCAGCGCCGCGTCGCGGCTGTGCCACTTGCGATACTCGAAGCCGATCAGGTCGGCCCGGCGGTCGTCGCGGAAGAACGCCACCAGTTCGCGGTTCTGCTGCGGCAGCCGGTACGGCCGGTGCATCAGCGCCGGCTGCGCATCGGGGCCGCGGCCGGCGCGGCGCAGGCTGTTGCCGAGCACCTGGCTGCCGGAGGCGATCCAGCCGAAGCCGCTGCCGGCGAGCGCGCGGGTGAAGGCGTCGCTCACCGCGCCTTCGGCCGGCCACAGGCCGCTCGGGGCGCGGCCAAAGCGCCGCAGGTGGCTCGTGCGCGCTTCCTGCACGTGGTAGGCGAGCCGCTCGAGGCCGCCGGGATACGGCCCGCCGGCGGGCAGCGGCAGCCCGGGCTGCACCTCGCGCGCGCAGTCGAAGTCGAGGAGCAACGGGCCGATCGGGTGCCAGGCGGGCGAGGTGGTGAGTTCGATCGTCCCGGCTTCTTCCAGCCGCCGGTAGCGCGGCACGATGCCGGCCACCGTGCGGCCGATCAGCTCGAGCAGCGCGCGCCGCTGCGGCTCGGTGTAGCCGTGGCCCTGCTCCATCAGCTCGCGCAGCAGCGGCTGCTCGCGGCGCAGCGTCTCGCCGGTCCACGCCAGGTGGTACCAGACGATCAGATCGGTCAGGTAGTGGTCGGACAGGTAGCCGTGCGGGTCGCGTCGCTCCGGCCCTTCGGCGTGCGCCAGCTCGTGCAGGTGCTTGTACGCGGGGAAGAAGGGCGCGATCAGCCGCTCGTGGTTGGCGTGGAAGCACTGCTCGAAGACGAGCGCGCGCTCGTCCGGCGCGAAGGGCTCGCCCGCCGGCTTGGCCAGCAGCCGCAGCAGCGGGTCGCGCAAGGTGCCGGTGGCGAACTGCTCGGCGTAGTCCTCCAGCTGGTCGAGCAGCACCGGCACGAAGTTGACGGTGGCGCGCATCTGCGGGCAGCGCTCCAGATGCGCCGCCATGTCGGCGTAGTCCTTGATCGCGTGCAGATACACCCAAGGCAGGCGGAACTCGCCGCTCACCGGGTCGCGGTACTCCGGCTGGTGCATGTGCCACACCAGCACGAGGTCGAGCTTCGGCTCGTGCGGGCCGCCCGCCTCGTTCATCGCGGGCTGTGCACTGGCTGGCCGAGCATGTCGGGCGTGACCAGCACCACGCCGCGCTCGGTGACGTGGAAGCGGCGGCGGTCTTCGTCGGGATCGACACCGATGCGGGTGCCGGCCGGCAGCCGGCAGTGCTTGTCGATCACCGCGCGGCGGATGATGCTGTGCCGCTCGATATCGACGTTGCCGAGAATCACCGAGTCCTCGACGCTGCTGTAGCTGTGCACGTGCACCTGCGAGAACAGCAGCGAGCGGCGCACCGCCGCGCCGCTGATGATGCAGCCGCCGGAGACCATCGAGTCGATCGCCTCGCCGCGCCGGCCGGCGTCGTCGAACACGAACTTGGCCGGCGGCAGTTGCGCCTGGTAGGTCCAGATCGGCCAGGTGTCGTCGTACAGGTTCAGCTCCGGCGTGACGTGCGTGAGGTCGAGGTTCGCTTCCCAGAAGGCGTCGATGGTGCCGACGTCGCGCCAGTACGGCCGCTGCTGCGTCATGTTCACGCAGCTGTCCTCGAAGCGATGCGCCACCACCCGGTAGCCGCGGGCGATCGCGCTGGGGATGATGTCGCCGCCGAAGTCGTGCTTGGAGGCCTTGTCGTCGGCGTCGCGGATAAGTTGCTCGTACAAAAAGGGCGCGTTGAAGGCATAGATGCCCATGCTGACGAGCGCCGTGTCCGGCCGCCCCGGGATCGGCTGCGGCTCGCGCGGCTTTTCCTGGAAGCCGACGATGCGGCCGCTCTCGTCGACCTGCATCACGCCGAAGGCGGTGGCCTCGGCCACCGGCACCTCCATGCAGGCGATGGTCATGTCGGCCTGGCGCTGCGCGTGGTCGAGCAGCATGCGGCCGTAGTCCATCTTGTAGACGTGGTCGCCGGCCAGCACCAGCACCTGCTCGGGCGCGTGCAGCCGCAGCAGGTCGAGGTTCTGGAACACCGCGTCGGCGGTGCCCTTGTACCAGTCGGTGGTCACGCGTTGCTGCGCCGGCAGCAGGTCGATGAACTCGTCGAAGCGCCCGTCGAGAAACGCCCAGCCCCGCTGCACGTGGCGGATCAGGCTTTGCGCCTTGTACTGGGTGGCGATGCCGATGCGGCGGATGCCGGAATTGACGCAGTTGGACAGGGTGAAGTCGATGATGCGGAACTTGCCGGCAAACGGCACCGCCGGCTTGGCCCGCCAGTCGGTGAGCGGCCCCAGCCGCGAGCCGCGCCCGCCGGCCAGAACGAGCGCGAGCGTGCTGCGCGCCAGTTGCGCTGCGTTGCGGTCGAGGCTGCCGCCGCGCTGCGGCTGGCCGACGACGATGTGGCTGCGAGGGTCTTTCATCGACGTTCCCCTGGGTGCGTCCGCGCGCCGACGCAGCGCTGGCGAGGCGGCGCGGACCGCCACTGTTGCCGCCAGTCTAGCCGCGGCGCTGCACGCCGACCGTGCCTTGGCGCAACAAAGCGCGCCGTCGCGCCGGGGCGTGTCGCGAATCGCTCGGCGGGCGTGGCGCCGACTCCTATACTGGCCGGGCCATGAGCGCCGACCTTGCACTGCCCGACGACCGCCGCGCCCGCCTGCTGGCGGGGCGCCTGCACGACCCGCTCGGCACCCTGGGCCTGCACCGCGACGGCACGGCATATGTTCATCGCGCGCTGCTGCCGCATGCGGCCCGTGCCTGGATCGCGGTCGGTGCCGACTGGCAGCCGATGCAGCGTGACGGCGAAACCGCGCTCTTCGTGTGGCGCGGTGCCACGCCGCCACCCCGCCCCACGCGGCTGCGGGTGGATGAAGACGGCGCGCTGCGCGAGTTTGCCGACCCCTACGGCTTTGCGCCGACGATCACCGACTTCGAGCTGCACCTGTTCGGCTCCGGTCGGCTGCTGCAAGCCTGGCGCTGCCTGGGTGCGAACCCGCTGACGCTCGACGGCATCGACGGCGCGCGCTTTGCCGTCTGGGCGCCGAACGCGGAGCGCGTGTCGGTGGTCGGCGACTTCAACCGCTGGGACGGCCGCGCGCACCCGATGCAGTCGCGCGGCGGCGGCGGCGTGTGGGAGTTGTTCATCCCCGGCGTGGCGCCGGGCGCGCTGTACAAGTTCGAGCTGCGCAACCGCGATACCGGCCACGTCTTCGTCAAGGCCGACCCCTACGCGCAGGGCTTTGAGCTGCGGCCGGCCACCGCGGCCATCGTTCAGGGCGCCAGCCGCCACCAATGGCGCGACGCCGACTGGCTCGCCCGCCGCGCGCAGGCCGACTGGCTGCACGCGCCGATGCACATCTACGAAGTGCACGCGTATTCATGGATGCGCCACCCGGATGGGCGCTTCTATAGCTATCGCGAACTGGCCGACCGCCTCGTGCCCTACGTGACCGAACTGGGCTGCACGCACATCGAGCTGATGCCGATCACCGAGCATCCGCTGGATTTGTCCTGGGGCTATCAGACGACCGGGTACTTCGCGCCCAGCAGCCGCGGCGGCGACCCCGACGGGTTGCGTGAGTTGATCGACCGCTGCCATCAGGCCGGCATCGGCGTGCTGCTCGACTGGGTGCCGGGGCACTTTCCGAGCGACGCCTGGGCGCTCGCCCACTACGACGGCACGGCGCTGTACGAGCATGCCGACCCTAGATCCGGCCGCCACCCCGACTGGGGCACGCACATCTTCAACTACGGCCGCGCCGAGGTGCGCTCGTTTTTGCTGGCGAGCGCGCACTACTGGCTGGAGGAGTTCCACTTCGACGGGCTGCGCGTCGATGCGGTGGCCTCGATGCTGTACCTGGACTACTCGCGCGCGCAGGGCGAGTGGATTCCCAACCGCTTCGGCGGGCGCGAGAACCTGGAGGCGATCGACTTCCTGCGGAGCCTCAACACGATGGTGCACGGCGACTTTCCCGGCGCGCTGACGATTGCGGAAGAGTCCACCGCCTGGCCGCAGGTGAGCCGCCCGGTCGATGCCGGCGGGCTGGGTTTTTCGATGAAGTGGAACATGGGCTGGATGCACGACACGCTGGAGTACATGCGGCTGGACCCCGTGCACCGCCGCTACCACCACCGGCTGCTGACCTTCGGCCAGTTGTACGCGTACACCGAGAACTTCGTGCTGCCGCTGTCGCACGACGAAGTGGTGCACGGCAAGGGTTCGCTGGTCGCCAAGATGCCCGGCGACGACTGGCAGAGATTCGCCAATCTGCGGCTGCTGTTCGCGTATCAGATGACTTACCCCGGCAAGAAGTTGAACTTCATGGGCAGCGAGTTCGCGCACGGCCCGGAGTGGCATGAGCGGGGCGAGCTCGAGTGGCACCAGGCGGCGCGCGACCAGCACGCCGGCGTGCGCCGCCTGTATCGCGATCTGGCGCATCTGTACCGCGACACGCCGGCACTGCATCAACAGGACTTCGAGGCCGGGGGCTTCCGCTGGATCGAGCCGGACGATGCCGACCACTCGCTGCTCTCCTACATCCGCTACGGGCGCGACGGCAGCTTTGCGGTGGTCGCGCTGAACCTAACCCCGGTGCCGCGGGTGGTGGCGCTCGGCGTGCCGGCGGCGGGGCGCTACGTGGAGTCGATCAACACCGATTCGCGCCACTACGGCGGCAGCGACGTCGGCAATGCCGGCGGCGTGGAGGCGAGCGCGCCCGGTGCTTACGGCCTGCCGGCCACGCTGCGGGTCGAACTGCCGCCGCTCGCCGCGGTGGTCTTCAGCCGCGCATAGGCGATCGCTCTGGCGGCGAGCGCCCTTATCGCCTCGCCGCCTGGTACAGCGGCAACACGCGCGGCATCGCTTCTTCCAGTTCGCGGATGCGGCTCGCGTTGGCGGGGTGGGTGGACAGCAGTTCGGGCGGCTGCGCGCCGCCGCCGCGCGCCATCTTTTCCCACACCGAGATCGCCGCGCGCGGGTCGTAGCCGGCGCGGGCGGCGAGTTCGATGCCGACCAGGTCGGCATCGGTCTCGTGGCTGCGTGAGTACGGCAAGGTGATCGCCAAATCCGCGGCCTGCGCCAGTGCGGCGGTGCCGAGGTCGCCCAGGCCGAGGTAGGCCGCTGCCACGCTGATGCCGACGTTCTTGACCAGCGCCTCGCTCATGCGCGCGCGGCCGTGTTCGAGCAGCGCGTGCGCGATCTCGTGGCCGACGATGGCGGCCAGTTCGTCGTCGGTGAGCTTGAGCCGCTCGATCAAGCCTGAGTAAACCATGATCTTGCCGCCCGGCAGCACGAAGGCGTTGACCGCCGGCGACTCGACCACGTTGACCTCCCAGCGCCAGTCGCGCGCACCGGGGTGGAAGCGCTCGCCCTGCGGGATCAGCCGCGCGGCGATAGCGCGCACGCGCTGCGTCTGCGCCGGGTCGACATTCAGCCGCCCCTTGGCCTGCGCCTGCTGCTTCATCTGCGCGTACTGCTGCGCGGCGGTCTGATTGACCATCGACTCCGGCACCAGCCGCAGCCAGGGCTTGCGCACCTCGACCCCTTCGGCCGGCGTCTGGGCGAACGCGGCCGGCGCCAGCAGCGCGGCGGCGAGAGACAGGGCAGCGAGCAGACGGAGCGACATCGGGTGCGCACTCTAACGGCTAAGCTCGCCACATATGGCTGGCCCTGCACCAATACAAGCGCCGCCGCGCCGCTGGCGCGACGCGCTGCGGGTTTATCTGGAGCCGGCGGCGCTGCGCATGCTGTTTCTCGGCTTCGGCGCCGGGCTGCCGCTGCTGCTGGTGCTGGGCACGCTGTCGTTCCGGTTGCGCGAGGCCGGCATCAACCGCACCACGATCGGTTTTCTGAGCTGGGTCGGTCTGGCCTACGGCTTCAAGTTCGTCTGGGCGCCGTTGGTCGACCGGCTGCCGCTGCCGTGGCTCACGCGCGTGCTGGGGCGGCGCCGCGCGTGGCTGCTGGCCTCGCAACTGGCGATCGTGCTGGGGCTTGCCGGCATGGCGCTGGCCGACCCGCGGCACACCCTGGTGCTGCTGGTTGCCTGCGCGGTGCTGGTCGCCTTTGCCTCGGCCACGCAGGACATCGCGCTCGATGCATACCGGATCGAGTCCGCCCCGCCCGAGCAGCAGGCCGCGCTCGCCGCCACTTACCAGACCGGCTACCGCGCGGCGATGATCTGGGCCGGCGCCGGCGCTTTGTGGATCGCCGCGCGCGCCAGCGACGCCGCACCGGGCGAGTTGGCGCTGCCGTGGACGGTCGCGTATCTGGCGATGGCAGCGTCGATGGCCGTCGGCATCGTGGCCGTGCTGCGCGCGCCGGAGCCGTACACCGCCGCTGCGGTGGCGGCCACGGCCGTCGAGGAAGAGCGCCTCGCCGCCCGTTACGCCGCCGAGCGCGGTTGGCCCGCGCGCACGGCGCGCGTGGCGGCGTGGGTGCAGGTGTCGGTGGTCGGGCCGTTTGCGGACTTTCTGCACCGCTACCGCTGGCACGCCGCGCTGGTGCTGGCGCTGATCGCCGTCTACCGCATCTCCGACATCGTGCTCGGCATCATGGCCTTCCCGTTCTACGTGGACATGGGCTTCACCAAGGACGAGGTGGCCGCCGTGTCCAAGGTCTACGGCGTGCTGATGACGCTGGCCGGCGCCTTCATCGGCGGCGTGCTGACCGCGCGTTACGGCGTGGCGCGCATCCTGTTTGCCGGCGCGCTGCTGTCGGCCGCGTCCAACCTGCTCTTCGCCTGGCTCGCCGGGCGCGGGCACGACCTGACCGGGCTGGTGCTGGTGGTGAGCGCCGACAACCTCGCCGCCGGGCTGGCCTCGGCCGCCTTCATCGCCTACCTGTCGAGCCTCACTAACCTGTCGTACTCGGCCACGCAGTACGCGCTGTTTTCCAGCGTGATGCTGCTGGCGCCGAAGTTTGTCGCCGGCCTCGGCGGCTTGGCGGTCGATGCCTGGGGCTACCCGGCGTTTTTTGTCGGCACCGCCATGCTCGGCGTGCCGGTGCTGGTGCTGGTGTGGCTGGCGGCGCGGGTATCGATGCGTCCCGCGCCGCCGCCAGATTGAAGTCCCATCGGGTCGGCACTCGGAGATGGAGCGCGGCGTCGCCGCACTCCGACCCGAGGGCGCCCCGACTGACGCTTTACTGCACCTTGAAACTCTTGGTCGATACGACCTTGCCGTCGAGCAGGACTTCGACCTGATAGTCGCCCACCGGCCAGCCGTCAGGCTTGGCGATGTGGAACTCCGTGGTCGCCGGCCCGGTCGGCGTGATGGTGGCACTGTCTTCCTTCACCGTGACGGTCTTGCCGTCCTTGGTAAAGGTCCACTTGGCCGCCAGCGTTGCCGTGCCGGCGCCGGTCGTGTCGATCGAGGCGTGAATCGTGTCCGCCTTGGCAAAGACTTCGGTGGCGGCGGTCACCTTCTTGTCCGCGCCGACCGCCTTGCCGAGCGTCACCGCCGAGAGGACGACGCCTGCGGGGGCGGGCGCCGGAGCCGGCGCGGGAGCGGGCGCCGGAGCAGGTGCGGGCGGCGGTGGCGGCTCCTTCTTGCCGCAGGCAGCCAGCGCGATCACGGAAGCGGCCGCCAACGCGGCCAAACGAAGCATCGAAGTCATGGGTGGGTCTCCACAGGTTGAGGTCGCAACTGCCTGCGCGCGTGCGCGCCGTGTCTAGGTCAGCGCCGGGATCTTCAGCTTCTGACCGGGGTAGATCTTGTTGGGGTCTTTCAGCACATCCTTGTTGGCCTCGAAAATTTGCGGCCACTTGTTGGCATCCCCGTACTCGCGCTTGGCGATCTTGGACAGGCTGTCGCCCGGCTTGACCTCGTAGATCTTGGTCGCGGTCGAACTGGACCCGCTCTCGACGTTGGAAAAATCCGGCATATCGGCCATCGACGGCTCCCGCAAGCGAAAGGACAGCGAGGATAGCGCGCTCAGGGCTCGCCGTCCCAGTAATCGAGATCGCTGTCGGCCCGGTGCACGCGCCGCCGCTGCACCAGTGGGCCGTCGGCGCCGGTGAAGACGCCGTACTTGCCGGAGTCCGGGTACTCGGCGACCTCCGGCCGCTCCTGCGTGCTGATCGACAGGTACTTCAGCGGCGCGTCCGAAGTGTTGACGATCTGGTGCGGATACTCGGGGCCAGGCGGGATGCCGATCACGTCGCCGGCGTGGATCGGGATCAGTTCGCCCGCCACGCGCAGCGTGCCGCTGCCTTCGAGGATCACGAACATCTCTTCCTGCGCGTAGTGGAAGTGATAAGGGCAGGTGACTTTGCCCGGCGGCAGGATGTCGATGCCCGCGCCCAGCTTGCGCGCCGCGGTGCCTGGCGTGTTGGGGCCGGCCAGCCCCGCGTAACGCGCGCCCGCGTAGCGCCCGCCGCGCGCGTGGGACTCGAGCTCGATTTCGTTGAAGTTGCGGATCAGCTTGTCGCGCAGGGACATAGCGTTACCTCGTCTTGAACCGATACACCGCCAGTGTCGCCCGTAGGCTTGGTGCGACTGCAACCGGTTTGCCGTCGGCCAGCACCTGCCGCCCCGTGATGGTCAGGCCGACCTTGGTGGCCAACACTTCGAAGTCCTTCAGCGTGCACAGGTGGATGTTGGGTGTGTCGTACCACTGGAACGGAATGACCTTGGATACCGGCATATGCCCGCCCAGCAGCGACAGCGCGTGCCGCCAGTGGCCGAAGTTGGGGAACGAGACGATCCCTTCGCGGCCCACCCGCGCCATCTCGCGCAAGATGGCTTCGGCATCGTGCATTGCTTGCAGCGTTTGCGACAGCACCACAGTGTCGAACATGTTGTCGGCAAACAAGCGCAGCCCGGCGTCGAGGTTTTGCTGGATCACGTTGATGCCCGCGGCCACGCATTCGGCCACGTGGTCGTCGGCGAACTCCACGCCGTAGCCGGCGCAGTTCTTGGTCTGCCGCAGGTGCGCGAGCAGCGCGCCGTCGCCGCAGCCCAGATCGAGCAAGCGCATACCGGGCGCGACCCAGTCGGCGATCAGCGCGAGGTCGGGGCGCAGGGTCATGCGGCCACCTCGCGCGCGATGTTCTCGAAGTACCCCCGCACCACGCGGTGATAGCGCGGGTCGTCGAGCAGAAACGCATCGTGGCCGTGCGGGGCGTCGATCTCGGCGTAGGCGACGTCGCGGCCGCTTTCAATGAGCGCTTCGACGATCGCCCGGCTGTGTTCGGGCGGAAAGCGCCAGTCGGTGGTGAACGAAGCGAGCAGGAACTTGCAGGTCGCCGGCGCCAGCGCGCGCACGAGCGAGCCGCCGGCCGCACGCGCCGGATCGAAGTAGTCCAGCGCCCGCGTGATCAGCAGGTAGGTGTTGGCGTCGAAGTACTCGGCAAACTTCTCGCCCTGGTAACGCAGGTAGCTTTCGACCTCGAACTCCACCTCGTAGTGGAAGCGGTATTCATCGTCGCCGCCTTGCAACGCGCGGCCGAATTTCTCGGTCATGTCGGCGCCCGACAGATACGTGATGTGCCCGATCATCCGCGCCACGCGCAGGCCGCGCCTTGGCTTGACGCCATGCGCGTAGTAGTCGCCGCCGTGAAAGTCCGGGTCGGATCGGATCGCCGTGCGCGCCACTTCGTTGAACGCGATGTTCTGCGCCGACAACTTGGGCGACGACGCAATCGCCACGCAATGCGCAACCCGCTGCGGGTAACGGATGCTCCAGTCGAGCGCCTGCATGCCGCCCAAGGAGCCGCCCATCACCGCGGCCCAGCGCTCGATGCCGAGCGCATCGGCCACGCGCGCCTGCGCGGCCACCCAGTCTTCGACCGTCACCACCGGGAAGCTCGCGCCGTAGGGCTTGCCGGTGGCGGGGTTGGGCGACATCGGCCCGGTGGAGCCGAAGCAGGAGCCCAGGTTGTTGATGCCGACCACGAAGAAGCGCTCGGTATCGACCGGCTTGCCGGGGCCGACCATGTTGTCCCACCAGCCGATGTTTTTCGGTTGGTCGGCGTACGTACCGGCAACATGGTGCGAGGCATTGAGCGCGTGGCAGACGAGCACCGCGTTGCTCTTGTCCGCATTGAGCGTGCCGTAGGTCTCGACCACCAGGTCGTAGCCGGCGATGCTCGAGCCGTTGGCGAGCGCCAGCGGCTCCGCAAAGTGCAGAGTGCGCGGCGCGACGACCCCGACGGAACCGGACTTCGACATTCCTTCGATCACCAAACAAAACGACGCGGGCTTCACCGCTGTCGTCCCGGCGCAGGCCGGGACCCAGTGTCTTTTGCCCCAACGACGCTGGGCCCCGGCCTGCGCCGGGGCGACGAACCATTCGCCATTTGCCGCCACCGCTAAAACAAAACCCGACGGGCGCGAGCGCCGAGTCGGGTTGCGGGCCGCCGCAAACGCGGCGGGACCGTTTAGCGGTTATGGGGCAGTGGCCCCGCGCCCGCAAGCTGGTCGGCAAATCGGCGCAAAGCGCGAAAGATAGGCGCGCGCGCCCGTCAATGTCAATTCGACGTGGCGCAACGCCTTGGGAGTGGCGGCGCCGAGGGCTTTTGCCGGCCGCACGACCTCGGGCCGACCCCTCGATTGCGGGATCGCCAGCGTGAATGTTCACATGCGGCAGTCGCGGCGTGCGTCTAGCCTTCGCCGTCCGCTCTTTGCGCTGGCGTCGAGCGCGACCGATAGCACGCAAACTTCAGGGGAAGCAGCTCATGCAAGCGATCCGGATTCTCATCGTCACCGACGACGAAGGCGGTTTCATGCGCTCCAACAGCGAGGCGCACAAGTTTCATCTGGGTGAGTTCGTCAAGGTACTGACGGATACCGCCTGGCAGGGGTTCACGATCCAGATCGTCAAGGCGCACCGTCGCAGTTCGACCGGGCCGGACGGCGCCGATCTGCACGACTTCCGCTTTACGGCCGACGGCCTCCGCGGCTTCGACATGGTGTTCTTCTTCTCGATCCACCATTTTGGAGAAGAAGATGTCGGCTTGCGCGTGGGGCCGCCCGCGACCCAGTTCACCACGGATGCGCAGCGGCGCGAAGAGGCGGCCGCGGTGGCCGCGTTCATGGAAGCCGGCGGCGGCTTCTTCGCCACCGGCGACCACGCCGACATCGGCGGCGCGGTCAACATGCACATTCCGCGTATCCGCTCGATGCGCCGTTGGGTCGCGGTCGGCACGCCGAATCCGCGCGGCCTGCCGCTGGCGCCAAGCGCCAGCGATGCCGACCGGCACGACACCCTGCGCGCCGGCGGCGACAGTGGTGCGGCCGGCGGCGCGACCTATCCGTATCAGTTCAACGACCAATCCGACGACGTGCCGCAGCCGATTCGGGTCCGCCGTTACCCGATCGCCGGCAGTCGCCTCGCCCGCACCACGTTGCCGCATCCCTTGCTGTGCTCGCCGCTTGGCGTCGTCGACGTGCTGCCCGACCACATGCACGAGGGCTGGTGCGAGGCGCCCGCCGACCTGTCTTTGCCCGAAGACCTGCCCGGCCGCGCCGGCAAACCCGAGTACCCGCCCGGCCCCGACGGGCGGCCGCTGGCGCCGGAGGTCATCGCCGAGGCCACCATCGAGCCGCACGCCACGTTGAATCAGGAGTTCAGTGGCCTGGTCTCGCCGCCCACCAGCCGCACCACGCCGTTCGGCGTGATCGCCGCCTACGACGGGCATCGAACGGGCGTCGGGCGCGCCGTGGTCGGCTCCACCTGGCATCACTTCGTCAACATCAACGTCATCGGCACGTCGCGCTCCTTTGCGGGGTCGAACGCAAACAAGACCAAGGGGTTTTACACGGGGCCGGGCGACACGCCGGTGCCGGCGTACCAGAAGATCATGTGGTTCTACCGCAATCTGGTGTACTGGCTGATCCCCGCCCACCGCCGGCGCACGGCGCTGTTCAACGTTGCCCAGACGGTGTGGCTGCACCCGCGCTGGGAGGAGCTCAAGGGCAAGTTCACGCCGTTCTGGACGGAGCTGCCGCCCTCGCTCAAGCACGTTGTCGACCTCGGCCAGCTGGCCGAGGATTACTTCGTGAGCACCCGCGGTCGCTGCCTGGCCTACGAGCTGGTGATCGAACTGCTCTACCCCGTCTGGCGCTTCGATCCACGCATCCGCGACCGCTGGCTGCCTCACCTTGACCCGTGGGCTTTGTCTTCCCACAAGGTGCAGCGCAAGGCCGCCGATGAAGCGGTCGCCGCGTTGCTGCCGGATACCCGCGTGCTGCTGCATCTGGCGCTGGGCTGCGCCGTCGGCGGCGTGCTGGACACCGGCGCCAGGCAGGCGGATGAAGAAGGCCGGCTGTTCGAGCGCGCCGCACTGGCGGCCAGCGGCGTGTTTGCGCGCACGCTGCCCGAGCTCGCCGCGGCCCTTGGCCGCGCCCAGCGCGAAACCCGCCTGCTGGGGCGGCTGCTGCAAGAAACCTCGAAGGCAGCTACCGACGCGCTGGGCACACAAAGGCAGTAGGTCGCTGCCGTCACGTCGGCGCGCGAGCCGCCGCGGGCAGTGCGCGGCGCAGCCGCACGCCGCTGTCGGTTGCTGGAACTCGTGCACGGGCCGGCATCGGCTCCAGGATGCGCAAGCTCGCCACCGCCGCGCCGCCATCGGGCGCGCCCATGTTGCCGACGCCGATCGCGCCGACGCGCAAGCTGGACTAACGAGGTTCGAGGGTGAGCGTCGCTGCGGGGCGGGTGTTGCCGCCGCCGGCGAGCAGTTCGACCCGCAGCCAGCGGTCGAGCAGGTCGTCGTACTGGCGCGCCGCCGGGTGGCCGCTTTGTCCCGGCACGCCGATCCAGCGCGCCTCCACGCCATCGGCGGCCAGATCGTAGATCGCGCGAAACGATGCCGCGTGCGAGGTGTCGAAGGGCTGCGCGCCGCGCAACCGCAGCGCGCCGACGTTGATGGTGTCGCCGTCGCCCGGCATCGGCGCGCTGCGGCCGAACCCGTGCCCGAGCAGCGGCACGTTGGACAGGGGCCGGTGCTCCAGGCGGATCGGGTGCGCCTCGCCCCAACGCAGCGACAGCAGGTCGCGGCCGCCGGCGCCGAGTTCGGTCACCGTGTCTTCGAGCGTCTCCGCGGCAAGTGTGGCGCAGCTTTCGCGCCGCGCGCTCTTGCGGTTGTCGCACCAGTCGCGCGCGCGGGTCTGCCCGCGCAGTGCCGCGAGCAGTGTGGCCTGCGCCGCGGGGAAGTCGGCCGCCAGATCGCCCAGGTCGTCGTCGAACACCGCGGCGTGCAGCTTGCGCAGCCAGGTGTGATAAAGCAGCGGCTCGGGCGCGTCGGCGCGCATGCTGCCGTCCCAGACCGACAGCCGCTCCCACACGGTCCGTGCCGCGGCGCTTTCCGGCGCCAGCGCCGGTTGCAGCCCGCGCAGCGCATCGAGCATCTGGCGCGCCGCGAGCGAGGTCACGTCGGCCTGGATGCGTGCGAACGACGCCGCATCGTGCTGCGATCGCGCGGCGAGCAGTTGCGCGATGCGGTCGGCGCGGTCCGGTTCGGGCCAGTCGCCGGTCAGGAAGTGCGGGTAGCCGGGTGGTGTGATGTCGTTGTTGGCCGTGGCGATGAAGCCGGCGGGCGGGTCGGCCGCCTGCGGCATGGACTCGTGCGGCAGCCAGCCGGCCCAGTCGTAGCGCGCGTCCCAGCCGGGCGCGGGGGCGAGACCGAACAAATCGTTGTCGGCGCGTCGCTGCGGAATGCGTCCGGGCGCGATCAGGCCGATGCGGCCGGCGCGGTCGGCGTACACGATGTTCTGCTGCGCCAGCTCCCAGTCGCGTGTGGCCGCAACGAAACCGGCGGCATCGGCGGCGAGGTTGAAGCCGCGAATCGCCCGCCAACTGCGGTCGGGCGCCGCCAGCCATGCCCATTGCAGCGCGAGCACGTAGCCGCGGTCGGGTGCCAGCGCCTTGTCGGCGGCCCCCAGCACGCCCGACAGCACCGGCCCGTGGCGCGTGCTGCGCACGGTAAGCCGTACCGGCTCGGCCCCGCGCACGGCGATGACTTCTTCGCGCTCGTCGAAGCGGGCCGGGCCGGTTGGCGTCAGGTACTCGGCGGGGTCTGCCGGGTTCAGTCGCTCGATGAATACGTCCTGCACGTCGGAGTGGGTGTTGGTGAAACCCCAGGCCACGTTGCGGTTGCGGCCGAGGATCACGTAGGGCACACCGGGCATCGTCGCGCCGAAGACGTCCAGCCCCGGCGCTTGCAGCCGCGCGAAGTACCAGACCGACGGCGTGGTCATGCCCAGATGCGGGTCGTTGGCGAGCAGCGGCGCGCCGCTGGCCGAGCGGCTGCCGGCGACCACCCAGTTGTTGGACCCCAACCCCTCGCCGGCGCCGAAGCCGGTCACGAGAGAATCCGGGCAAGTTGTCATGCCCGCGAACGCGGGCAACCAAGTCGTCGCAGCCTCTGGGTTCCCGCTTTCGCGGGAACGACAGACTTCCGATGGCTCAGCGTTTCGCGAGGTGAGTTCGGTCGGCCGCGCGTCGGCGCCACGGGCGCCGGCCGCCGCGCCGATCAAGCCCATCGTCCGGTACATCTGCACGAAGTCGGCCACCGCTGCGAGTGGCACGTTGGGCGACGGCGGGCGGAACTCGTCGATCTCCTCGCGCGTGAAGTGCGCCGCCAGCCGCAGCCGGTTCAGTTCGAAGCGCGTCGATGCCGACGACAAGTCCCAGGCCATCACGCCGGTCCACGCTGCGCTGTCGACGGGCGTCCACGGCGCCGGCGCCGGCGTGCGCGTCAGCCAGAACTCCGGCGGCAGGGGTCCGCGCCGCGTCTGCAAGTACGCGTTAACGCCGGCCGCATAGGCCTCGGCCAGCGCGCGCTCCGGCGCGTCCATCGCCGCCACCGTGGCCTGTGCGTGGCGATAGAGACCGAGCGTGCGGATCACCTTGTCTGTGGACACCGCCGCGGGGCCGAGGATCTCCGCCAACCGCCCCTGCGCCAGCCGGCGGTTGAACTCCATCTGCCACAGCCGGTCCTGCGCATGCGCGTAGCCGAGCGCGAACAGGGCGGCCGCCTCGGTCGGGGCCTCGATGGTGGGCACCCCGTGCGCATCGCGAAAAATGGTCGCGCGCCGCTCCAGCCCGGGGACGGCGACGGCGCCGTCGTGCTCGGGTCGCGAACCCCAGACAATCCCCCCGACCACGCCTGCGCCGAGCCACCGCAGGCCGCCGAGAGCGACGGCCAGCGCGCGCAGCGCGCGCGTCATGCCGCGGCGGCCCGGCGTTGGGCGCGGTCGAGCATTTCGCGGATCTTCAGCGGGTCGGTCTCGCGCAGCACGCGCGCGGCGAGCAACGCGGCGCTCTTGCGTGAAGTGCCGAGCACGCGCTGCTTGACCTGCGCGATGCGCGCCGGCTGCATCGAGAACTGCGTGAGGCCCATGCCGAGGAAGATCTCGGTCAGTTCGACCTCGCCCGCCATCTCGCCGCACACCGCGGTGGGCAGCTTGGCCTTGGTGCCGAACTTGAGCGTGCGCTCGATCAGCTCCAGCACCGCCGGGTGCAGCCGGTCGTACAGATGCGCCACCGCGCTGTCGGCGCGGTCGATGGCCAGCGTGTACTGGATCAGATCGTTGGTGCCGACCGAGAGAAACTTTAGCCGCTCGGCAAAGGCCGGCAGCGCAATGGCCGCGGCCGGCACCTCGATCATGCCGCCGACCATGATGCGGCCGTCGAACTTCTGCTTGCGCTCGGTCAGTTGCTCGCGCGCGCGGGCGACGAAGGCGAGTGTTTGCTCGACCTCGTGCACGTGCGCCAACATCGGCACCAGGATGCGCACGCTGCCCACGCTGGATGCGCGCAGGATCGCGCGCAACTGGGTGAGAAAGAGTTCCGGATACGCCAGGCAGTAACGAATCGCGCGCAGGCCGAGCGCGGGGTTGCTCTCCGGCGTGGGCTTGCCGCGGCCCATGCCGAGGCTGTCGCGCGCGAACTCGTTCAACACCTTGTCGGCGCCGATGTCGAGCGTGCGGATCGTCACCGGCTTGCCCTTCATCGCCCGCGCCACCTTGGCGTAGGCCTCGAACTGCTCGTCCTCGCTCGGCAGCTCGTCGCG
>JBKCXU010000012.1:0-17448 GCA_046316025.1 Betaproteobacteria bacterium | reverse complement strand
ATGCACCATTCCCTACCATCGCTTCGATCGACCCGTCAAAGGCAAGCCGCAGGTGTACGACTAACGCTGAGACTCGGTCACACCGACGTCATCAAGGTGTACGACGAACGCTGAGACCTGCCCGGTGATCGGTGATCGGTGATCGGCAGGTTGGAGCCGCCACTGAGGCTACAGTTCGCTTCTGCTTTTCTTTTTCACGCCCGTCAACATGCACCCTGCCGACCCTGCCCTGCAACGCCTCGCCACCGCCCGCGCACTGCTGCTCGACCCCTACGATCTGGACGAAGCCAAGCTGCAACATGCGCTGGCCACCGTCTTCGAGCACCGCGCCGACTACGCCGACCTGTACTTTCAGTACACCCGCAGCGAGTCGTTCTCGCTCGAAGAAGGCATCGTCAAGAGCGGCAGCTTCGACATCGAGCAGGGCGTGGGCGTGCGCGCGGTCGTTGGCGACCGCACCGCCTTTGCCTACTCCGACGACATCTCGCCCACGGCGTTGCTGGAAGCGGCGCGCTCGGCGCGCGCGATCGCCCGCGCCGGCGGCGGCAAGGTCAAGGTGGCGCCGTCGCTGGCGCAGCGGCCGCAGCCGCAGCTGTATCGGGCGGCCGATCCGGTCGCCTCGCTCGACGCGGCGGCCAAGGTCGCCCTGCTGGAGCGCCTGGAGAAGCTGTGCCGCGCGCGCGATGCGCGCGTGACGCAGGTGATGGCCTCGGTCGGTGCCGAGTACGACGTGGTGCTGGTGGCGCGCAGCGACGGGTTGATCGCCGCCGACGTGCGGCCGCTGGTGCGCGTGTCGGTCACGGTGATCGCCGAGGAAGGCGGCCGCCGCGAGCAGGGCTTCTCCGGCGGCGGCGGCCGGCGCGATCTGGCCTGGTTCACCGACGACGTGCTCGCCGAGTACGCACGGGGCGCAGTGGACATGGCGCTCACCAATCTCGCTGCAAAGCCGGCGCCGGCCGGCGAGACGACGGTGGTGCTCGGCCCCGGCTGGCCCGGCATCCTGCTGCACGAGGCGGTCGGCCACGGGCTGGAGGGCGACTTCAACCGCAAGGGCTCGAGCGCGTTTGCCGGCCGCGTCGGCGAGCGCGTGGCATCGAAGGGCGTCACCGTGATCGACGACGGCACGCTGCCCGACCGGCGCGGCTCGCTGTCGATCGACGACGAGGGCAATCCCACCTCGCGCACGGTGCTGATCGAGGACGGCATTTTGCGCGGCTACCTGCAAGACAGCGTCAACGCGCGGTTGATGAAGACGGCGCCCACCGGCAACGGCCGGCGCGAGAGCTTTGCCCATCTGCCGATGCCAAGGATGACCAACACGCTGATGCTGGCCGGCAGCCACGACCCGGACGAGATCGTCCGCTCGGTCAAGCGCGGCGTTTACGCCAGCCAGTTCGGCGGCGGGCAGGTGGACATCACCAACGGCAAGTTCGTCTTCAGCATGGCCGCCGCCTGGCTGATCGAAGACGGCAAACTCACCGCGCCGATCAAGGGCGCCACGCTGATCGGCAACGGCCCGGATGCGTTGACGCGCGTGTCGATGATCGGCAGCGACCTGCAACTGGACTCCGGCATCGGCACCTGCGGCAAGGACGGCCAGAGCGTGCCGGTGGGCGTTGGCCAACCGACGCTGCGGATCGAGGGACTGACCGTCGGCGGCACCGGCTGAGAGCTTGAGCACAAATCTACTGCGCGCCCCGATCTCGCGCCTGCGCTGCTCGCCGTACACGTTCGTACGTGTGCGCTGCTCGGCGTGACCTCGGGGCGCTCGCTACGATTTCCGCTCAAGCTCGGGGAGCACGCGGCGCGTATCGTTACGGTTTCGTCCGAACCGATCACCGATCACCGATCACCATCCCATGCGCATCCTGCACACCATGCTCCGCGTCGGCGACATGCAGCGCTCGATCGACTTCTATACGAAGGTGATGGGCATGCAGTTGTTGCGCACGACCGACCGGCCTGAGCAGAAGTACAGCCTCGCCTTTGTCGGCTACGGCGACGAGTCGGCCGGCGCAGTGCTGGAACTCACCTACAACTACGGCGTCGAAAGCTACGACCTCGGCGCGGCCTTCGGCCATATCGCCATCGCGGTGCCTGACGCCTATGCCGCCTGCGAGCGGATCAAGGCCGCCGGCGGCACGGTGACGCGGGAGGCCGGGCCGGTCAAGGGCGGCAGCACGGTGATCGCCTTCGTGCAAGACCCGGATGGCTACAAGATCGAGTTGATTCAGACCACGCATTGACCACGCCGCGTGCGCGCGGCATCAAGGAGTCCCCGATGCAGACCCTGCGTTCGCTCGCGGCACTGGCCGCAAGCCTGCTCGCCGCCACGGCGGCCGCCCAGACGCCGCCGGTGGCCCCGGTGCGGCCGGTGACCGACACCTACTTCGGCACCGCGCTCACCGACCCGTACCGCTATCTGGAGGAGGTCAACAACCCCGAGGTGGCGGCCTGGATGCGAGCCCAGGCGGACTACGCGCGGGCGCAGTTGGATCGCATCCCCGGCCGGGCGGCGGTGCTGGCGCGCATCACTGAGCTGGAGAACGCCGTGCCGGCACGCGTAGCCGATGTGCAGCGCCGGCCTGGCGATCTCTACTTCTACGAGCGGCGTGGTGCTGCCGACAACCAGTTCAAACTGTACGTGCGGCAGGGTCTGCGCGGCGCCGAGCGGCTTTTGGTCGACCCCGAAACCTTCGCCAAAGCCAGCGGCAAACCGCACGCGATCAATTACTACGAAGCTTCGCCCACCGGCCGCTACGTGGCCTACGGCGTCTCGGCCGCCGGTTCCGAAGAAGCCGAGTTGTACGTGCTCGAAACCGCCAGCGGGCGGCGCATCGTGGGCCCCGTGTCGCGGGCGCTGTTCGGGGCCGTGTCCTGGCTGCCCGACGAAAGCGGCTTCTTCTTCCACCGCATCCAGGAGATGAAGCCGGGGATGGATCCGACCGAGAAGTACCAGAAGTCGCGCGCCCTGCTGCTGCGCCTGGGCGATGACCCCGAAAAGGCTCGCTCGGTGCTGGCCTTCGACACTCCGGGCACGGCGATCGACCCGGTAGTGCAGTTTCCGTCCGTAGTGGTCTCGCCCAACGGCACGACCGCCTTCGGCGTCGTCAATCACGGCACCGACAGCGAGATCGACCTGTACGCCGCGCCGCTGGCAGACGTGCGCGCCGGACGCGCCGTCTGGCGCAAGGTGTTCGACCGCAGCGAGGCGGTCACCGCCTTTGCCACGGTCGGCGATCGGCTTTTCCTGCTCACGCACAAGAACGCGCCGCGCTTCCGCGTGCTGGAGACCTCGCTCGCCCGGCCCGATCTGGCCGCCGCCAAGGTGGTGATCGCCGAAGGCAGCGGCGTGCTTACCGGCATGGCACGCGCCGCCGACGCGCTGTACCTCAGCCGGCGCGACGGCACCGTGTCCCGGCTCGTGCGGCTGGGGTTTTCCAAGGACACGCAACCGACCGAAGTGCCGCTGCCGGTAGCCGGCAGCTTCGAGTTCGGCGGCGTCGATCCGCGCCTGCCCGGTGTGCTGATCACCCTGCAATCGTGGTTGCGCGCGGCGCAGATCTACGCGGTGGCCGGCCGCACGGTCAGCAACACCGGATTGCAGCCGAGCGGCCCGTTCGACATGCCAACCGAGTACGTGGCCACCGAAGTGCTGGTGCCAAGCCACGACGGCACGCGAGTGCCGCTGTCGATCATCCACCGCAAGGACATCAAGCTCGACGGCAGCAACCCGACCTTGTTGTACGGCTACGCGTCCTACGGCATCACCGAGGAGCCGTGGTTTTCGCCCTGGCGGCTGGCCTGGCTGGAACGCGGCGGCGTGTTCGCGGTCGCCAACCCGCGCGGCTCCGGCGCATTTGGCCACGATTGGTACAAGGCCGGCTTCCAGGCGACCAAGCCCAACACCTGGCTCGACTTCATCGCCTGCGCCGAATACCTGATCGCGCAGGGTTACACCAAGCCGGCCCGGCTCGGCATCCTGGGCGGCAGCGCCGGCGGCATCACCGTGGGCCGGGCGATGACCGAGCGGCCCGATCTCTTTGCCGCGGCGATCCCGGCGGTCGGCGTGATGGACACGGTGCGCGCCGAGCTCACGCCCAACGGGGTGCCCAACATACCCGAGTTCGGCAGCCACAAGACCGAGGCGGGCTTCCGCGCGCTGCTGGCGATGAGCACGGTCGACCACATCCGCGCCGGCACCGCCTACCCGGCGGTGATGCTCACGCATGGCGTGAACGACCCGCGCGTCGATGTCTGGCACAGCAGCAAGGCCGCCGCGCGCTTGCAGGCTGCGACCCAAAGCGGCAAGCCGGTGTTGCTGCTGCTCGACTACGACGCCGGCCACGGCATCGGCAGCACCAAGGAGCAGCGCAACCGCGAGCGGGCGGACATCGTCGCCTTCCTGCTGTGGCAGTTCGGCGAGCCGGGGTTTCAGCCGGCGCCGTGAGCGGCAGCGCGCTGCGCCAGCGCGACGAACTGCGCCACACCGAGCGTCTCGGCGCGCGCCGCGGGATCGACGCCGGCCGCGGCGATCTGCGCTTCGGTCAGTAGCGGGGCAAGTGCGTTGCGCAGCGTCTTGCGCCGTTGGCCGAACGCCGCGGTGACGACGCGCGCATAAGCCTCGCCATCGACCGGCGGCAACTCGGCCGCGGGCCGCGGCACCATCCGCACCACCGCCGACTGCACCTTGGGCACCGGCGAAAACGCACCCGCCGGCACGACGAAAAGTCGCGTCAGCGCGTAGCGGTACTGGAGCATCGCCGACAGCCGCCCGTACTCGGCACTGTCGGGGGCGGCGATCATCCGCTCCACGACCTCCCGTTGCAGCATGAAGTGCTGGCTGGCGACGTACGACGCAATTGGCAGCATCGCGAAGAGCAACGGCGTACCGATGTGATACGGCAGGTTGCCGACGATCTTCAGCGGCCGCGCGTCCTGCGCGGCGAGGGCGCGCCAGTCGAGCGCCAGGGCGTCGGCCTCGATCAGTTCGAGTTGCCCCGGGGCGTAGCGGGCACGCAGCCGCGCGGCCAGGTCGCGGTCGATTTCCACCGCGCCGATGCGACCGGCGCCGGCGATCAGGCTGGCCGTCAACGCGCCAAGGCCGGGGCCGATCTCGACGATGCGGTCGCCCGCCTGCGGCTGCACCGCGGCGACGATGCGCTCGACGTAGTGCGCATCGTGCAGGAAGTTCTGCGAGAAGCGCTTGCGCGCCTGGTGCCCCTGCATCACGGCTGCGGCAACGGCGCCGCCTGCGCAAGCTGCTCGGCCAAGTCGATGGCCGCGACCAGACTGGACGCGTCGGCGCGGCCGCTGCCGGCCAGCTCCAGCGCCGTGCCGTGATCGACCGAGGTGCGCACGAAGGGCAGGCCGAGCGTGACGTTGACGCCCTGCCCAAAGCTCGCCTGCTTGAAGGGCGCGAGGCCCTGGTCGTGGTACATCGCCAGGATGGCGTCGTAGCCGCGCGCCTGCGCCGGCACGAAGACAGTGTCCGCCGGCAGCGGGCCTACTGCATCGATGCCGCGGGCGCGGGCGGCCGCTACGGCCGGGGCGATGGTATCGATCTCCTCGCGCCCGAGATGACCGCCCTCGCCCGCATGCGGGTTGAGGCCGCACACGGCGATGCGCGGCGCCGGCAGGCCGAAGCGGCGGCGCAGGTCGCGGTCGAGCACGTCGAGCACGACGCGCAGCGACTCGCGGGTGATCGCCGCCGGCACCTGCGCCAGCGGCAGATGCGTGCTGGCCAGCGCCACGCGCAAGGCGCCGGCGGCGAGCAGCATCACTACCGGCACGCCGCCGCAGCGCTCGGCCAGATATTCGGTGTGCCCGGTGAACGGCACACCGGCCTCGGCGATCGCACCCTTGTGCACCGGCGCGGTGACCAGCGCGCCATAGGCGCCGCTGCGACAGCCGTCGATGGCGCGGTCGAGCAGGGCAAGCACATAAGCGGCGTTGCGCGGATCGAGCGTGCCGGCCGTGCACGGCACGGCCAGCGGCACGTGCTCGATTTCGATTGGCGCCGGCAGCGGCCAGGGCAGGCCAAGCCGGCCGGCACGGGCGGCGAGCAACCCCTCGTCGCCCAGCAAACGCAGTGGCCGCGCCGCCGCCAGCGCCGCGCGCAGCGCAATGTCCGGGCCGATGCCCGCCGGCTCGCCGGTGGAGATCGCCAGCGGGCTCACGCGTCGTCGAGGCGGATCTCGACGTAGGTGCGGTCGCGCAACTGGCGCAGCCAGTCCTGCAAGGCCTCTTCGGACTTGCGCTCGCGCAGCGCCTGCCGCGCCACCAGGCGGTTGCGCTCGACCGGCACTTCCTCGGTACGCCGCTCCTGCACCTGGATCAGGTGCCAGCCGAACGGCGACTTCACCGGCGCGCTCACCTGGCCGATGTCCAGCGCCGCCATCGCCTGCTCGAACTCGGGCACCGTGTCGCCGGGGTAGAGCCAGCCCAGGTCGCCGCCGCGGGTGGCCGAGCCGTCGACCGAGTGCAGGCGCGCCAACTGGCCGAAGTCCTGCCCGCCCTTGACCACCCGGTCGCGCAGGTCGGTGAGGCGCCGCACCACGTCGGGCTCCGGCGTGGCGTCGGTGACCCGCAGCAGGATGTGCCGGGCGCGGGTTTGCGTCACCGGCGCGGATGAGATCTGCACTTCGCTCGCCCCGCGCTTGCCGACCAGTTTGAGAATGTGAAAGCCGCCCGGGCTGCGCACGATCGGGGCGATCTCGCCGGGCTTCAGCGGCGCCACCGCTTCGACAAAAAGGGTAGGCAGCCGCTCGGCCGAGCGCCAGCCCAGATCGCCGCCTTGCAGCGCCTCCGCCGCGGCCGAACTGCTGGCCGCCAGCGCAGCGAAGTCGGCTCCGCCCTTGAGTTGGGCGACCAGCTGCTCGGCGCGGCGGCGCACTTCGTCGATCCGCTCGGCCGAGGCGTTCTCCGGCACGCGCAGCAGGATCTGTGCGATGTTGTACTCCGCGTTGGCCGAGGAGGCGCCACCGCCCTTTTGCGCAGCGAGGAAGTTGTCGATCTCGCCCTCGGCGACGACGATGCGGCCTTCCACCTCGCGCTCGCGCAGCCGGGTGAAGATGATGTCGTCGCGCACCTCTTCGCGGAAGCGGGCGAAGCTGACCCCGTCCTGCTCCAGGCGGGCGCGAAACTCCGGCAGCGACATGCGATTGGCTTCGGCAATGCGGGCGATCGCCGCATTGACCGTAGCGTCGTCCACCCGCACGCCGGTCTCGCGCGCCAGTTGCAGTTGCGCGCGTTCGACGATCATCCGCTCCAGCACCTGCCGTTGCAGCACGGCCGCCGGCGGCGGCGCGATCCGCTGGCGGCGCAACTGCTGCTCGGCCATCGCCACCCTCTGCTGCAACTCGCGTGCGGTGATGACCTCGTCGTTGACCACCGCCACCACGCGGTCGAGCGACGGGTTGGCGGGGCGCGGCGCCGTCTGCGCGGCGACGTTGGCGACCAGGCCCAGGCACAGCGCGAGCACGGCCGGCAGGCCGTGCGAAAAGATCGTCTTCGGCATCACTCGTAGTCGCCGAAACGCCCGGCATCGAGCGACGGCGGCAGGATTCTCTGGAATCCGGGAATATTACGCTGCAAGGCCTCGACCGGCCCGGTGCCGAGCCGGCCGAACGCGCCGAACTCGATCTGGAAGAAGAACTTGGTCGTGCTTCCCGTATCCGGCAGCACCGTGCCGGTCGCCTGCGTGTTGACGAAGCGCTGCGCGCCGAAGCGCATCGCCCAGCAGTCGGAGCGGTACTCCAGGCCGAGCAGCGCATCGACCACGCCCGAGTCGTCGACCGTGAGGTTGCCCGCGACTGCGTCTTCCTTGAGCGAGTAGATGAGCCGGCCCGCCGCGTACCACTGCGCCGACAGCGGCCATTGGAACGAGCCCTCGACCTGGTTGATGTCGACGACGGTTCTACCCGTGACCGTCGTGCCCGGCTGCAACTGGAAGCGGTAGGCGAGGTTCAGCACCGACGCCCGCTTCGGCTGCCAGCGCAGCGCCGCCACGGCGCGACCGATGCGATCCTGCTGGGTCGAATACTGCATGCCGAGTTCGGCCATCCACCCTTCGGCCAGCCGCCCGGCGACCGCCGCCAGCACCTGCGACTCGCCGGCCGGGGTCGCCGCGATGCCGGGCAGCGTCACCTGCTGCGGCGAGAAGAAGTAGCGGTAGCCGAGGACACTGCGCAGGAACTCGCCGCCGGTATCGAGGTTCAGGAAGCGGCTGGACACCGCGGCCGTCAGCTGGTTGGCCTGGCCGATGCGGTCGCCGCCGACGAAGACGTTCTCCGAAAAGAGCTGGGTGAGGTTCACGTCCGCCGCCGCCGAGTCGAAGTCGGGCAGCGAGTTCTGCTCGGTGTTTGGCGGGATGTACGCATAAAAGAGCCGCGGTTCCAAAGTCTGCACGGTCTGGCGGCCGAACCACGTCGTGTCGCGGTCGAAGTACAGGCCGGCGTCGACCGAGGCGATCGGCAGGCTGCGGGTGTACGTCAACGGCCGGCTGCTCTGGCGTTCCCGATCGGCGGCCAGGGTCGGCTCATCCAGGTTGTAGTACGTCGTGTTCCATTGCACGCGCGGCACCACGAAGCCGGCCGGCGCCAGCCAGGGGTAGGAGACGGTCGGCGCCACGATCAGCCGCGACCCGCTCTGCAGCGTCGGGTGGGTGAAGCGCGTAGCTTCCACCGGCAGCGCCAGATCGAAGCCGTGCCAGTCGTTGTTCTGCGCCTTCAGCACTACCTGCGGCACCCGCTCGTAGGGCTTGTACACGGCGGGCGGGTCCTGCAGCGTCTGGTTCTCGGTCACGTTGACCGACGCACTCCAGTACGTGCGCGTGAAGGCGACGAATCCCTCCTGCGGCAGTACGCGCTGGTTGCTGGTTACCACGTTGGCGCCGAAGTCCGACAGGTAGTTGTCGTCGGACACCCGCTGATAGTTGATGCCGGCCGACAGGCCCAACGGGCCGGCGTACTGCTGCACCCAGGACAACCGGTCGCGGTAGTCGCTGGTGACGCGGTCGTTGACGATGAAGTCATAGTTCAACTGCCCCTTGTGCACCGGCTCCAGATAGCGGAACTCGTTTTGCCACAGCACGCCGCGCCGGCTCATCAGCCGCGGCGTGAAGGTGGCGTCGCGGTTGGGCGCGATGTTCCAGTAGTAGGGCAGCGTCGCCTCGAAGCCCAGCAGCGAGTCGGTGCCGAAGGTCGGCGCCAGAAAGCCGCTGCGCCGCTCGTCGGTGAGCGGCAACTGCAACCATGGCGTGGGCAGGATCGGCACCCCTTTGAAGAAAAGCACCGCGCCAGTGGCGACGGCGACCTCGTCGACGCGGTCGAGCGTGAGCTCGTTGGCGGTCACCCACCAGGCGCGGTCGTCTGGTTTGCAGGTGGTGAAGTTCGCCTCGCGCAGCCGCGCGCTGCCGTCGGGCAGAAGCTCCACGTCGCGCGCGCTGCCGGTGGCCTGGCGCGGGGCGAACGCGAACTGCGCCGTCGGCATCGTTCCGGTCTGCGCCTGTACCTGCATCGTCAGCTCGGGGCCGGTCAGCAACAGTCCGTCGCGAAAGGCGCGCACGTTGCCCTGCGCCTGCACCTCGTCGGCCACGCGGCTGTAGACGATGCGGTCGGCACGCAGCACGGTACCGGCGCGCCGCAACTCGGCCCGGCCGCTGAGGACGATCCGCTCTTCGTCTTCCGTTTCGATTCTCTGGGCGCGCGCATACGCCGCGCCGTCGTCCCCGGCCTGACGCGACTGGGCGCCAAGTTCGCGCGCCAGGCGAAGCTGCGCCGCTTCGCCCGAGGCGCTGGCCGGTGCGACCCCGAGCAGCGCGATCAGCAGCGCGGCGCCGGTGCGCGACAACGTCAGCGCAGGCGGCGCAGGCGCCCGATCGGCCATGAGAGCGAGGCGTGGAGAAGCACCGTGGCATTATATGAATGCTTCCTTTCGATGCTCCCGCCGGCAACCGTTTGCGCTGCCCGGCATGCGACCCATGGTCGACTCCATCTCCGACGTGCGCGCGCAGCAGTTGCGCGCTTGGTTGTTGGCGCAACCGCCAGCGCTCGGCCTGGCGGTGCCGACGTTGCGGCCGGCCTCGGCCGACGCCAGCTTTCGCCGTTACTTTCGCCTCGACGCCGCGGGCGCTCCCGGCGGCAGCGCGATCGCCATGGATGCCCCGCCGGACAAGGAAGATTGCCGGCCGTTCGTCCACGTGTCCGGCTTGCTGGCCGCCGCGGGCGTGCACGCCCCAAAGGTACTGGCGGCGGAACTGGCGCAAGGCTTCCTGCTGCTGACCGATCTCGGCCAGACCACGTATCTGGCGGCGCTGCGCGAAGCCGACGCCCCCCGCGCCGACGCGCTGATGAGCGATGCCATCGACGCCTTGCTGCGTTGGCAACAGGCAACGCAGCCCGGCCAGTTGCCGGCCTACGACGAGGCCCTGTTGCGGCGCGAGTTGAGCCTGTTTCCCGACTGGTACGTGGTGCGCCATCTGCGGCGCGAGCTGTCCAGCGCGCAGCGCCTGGCGCTCGAGTCGATGTCCCAGCGCATCCTCGCCGCCTGCCTGGCGCAGCCGGTGGTCTACGTCCACCGCGACTACATGCCGCGCAATCTGATGGTCGCCGCCCCCAACCCCGGCGTGCTCGACTTTCAGGACGCGGTGGCCGGGCCGATCACCTACGACCTCGCCTCGCTGCTGCGCGATGCCTTCCTCAGTTGGGACGAGGAGCGCGAGCTCGACTGGGCGATCCGCTACTGGGAGCGCGCCCGCCGCGTCGGGCTGCCGGTGCGGGCCGACTTCGGCGCGTTCTGGCGCGATCTGGAGTGGATGGCCTTGCAGCGGCACCTGAAGGTGCTCGGCATTTTTGCCCGCATCAACTACCGCGACGGCAAGCCGCACTACCTCGCCGACGCGCCGCGCTTCGTCCGCTACGTGCGCGCGACGGCGCTGCGCTACGACGAACTGCTGCCGCTGCTGCGGCTGTTCGACGAGCTCGGCATGGTCGCGCCGTAGCGCACGTGCCGCCGACCCCATGAAGGCGCTGATCTTCGCCGCCGGTCGTGGCGAGCGGATGCGACCGCTGTCCGATGCCACGCCCAAGCCGCTGCTGGCCGCCGGTGGCCGGCGGCTGATCGAGTGGCAACTCGCGGCGCTGGCGCGCGCCGGCGTGCGCGAGGCGGTGATCAACACCGCGCATCTGCCCGATGCGTTCCCCGCGGCGCTCGGCGACGGCGGGCGCTACGGGCTGCGGCTCGTCTACTCGCGCGAGGGCGACACCGCCGCCGACGCGCTGGAAACGCTGGGCGGCATCGTCCACGCGCTGCCGCTGCTGGGCGAGGCACCGTTCCTCGCCGTCGCGGCCGACATCGTCACAGACTACGACTACGGGCGATTGCAGCGCATCGCGCAGGACATCGCCGCCGGCGCCGCCGACGCCCATCTGGTGCTGGTGGACAACCCGCCGTTCCATCCCCGCGGCGACATGGCGCTCGCGCACGGGCGCATCGCGCGCGACGGCGCCCGGCTCACCTACGCCAGCATCGGCGTCTTTGCCCCGCACCTGTTTGCCGACCTGCCGGCAGTGCGCGCCAAGCTCTTCCCGTGGCTCTACACGCATGCCGCCGCGGGCCGGGTGAGCGGCGAGCACTACCGCGGCCGCTGGGCCAACGTCGGCACGCCAGAGGAGTTGGCGCAACTCGATCGCAAACTACGCGCCGCGTAGACTTTTGCCTTGATGAGCGACAACGCGCTTCCGCTGGCCATCGTTGGTGGCGGCCCGACCGGGCTGGCCTGCGCGCTGTTGCTGGCGCGGCGCGGCCTGGCATCGGTCGTGATCGAGCCGCGCGCGCTCGCCGACGCACAGAACGACCGCCGCCTTCTCGCGCTGGCGCGCGGCAGTTGGGATGCGCTGCGGCCACTGCTCGGCCCTGCCGCCCCGCCCACCGCCCCGATCGCCGAGGTGCACGTCAGTTCAGCCGGCGAGTTCGGTGTCACGCGGCTTGCGGCGAGCGATCACGGTGGCCAACCGCTCGGCGCCACGGTGCACTACGGCGATCTGGTTGCCGCCCTCGACGCCGCAGCCATGGCCAGCACGCCGATCGAACTCGCGCGCGGGCGGCGTGTCGTCGCCTTGGCGCAGAAGCCCGAGCGCGTGACGATCGCGCTGGACGGCGGCGGCACACTCGACGCCGGCCTCGCCATCCACGCGGAAGGTACGGCCAGCGCCGCCAACGAGGACGACGCCGCGCTGCCCTGGGCGCTGATCGGCGAGGTCGTGCTGGCCGGCCCGCCCGCCGGCACGGCGTTCGAGCGCTTTACACGCGACGGGCCGCTGGCGCTGCTGCCCGCGCCGAGCGACCGTGGCCCGCTGTGGTCGCTCGTGTGGTGCGCCGACCGCGCCACGGTGCAGCGCCGGCTCGCGTCGGGCGCGGGCGAGTTCACCACCGAGTTGCAGGCCGCGCTCGGGCCGCGGCTGGCACGCGTCGCGTCGGTCGTTGGCCCGCGCAGCGCCTACCCGCTGCGCAGCCGCACGCGCGCGGCCCTGGTCGAGCATCGCGCCGTCTGGCTCGGCAATGCCGCGCAGACGCTGCATCCGGTCGCCGGCCAGGGCTTCAACCTCGGGCTGCGCGACGCGGTGGTGCTCGCCGATGCGCTCGCAGCCCACGCCGACGCGACTGAGGCCCTGCGCGTCTACGCGCAGCGGCGCCGCGCCGACCGCGCTGCCATTACCGCGGCGACACGCTGGCTGCCGCAGATTTTCGCCACCCGCGCCGCACCGATCGCTGCCGTGCGGATGCTGGGTCTCGCGGCACTCGACCTTATGCCGCCGGCGCGGCGGGGGTTGGCGGAGCTGCTGATGTTCGGGGTGCGGTGAAGGGCGGTTGTTCGTTGCCTGTTGTCTGTAACCCGCGACCAATGGCAGAAAACACACTCGACGGAGAACCGGCCGCCGACAACCCCGAGCTTTCACGCGCGGACACCACAACGGCAGCGATAGAATCTCGGCCGCCCCCGCCCCCGCCCCCGCCTTCCCTTTCCCGCACCGCTCATGCGCATCGGCCCTTACGCGCCGGCTAACCGCGTTTTCGTCGCGCCGATGGCGGGGGTCACCGACCGGCCCTACCGGCAATTGTGTAAGCGTCTGGGCGCCGGCTATGCGGTCTCCGAAATGGCGGCCTCCAATCCGCGGCTGTGGGCCAGCGAGAAGACCTCGCGCCGGCTGAACCACGACGGCGAGGCCGAGCCGCGCGCGGTGCAACTGGCCGGCGCCGATCCGCAGATGCTGGCCGAGGCGGCGCGCTACAACGTGGCGCGCGGCGCGCAGATCATCGACATCAACCTGGGCTGCCCGGCCAAGAAGGTGCTCAACGCCGCGTGCGGTTCGGCCCTGCTGCGCGACGAGCCGCTGGTGGCGCGCATTCTGGACACCGTCGTGAGCGCGGTGGACGTGCCGGTGACGGTGAAGATCCGCACCGGCTGGGATCCGGGCAGCCGCAACGCGGTGCGCATCGCGCAACTGGCGCAGAGCGCCGGTGTGCGGATGCTGGCGGTGCACGGGCGCACGCGCGCCTGCGGCTTCGGCGGGCAGGCGGAGTACGACACCATCGCCGCAGTCAAGCGCGCGGTGACGATCCCGGTGGTCGCCAACGGCGATATCGACAGCCCGCAGAAGGCGCAGGCCGTGCTCGCCGCCACCGGCGCCGACGCAGTGATGATCGGCCGCGCCGCGCTCGGCCGGCCGTGGCTCTACGGGCAGATTGCCGCGTACCTCGCCACCGGCACGGTGCCGCCGCCGCCGCGCGTGGACGAGGCGCGAGAACGGCTGCTCGAACACCTGGACGATCACTATCGCTTTCACGGCGCCGAGCGCGGCGTGAAGAGCGCGCGCAAGCACCTCGGCTGGTACTTGAAGCCGCTCGCCGGCGGCGCCGATTTTTGCGATCGTCTGAACACCCTTGACGACTGTGCCGCGCAACGCCGCGCCGTAAGCGATTTCCTTCAGGCTTACGGCGACCGACACGAGCGCTTGCACTGAACCCCTTTGCGGAGAATCCGATGCCCTTTGTCGCGCCTGCGCGCCCCGCCGCCCCGGCCCTCGTCCGCCGTCCCGCGGGCGAGTCGATTCAGGACTGCGTGCTGCGCTCGTTGAACCAGTACTTCGACGACCTCGATGGCGCCAAGCCGCACGCGCTGCACGAGATGGTGATGACCGCCGTGGAGCGGCCGCTGGTGCAGTTCGCGCTCGACCGCTGCGGCGGCAATCAGTCGGCGGCCGCCGAGCTGCTCGGCATCAACCGCAACACGCTGCACAAGAAGCTGGTCGAACACAAACTGCTGGTGGCGGCGAAGAAATGAAACAAGCCCTGATCAGCGTCAGCGACAAAACCGGCGCGCTGGACTTCGCGCGCGCGCTGCATGCGCTGGGCTACCGCATCCTCTCCACCGGCGGCACCGCCAAACTGCTCGCCGACAACGGGGTGCCGGTCACTGAAGTCGCGCAGGTGACGGGCTTTCCGGAAATGCTCGACGGTCGCGTCAAGACGCTGCACCCGAGCATCCACGGCGGGCTGCTCGCGCGGCGCGACGATCCGGCACACATGGCCGCGCTCGCCGCGCAAGGCATAGCGCCGATCGACATCCTCGCGGTCAATCTGTATCCCTTCGAGCAGACGGTGGCGCGCGCCGATTGCAGTTTTGATGATGCGATCGAGAACATCGACATTGGCGGCCCGGCGATGCTGCGCGCGGCGGCCAAGAACCACGAGTCGGTCGCCGTGCTGGTCGATCCCGGCGACTATGCGTGCATCCTCGAAGAGCTGCGCACGACAGGCGCGATCGGCACCGCCACGCGCCGAGTGCTGGCGCAAAAAGTGTTTGCGCACACCGCGCGCTACGACGGGATGATCTCCAACTACCTCGGCAGCCTGGATGCGCATGGCAACCGCAGTCTCTTTCCGGTCACGCTGACGCGCCAATGGGATCGCGTGCAGCAGATGCGCTATGGCGAGAACCCGCACCAACAGGCCGCCTTTTACCGCGAGCGGCGCGTGGGCGCGGGCCTGCTCGCCGGCTACTCGCAATTGCAAGGAAAGGAACTGTCGTACAACAACATCGCCGATGCCGATGCCGCCTGGGACTGCGTACGCAGCTTTGCCGGCTGCGCCTGCGTCATCGTCAAGCACGCCAACCCCTGCGGTGTGGCGGTGGGCGCCGACCCGCTGGAGGCCTATGGCAAGGCGTTCAAGACCGACCCGACCTCAGCCTTCGGCGGGATCATCGCCTTCAACCGACCTATCGACGAGGCGGCCGCGCAGGAGGTGGCCAAACAGTTCGTCGAAGTGCTGATCGCACCCGACTACAGCGACGCCGCGCGCGCGGTGTTCGGGGCCAAGGCCAATGTGCGGTTGCTCACCGTCCCGCTCGGCCACAGTGCCAACGACTTCGACTTCAAGCGCGTCGGCGGCGGGCTGCTGGTGCAGACGCCCGACGCCGACAGCATCACCGCCGCGCAGTTGAAGACCGTGACTCAGCGCGCGCCGACGGCGAGCGAGGTCGACGACCTGCTCTTCGCCTGGCAGGTGGCGCGCTTCGTCAAAAGCAACACCATCGTCTTTGCGCGGCATGGAATGACGCTGGGCATCGGCGCCGGGCAGATGAGCCGGATCGACTCCGCGCGCATCGCCGGCGCCAAGGCGCGCGAGGCGGGCTTCACGCTGGCGGGGTCGGCTGCGGCATCGGACGCCTTCTTCCCCTTCCGCGACGGGCTCGATGCCATCGTCGACGCCGGTGCGACCTGCGTGATTCAGCCGGGCGGCAGCCTGCGCGACACTGAAGTGATCGCCGCCGCCGACGAGCGCGGGGTGGCGATGGTGTTCACGGGCGTGCGGCACTTTAGACATTGAAAGAGCAGGTTGTCTGTTGACTGTCGTCCGTTGCGCGTTTAGCGGGGACAACGGCTAACCGACAACCGACAACCGTCCATGCCCGACCCCACCGTCGCCGCCATCTCCGCCGCGATCTCGGCCAAGGACAACGCGCGGGCGTTGCAACTGGCGCGCGAGGCGGTGGCGGCGCACCCGCAACGCCCCGACCTGTGGAACGCGCTCGGCGTCGCGCTGCGCGTAAATGGCAAACAGGCCGCCGCGGTGCCCTGCTACCGGCGCGCGCTGGAACTCGACCCGCGCGGCGCCGATGCGTACAGCAACATGGGCAATGCGCTGAAGGACCTCGGCCGGCACGGCGAGGCCATCGCCGCCCACCGCGCCGCCATCAAGGTGCGGCCGGTGGCGGGCAGCTGGTGCAATCTCGGCGTGGCGCTGCGCGAGAGCAACCGGCTCGAAGAAGCCGTCGCCGCCTACGACGAGGCGCTGCGCCTGGAGCCGAACCACGCCGACGCGCACTTCGACCGGGCGCAGGCGCTGCTCGGGCTGGGCGACTACGAACGCGGCTGGCCGGCTTTCGATTGGCGCTGGAAGACGACGGAGGCCGGCGCGATGCCGCCCTTTGCGCAGCCGCTGTGGGACGGCGCGCCGCTGCCGGACAAGACGCTGCTCGTCTGGCCGGAGCAAGGCTTTGGCGACTCGCTGTTGTCCGCGCGCTTCGTGCCGCTCGCCCGCCAGCGGGTTGGCAAGATCGCGCTCGGCTGCAAGCCGCCGTTGCTGCGGCTCTTCTCGCGACTGCCGGGGGTCGACCACTTGTTGCCGATCGGCTCGCCGGTGCCCGCCGACTACGCAGCGCACAGCCCGATCATGGCGCTGCCGCGGCACTTCATGAAAAGCCTCGACGATCTGCCGTCGGCGGCAAAACTGCACGTTCCGGACGAGGCGCGCGCCAAACTGCAACCGGCCATTGCCGCGGTCAAGGCACGGTTGAAGGTCGGCATCGTCTGGTCGGGCAGCACGACCTTCCGCGCCAACGCGCGGCGCGCCACCGAGGCGAGCCGCTTTTTGTCGCTGGCCGAAGTGCCCGGCGTGCGCCTGTTCAGCCTGCAAGTGGGGCCGCGCGCGCCGGACTTGCAAGACAGCGGCGGGGCGCCGCTCGTCACCGACCTGGCGCCGCTGCTGTCCGACTTTGCCGACACCGCCGCCGCCATCGAAGCGCTCGATCTCGTGGTGATGACCGACTCCGCGGTCGCGCACCTGGCGGGCTCGCTCGGCAAGCCGGTGTGGAACCTGCTGCCGCACTACGCGTACTGGCTGTATCTGCGCGACCGCACCGACAGCCCGTGGTACCCGTCGATGCGCATTTTTCGCCAGCCGCGGCCAGGCGACTGGGACAGCGTCTTCGCGCAGGTGCGGCAGGCGCTGGCGGCGCTATAAGCCGAGGCCGCCCAAGCCGGTCTGTTGTCGCAGCAGATCGAGATCGGCCGCCGGCAGCCCGCCACCGGTATTGGCAAGGTAGAAGTCGGCTGCGCTCGGCGCGCTGTCCGCTGCGGCGGCGCTGGACGAGGCCGGATCGGT
>JBKCXU010000011.1:0-40086 GCA_046316025.1 Betaproteobacteria bacterium | reverse complement strand
GGAGCGGGTGCTGCGCGCACTGGCGGCCGTTCAACCAATGGAGGAGGCGCATGGCTGAGTGCACTTCGCAGGCTGCGCCCAGCGCCCCCCCCCCAGCCCTACCCCGCAGGCGGGGGGGGGAGCAAAACCCCAACCCGCCCCACCAGGGGGCGGGAGCGGGGTTTCGTGAAGCGCAGCTTCGCGCCGCTGGAGCGGCGAGGCCTTGCAAGGCCGAGATTGGACGGGTTGGGGTGGGGGCGGAACTCGGCACGTCGCCGCAAAGGGCACCCTGCATTGCGCGCCAGCACCGGGAGGCCAGCCATGCTGCTTGAACTCTTCCAGTGGCTGGCGCAGGACATCCGCGCTTTCAACGTCTTCGGCTACCTGACGTTGCGCGCGGTGCTGGCGGCGGCCACGGCGCTGGTGATCGGGCTGGCCGCCGGGCCGTGGGTGATCCGCAAGCTGACCGAACTGAAGATCGGCCAGGCGGTGCGCACCGATGGACCGCAGACGCACCTGTCCAAGAGCGGCACGCCGACGATGGGCGGCGTGCTGATCCTGATTTCCATCGCCATCACGACACTGCTGTGGGCCGACCTCGGTAATCGCTTCGTCTGGGTGGTGCTGCTGGTCACGCTGGGCTTCGGCTGGGTCGGCTGGGTGGACGACTACCGCAAGGTCGTGCACCGCAATCCCAAGGGGATGAGCGCGAAGGAGAAGTACTTCTGGCAGTCGCTGATCGCGCTGGTGGCGGCGCTGTATCTGGCCTTTGCCGTGGCCGCGCCCAGCGGGGCCAAGATCTGGACGCTGATCGGCGAGTGGATCGCCAGCGGCTTCGACCTCGACCTGCCGCCGCGCTCGGACCTGATGGTGCCGTTCTTCAAGGATGTGGCCTATCCGATGGGTGTGTTCGGCTTCGTGCTGCTCACCTACTTCGTGATCGTCGGCACCAGCAACGCGGTCAACCTGACCGACGGGCTGGACGGCCTGGCGATCATGCCGGCGGCGCTGGTTGGCGCCGCGCTCGGCATCTTTGCCTACGTGGTCGGCCGCGCCGACTTTGCCAAGTACCTGCTCTTTCCCTACGTGCCGGGCGCGGGCGAACTGGTGATCGTCTGCGGCGCCATTGCCGGCAGCGGGCTCGCCTTCCTCTGGTTCAACGCCTATCCGGCGCAGGTGTTCATGGGCGACGTGGGCGCGCTGGCGCTCGGCGCGGCGCTCGGCACCATCGCCGTGATCGCGCGGCAGGAGATCGTGCTCTTCGTCATGGGCGGCGTGTTCGTCGCCGAGACCGTGTCGGTGATGCTGCAAGTCGCCTACTTCAAGTGGACGGGCGGCAAACGCATCTTCCGCATGGCGCCGCTGCACCACCACTTCGAGTTGTCGGGCTGGCGCGAGAACCAGGTGGTGGTGCGCTTCTGGATCATCACCATCATGCTGGTGCTGGTCGGTTTGTCCACGCTGAAGATCCGGTGAGCGCCCGATGCCGATGAGCGTATTGATCCTCGGGCTCGGCGAAACCGGCCTGGCGATGGCCCGCTGGCTGGCGCGCGGCGGGCATCGGCTGCGGGTGGCCGACACGCGCGCCGAGCCGCCGGGGCTGGCCGCGCTGCGCGCGCAGGTGCCGGCGGCGGAGTTCGTCGGCGGGCCGCTCGCCAAGACGCTGCTCGACGGCATCGACCTCGTCGCCTTGAGCCCGGGGCTGTCGCCGACCCATTCGGACGCGCGCGTGCTGGTGACCGAGGCGCAGCGGCGCAAGATCGACGTGGTGGGCGAGATCGAACTCTTTGCCCGCGCGCTGGCGCAGCTCGAAGCCGAGCGCGCCTACGCGCCGCGCATCGTCGGCATTACCGGTACCAACGGCAAGACCACCGTCACGCGCCTGACCGGCCTGCTGCTCGCGGGCGCCGGGCTGTCGGTGGCGGTGGCCGGCAACATTTCGCCCTCGGCGCTGGAAGTACTGGCCGAACGGCTCGACGCCGGCGCGCTGCCCGAGGTGTGGGTGCTGGAGCTGTCCAGCTTCCAGTTGGCGACCACGCGCTCGCTGCATTGCACGGCGGCGACGGTGCTCAACGTGACGCAGGACCACCTCGACTGGCACGGCACGATGGACGCCTACACGCGGGCCAAGGCGCGCGTCTTTGCCAAGGACACGGTGCAGGTGGTCAACCGCGACGACGCCGCCACCGTGGCCATGCTGCGCAAGACCGGGCGGCCGGCGAGCTTCGGCAGCAGCGTGCCCGCGCAGCCGGATCGATACGGCCTGGTACAGGAGGGCGGCCTGACCTGGCTCGCCTATGCGGAAGACCTCTCGCCCGGCGAGCGGCGCCGCCGCGCCGCGGCTGAACTGCCGGGCATCGATGCGCCGGTGCACGTGCACAAGCTGATGCCGGCCGAGGCGCTGCACGTCCGCGGCCGGCACAGCGCGCTAAACGCGCTCGCCGCGCTCGCCTTGGCGCGCGCGCTGGGCTGCCCGCTGGCGCCGCTGCTGCATGCGCTGCGCGGCTACCGCGGCGAGCCGCATCGGGTGGAACTCGTCGCCACGCGCGACGGCGTGGAGTTCTACGACGACAGCAAGGGCACCAACGTCGGCGCCACCGTCGCCGCGCTCGACGGCCTGGGGGCGGAAGGCAAGCGCCTGGTGGTGATTCTGGGTGGCGACGGCAAGGGGCAGGACTTCGCGCCGCTCGTCGCACCTCTGACGCGGCATGCGCGTGCGGTGCTGCTGATCGGCCGCGACGGGCCGAAGATCGGCGAGTTGCTCACCGCGGCGCCGTACCCGGTGCAGTCCTGCGCCACGCTGGAAGAGGCGGTCGCCGCCGCCGCCGCGCAGGCGCAGCCGGGCGATGCAGTGCTGCTGTCGCCGGCCTGCGCCAGCCTCGACATGTTCGACAACTACAAGCACCGCGCGGAGGTGTTCGTGCGGGCGGTCAAGGAGTCACTGATACGGCCTGTGCTCGAAGTCGAAGGGAGCGCGGCGTGATCGCAGGCCTGCGCAAACTGTTTGCCGATCACGGCCGGCGCGACGCGGTGCCGGGTGCGGCCGTGCTTGCGCTGGCCGGGCTGGGCGGCGGCATGGTTGCGGGCGCGCGCGGCCGCGGTGTCGCGCACGTCGATCACGCGGCTCTGGCGGTGGTGGCGGGACTGCTGCTCTTCGGCATCGTGATGGTGTACTCGGCGTCGATCTCGCTTGCCGACTCGCCGCGCTACTCGGTCGGGCCGGCTTACTTCCTGTTGCGGCACCTGCTGTCCATCGCGGTGGCGCTGGCGGCGGCGGGGGTGGTGTTTTCCATCCCGATTGCCGTCTGGCAGCGCATCGCGCCGGCGCTGCTGGTCGCCACGCTGGTGCTGCTGGTGGTGGTGTTGGTGGTCGGCAAGGGCACGCTCGGCGCCAAGCGCTGGATTCCGCTCGGCCTGTTCAATCTGCAACCGTCGGAGCTGATGAAGGTGGCGGCGGTGCTGTACGCGGCCGACTTCGTGGTGCGCAAGCAGGAGGTGATTCACCGCTTCGGCCAGAGCTTCCTGCCGATGGCGGCGGTGATCGCGGTGGTCGGCGGGCTGCTGCTGTTGCAGCCGGATCTGGGCGCGTTCGGCGTGATCGCGGCGATCTGCCTCGGCGTGCTCTTCATCGGCGGCGCCAACGCGCGGCTGGCACTGGCGGTGGCGGGTGTGATGGCGCTGGCCTTCGTTGCGGTGATCGCGCTGT
This sequence comes from Betaproteobacteria bacterium, assembly GCA_046316025.1. Lineage (GTDB taxonomy): Bacteria > Pseudomonadota > Gammaproteobacteria > Burkholderiales > Burkholderiaceae_F > JAJTHJ01. The sequence continues at coordinate 36,401 of JBKCXU010000011.1, read as the reverse complement.
CGCCGTGGCGGCGCGAGCGCATCTTTGCCTACCTCGACCCCTGGGCGCCGGAGTACGCGCTCGGCAAGGGGTATCAGCTGTCGCATTCGCTGATCGCCTTCGGCCGCGGCGAGTGGTTCGGCGTCGGCCTGGGCGGCAGCGTGGAAAAACTGCACTACCTGCCCGAGGCGCATACCGACTTCATCCTCGCGGTGATCGGCGAAGAACTAGGGCTGGTCGCCGTGCTGGCGGTGATCGTCGCCTTCTACTGGCTGGTCAAGCGCATCTTCGAGATCGGCCGCCAGGCGATCGCGCTGGAGCGCAGCTTTGCCGGGCTGCTGGCGCAGGGTGTCGGCCTGTGGATCGGTGTGCAGGCGTTCATCAACATCGGCGTGGCCACGGGCCTGCTGCCCACCAAGGGGCTGACGCTGCCGCTGCTGAGCTACGGCGGCTCGGCGCTGCTGTCCACGCTGGTCGCCTTGGCACTGGTGCTGCGGGTGGACTTCGAGAACAGAAAGCTGATGCGCGGAGGCCGCGCATGAAGCACCTGGTTATTGCCGCTGCTGGCACCGGCGGCCACGTGATGCCGGGGCTGGCGGTGGCCGAGGCGATGCGCGGACGCGGCTGGAGCGTGTCGTGGATCGGCACCTGCACGGGCATGGAGCGCCGGCTGGTCGAGGCGCGCGGGATCGACTTCGATGCGCTGGACTTCAGCGGCTTGCGCGGCAAGGGGATCAAGACCTTGCTGTTCGGCGGCTTCGCCCTGCTGCGCGCGCTGTGGGCGAGCCGTGCGCTGCTGCGCGCGCGCCAGCCGGCGCTGGTGTTCTCAACCGGCGGTTACGTGGCCGTGCCGGTGGGCTTGGCGGCGAGCGGGTTGGGGGTGCCGCTGACGCTGCTGAACTCCGATGCTCAGCCGCTGTTGTCCACCAAGCTGCTGCGCAGCCTGTGCGTGGCCATCTTCTGCGGCTTCGACGGCGGTGCGGCCCGGCTCGCCGGCGAGCGCGGGCTGGTGACCGGCAACCCGGTGCGTCCGCAGATCGCGGAACTGCCGGCGCCGGAGACGCGCTACGCGGCCCGCAGCGGGCCGCTGCGGTTGTTGGTCTTTGGCGGCAGCCTGGGTGCGCAGGTGTTGAACCAAACCGTCCCGCCGGCGCTGGCGCTGCTCGCTGCCGCCGAGCGCCCGCGGGTGACGCACCAGTGCGGCGCCGTCCACGTGGACGCGACGCGCACCGCCTACGCGCAGGCCGGGGTCGAAGCCGAGGTGCTGCCCTTCATCGACGACATGGCCGCGCGGTACGCGGCGGCGGACGTGGTGCTCTGCCGCGCCGGCGCCATCAGCATCACCGAGCTGACCGCGGCCGGCGTGCCGGCGATTCTGGTGCCGTTCATCGCCCGCACCACCGATCACCAGCGCAGCAATGCCGAGTTCCTCGCCGGGCAGGGGGCGGCGATCCATCTGCCGCAAAGCGAGCTGACCGCCGCGAGTCTGGCGCAGGCGCTGCGCGGGCTGACGCGCGAGGGGCTGTGCGCGATGGCGCAGCGCGCCCGCGCAATCGGCCAGCCGCAGGCGACCACGGTGGTCGCCGATGCGCTCGAACACATTGCGAAGGTGAGCGCATGAAGCACGTCGAGCGTCCGCGTCCAACCGCGTGTCGATGCGGCGCTCGGCCGATCCCGCTGTCGTCGTTCCCGCGGAAGCGGGAACCCAGAGGCATCGCGGCGTTGCACTGGATTCCCGCTGGCGCGGGAATGTCGGTCGCGCGGGAGGCGCACCGATGAAGCACGCCGTCCGCAGGATTCACTTCGTCGGCATCGGCGGCAGCGGCATGAGCGGCATCGCCGAAGTGCTGGTGAACCTCGGCTACGCGGTCAGCGGCTCGGACGCGGCGGAGTCCGCCACCACGCAGCGGCTCGCCGCGCTCGGGGCGGCGGTGGCAATCGGGCACGACGCGGCGCACGTGGCCGGGGCCGATGCGGTGGTGGTGTCTTCGGCCGTCGCGCCGGACAACCCGGAAGTGCGCGCCGCGCGCGCGCGCCGCGTGCCGGTGGTGCCGCGCGCCGTGATGCTGGCCGAGTTGATGCGCCTGAAGCAAGGCATTGCCATCGCCGGCACGCACGGCAAGACGACGACCACCAGCCTCGTGGCGAGCGTGCTCGCCGCCGGCGGGCTGGACCCGACCTTCGTCATCGGCGGACGGCTGAATGCCGCCGGCGCCAACGCGCGGCTGGGCGGCGGCGACTTCATCGTGGTCGAGGCCGACGAATCCGACGCGAGCTTCCTCAACCTGCTGCCGGTGCTGGCGGTCGTGACCAACATCGACTACGACCACATGGACACCTACGGCCACGACCCGGTGCGGCTCAAGCAGGCGTTCATCCAGTTCATCTCGCACCTGCCGTTTTATGGCACCGCGGTGCTGTGCGTGGACGACGCGCCGGTGCGCGAGATCCTGCCCTTCGTCGCCAGGCCGGTGCTGACCTACGGCCTCGCCGCCGAGGCGCAGGTGCGCGCGGTGGACGTGGCGCCGGACGGTCTGGCGATGCGCTTCACCGCGCTGCGCGAAGGTGCCGCGCCGCTGCCGCTGCGGGTAAACCTGCCGGGCCGGCATAACGTGTGCAACGCGCTGGCGGCGGTGGCGGTGGGCACGCAGTTGGGAGTGGCCGACGCCGCCATCGCCCAGGCGCTGGCCGACTTCACCGGCGTGGGCCGCCGCTTTGCGCGGCACGGCGAGGTGGCGGTGGCGGGCGGCAGCTTCACGCTGATCGACGACTACGGCCACCACCCGGCCGAGATGGCCGCCACGCTGGAGGCCGCGCGCGGTGCGTTTCCGGGCCGGCGCATCGTGCTGGCGTTCCAGCCGCACCGCTACAGCCGCACGCGCGATTGCTTCGACGACTTCGTCGCCGTGCTCGGCCGCGCCGATGCGCTGCTGCTCTGCGACGTTTATCCGGCCGGCGAGCCGCCGATCGTCGCCGCCGACGGCGCCGCGCTCGCCCGCGCGGTGCGCGCCACGGGGCAGGTGGAGCCGGTGTTCGTCGAGAAGATCGACGACCTGCCCGCCGCGATCCTCGCCGCCGCGCGCCCCGGCGACGTGGTGATCGCCATGGGCGCGGGGTCGATTGGCGGCGTGCCGGCGCGGCTGACCGAAAAGGTTGTCGGTTGTCCGTCTTCGGTTGTCCGTTAAGGCACGACACTCATGCACTCCGATCCCAACCGACAACAGACAACAGACAACGGACAACCGTACTTCGGCAAAGTCGGCGTCCTGCTCGGCGGCCGCTCGGCCGAGCGCGAGGTGTCGATCATGTCCGGCACCGGCGTGCTGGAAGCGCTGCGCGATCGTGGCGTGGACGCGCATCCGTTCGACCCCGGCCGGCAGTCGCTGGCGGAACTGGAAGACGCGCGCTTCGACCGCGTGTTCATCGCGCTGCACGGCCGCTTTGGCGAAGACGGCACGATCCAAGGCGTGCTCGAAACGCTGGGCGTGCCCTACACCGGCAGCGGCGTGCAGGCCTCGGCCATTGCCATCGACAAGCTGCTCACCAAGCGCATTTGGGAGACGGAAAACCTGCCCACGCCCGATTGGCGCCTGCTGCGCGCCGATACCGACTGGCGGCGCGTGGTGGCCGAGCTTGGCGATGCGCTGATCGTCAAGCCCGCGCGCGAAGGTTCGACCATCGGCATCACCAAGGTGCTGACGCACGACAGCGACGAACTGGCCGCCGCGTTCGCAACCGCCGCGCGCCACGACGACAGCGTGCTGGTCGAGCAGTTGATCGACGGGCGCGAACTGACCTGCGCGATCCTCGGCGAGGGCGAGGCCGCGCGCGCGCTGCCGCTGATCGAAATCCGCGCCCCCGGCGGCAATTACGACTACGAGCACAAGTACGTCTCGCACGAGACGCAGTATCTGTGTCCGGCGCCGCTCGACGATGCGCTGGCGCACGAGATCCAGCAACTGTGCCTGCGCGCCTACGCTGCGGTCGGTGCGCGCGGCTGGGGGCGGGTGGACGTGATGCTGGCGCAGGACGCGCGCGGCGACCGCCCGTACCTGATCGAGTTGAACACCTCGCCCGGCATGACCAGCCACTCGCTGGTGCCGATCGCGGCGCGCGCGGTCGGCATGAGCTACGCCGATGTGGTGCTGGACATCCTGGCGCGCGCGCGGCTGGAGACGGCGCAATGAACTCGCTGCGGCTGATCCAGTGGGCCACGCGGCTGATCGTGCTGCTCGCCATTCTGCTGGCGCTGGTGCAGGTGGCGCGCTGGGTGGCGCAGCGGCCGTGGTTCGACTTCAAGCGGGTCGAGGTGCGCGGCGACGTGCGCCACGTGACGAGTGCCGAACTGCGCGCGGCCATCGCCGGGCGGCTCGCCGGCAACTACTTCACGCTGCGGCTGGACGAGGCGCGCCGCGCCGTCGAGACCGTGCCCTGGGTCGCGCAAGCGGCCGTGCGCCGCGTCTGGCCCGATCTGATGGTGGTCGAGCTGACCGAACACCGCGCGCTGGGCTTATGGGACGACGGCCGGCTGGTGTCGGACGCGGGTGTGCTGTTCACCGCCAACCCGGCCGAGGCCGAGGTGTACGGGCCGCTGGTGGAGTTCGGCGGCCCGCCGGCGCTGGCCGGCGAAGTGGTGCGCCGGCACGCCGCGTTTGCCGCGGCGCTGGCGCCGCTCGGGCACAAGGTCGAGCGGGTGCAGGTGAGCGAGCGGCAGTCCTGGTCGCTCGCCACCGATGCGCCGCTGCAACTGCAACTGGGCCGCGACGAGCCGCCCGGCCGCGTCGAGGAACGGCTGGCGCAGGTAATCGCCGCCTATCCGCAACTGGCCGCGCACTCCACCCACCCGCCGCGCCGCATCGACGCGCGCTACCCCAACGGTTTTGCCGTCGCCTTTGCGCCATGAAAAAGACCGAGACCCGCGACATCCTCGTCGGCCTGGACATCGGCACCTCCAAAGTGGTGGTGGCGGTGGCCGAGGTGCTGGCCGACGGGCGCTTCCAGGTGATCGGCCTGGGGCAGACGCCGAGCGAGGGGCTGCGCCGCGGCGTGGTGGTCAACATCGAGGCCACGGTCGCCTCGATCCGCCGCGCGCTGGAGGAAGCCGAGCTGATGGCCGCCTGCCGCATCGGCGAGGTGATCACCGGCATCGCCGGCAACCACATCAAGAGCTTCAACTCGAGCGGCATGGTGGCGATCAAGGATCGCGAAGTCGGTGCCGTGGACGTGGCGCGCGTGCTGGAGACGGCGCGCGCCGTCAACATCCCGACCGACCAGCAGACGCTGCACGTGCTGACGCAGGAGTTCATCGTCGACGGGCAGGAGGACATCCGCGAGCCGCTCGGCATGAGCGGCGTGCGGCTGGAGGTGCGCGTGCACATCGTCACCGGCGCGGTGAGCGCGGCGCAGAACATCGTCAAGTGCGTACGCCGCTGCGGGCTGGAGGTGAGCGACCTCTTTCTGCAACCGCTGGCCTCCAGTCTGTCGGTGCTCACCGAGGACGAGAAGGAACTCGGCGTGGCGCTGGTCGATATCGGCGGCGGCACGAGCGACGTGGCGATTTTTACCGGCGGGGCGATCCGTCACACCGCGGTGATTCCCATTGCCGGCGACCAGATCACCAACGACATCGCCATGGCGCTGCGCACGCCGCTGCCGGACGCCGAGGAGATCAAGCTCGCCTACGGGGTGGCCAAGGAGGTGCTGGCCGACCCCAATGAGCGGATCGAGATTCCCGGCCTGGGCGACCGCGCGCCAAGGCTGTTGTCGCGGCAGGCGCTGGCGGCGGTGATCGAGCCGCGCGTGGAAGAGCTCTTCACGCTGACGCACAAGGCGATCCGCGACTCCGGCTTCGAGGAACTGCTGTCCTCCGGGATCGTGGTCACCGGCGGCACGAGCCTGCTGCCCGGCGCGGTGGAACTGGCCGAAGACGTGTTTCTCAAGCCGGTGCGCGTCGGCTGGCCGCGCTACGAAGGCAAGCTCGCCGACGTGGTGCGCAACCCGCGTTTTGCCACGGTGATGGGGCTGCTCGTCGAAGCGCACGCGCAGCGCACGCGCGGGCAGCGGATGGCGGCGCAGTCGGGGTCGTTCTCGCGGACGCTGAAAAGGATGAAGGAATGGGTCGTCGGAAACTTTTGACGATCGAATCGGTGTCATTCCCGCGCAAGCGGGAATCCAGCCCTGCTCGCGAGAGCCGCTGGGTTGCCGCTTTCGCGGGAACGACGGTGCGTGAGCTTTACCCGCACGGCAGCGGTCGTGCGGGCGGGGGTGAAGCGTGCAGTGTCAACAGCAGCGGGCGAGCGGCAGCTGCCACCGCCGTTGACATTGCGCGTTTCGAGTTTCGTGCTTTGAACCAACTTTGAGGAGATGCAAATGCCTTTCGAGATTCTGGAGACGGAAACGCGCGGCACGGTGATCAAAGTGATCGGCGTGGGCGGTGCCGGCGGCAACGCCGTCGAGCACATGATCCGCCGCGGCGTGCAGGGCGTGGAGTTCATCGTCGCCAACACCGACCATCAGGCGCTGGCCCGCTCGCAGTCGCAGAACCTGATCCAGCTCGGCAAGACCGGGCTCGGCGCCGGGGCCAAGCCGGAGGCCGGCCGCGCCGCCGCCGAAGAGGCGCGCGAACGCATCGCCGATGCCCTGCGCGGCGCGCACATGGTGTTCATCACCGCCGGCATGGGCGGCGGCACCGGCACCGGGGCCGCGCCGCTGGTGGCCGAGGTGGCCAAGGAACTCGGCATCCTGACCGTCGCGGTGGTGTCCAAGCCCTTCGAGTTCGAAGGGCCCAAGCGCAGCAAGATCGCCGACGCCGGGGTGGCCGAACTGGAAGACCGCGTGCACTCGTTGATCGTGATCCTCAACAACAAGCTCGAAGAAGTGCTGGGAGAGGACGCCGGCATGCACGAGTGCTTCCGCGCCGCCGACGACGTGCTGCACAACGCCTGCGCCGGGATTGCCGAAATCATCAACCTGCCGGGCCTGGTCAACGTCGACTTCGAGGACGTGAAGACGGTGATGGGCGAGCAGGGCAAGGCGATGATGGGCACCGCCACCGCCAGCGGCCTGGATCGTGCCCGCGTGGCCGCCGAAGCGGCGGTGGCGAGTCCCTTGCTGGAAGGCGTGGATCTGTCCGGTGCGCGCGGCGTGCTGGTCAATATCACCGCGTCTTCGAGCCTGAAGATGAAGGAGACGCGCGAGGTGATGGAGACGATCCGCCATTTTGCGGCGGAGGACGCCACCGTGATCTTCGGCGCCGTCAGCGACGAGAGCATGGGCGACGACCTGCGGGTGACGGTCGTCGCCACTGGCCTCGGCCGGCCGGCGGCAAAGAAAGTGCCGCTGTCGGTGGTGACCCCGCCGGCCCTGCGTACCGGCACCGACAACCAGCCGATCCACCAGGGGGCGCCGCAGACGCCGGCGGACTACGGCCGGCTCGACACGCCCGCGGTCTGGCGCAGCGGCCGCGAAAGCGCTGCTGCGCGGGTGTCGGCGCTGGAGGACGCCGGCACCGACCGCTACGACATCCCGGCGTTTTTGCGCAAGCAGGCGGACTGATCGCCAGTTGTCGGTTGTCGGTTGTCGGTTTTCGGTTGTCCGTTAACGGACAACAGACAACAGACAACCTTCAACGAATCAGCGCCCGATACGCATGCCACGTCGCATGCCCGACGATCGGCGCGGTGAAGACGAGGCCGATCATCAGCGTGGCGAAGCCGGCGCCGATCGTCAACGCGATCAAAACCGCCCACAGCAGCAGCGGCCCGGGGTTGGCAAAGAACGCGCGCACGCTGGTCAGCGCGGCGACGATGGTGTCGGTGCCGCGGTCGAGCATCAGAGGCACCGATACGACGCTGACCGCAAACACGATCAGCGCAAAGAGGCTGCCGACAGCAAACCAGGTGGCGAGGAAGTCAGCGTGCTCGACGCTCACCACCTGCTCCAGAAAGCGATCGACCCGCGGGATGCCGTCGGAAAAGTGCAGCGCAAAGGTGATCAGCGAGGCGCGCGACCACAGCAGCATCAGCACGATCAGCACCACCGCAAACAGGCTGAAGGCGCCGCGGTTGGCGCGCCAGGCGGCGAGCGTGTCCGCCAGCCGCACGCGCTCGCCGCGCTCCAGCCGCCGGCTGATGTCGTACAGCCCCGTGGCGAGAAACGGCCCCAGCAGCAGGAAGCCCGCGGTCAGCCCGTAGGCGTACTCGTAGGCGTGGCGAAAGACCAGGTAGACCGCCCAACCCATCGCGGCAAAGCAGGCGCCGTAGAAAAGGCTTGGTCCCGGCGCACGGGCCAGATCGCGCGCGCCGGCGGCCAACCAGCCGAATGGCGCGCCGGCGCGGATGGTGGCCACCGGCGGGAAGGGGCTCGCCGCGGCGTCGGGGGGCGGTGCGCTGGACATGGCGCCCGGATTCTGCGGGCAGGCGCAGGCAAAAGCTTTCTGCGCCGCAACACGCAAAGGTAAAATCGCCCGATGCTCAAGCAACGCACCTTGAAGACGCTGGTCAAGACGGTTGGCATTGGCGTGCACAGCGGCGCGCGCGTCGAACTCGTGCTGCGGCCGGCTGCCGCCGACACCGGCCTCGTGTTCCGCCGTACCGACCTCGAACCGCCGGTGGACGTGCGGGCCGAGCCGCACGCCGTGGTGGATACGCGCATGGCCACCACGCTCGGCCGCGACGGCGCCACCATCGCCACCGTCGAGCATCTGGCCTCGGCGCTGGCCGGCCTCGGCATCGACAACTGCTACATCGACGTCGATGCCGGCGAAATTCCGGTGATGGACGGCAGCGCGGCGAGCTTCGTCTTTTTGATCCAGTCGGCTGGCGTGGTCGAGTTGAACGCCCCGCGCCGCTTCGTGCGGGTAAAAAAGCCGGTGCGCATCGAAGACGGCGACAAGTGGGCGCAACTTGAGCCGCACTTCGGCTACAAGCTGGCGTTTTCAATCGACTTCAAGCATCCGGCCATCGACGCCACCGAGCAGCACGTCGAGGTGGACCTGGCGCGCGACCCCTACGTGACCGCCGTGGCGCGGGCGCGCACCTTCGGCTTCGTCAGCGAGGTCGAAGCGCTGCGCGCGGTGGGCCTGGGCCAGGGCGGCAATCTGGAAAACCTGATCGTGATGGACGAGTACCGCGTGCTCAACGTGGACGGCCTGCGCAGCGGCGACGAGTTCGCCAAGCACAAACTGCTCGACGCGATGGGCGACATGGCCATGCTCGGGCATCCGCTGCTCGCCGCCTACAGCGCGCACAAGTCCGGCCACGCGATCAACAACAAGCTGCTGCGCGCGCTGCTGGCGGATGCCGAGGCCTGGGAGCTGGTCACCTTCGAAGACGGCGCCGCCGCCCCGGCCGCGTACCTGCAGCCGGCGCTGGCGTAGCGGCTGCGGAGTGCGACGGTCGCTGGCCGGATAGCGCAACGCATGCCACTGCTTCGTGCGCTGTTCGTCGTTGCCGCGTTGGCCGTCGCCGGGCTGGTCCTTGCCTATTTTGCGACCGGTGAGCGTAGGTATCTGCGCTGGGCGCTGCGGCTGTTCATTGCTGCGGTGGGCGCGGGCCTGCTGTTCTTCGCCGTGCTGATCGCGCAGCGGTTTCTCGGCGGGTAGCGTTCGGCGTGGCGATCGGGCCCGCGCGGTGGGCGCGCAGGCACTGATGCTCGCGCCGGGCGGGGCGACTCGTGCAAAAATTCGGCCGATGAGCTGCTTGCATCGCCTTCGCCGCTTCGCCGTCGGACTGGCCCTGACTGCCGGCCTGTCGGCGGCCGTTGCGCAGACGCAAGCCGATGGGCCGGCACTGCCGCCGGCGCTGGAGTCCGCCCCCTCGCTGGCCCTGCCGCTGCTGCCCGCGGACTTGCTGGAGCAGGTTGCGAGCGACCTGCTCGGTGTTCGCTATCGCTTTGGCGGCAACGACCCATCGCGCGGCGTGGATTGCAGCGGCCTGGTGCGGCTGATGTGGTCGCGGCTGGGATTGGCGGAACTGCCCCGCACGGCGGCGGCGATGGCGCTGCTGGGGCAACCGGTGGCGCTGGATGCGCTGCTGCCCGGCGATCTGGTGTTCTTCAACACGCGCGGTCGACGCTACTCGCACGTGGGTGTCTACGTCGGGGAAGGGCGATTCGTGCACGCGTCGCCGCGGCAGCGCAAGGTCACCGAGAGCCAGGTCGGCGACAGCTACTTTCGCCAACGCTTTAACGGCGCGCGGCGGCTGGTGTCGGTTCGGTTGGACGACGCGATCGCCGCGCAGGCTCAATAAGGCCGCTTGGTGTTAGCGCCCACTCTGCGCATCGAGCTTTTGCTGTAATCGCTCAGCCGCGCGGCGCAGGGCGGAGTCGGGCAGCCGCGCCGCCAGTTCCCGAGCGAAGCGTCGGGCCGCGTCGCGCCGTTGTTCGGTCTGCGTTTCGGGTTCTACGCTGATCTGCGTCACGTCCGGGTCGGATTGCGCGCTGCCGCCGGGTTGTACGCGCAGCCGAATTTGGTTAACTTCCACCCCTTGTTGGTGCAGGAGAGCGAGCAGTCCCGGAACCGCCTGCCTCAGCTTGGCCGCTGCGGCGGACGTTGGGGCGTTCAGAAGCAAAGTTCCACCGTGCAAGTCCGCCCTGCCTGGCTGAGTCAGATCCAGGTCGGGCGTGAGTTCGGCTACGGCGGCGGCCATGACCGCCGCCGCCTTTTGCGTGGCGGCCAACCGCGCCAGCAACGCGGCGGCGGGGGATTCGGCCAGTGCGGCGACTACGGTACGGCTCGGCGTGCGCATCCCGGCAAGGATAGCCGGCGCACGCGTTAGCAGGAGTTTTGACCATGCAGATCATCATCGTCGATCCGCGCCTGAGCCGGGCGCGCACGCTGACTTTGTCCCGGCGCAAGCTGGCCTGGTCGGCCGTCGGACTTGCCTTTGCCGTGGTGCTGGCCGCCGTGGGCTTGTACGCGGTGACCTTCCGCGCTGCGGTGGACGTGAAAATCCCCATCGTGCACGACTTCGTCGCCTGGGTGATGCGCGACGAAAACCTGCGCAAAGAGCGCTACATGCGCGACAACGTCGATGCGCTGGCCAAGCGACTGGGCGAGATGCAGGCGCAAATGGTGCGGCTCGACGCGCTGGGCGAGCGGGTCGCCAAGTTGGCCGGCATTCCGCCCAGTGAGTTCGATTTCGCGTCGTTGCCGGGCCGCGGCGGGCCAGCGCCAGTCGGTGCGCGCTCGATGACGCCCGAGGAACTGATGCTTGAGATGGACCGCATCGCCAAGAGCGTGGAGATGCGGGCCGATTATCTGGCGGTGATCGAGACCGAACTGCTCGCACTGCAAGTGCGGCGCACGCTGCTGCCGCACAACGCGCCGGTGGCCGAGGGCTTTGCCGGCTCGGGCTTCGGCATGCGCATCGATCCGATCAACGGTCGGCAGGCGATGCACGCCGGCGTGGACTTTTCCGCACCGGTCGGCACGCCGATCTTTGCCGCCGGCGGCGGCGTGGTGGTGGGCACCGACGTGCATCCCGAGTACGGCAAGACCGTGCTGATCGACCACGGTAACGATCTGGCCACCCTGTACGCGCATGCCAGCCGCGTGGACGTCAAAGTCGGCGACATCGTCCGCCCGGGGCAGAAAGTCGCCGAGGTCGGCCGCACCGGCCGCACCACCGGCGCGCACCTGCACTTCGAGGTGCATGTCCGCGGGCAGCCGCAGAATCCCTTCAAGTTCCTGGCCCGGCAGCAGGCGGGATCGCCGCTGGCCGCGCTGGCGCCGGCGTCCAGGTAGGTCTTGCAAGGCGCCAGGGGCGCCGCCATGTCAGAGGGAGCGCGGGCAGGTTGCGCGCTACCCCTATGGGATAATTTTCGTTTGCGCCGACCCGGCGCTTCCGCGCGCACCGCCGCCAGCGATGGCGTGCCGCGCCCCTGGCCTGATTCCCGATGATTACCAATGTCCTGACCCGCATTTTCGGCAGTCGCAACGAGCGGCTGCTCAAGCAATACCAGCGCACCGTCGCCAAAATCAACGCGCTGGAGCCGCAGATGGCGGCGCTCGACGATGCGGCGCTGGCGGCCAAGACGGTCGAGTTCAAGGGCCGGCTTGCCAAGGGCGAGACGCTGGCTCAGCTGCTGCCGGAGGCCTTTGCCGTGGTACGCGAAGCGGGCAAGCGCGTGCTGGCCATGCGGCACTTCGACGTGCAACTGGTCGGCGGCATGGTGCTGCACGACGGCAACATTGCCGAAATGCGCACCGGCGAGGGCAAGACGCTGGTGGCGACCCTGCCGGCCTATCTGAACGCGCTCACCGGCCGCGGCGTGCACATCGTCTCCGTCAACGATTACCTGATCGTCCGCGATGCGGAGTGGATGGGCAAGATCTACAACTTCCTCGGCCTGTCGGTCGGCACCATCGTGTCGCAGCAGTCGACCGAGGACAAGCGCGTCGCCTACGCGGCCGACATCACCTACGGCACCAACAATGAGTTCGGCTTCGACTACCTGCGCGACAACATGGAGTACCGGCTGGAGGACAAGCGCCAGCGCGGTCAGGTGTACGCGATCGTCGACGAGGTGGACTCGATCCTGATCGACGAGGCGCGCACGCCGCTGATCATTTCCGGCCCGTCCGAGGACAGTACCAACCTGTACCAGGCGATGAACGAGGTGCCGCCGCTGCTGTCGCGCCAGGCCGACGAGAAAAGCGCCGGCGACTATTGGGTGGACGAGAAGGCGCACCAGGTGCACGTTTCCGAAGCCGGGCACGAGAAGATCGAGGGCATCCTCGTGCGCCGCGGGCTGCTGGCCGAGGGCGAGAGCCTGTACGCGCCGCAGAACATCGTGCTGATGCACCACATGCTGGCGGCGCTGCGGGCGCATTCGCTCTACCACCGCGACCAGCACTACGTGGTGCAAAGCGACGAGGTGATCATCGTCGACGAGTTCACCGGCCGCCTGATGCCCGGCCGCCGCTGGTCCGAAGGTCTGCACCAGGCGGTCGAAGCGAAAGAAAAAGTCGCGATCCAGGCGGAGAACCAGACCTACGCCTCGATCACCTTTCAGAACTACTTCCGCATGTACGAGAAGCTCGCCGGCATGACCGGAACGGCGGACACCGAGGCCTACGAGTTCCAGGAGATCTACCGGCTCGAGACCGTGGTCATCCCCACGCACCGGCCGATGATCCGGCGCGACCAGCAGGACAAGGTCTACCGCACCTTCAACGAGAAGTTCGCGGCGATCGTCGCCGACGTGAAGGACTGCTACGAACGCAGCCAGCCGGTGCTGCTCGGCACGACCTCGATCGAAAACTCCGAACTGCTGTCGGAGTTGCTGAACAAGGAGAAGCTGCCGCACCAGGTCCTCAACGCCAAGCAGCATGCGCGCGAGGCGGAGATCGTCGCCCAGGCCGGGCGGCCGAAGATGATCACCATCGCCACCAACATGGCCGGCCGCGGCACGGACATCGTGCTCGGCGGCAACGTCGAGAAGCAGGTGCAGTTCGTCAACGCCGACGCGGCCCTGGCGGAGGCCGACAAGCAGGCGCGAATCGAAAAGCTGCGCGGCGAATGGCAGTCGCTGCACGACCAGGTGATCGCCGCCGGGGGCCTGAAGATCATCGGCTCCGAGCGGCACGAGTCGCGCCGCATCGACAACCAGTTGCGCGGGCGTTCCGGCCGCCAGGGCGACCCGGGCGAGTCGCGCTTCTACATGTCGATGGAAGACCCGCTGCTGCGCATCTTTGCCGGCGACCGCATGCGCGCGATCATGGATCGGTTGAAGCTGCCCGAAGGCGAGGCGATCGAAGCCGGCATGGTCACCCGCTCGATCGAAACCGCGCAGCGCAAGGTCGAGGCGCGCAACTTCGACATCCGCAAGCAACTGCTCGAATACGACGACGTCGCCAACGACCAGCGGCGCGAGATTTATCGCCTGCGCAACGACATCCTGGAGACCAAGGATCCGGCCGAGATGGTGACCAACCTGCGGCACGGGTTCTTCACCGACTTGTTCCGCACGCACGTGCCGCCGGAGACGGTCGAGGAGCAGTGGGACATCGACGGGCTGACGCGCGCCCTGGCCGCCGACTGGCAGATCGAACTGCCCTTGGCGCAGTGGCTGGAAGCCGAGGACGTGCACGCCGACGATCTGCTGCAGCGCCTGCTCAAGGCCGTCGATGAGGCCTACGCGGCGAAGGTCGCGCAGGTTGGGACCGAGGCATTTGCGAGCTTCGAGCGCTCCATCATGCTGCAGATGCTTGATGGCGCCTGGCGCGAGCACCTGGCCGCACTCGACCACCTGCGCCAGGGCATCCACCTGCGCGGCTATGCCGCCAAGCAGCCGAAGCAGGAGTACAAGCGCGAGGCGTTCGAGTTGTTCGGCATGTTGCTCGACCGCGTGCGTGCCGACGTCGTGCGCGTGCTGATGAACGTCCGCATCCAGACGCAGGAAGAAGTCGCCGCGGCCGAGCAGAAGATGGAAGAAGCCAGCGAGCGCCGTCTCGAGCAGGCGCGTGCGCAGCACGCCGAACTTGGCGCCGGTGTGGCCGCGGCAGCGGAGGCCGCCACCGATGTCGAGGCGCTGACCCTGCCCGAGCCGGCGGAGGCCAAGGCGCAGCCCTTCAAGCGTTTCGGCGACAAGATCGGCCGCAACGATCCCTGTCCCTGCGGGTCGGGCAGGAAGTACAAGCAGTGCCACGGAAAACTCGCGTGAAACGTGAAAAGTGAGACGTATGGCGCAGTGGTGGGCTAGGGATGGCGGTCAACCTGACGGCGTCTGATCCTGCCGCGCTGCACCCCGTCGCCGGCGTCGAACTCGGCTGGGCCGAGGCGGGCATTCGCAAGCAGGGGCGCAAGGACTTGCTCTTGCTGCGGCTGGCGCCGGGCGCGGCGGTGGCGGGCGTGTTTACACAAAATCGCTTTTGCGCCGCGCCCGTGCTGGTGTGTCGCGAACATCTGGCGGCCGGCAGCGCCGTTCGCGCCCTGGTGGTCAACACCGGCTGCGCCAACGCGGGTACCGGCGAGCCAGGCCTCGCGGACGCACGCCAGACCTGCGCGGCGGTCGGCAAACTGCTCGGCTGCGAAGCGACGGCCGTGCTGCCGTTTTCCACCGGCGTGATCATGGAGCCGCTGCCGGTCGACCGGCTGATTGCCGGCTTGCCGCAGGCGGCGGCGCGCTTCGCCACCGACCACTGGTCGCAGGCGGCGGTGTCGATCATGACCACCGACACCGTGTCCAAAGCCGCCTCGCGCCGCTTTGCACTCGACGGTGTACCGACCGCTGTCACCGGCATCGCCAAGGGCGCGGGGATGATCAAGCCCAACATGGCGACGATGCTGGGCTTCGTCGCCACCGACGCCGCGGTGGCCCCGGCGTTGTTGCAGCGGCTGGTCGCGCAGGTGGCGGAGGCGTCGTTCAACCGCATCACCGTCGATGGCGACACTTCGACCAACGACTCGTTCGTGTTGATCGCCACCGGCGGCAACGGCGCGGCGCCGATTGCGAGCGAGGCGGATCGGCGCTTTCCGCTTCTGGCGGCCGAAGTCGCCGCGGTCGCGACGCAACTGGCGCAAGCCATCGTTAGCGACGGCGAAGGGGCGACCAAGTTCATCGAGATCGCGGTCGAAGGCGCAGCGAGCGAGGTCGAAGCCAGGCAGATCGCCTACGCGGTGGCCCATTCGCCGCTCGTCAAGACGGCGTTTTTTGCTTCCGATCCCAACCTCGGGCGCATCCTCGCGGCGGTGGGCAACGCCGGCATCGCCGATCTCGACGCCGCGCGCGTGCAACTGCACTTGAACGATGTCTGGGTCGCGCGCAACGGCGGTCGGCACCCCGACTATCGCGAGGAAGACGGCCAGCGCGCGATGCGCGGCGCGGAGATTGTTGTGCGGATCGCGCTGGGTCGCGGCACGGCGAGCGCTACCGTCTGGACCTGCGACCTGTCGCACGGCTACGTGTCGATCAACGCCGATTACCGCTCGTAAAGATGGCGAGTGCGCTCGAACAGAAGCTCGACGCGCTGCTCACGCGGCTCGAGCCGCTGCTGCCGGACGCCGATCCGGTCGATTGGAGCGCGCCCGCCTTCCGCTGGCGGCGGCGGCAGTTTCTCGGTCTGACGCACGGCGCGCTGGAGCCGGTGCATCGGATAGCCGGCAACGACCCCGACGACTTGCGGCACGTCGATGCGCAGAAGGCCGCGCTGCTCGCCAACACCGAGCAGTTCGTCCGCGGTCTGCCGGCCAATAATGTGCTGCTCACCGGCGCGCGCGGCACCGGCAAGTCGTCGCTGGTGCGGGCCTGTCTCGCGCGCTTCTCCGGTCTGGGACTGCGGCTGATCGAGGTGGACAAGCACGATCTGATCGACCTGGCGGAGATTGCCGCACGGGTCGCGGCGCAGCCCGAGCGCTTCATCGTGTTTTGCGACGACCTGTCGTTCGACGTCGGCGAGAACTCGTACAAGGCGCTGAAAGCCGCGCTGGACGGATCGGTGGCGGCGCCGGCCGACAACGTGCTGATTTACGCGACCTCCAACCGCCGCCACCTGATGCCGGAGACCATGCGCGAGAACCTCGATACGCGCTACGACGCCGACGGCGAGATTCACCCCGGCGAGACGGTCGAAGAAAAGATTTCGCTGTCGGAGCGCTTCGGGCTGTGGCTGTCGTTTCACCCGTTTCGCCAGGACGACTATCTGGACATCGTCGCGCACTGGCTCGCCCATTACGGACTGCCGGTCGAGGCCATCGCGCAGGCACGCGGCGAAGCCTTGCGGTTCGCGTTGCAGCGCGGCTCGCGCTCGGGCCGCGTGGCGGTGCAGTTTGCCCGCGACTACGCGGGTCGGCACGGCCTGGCTGCACCGCGCGGATGACCCGCCCGGTCACGGAAGTCGCGGTCGGCGTGCTGATCCGCGCCGACGGCGCGGTGCTGTTGGCCGACCGTCCCGCCGGCAAACCCTACGCCGGTTATTGGGAGTTTCCCGGCGGCAAGCTGGAGCCGGGCGAGTCGGTCGCCGGGGCACTGGCGCGCGAGCTGCACGAAGAGCTGGGGGTTGCCGTCGGCGCGGTTTGCCCCTGGGTCAACTTCGAGTTCGACTACCCGCATGCCTACGTGCGGCTGCACTTTTGCCGCGTGTTCGACTGGCAGGGCGCGCCGCATGCGCGCGAGGGGCAGCGGATGGATTTCTTCGATCCCGCAGGCGCCTTGCCGTCACCGCTGTTGCCGGCCGCCGTGCCCGCGCTGCGCTGGCTGGCACTGCCGGCGCTTTACGCGCTGTCGGCCGCGGCGCAGTACGGTCGCGATGGTTTTCTCGCGCGGCTGGAGGCGGCGCTCGCACGCGGCCTGCGGCTGGTGCAACTGCGCGAAGCGCAACTCGCCGACGATGAAGTCGCGCAACTGTTGCCCGAAGTCCGCGCCCGCGTGCATGCGCATGGCGGCAGGCTGCTGGTCAGCAGCCGGCATCCGCGCGCGCTGTGGGATCGGGCCGATGGCGTGCATCTGACCGGGGCCGCGCTGGGACAGGCGACGCAGCGACCGCAGGTCGGCTGGGTCGGCGCCTCGGTGCACGGCCGTGCAGATCTCGCGCGCGCCGGTCGACTGGGCTGCGATTTTGCCGCGCTAGGCCCGGTGTTGCCGACCGCGAGCCACCCCGGCGCGCCCACGCTCGGCTGGCGCGAGTTCGAGCGGCTCGCCGTCGATGCGCCTTTGCCGGTTTATGCACTGGGTGGCCTGACGGCCGCCGATGTCGACGTCGCCCGCCGCGCCGGTGCGCAAGGCGTGGCGATGCTCGGCGCCGCCTGGGCTGATCAGTGAGGTTTTGGGGGCGTTGGCGTATCCGCCGCCAGATCGTCGGCCGGCTCGCCGGCAATCCGGTGGCGCTCTGCGGCCCAATCGCCCAGGTCGATCAGCCGGCAACGCTCGGAGCAGAACGGGCGCCAGCGGCTGGCTTCGTTCCACTCGACCGGCGTGCCGCAGGTCGGGCACTCGACGACGGTCGCCATGGCGGTCAGAACGAGCAGAGCGCCAGCTGGAACGGCACGTCCCGTTCCAGCGCCTTGGGTTTCAGGTCGCGTTCGGCGGCGGTGAAGCGAATCCACAGCATGTACTTGTTGGCGCTGATCTCGGGGACCGCGCCTTCGTCGGCCGCCACCCGCACCTGCAACAGCGAGTAGGTGCGCCCTTGCAGCATCTGCTGGTACGAGCCCTGAGCGGCCACTTGCGGGCTGCGGTGGGCAGATTCGCGCAGCAGCCGCAGCAGGATGCCGAGCGCGTCGGAAAACAGCGCCAACGGCCGCGTCCAGCCGTCCAGATCGGCGGCGCGGTCGGCGGCGTCGCGCATCAGCCAGGAGTGATAGGAGGGAAGATCGAACTCGCAGGTGCCGCCGGGGATCGCCGCGCGGCTGCGGATGCTGGTCAGCCACTCGTTGTCGCGCAGGTGCTGACCCGCTTTGCCGGCGGTGGCGCCGAGCGCCTGTTGCGCGCGGTCGAGTTCGCCGAGCACGCCGCTCAACGCCACTTCCGACACCTGCGGGTTGTTACGCAGCGCCGCCAGCGCCTGCTTGTGGCGTTCCAGTTCCTGCAACAGGTCGCTCTTGAGATCCGCGCGCGCCGTGACGTCGAGAATCTCGAATAGCGTCAACAGCGCCGTGTGATGGCACAGGTGATGGGTCTGCGCCTGGAAGAAAGCGAGCTTCTCGAACAGGTCTTCGAGCCGGAGCAGGGTGCGCGCCCGCTCGTTGAACGGGTATTCGTACAGCACCGTACGGCGTTCGGCTTCGACCATGCCCAAGTCTCGTTTAGCAATCGATTATCACACGCGCGCGCGCTGTGGCAGCGTAGCTGGCGTGCAGCCGGGCTACGCGCGAGGCCAACTCGGCCGGTGTGCCGTCGTTGCACAGCACATCGTCGGCGGCGGCCAGCCGCGCCGCACGCGAGGCTTGGCGGGCAACGATCGCGCGCACCTCGTGCTCGGTCAGACCACGGGTGCGCGTAACGCGCGCGACCTGCACGTCCTCCGGCACGTCGACCACCAGCACGCGGTCGACGCGCTCGCTCCAGTTGCCGGATTCCACCAGCAGCGGGATCGCGAGCACCACGTAGGGCGCGGTGCTGGCCTCGACTTGGCGTTGCGCCTGCGCGCGGATCAGCGGATGCAGGATCGCTTCGAGATCATGGCGCACGCCATCGTCGCCGAAGGCAAGCGCGCGCATCCGCGCGCGGTCGAGCGCGCCGCTGGCGTCGACGACCTCATTGCCGAAGCGTGCACGAATCGGCCCGATGGCCGCGCCCGCGGGCGCAGTCAGCGTATGCGCGATCGCATCGGCATCGACGAGGTCGGCGCCGTGGGCGCGCAACAGCTCAGCCGCCGCCGACTTGCCGCTGCCGATGCCGCCGGTCAGGCCGACACGGAACATCGCGTCACAGCGGCAGCCAGGCCGCCAGGTCGTGCCGGAACAGCAGGGCGATGAAACCCGCCGCGGCGAGATAGGGGCCAAACGGAATCGGCGTCTCGCGGCCCCGTCCCCGCAACGCGATCAGCGCGATGCCGACCACCGCCCCCACCACCGAGGCGACCAGCACGATCGGCAGCAGCAGCTTCCAGCCGAGCCAGGCGCCCAGCGCCGCCAGCAGCTTGAAGTCGCCGTAGCCCATCCCTTCCTTGCCGGTGGCGAGCTTGAACAGCCAGTACACCGACCACAGCGCCAGATAACCGGCGGCGGCACCGAGCACCGCGTCGGCCAACGGCACGTAAACGCCCCACAGGTTGGCCAGCAGCCCGATCCACAGCAGCGGCAGCGTGAGGTCGTCGGGCAACAGCGTGGTGTCCAGATCGATCGCCGCGGCGGCGATCAGGAACCACACCAGCACCAGCGCCAGCGCGCCGGCCGCGCCCCAGCCGAAACGCCAGGCCACCAGTGCGGCCAGCCCGCCGGCCAGCGCTTCGACCACGGGGTAGCGCGGCGAAATGCGCGTGGCGCAAAACGCGCAGCGCCCGCGCAGCCACACGTACGACAGCAGCGGGATGTTGTCGCGCTCGCGCAGAGCATGCCCGCAGGCGGGGCAGGCCGAGCGCGGCAGCCACAGGTTGTAGCGCGGCGCGGCGGGCGGCTCGCGCCCTTCGAGTTCCGCGCACTGTGCGCGCCACTCGGCTTCCAGCATTCTCGGCAGCCGATGGACGACCACGTTCAGGAACGAGCCGACCAGCAGCCCGAGCAGGCCGGCGCCAGCGACGAACAGCAGGTCTGGCGGCAAGGGCAATCCGGCGATCAGCCAACCACCTGGCCGAGCTTGAAGATCGGCATATAGATGGCCACCACCATGCCACCGACCAGGATGCCGAGCACGACCATGATGATCGGTTCGATCAGGCTCGACATGGCATCGACCGTCTCATCGACCTCACGCTCGTAGTAGTCGGCCACCTTCGACAGCATCGAGTCGAGCGCACCCGACTCTTCGCCGATGTTGGTCATCTGCACGGCCATGGTCGGAAACACGGTGCTGTTCTGCATCGCCTGCGCCAGTGCGGTGCCCACATTGACCTCGG
Organism: Betaproteobacteria bacterium; assembly: GCA_046316025.1. Lineage (GTDB taxonomy): Bacteria > Pseudomonadota > Gammaproteobacteria > Burkholderiales > Burkholderiaceae_F > JAJTHJ01. The sequence continues at coordinate 15,928 of JBKCXU010000011.1, read as the reverse complement.
CCTGGATCTGGCGCGTGGCGTCCTGATAGACCGCGTTGCCGCAGGCCGGGCCGACCGCGTCGAGTGCCTCGACCAGCGGCACGCCCGCGGAGAACGTCGTCGCCAGGGTGCGGCTCCAGCGCGCCAGCGTGGCTTTGCGCACCAGTGGGCCGATCAGCGGCAGCTTGAGCAGGACGCGGTCGACCGCCATTTGAAACCGCGGCGATCGCCGCCATGCCTGCACTGTGAAGTACCCGGCTCCTACGGTTGCGGCCAGCAGCCACATCCAGTAGGCGACGAAGAAGTCGGACATGGCGATGACCACCAGCGTCGGTGTGGGTAACGACGCACCGAACGAAGCAAACACGGTCTTGAACGACGGGATCACGAAGATCATGATGATCGCCACCACCACCACCGCCACCAGCAGGATGGTGATCGGATAGAACAGCGCCTTCTTGATCTTGCCCTTGAGCGCGAGGGTCTTTTCCTGATAGCTCGCCAGACGGTCGAGCAGCGTCTCCAGAATGCCGGCCTGCTCACCGGCGGCCACCAGGTTGCAGTACAAGGCGTTGAAGTGCAGCGGGTACTTGCGGAACGCCTGGTTCAGCGCCGTTCCGGTTTCTACGTCGGCGCGGATGTCGTTGAGCAGGCGCGCCATCGCCGGATTGGCATGCCCGCGCCCGGCGATGTCGAACGACTGCAACAGCGGCACACCGGCGCGCATCATCGTCGCCAACTGGCGGGTGAAGAGCGCCAGGTCCTTTTCGGTGATCTTGCGCCCGCGGCGGATGCCCTGCTTCTTGATGCGGGTAGCAACGATGCCGCGCCGGCGCAGCGCGGCGGCGACCACGGATTCGCCGCCGGCGCGCATCTCCCCTTTGACGATGCGCCCGGTACGGTCGCGGCCTTCCCAAAGGTAGAGCGCCTCCTGGGTCGGTGCCCGCGCCTTGCTGGCGGTGGTGGCGGCGGTGGCCACTCAGCGCTCCCCGCCGGCGGCCGCGGCGAACGTCATGCGACGATCAGTCATTGGTACATCCCAACACTTCTTCCAGCGAGGTGAGTCCCTGGCGCACCTTGAACAGGCCCGACTGGCGCAGGCCGATCACCCCATGCTCACGCACGTGCCGGGCGATCTTGCTCGCACTGGCCCCGGCCATCACCAGATCCTGCACGGCCTCGGTAATCGGCATGACCTCGAAGATGCCGACGCGCCCTTTATAGCCCGAACCGCGACAGCGGTCGCAGCCGACCGGCTTGTAGGGCACCCAGCCGCCCAAGTCGTGCTCGGCAAACCCGGCTGCCTGCAAAACGTCCTTCGACAATTCGGTCGGCTGCTTGCAACTGCACAGCTTTCGCGCCAGACGTTGCGCGACCACCAGAATCACCGAAGAGACGATGTTGTACGGCGCCACCCCCATGTTGACCAGGCGGGTCACCGTGGTCGGGGCATCGTTGGTGTGCAGCGTCGACAGCACCATATGGCCGGTCTGCGCTGCCTTGATGGCGATGTCGGCGGTTTCCAGGTCGCGCACCTCGCCGACCATCACGATGTCCGGGTCCTGGCGCAAGAACGCACGCAACGCGGTGGCGAAGGTGAGGCCCGCCTTGTCGTTGATGTTGACCTGGTTGATCCCGCCCAGCTGGATTTCGATCGGATCCTCGGCGGTGGAGATGTTCACGCCCGGCTGGTTGAGGATCGACAGACAGCTGTACAGCGTCACCGTTTTGCCGCTGCCGGTGGGACCGGTGACCAGCACCATGCCCCAGGGCTGGCGGATCGCCCGCAGCAGGGTTTCCTTTTGCTCCGGCTCGAAGCCCAGGGCGTCGACCCCGATCTTGGCCTGCGCCGAGTCGAGCACGCGCATGACGATTTTTTCGCCGTACTGCGTCGGCAGGGTGCTGACGCGGAAGTCGATCGCCCGCTGCGCGCCCAGGGCGAGTTTCAGCCGGCCGTCCTGCGGAACGCGCTTTTCCGAGATGTCGAGCTTGGAAATCACCTTGACCCGCGCCGACAGTCGGTCGCGGATGGCCAGCGGCGGCTGCGCCACCTCGCGCAGTTGGCCGTCGACGCGGAAGCGCACCCGATAAAACTTCTCGTACGGCTCGAAATGCAGGTCGGAGGCGCCCTCGTTGATCGCGTCGAGCAGCAGCTTTTGCAGGAAACGGACGACCGGCGCGTCGTCGACGTCGCCGCCGGTTTCCTCCGGCAACTCGTCCGAAGCTTCGACCAACAGGTCGTCCATGTTGAAGTCGGCGCCGACCAGGTCGTCGAGCTTTTGCGACGCCGACTGCGTAAACGACTGGGTCAACCCGAGCAGCTTGGTGTGCTCGACGACGACGATCTCCGGCGTCAGCTGGGTCTGGAACTTGATCTGGTCCAGTGCCGGCAGATTGGTCGGATCGGACACCGCCACGGTGATCTTGTTGCCGCGCTTGGCCAGTGCCAGCATGCGCAGCGAACTGACGAGCTTGCGATCGATCAGGTCCTTCGGCAGCGCGTCCGGGACGATCGCATCCAGATCCAGCAGCGGATGGCCGAAAGTCTGTGCCGCGAAGCGGGCGACCTCGCGCGCGTCCAGTCCTTCGCGGTCCTGCGCCGCCAGCAGCGCGTCGAGAAACTGGGTCTTGCTCTGCGCCGCCTGCCGGGCCAGCGCCTCGGCCCGGTCCGGCCGCAGTTTGCCCTGCTGCACCAGCGCACGCGCCAAGCCCGTCAGAGCGGCTCCGGCAAACTGGGTAACGGCGGCCATCGGCGTGAAAGACGGTTGGCGAAGCGATCGAAGCAGACGCGAAGATAAGTCAGCCGGCCCGCTCGGTCAAAGCCGAACGAGTCGCAGACAAGGGATTGTGCTCCACCTCAAAACCCGGCTGCCAGTCCATCGCGCCGCGAGTCGCTGGCCGCCACGTAGCCATCAACGGCGGCATCGCCCAACCGCCAGATGAACTGCCCGGCGCCGAAGTCCATGTAGCTGTCGTCGGCGCGGGTGATCCGGTGGCCGCGGGCGGTCAGATCTTCGACCACGGCTGCGGGCGTCTGGCTCTCGACCTCGATGTCCACACCTTGCATCCACTTCCAGCGTGGCGCGTCGCACGCCGCCTGCGGCTGCTGGCCGGCAAGCAGCATCCGCGTCAAGGTCTGCACATGGCCCTGCGGCTGCATGTTGCCGCCCATTACGCCAAAGCTCATCTGCGGCGCGCCGTCGCGCATCAGAAAAGCCGGGATGATCGTGTGGAACGGCCGGTGCCGTGGCCGCACGACGTTCGGATGCGCCGGATCGAGGCTGAAGGCGTGGCCGCGGTTTTGCAGCGAGATGCCGTAGCCGGGCACCACCACGCCGGAGCCGAAACCCATGTAGTTGGACTGGATCAGGCTCACCATCATGCCGCTGGCGTCGGCGGCGGTCAGGTAGATCGTGCCGCCGCGCGGGGGCGTGCCGGGTGCAAACGGCTGCGCGCGGCGCATGTCGATGCGCTTGGCCCGCTCGCGCAGATAGCCGTCGTCGAGCAGTTGCGCCGGCGTCACCGTCATCGCGCGCGGGTCGGCAACAAAGGCGTACACGTCGGCGAAGGCGAGCTTCATCGCTTCGATCGCCACGTGCTGCCAGTCGGCCGAGTCCACCTTGAACGCCGCCAGGCCGGTGTGCTCGAGGATGCCCAGGCACATCGCCGCGGCGATGCCCTGCCCGTTGGGCGGAATCTCGTGCAGCGTGTGGCCGGCAAAGTCCTTGCTCACGGTGCCGACCCAGCCGTCGCTCTGCACGAAGTCCCAGTAAGCAGCCAGATCGTCCGCGGTCATCGCACCACCGGTCTGCTTCGCGTAGCCGGCGATGGCGGCGGCGATCTCGCCGCGGTAGTAATCCTCGCCCTTGGTTTGCGCAATCAGCTTCAGCGTCCGTGCCGCGCCCGGCAGCACGAAGTGCTCACCCACCTGCGGCGCGCGCCCGCGCGGCAGGAAGTGCTCGGCAAAGCCGGGCAGCTCTTTGAGCAGCGGCTCCGCGAGGCGCCACTTTTCCTGCACGTTGGGGCTGACGGCAAACCCGCGCTCGGCGTAGTCGATGGCGGGCGCCAGCACGTCGGCAAACGGCAGCTTGCCGAGCTTGCCGTGCAGCAGCGCCCAGCCAGCCACGGCGCCGGGGACGGTGATCGTGTCCCAGCCGCGCAGCGGCCGGTTGGCCGGATCGTCGCCGTACTTGCGGCGGAAGTAATCGAGCGACCACGCGGCCGGCGCGATGCCGCTGGAGTTCATTCCGTGCAGCTGCTTGCCCGCCGGGTCCCAGACGATGGCGAAGTTGTCCGATCCCAGGCCGTTGGAGCAAGGTTCGGTCATCGTGATCACGGCTGCGGCGGCAATGGCGGCATCCACCGCGTTGCCGCCGGCGCGCAGGATCGCCAGCCCCGCCTGCGCGGCCAGCGGTTGCGAGGTCGAGACGATGTTGCGCGCAAAGACCGGCGTGCGTACGGTCGGGTAGGGGTTGGTCCAGTCGAAGTTCATCGTGTCGTCTCCCGTCAATCGGCGGCGATCTTGCGTTCGCGAATCAGTTTGGCCCACTTGGCGCTGTCGTCGGCGACCACGCGGGCAAAGTCGGCGGGTGTGCCGCCCGCCGGCTCCGCGCCCAGTTGGCGCAGCCGCTCGGCAAACTCGGGTTGCTTCAGAAGCGCGTTGATCTCGGCGTTGATCTTCTGCACCACTTCCGGCGGTAGCCCGCGCGGGCCGAACACGCCGAACCAGGTGACCGACTCGAAGCCCGGCACCGTCTCCGCCAGCGGCGGCACCTCCGGCAGCAGCGGTGAGCGAGTGAGTGAGGTCACGGCCAGCGGCCGCACCCGGCCGTCCTTCAGGTGCGGCTGCGCACTGACGATGCTGTCGAACATCAGTTGCACCTGGCCACTGACCATGTCCGGGATCACCAGCGCCGTGCCGCGGTAGGGGATGTGGACGATGTAGGTGCCCGTCATCGCCTTGAAGAGTTCCCCGGTCAGGTTGGGGATCGTCCCGTTGCCGCTAGAGCCGTAGTTGAGCGCACCGGGTTTGGCGCGCGCCAGAGCGATCAGCTCGCGCACGTTCTTGACCTCGAGCTTGGGCGAGACGATCAGCACGTTGGCCGCGTTGGCCACGTGCGCCACCGGCGTGAAGTCGGTTTGCGCGTTGTACGGCAGCTTCGGGTTGAGCTGTGGGCCGATCGAGTGGGTGGAGCTGGTGGCCATCAACAACGTGTAGCCGTCGGCCGCGCTCTTGGCCGCGGCCTCGCTGCCGATGGCGCCGCCCGCGCCGGGGCGGTTGTCCACCACCACCTGCTGGCCGAGCCGGTCGGACAGGCGCCGCGCCAGTTCGCGCGAGAGGATGTCGGTGGCGCCCGCGGCCGGGAACGGCACGATCAGCCGGATCGGTTTGCCGGGATAGCTCTGCGCGAGCACTGCTGCGGGCGCGAGGCTCGCACCGGCCGCGAGGAGCAGCCGGCGGCGTTGGAGCGAATGCATTTCGTCGGACTCCGGTGCGGGTTTGCGTGACGGGTGAGCGGAGGCCGGCGCGCGGCGCGAAATGCCGCCAGCAGCGACGAAACGTCCAAAACCGCCCCCGAGCGGCGGATTGTGCCAGCCGCTTGCGACGACCGCGTCGTCGCCGCTTTTGCGCTTGGTCGCAAACCGCTCGCGCCGCGGGCGACGGATTCCTAAAGTGCGCCGCATCGACGAACCGAACGTCGCGCCAACCGAAGGAGCCCACCATGACGACCACCCCGATCCGCGTCCGTGCCATGAGCGCCAGCATCGCCTTTGCCCTGACCGCCGGCATCCTCGCCGTCGCGCACTTTGCCACCTTCACCGGCGAAGCCGGCTTGCCGGTCGTGCAATTGGAGCGCGTGGTGGTGTCGCCCACGCCCGGTCAATTGGCCGAGGCCTCTGCGCGGCGCATCAACTGAACACCGCGGCGCGTGCGCCGCCGGCAAGAACCCCCTTGCGCCCGGCATCTGCCGGGCTTTTTTTCGTCGCTCTTCCGGCTGAGGATCGCCACTGGCCGGAGTCTCGTCGCCCCCGATCCGGAGCTGCTGTGTCAGAGGCCGGGCGGCAGCCGGCCGGGTACGCCATGCAATCCACTCCCACCCGATCCGACCCCCACGAAACGCGGAAGCGCCCGTCTGCACCTTGCGCAGCAGGCAGCGCTGCGTTTGCCGTTCGTCGCAGCCGCCGGCCCTACTGTGCGCGGCCCGCGCGGACCGCGCAATCGGGGCCGAAACGCACCAGGCGGCGACGAAGTGCCAAAAAGCCGGAGTGAACGGCGAGGCGCGCCGGCAGCCGCCGCGAAGCCCCCGATTCACCCGCCGCGCGTTTCGTCGCAAACCGCTCGCGGCGTGCCGCGCCGATCCCTAAAGTGCGCTTCATCGACGAACGACACGTCAAACCCCGAACCCCCAAAGGAGCCTGCATGACCAAGACCGCCGCCCCGATCCGCCTGATGAGCGCCCTGCTGGCCGTGTTGACGACCGCTGGCATCCTCGCCGCCGCGCACCTGACGACCGCAACCGGCGAGCCCGGTCTGCCGGTCGTGCAACTGGAGCGCGTGGTGGTGACGCCGAGCGCCGCGCAACTCGCTGCCGTGCCCACTGCCAGCCGTATCAACTGAAGCGAAGCACGGCGCCCCAAAACAAAAAGCCCGGCCGAGCCGGGCTTTTTGCTTTCCGCGCTGCGAGGCGCCGTTAATCCTCTTCCTTAAACGCTTGCTCTCGCCCGCGCTTGATCGCCGGCAGCGCCACGATCACCACCAGCGCCACGGCCGCCAGCAGCAGCCCGAGCGACAGAGGGCGTGTGAAGAACACCGTCGGGTCGCCGCGCGACAGCAGCATCGCGCGGCGCAGGTTTTCTTCCATCATCGGCCCGAGGATGAAACCCAGAATCAGCGGCGCCGGCTCGCAGCGCAGCTTGTAGAACACGTAGCCGACCACGCCGAAGGCGGCGGTCATGTACACGTCGAAGGCGTTGTTGTTGATCGAGTACACGCCGATGCAGCAGAAGATCAGGATAGCCAGATACAGCATCCGGTAGGGCACCTTCAGCAACTGCACCCACATGCCGATGAGCGGCAGATTGAGGATCACCAGCATCAGGTTGCCGATCCACATGCTGGCGATCAGCCCCCAGAACAGCGCCGGATTGCTGGTCATCACCTGCGGGCCGGGCTGGATGTTGTGGATCGTCATCGCGCCGATCATCAGCGCCATCACCGCGTTGGGCGGGATGCCGAGCGTCAGCATCGGGATGAAGCTCGTCTGCGCGCCGGCGTTGTTGGCCGACTCGGGTGCGGCCACGCCGCGGATGTTGCCCTGGCCGAAGGGGATCTCCGGCTTGCGCGTGACCTTCTTCTCCAGCGTGTAGGCGGCAAAGGCGGCGAGCAGCGCGCCGCCGCCGGGCAGGATGCCGAGCAGCGAGCCCAGCAGCGTGCCGCGCGCCACCGCCGGCGCCGCGTACTTGAGATCCGCGGCGCTGGGCAGCAGCCTGCCGACCTTGCTGGTGAAGACTTCGCGCGCCTCGCGCTTTTCCAGTTTGGCGACGATCTCGGCAAAGCCGAACACGCCCATGGCCACCGCGACGAAGCCGATGCCGTCGGCCAGTTCCGGCAGGTCGAAGGAGAAGCGCGCCACGCCGGAGTTGACGTCGGTGCCGACCAGCCCGAGCAGCAGCCCGAGCACGATCATCGAGATCGCCTTGATTAGCGACCCGGAGGCGAGCACCACCGCGCCGATCAGGCCCAACACCATCAGCGAGAAGTACTCGGCCGGGCCGAACTTGAAGGCCAGGTCGATGAGCGGCGGCGCAAACGCCGCCACCAGCACCGTGGCGAAGGTGCCGGCGATGAACGAGCCGATCGCGGCGATGCCCAGCGCCGCGCCGGCGCGCCCGCGGCGGGCCATCTGGTAGCCGTCGATACAGGTGACCACCGAGGCCGACTCGCCCGGCAGGTTGACGAGGATCGAGGTGGTCGAGCCGCCGTACTGCGCGCCGTAGTAAATGCCGGCCAGCATGATCAGTGCGCTGGTCGGCTCCAGCGTGTAGGTGAAGGGCAGCAGCATCGCCAGCGTGGCGATCGGCCCCAGCCCCGGCAGCACGCCCACCAGCGTGCCGATCAGCACGCCGATGAAGGCGTACATCAGATTCATCGGCGTGAGCGCCGTCGCAAAACCCAGCGCCAGATTCGATAGCAGTTCCATCGTGCCCCCGCTTACGACAGAAACGCCGGCAGCACCGGGATGGTCAAGCCCAGCCCCCAGATGAACACCGCCAGCACCAGCAATGCCAGGCCGATGGCGAGCGGGATCAGCTCGCGCAGCTTCATCTCGTGGCTGCCTAGGCTGGCAATACCCATCAGTGCGACCAGGGCCACCAGCAGGCCGGCCGGGCGGAGCAGCAGACCGAAAGCCACTACCGCCCCAAGCACCGCCGCCAGCGGGCCGAAGTGGAATTTCTCGACCTTGCCGTCGTCGGCGGCGACCGTCAGGCCCTTGAAAGCGACCACCACCCCAAGCACCGCCAGCAGCGCGCCGAGCATCGTCGGGAAGAACGCCGGCCCCATCCGCTGCGGCGTCCCCATCTCGTAGTTCTGCGCAAAGAGCGCAAAAAACAGGCCCGCGACGATGAACAGCACGCCGGACCAGAAGTCCTTCTCGTTACGAATTCTCACGACTCGTCTCCCCCTGATCGACCGCTGTCTCCGAAGCGGCGTTTCATTCTATGCGCGCCATGCTGCGGCGGCGCACAAACGTGTCAATCCACCTTCGCGCCCGAGTACTTCACCACGTCGCGGTACTTCGCGAGTTCGGCGGCGATAAAGCGCGCGAACTGCTCGGGCGTGTTGGGCGAGGGTTCCGTGCCCATCGCCGCCAGCCGCTCGCGCATTGCCGGCGTCACGAGCGCCTTGCGGAACTCGTCGTTCAAGCGGGCGACGACCGGCGCCGGCGTGCCGGCGGGTGCGAACACGCCGAACCAGGTGGAGACATCGAACCCAGCCAGCGCCTTGCCGCCGGCTTCGGCCATCGTCGGCACGTCTTTCAGGCTGTCCGCGCGCTGCGTGGTGGTCACTGCCAGCGCACGTAACTTGCCGGCGCGAATCTGCGGCAAGGCAGAAGCGAGGTTGTCGAACATGAAGTCGGTCTGCCCCGACAGCAGGCTCAACTGCGCGGGCGAGGCGCCGGCGTAGGGAATGTGCACCGCGTACACGCGGGCCATCGACTTCATCAGCTCGCCCGCCATGTGCCCGCCGCTGCCGTTGCCGCCCGAGGCGTAGTTCAGCTTGCCGGGGTTCTTGCGCATATAGCCGAGCAGATCGGCCAGCGAATTGATGTTCAACTTGGCGGCGGTGTCGGCCGACATCACCAGCACGTTGGGTACCTGCGCGATCAGCGTGATCGGCGCGAAGTCCTTGATCGGGTCGTAGGGCAGCTTGGCAAAGAGCCAGGGGTTGATCGCGTGGGTCGCCACCGCGCCGATGCCGAGCGTGTAGCCGTCCGGCGCGCTCTTGGCCAGCGCGTCCACTCCGAGGTTGCCGCCGGCGCCCGGCTTGTTCTCGACGACGATGGTGCCGAGCGTGGGCCGCACCTGCTCGGCCAGCGCGCGCGCGGCGATGTCCAGCGGCCCGCCGGGCGGGTAGGGGACGATCAGGCGGATCGGCTTGGTCGGATAACTCGCGCCCTGCGCAAAGGCCGGGCCGGACAGAAAGGCCGCCGCAGCGGCGGCGAGGCAAAGGGTGTGACGCAAAACCACCAGAGTTCTCCCGCGCGTTGTCGTGGGGGCGGATTAGACCCCAATTCCCCACGATGAACGACCTCGCCGCATCAATGCTGCACACCCCGCGCCTGCGGCTGGAAGTTTTCGCGCCTGGGCACGCCGCAGCGCTGGCGGAGTTTCACCTGCGCAATGGTGAGCGGCTGCGGCGCTGGTCGCCGCCGGCGCCGGCGGGTTTGACCGACGCGGCGTACTGGGCGACCAAGGCGGTCGAGCAGGAGTCGGAGCGCCGTGCCGTTCGGGCGCTGCGCTGGCTGTTGTTCCAGCACGAGCTGCCGGAGTCTCTTGTCGGCACCGCGAGCCTGAGCGGGATCGAGCGCGGGCCTTTTCAGAGCGGACGGCTCGGCTACCAGATCGACGGCGCGTGCGAAGGCCGTGGCCTGATGGCCGAGGCACTGCGCGCGGTGATTGCGCATGCGTTCGACGATCTGCGGTTGCATCGGCTCGAAGCCAACCATCTGCCAGAGAACGAGCGCAGCGCGCGGCTCTTGGCGCGGCTGGGCTTTGCGCGGATTGGGCTCGCGTCCAACGACCTGTTCATCGACGGCGCCTGGCGCGACCATGTGTTGAACCAGTTGTTGAATCCTAAATCTGATGGAACTTGGCTCAAGGCTTGACGTGCGTCGCACGGAGGGTTGTGCCCCCACCCTAACCCTCCCCCGCAAGCGGGGGAGGGCTGGGGTGGGGGCGCTGGGTGCCCGAGTCCGATCAAACCGTCGGCAGCCGCCGGACCGACCCGTCGATCAGCGCAACTTCCTCGGTGGAGGCGGGCCGCTCGTCCACGCGCTCGACCACCGCCAACGGCGGGCCGCGGCGCACCCAGCGGCGCAGCGCATCGAGCGCCGCTTCGTCGCCTTGCAAGACCGCTTCCACCGTACCGTCGCCGCGGTTGCGCACCCAGCCGGTCGCGCCGTTGCGCCGCGCGGCGCTGCGCAGCGTGTCGCGGTAGCCGACACCTTGCACGCGGCCGCCGATGGTGAGGTGGATCGCGCGCATCACCGTCAGATCGTGCCTTGCGCGCGCAGCGCGGCAATGTCCGAGTCGGTGAGATTTGCAAGTTCGCGCAGCACCTCGTCGGTGTGCTGGCCAAGTGTCGGCGGCGCGCGGTCGTGGGCGGGCGGTGAGTCGCTCATGCTGATCGGGCTTGCCACCTGCGGCACGCTGCCTGCGGTCGGGTGCGGCAGGTCGAAGCGCAAACCGCGTGCGACCACCTGTGGGTCGGCAAACGCCTGCGCGATGTTATTGATCGGCCCGCAGGGCACGCCGGCGGCTTCCAGCCGCTCGGCCCAGAAGGCCACCGGCCGGCTGCGCACGATGGGTTCCAGCAGCGGGATCAGCAGCTCGCGGTTGCGCACGCGGTCGGCGTTGCGCGCAAAGCGCGGGTCGCTGGCGAGTTGCGGGCAGCCGGCGACTTCACAGAACTTGACGAACTGACTGTCGTTGCCGACCGCGACGATCGCGTGCCCGTCGGCCGCCGCAAACACCTGGTAGGGCACGATGTTGGCGTGCGCGTTGCCGGCGCGTCCCGGCGCGCGGCCGCTCGCCAGGTAGTTGAGGTTCATGTTGGCGAGCATCGCCACCTGCGTGTCGAGCAGCGCCATGTCGATGTACTGGCCGCGGCCGGTCTTCTCGCGCTGTGCGACGGCGGCCAGGATTGCCACCGTTGCGTACATGCCGGTCATCAGGTCGGCCACCGCCACGCCGACCTTCTGCGGGCCGGCGCCGGGCGCGCCGTCGCGCTCGCCGGTGATCGACATCAGCCCGCCCAAGCCCTGGATGATGAAGTCGTAGCCGGCGCGGTCCTTGTACGGCCCGGTCTGGCCGAAGCCGGTGACCGAGCAGTAGATCAGCCGCGGGTTCTCGGCGGCGAGCGCGGCGTAGTCCAGCCCGTACTTGGCGAGCTGGCCCACCTTGTAGTTCTCGATCAGCACGTCGCTCTGCGCGGCGAGCTTGCGCAGCAGCGCCTGCCCCTGCGGGTCGGCGATGTCCACCGTCACCGAGCGCTTGCCGCGGTTGGCGGCGAGGTAGTAGGCGGCCTCGGTCGTGTCGTGGCCCGCGGCGTCTTTCAGGTAGGGCGGGCCCCAGTGGCGGGTGTCGTCGCCTGCGCCGGGGCGCTCGATCTTGATCACGTCCGCGCCCAGGTCGGCCAGCAGTTGCGTGCACCAGGGACCGGCCAGCACGCGAGTCAGGTCGAGGATGCGCAGGTGATCGAGGGCGCGGGTGGTCATGGCGGGGCAGGATAACAAGGGAGGTTTGGTGCGCGTATCGAAGTGAAGCACTCCGCGCCAGCGGTCTTCCCTCACCCCAACCCCTCTCCCGGTGGGAGAGGGGTACAAAACCCTCTCCCACCGGGAGAGGGTGGCGCGAAGCGCCGGGTGAGGGAGGGCTGATGGCTATGGCGATGCGTCGGCGCAATGGCCGGTGCGCCTGTTCATCGGGAGTTCTTAGACTCCCACCCATGCCCCGCAAAATCTCCCCGCGCGTCTTCCGCTGGGTGTTCAACCTGTGGCCGCCGTATCTGGGCGCCGGCATCCGCGTGCGCCGCATCGCTCCGGACTGGCGCGAGGTGGTGGTCGAGATGCCGCTGCGCCCGACCAACCGCAACTGCTTTGGCACGCACTTCGGCGGGTCGCTGTACGCGATGACCGACCCTTTCTACGCGCTGATGGTGCTGCACAGCCTGCCGCCCGGCTACACGGTGTGGGACAAGGCGGCGAGCATCGAATTCGTCGCCCCCGGCCGCGGGCGGATGCGCGCGACTTTCGTGCTGGAGCAAGCCGCACTCGATACCATCCTGAAGATGACGGCCGACGGCGACAAGCATCTCCACGTGTTCGAGGTCGACGTGGTCGATGACGAGGGCTTGCTCGTGGCGCGGGTGGAGAAGGTGGTGTACGTGCGCAAGCGAGTGGCGGCATGAGTCATTACCGACCTTGGCCGTACCCGCGCGTCATCGCGCACCGCGGCGGCGGCATCCTGGCGCCGGAGAACACGCTCGCCGGCCTGCGCGAAGGCGTGGCGCGCGGCTTTCGCGGTGCCGAGTTCGACGCAATGCTCGCCGCCGACGGCGTGCCCGTGCTGATCCACGACGAGACGCTGGAGCGCACCACCACCGGCGCCGGCAGCGTGACCGCGCACACCGCCGCGCAACTGGCCGCGCTCGATGCCGGCCGCTGGCACTCGCCGCGCTTTGCCGGCGAGCGGGTGCCGACGCTTGAGGCTGCGCTGCGCTACGCGCGCGCCGCGGGGCTGTGGCTGAACATCGAGATCAAGCCCGCCAAGGACCGCGCCGAGCCGACCGGCCTCGCCGTCGGCCTGACCGTCGCCCGCCTCTACGCCGACCTGCTGCAACCCGACGGCGACCGCGCCAACCCTGCCGAGTCTGCGGATGCGCGCGTGCCGCTCTTCTCCTCGTTCCAGCCGCAGTCGCTCGCCGCCGCGCGCGCGGTGGCGCCCAACATCCCGCGCGGCCTGCTGGTGAGCCGCGTGCCGCCCGACTGGCGCGCGCAACTGGAGGCGCTGGGCGCGGTGGCGCTGCACACCAACCACAAGAACCTCACCGCCGCGCAGGCGCACGAGGTCAAGCAGGCCGGCTACTGGCTCTTCTGCTACACGGTCGATGAGCCGGCGCGCGCGCGCGAACTCTTCGACTGGGGCGTGGATGCGATCTGCACCGACCGGATCGATTTGATCGACCCCAGCCTCGCCACCGTATAGCCCGGTGTTGTCGGATTTTCACGTTGCTCCGCCGCGTTCGGTTGGGCAAACTTCAATCGCGTTTGTACGCCGCGCGACCAGCTCGGCAAGATGCCGCAGGCCCGCCACCCGCGGGCCCCACGCGGCAGATACGGACGCCGCCGGGCACCATCGCCGCCCGGCACTCGATGTAGCAGCAGCATTCGTTCAATCGCTCCCGCAGGCGTGCGGGGGGGGGGGTAGACCTATGCACCGACTGACTCCGAGAGAGCGTGACGTCGTTCAGCGGCTTATTGCCGGGCGGACCAACAAAGAGATCGCCCGCGACCTGGCGATCAGCCCGCACACGGTTCGCGACCATGTGAGCGCGATGCTTCACCGCTTTGGCGTGGGCAACCGCGCCGCCTTGGCCGCTGTCGCAGTGGCGGCGTTGGTCGCCGGCGCTATGGCTTCCGGTTAAAGCTCGTCGCGCAGTTGCTGCGCGCCGGCGCGGTACGGCGGTGAGTCCGTCTGCCACTTCCGGGTCGCAAGAGCCACCAACCCCCTACATTTGTAGTCTGGCTTGTGCAGTGCGAGCGCCGCTACGTTTCGCCCCACGCCGTGCATCCCGCGCGGCGACACGGCAAGGGGCAAGTACGGTGCACGATCTGTTTCGCCGCGAAGCGCTGGAAGCCAAGGGCAACGCCTTTCTCGGCGCCACCGTCCTGCGCCCGCCGCTGTCCTTCGCGGCGTGGAGCGGCATCGCCGCGCTGCTCGCCGTCGCCGTGGTCGTCTTCCTAATCTTTGGCGAATACACCAAGCGCGCCCACGTGGTCGGCATCACCGCGCCGGACGCCTGCCTGATCAAACTGCTCGCCCCCGCCCCCGGCCTGGTGGTCGAGCGCCGCGTGGCCGAAGGCCAGTCGGTCAAGGCCGGCGACGTGCTCTTCGTCCTCTCCGCCGAGCGGCTCGCCGACGGCGGCGCCGGCGTCTTTGGCTCGCAGACCATTGCGCTCGACCAACTGCGCCGCCGCTGCACCAGCCTTTCCGACGAGCAGGCCCGCCAGCGTCTGCTGGTGGCCGAGCAGACCACGGCGCTGCGCCGCAAGCTTGCCGACCTGACCGAGCAGGGCGCCCAACTGGAGCGCGAGATCGCCACCCAGACCGAGCGCACGACCTCCATCCGCGCGCAACTGGCCCGCTTCGAGGAACTTGCCCGCAAGCAGTTTATGAGCGAGATCGCCGTGCAGCAGAAGCGCGAAGAAGCGCTCGACCAGCAAAGCCGCTTGCAGCAACTGGAACGCAGCCTGACCGCCACCCGCTCCGACGCCGCCGCAGCCGCCGCAGAACTGAAGCAACTGCCGCTGCGCGCCGAGCAGAACCTGGCGGAGGTGGAACGCAACATCGCCGCACTGGAACAAGACCTGGCCGCGACCGAAGCCAGCCGGCAGACCATCATCGCCGCACCGCAGGACGGGGTCATCACCGCGATCTTGACCGACAAGGGCCAGATGGCGGGCAATCAGCCGCTGGCGACCCTGCTGCCGGCCGACGGCAAGCTGGAAGCGCACCTGTACGCGCCGAGCCGGGCGGTGGGCTTTTTGGAGCCGGGGCAGCGGGTGCGGCTGCGCTATGCGGCCTATCCGTACCAGAAGTTCGGCCAGTACGAGGGCACGGTGGCGCAGGTGTCGAGAACGGCCTTGGCCGCCAACGAGGTGCCGCCGCAACTGGCGACGATGGCGCAGCAGGCGGGGGCGGAAGGGCTGTACCGGATCACTGTGGCGCTGGCCCAGCCCACCGTGCTGGCCTACGGCAAGCCGCAACCGCTGACCGCCGGCATGCAACTGGAAGCCGACATCCTGCAAGACACCCGCACCCTGATCGAGTGGGTCTTCGAGCCGCTGGTCAGTTTGCGGGGAAAAGTTTGACACGCACTTGACCCAGGAGAACATCCCTGCAGAAGCCAACTCTTTCGATCTGTACTGCATGCACTGTATGCGCCGCAGCCATGACCGCTGCACGTTGCTAGCAGCGCAGGAGGTGCTCTACTCCGGTGCTGCGGGGCCAACGATCCCTTAGCCGGAGCGAGTACGCGTCGTTTCGGTAGGGTCAACGCAATTTCTGGAATCGGCTGTGAGCCATGACGGAGAAGTCTCACCGTTAGTCGTACACCCGAGTCTCAGCGTTAGTCGTACACCTCGATGCGCCGATCAGGTGCGCGGTGCAACCGGCGGGCGCCCGTAGGGCGACCGGCGTTTGCACCGCGCGCGGCGGACCCTAGGCTCGACCTCTTGCGCCGCGGTACTCGCAGGAACGCCTCTCACCGCCATCAAGCCGCTCACCGAGTCCTCCTATGCACCATTCCCTACCCTCGCTTCGATCGACCCGTCAAAGGCAAGCCGCAGGTGTACGACTAACGCTGAGACTCGGTCACACCGACGTCATCAAGGTGTACGACGAACGCTGAGACCTGCCCACGATCGCGAATGGATCACCACCAAGC
>JBKCXU010000010.1:0-28894 GCA_046316025.1 Betaproteobacteria bacterium | reverse complement strand
CAGCGCCACGCGGTCCGGTCGAGGCAGCCGGGAGCCGCCGTGGCGGGCGGCCTGCGCCTGCGCCTGCGCTTCGCGCTGCGCCAGAACCGTCGCCGCGGCCAGCGCGTGCGCGCGCGCGTGATAGTGCTGGCCGAGCGCGCGCAACGGCGCGTAGAACTCCGGCGCCAGCAGCAGAATGAAGAGCGCTGCGTGCAGATCGGTGCCGCCGGCGGCCCAGAAGCCGAGGTCGAGCCGACCGAGCAGCGACAAGCCGAGGTACAGCGCCAGCATCGCGATCGCCAGCGACGCGAAAAGCTCCAGCACCGCCGAGGACAAGAACGCCAACCGCAGCACCGCCAGCGTGCTCTGCCGGTAGCCGTCGGCGGCGGCGGCCACCGTCTGCTGCTGCGCGCGCGCGGCGCCCAGCAGCTTCAGCGTCGGCAGTCCGCGCAACAGGTCGAGAAAACGCCCGCCCAACTGCCGCTGCCGCTCGAACTGCGCGTCGCTGGCCGCGCGCGCGCGGCTGCCCACCAGCGCCATGAAGAGCGGGATGGGCGGCACCGTGGCGAGCAGGATCGCCGCCGCCAGCCACGACAACGGCAGCACCGCGAGCAGGATCGCCGTCGGCACCAGCAGCACCAGCGCGACCTGCGGCAGGTAATGCGCGAAATAGCCGTCCAGCGCCTCCACGTGTTCGAGCACTTCGGTGCTGGCCGCGCCCGCGTCGGGGCGCGCGCCGGGCGGGGTGGCGGCCAACGCATCCAGCGTGCGCTCACGCGCCACCGCACGGGCCGCCCGGCCCGCCTCAAAGCCGGCGCGCTGTCGCCAGGCCGCGGCCAGCGCGCGCGCGGCGAGCAGCGCCGCCAGCACCGCCAGCGCCGGGCCGGACGCGAAGGACTCCGGTGCCAGCACCGCGCTGGCGAGCAGATCGGCCAGCCACCAGGCCTGCGCGATCGTCAGCAGCGCGCCCGCCGCGCCGGCGGCAATCGCCTGTGCCACCCACCGCCGTGCGTGTGGCCGCAGTCCGTGCAGCCAGCGCGCGGCCGCGTCGGGCGGGGCGGGCGGCATGGCGGCGCCGTGCGCTGACCGGCGGCGCGTCCGCAGGCGGGCTACCGCTCGTCCGGGTAGCCCTGCAGCTCGAGCCACATGGCGTTGACGATGGCGGCGGCGCAGGCGAGCAGCACGCCCAATATCCAGGTGAAGTACCACATGGTCCGTGCTCCTAGTAAAGATGGCCTTGCGAGGTTTTGATCTGCTCGACCGTCACCGTGCCGCGCAGCTTGCTGTAGACCCAGCCCGTGTAGACGAGGATCAGCGGCAGGAACAGGATCACCATCCAGAACATCCAGCGCAGCGTCAGCAGGCTGGAACTGGCGTCCCACACGGTCAGGCTGTGATTCGGGTTCAGGCTCGACGGCATCAGGAACGGGAACATCGCCGCGCCGACCGTGAAGATCACCATCGTCAGCGCGACCGCACTCGTGATGAAACCCAGCCCGGGCCGGTGGCGCGCGGCCAGCAGCGCAGTGGCGAGCGCCCCGGCGATGCCCAGCACCGGCAGCAGCCACAGCGCGGGCAGCGCGCCGAAGTTGGCCAGCCAGGCGCCGGGCGAACGCGTCACGGTCTTCAACAGCGGATTGGACGGCCCGTCGTGCGCCAGCCCGCCGGTGACGATGAAGCCTTCGATCATCCCGGCCACGAACACGCCGGCCAGCGTGAAGGTCGCGGCCAGCGCCAGCGCGGCGACGATCGCGGCAAAGCGCGCCCGCGCCTGCAGGCTGCCCTCGGTCTTCAGTTGCAGATAGATCGCACCGTGCATCGCCAGCATCGACACGCAGACCGCGCCTACGAGCAGCGCAAACGGGTTCAGCAACTGGAAAAAATTGCCTTCGTAGAACGAGCGCAGGTCGGCATCGAAGCGGAACGGCACCCCTTGCAGCAGATTGCCGAAGGCCACGCCGATCACCAGTGTCGGCACGAAGCCGGCGATGAACAGGCACCAGTCCCAGGTCGAGCGCCAGCGCGGATCGGCGATCTTGCTGCGGTACTCGAAGCCCACCGGCCGCAAAATGAGCGCGAACAGCACCAGCAGCAGGGCCACGAAAAATCCGGAAAACGCGGTCGCGTAGATCGGCGGAAAGGCCGCGAACACCGCGCCGGCGCCGAGGATCAGCCAGACCTGATTGCCGTCCCAGGTCGGCCCGACCACGTTGATCAGCACGCGCCGCTCCTCGTCGGCGCGGGCCAGCACCGGAAGCAGCATGCCCACGCCGAGGTCGAAGCCGCCGCTGATCGCAAAGCCCACCAGCAGCACGCCCAGGAAGAGCCACCACACCGCGCGCAGCGTCTCGTAGCTCATCAGAAATTGCAGTAACTCGTGCATCGTCGTCTCTCCTGCGGCGCGCTATTCGCGGCGTTCGGACTGCGGTTGCAGCACCAGCGCTGCGGCGCCGCCCGCGGGCCGCGCGGCGGCGCTGCCGTCGGGTGGCGCCGCGCCCTCGGCCGGGCCTTTGCGGATGGTGCGCACCATCAGGTAAATCTCGACCACCGCCAGCGCCGAATACAGCAGCACGAAGCCGGCCAGCGCGAAGGCGGCCTGCCCGACCGTCAGGCTGGAGGCCGACATCCAGGTCGGCAACATGCCGCCCACGGTCCAGGGCTGGCGGCCCATCTCCGCCACGTACCAGCCCGACTCGGCCGCAATCCAGGGCAGAGGGATCGCAAAGACCGCGAGCTTGAGCAGCAGCGGATGCTTGTCGGCCGCGCGCTTGGCCGCCGCCCAGAACGCCCAGAGGAAGAGGACGAGCAGCACGAAGCCCGCGCCGACCATGATGCGGAAGGTCCAGAAGAGCGTGAACACGTCCGGCACCGTGTCGGCGGTCGCGCGCGCGATCTGCGCATCGGTCGCCGCCAGCACGTTGGGCGCGTGGCGCTTGACGAGCAGCCCGTAGCCGAGGTCGGGCAGGTGCTGCAAAAACTTCTCGCGCAGCGCCGGGTCGTTGCGGTCGGCGCGCAGCTTCTCGAGCGTGGCCACCGCGATGATGCCGCTGCGGATGCGCTGCTCGTTGTGCGCCATCAGTTCCTTGATGCCGGTGACTTCCTTGGTGAACGAGCGGGTGGCGATGATGCCCATCACCCAGGGAATCTCGATCGCGCCGCGGGTGGTCATCGCCTGCTGGTCCGGAAAGCCCACCACGGTGAAGGCGGCCGGCGGCGGCTGGGTCTCCCACATCGCCTCGATCGCCGCGAGCTTCATTTTCTGCACGTCGCCCAATTCGTAGCCGGACTCGTCGCCCAGCACGATCACCGACAGGCTGGAGGCCAGCCCGAAGGCCGCCGCCACCGCAAACGAGCGGCGCGCGAAGGCGATGTGCCGGCGCTTGAGCAGGTACCAGGCCGACACGCCCAGCACGAAGGTCGCGCCGGTCACGTAGCCGGCCGCCACCGTGTGCACGAACTTGACCTGAGCCACCGGGTTGAAGAACACCTCGGCGAAGCTCGTCATCTCCATTCTCATGGTGTCGAAGTTGAACGCCGCGCCGACCGGGTTCTGCATCCAGCCGTTGGCGATCAGGATCCACAGCGCCGAGAAGTTCGACCCCAGGGCCACCAGCCAGGTGACGATCAAATGCTGAATCTTCGTGAGGCGCTCCCAGCCGAAAAAGAACAGGCCGATGAAGGTCGATTCGAGGAAAAACGCCATCAGCCCCTCGATCGCCAGCGGCGTGCCGAAGATGTCGCCCACGTAGTGCGAGTAGTAGCTCCAGTTCAGGCCGAACTGGAACTCCATCGTGATGCCGGTAGCCACGCCGATGGCGAAGTTGATGCCGAAGAGCTTGCCCCAGAACTTCGTCATCTCGCGGTAGATCGGGCGGCCGGTCATCACGTAGACCGACTCCATGATCGCCAGCAGGAAGCTCAGTCCCAGCGTCAGCGGCACGAAGATGAAATGGAACATCGCGGTGGCGGCAAATTGCCAGCGCGACAGTTCGACCACGGTATCGGAGATCATGCGCAAACCCTCCGCAGAGCGGAACACGACCGCGCGAGCATGCGGGCCGGCGCGATCGCGGCGTTGACCGTCATCAACAGAGTGGGTGGACAGGCGCGCGACCCGTGACCTGGGGCAAGTGCCGCGCCGCTTTGGTGCGCAACGACGCGGACAACGCGCGGCAACGGTGCAGCGTCGCGCTGCCCCGCTGCGCGCAGACGCCGCGCCGCTACCTATACTCGCGCTGCCGCGTGTCCGCCCGGCGCAGCAACTATCCGCAGGCCTGCAATCGATGCTCCCGCACCTCCTGTTTTTCTGTCTTGGCCTGGCCGCGCTCGTCGTGGGCGCACAGCTGCTGGTGCGCGGGGCCTCGAAGCTCGCGCTGTCGCTCGGCATCTCGCCGCTGGTCGTGGGACTGACGGTGGTGGCCTTTGGCACCAGCGCGCCGGAGACGGCGGTATCGGTCGGCTCGGCCGTTTCGGGTCAGGCCGATATTGCGGTCGGCAACGTGGTCGGCAGCAACATCTTCAACGTGCTGTTCGTGCTCGGCGTGGCGGCGCTGATCGCGCCGCTGGTGGTCCACTCGCAACTGATCCGCCAGGAGGTGCCGATCATGATCGGCGCGTCGGTGCTGCTGCTCGTGCTGGCGCAAGACGGCCGCATCGGGCGCGTGGAGGCAGGAATACTGCTCGCCCTGCTGGTCGCCTACACCGTCTTCCTGGTTGTGCAGTCGCGCCGGCAAGCGGTCGCGGCGGCCGACGACGCGCCGGCCGCCGAGCCGGCGGCCGGTTGGGACCGGCATTGGGCGGTGCAACTCGGGCTGATCGTCGGCGGTCTGGCCCTGCTGGTGCTGGGCGCCGACTGGCTGGTCACCG
This sequence comes from Betaproteobacteria bacterium, assembly GCA_046316025.1. Lineage (GTDB taxonomy): Bacteria > Pseudomonadota > Gammaproteobacteria > Burkholderiales > Burkholderiaceae_F > JAJTHJ01. Next base: position 24,049 of record JBKCXU010000010.1, on the reverse strand, counting down.
CCGCGGTGGCGGCGGCGCGCGCCTTCGGCATCAGCGAACTCATCATCGGCCTGACCATCGTCGCCGCCGGCACCTCGCTGCCGGAAGTGGCCGCGTCGCTGGCGGCGACCTTAAAGGGCGAGCGCGACATCGCGGTCGGCAACGTGGTCGGCAGCAACACCTTCAACATCCTCGGCTGCCTGGGTCTGGCTGGCCTCGTCGCGCCGCAGGGCCTGCCTGTGGCGCCGGCGGTGCTCAACTTCGACGGCTGGGTGATGCTGGCGGTGGCGGTCGCCGCCTTGCCTGCGTTCTTGACTGGACGCTGCGTGGCGCGCTGGGAGGGGCTGCTCTTTCTCTTTTACTACGCGGCCTACGTCGCCTACCTGATTCTTGCCGCGCAGCACCACGACGCGCTGCCGTTCTTCTCCGCGGCGATGCTGTGGTTCGTGCTGCCGCTGACGGCGGTGACGCTGGCCGTTTCGCTGCTGCCGTTCGGTCGGGCCAAGCGCTGAGGTCGGGTCGCGGCTGCCTCGCGGCCGCTCGCTGCCGCTCGAAGCGCGCAGTCGATTCACTCGAGCGGTCAGGCGCGCGCCGGCGGCGGGCGGTGGCGCCGGCGTAAACGCACGGCGAGCTTCCAGCCGACGTGGATCAGCAGCCAGGTCGTCCCGACTCCGACCACGGCGAACACCGCCAGCCCCAACGCCAGTGGCGCGCCGACTGCGGTCACGCGCGCCCACCAGCCCGGTGTCGCCGCCGCTTCGGCTGGCATGTCCGGTGGTGCTGGCGCGGTGCCGGCTGGCTCATCGAGCAGCGCGGCGCCGGCCTGGTGCGCGGCCACCCAGAGCGGCACGTAGGTGAGCGGATTGGAAACCAGGGTCGCGACCGCCGCCACCGGCAGATTGGCACGCAGCAGCACGGCGACGCCGGCGGCTGCGGCGATCTGCGCGACCGGAATCAGCAGCCCGAAGAACACGCCGATCGCCGCCCCGGCCGCGATGCGGCGGCGCGTCGGCCGCCACAGCCCCGGATGGGCGAGCAGCGGCGCCAGCCAGCGCAAGCCGGGCCGCTGCCGCAGCGCGTCCTCGCTCGGCAGCCAGCGGGCCAGATGGTGTCTGAACATGGAGGCCGGGTTCGAGGGATGGGGCGCAGCAACGGGACGCCGATTTTCGGCAGCGGCGGCGCGGTCGTTAAGGCCTGATTAACCCTGAGTGCAAAGATCGGCACGGCCGGATACGGTTCGGTTCAGCGCCCGCCGCGGCGCAGCTCGGGTCGTCCGGATGGGGAGCCTCGCCTGGCCTGCCGCCTGGTGGCAGGCACTTGCTTTCTATACTGGCGCGCGTTTCGACTTGCTGCCGTTTTGCTTCCGTGCCCGCGCTGCTTCCGTTTCTCGCGCTGCTGCCCTTCGCCGGCGCCTTGCTGTTGCTGTTGCCGCCGGCTTGGCGCCGCACGACCGCGTCGCTTGCGGGCGCCGTGGCGCTCGCCGCTTGTGCCGTGGTGGCGGCCACCGCACCGGCGGTGTTCGGCGGCGAGGTGCTGCACTGGCAAGTCGCCTGGGTCGAACCGCTGGGGTTGACGTTTGGCTTCCGCATGGACGGGCTGGCGTGGTTGTTCGCGCTGCTCGTCTGCGGCATCGGTGCGCTGGTGGTGCTGTACGCGGCTTACTACCTGGACCCAAAGGATTCCGCGCCGCGCTTCTTTGCCTTTCTGCTGCTCTTCATGGGCGCGATGCTGGGGGTCGTGCTCGCCGACAACCTGCTGCTGCTGGTCGTGTTCTGGGAACTGACGAGCCTCTCGAGCTTCCTGCTGATCGGCTACTGGCAGCACCGCACCGATGCGCGCGAGGGCGCCAAAATGGCGCTCGCCATCACCGGCGCCGGTGGGCTGGCGCTGCTGGCCGGCGTGCTGTTGATCGGGCAGATCGTGGGCTCGCTGCAACTGGACGCGGTGCTCGCGGCGGGCGATGCGATCCGCGCGCATCCGCTGTACCTGCCGGCGCTGCTGCTGGTGCTGGCCGGCGCCTTTGCCAAGAGCGCGCAGTTTCCGCTGCACTTCTGGCTGCCGCACGCGATGGCCGCACCGACGCCGGTGTCGGCCTATCTGCATTCGGCGACGATGGTCAAGGCGGGCGTGTTTCTGCTGGCGCGGCTGTACCCGGCGCTCGCCGGCAGCGCGGAGTGGTTCTGGATCGTCTCGATCACGGGGCTGGCGACGCTTGTCGTCGGCGCCTACATCGCGATCTTCCAGCAGGACTTGAAGGGGCTGCTCGCCTATTCGACGATCAGCCACCTCGGGTTGATCACGCTGCTCTTCGGCCTGTCGGGGCCGCTGGCGGTGGTGGCGGGCGTGTTCCACATCATCAACCACGCGACCTTCAAGGCGTCGCTCTTCATGGCCGCCGGCATCATCGACCACGAAAGCGGCAGCCGCGATCTGCGCAAGTTAAACGGCCTGTGGCGGCTGATGCCGATCACCGGCACGCTCGCGACCGTCGCGGCGGCGGCGATGGCGGGGGTGCCGCTCGCCAACGGCTTCCTGTCGAAGGAGATGTTCTTCGCCGAAACGGTCGCGCTCGACAGGGATCCGGTGTTCGATTGGGTGCTGCCGATCGCTGCCACCGTGGCCGCCGCGCTGTCGGTCGCCTACAGCACGCGCTTCATCCACGATGTGTTCTTCAACGGCCAGCCGGTGGGCCTGCTCAAGACGCCGCACGAGCCGCCGCGCTTCATGCGCGTGCCGGTTGAACTGCTGGTGTTGCTTTGCCTCGCCGTGGGCCTGCTGCCCAACCTGACCGTTGGCCCGCTGCTGGCAGTGGCCGCGCAGGCGGCGCTCTTCGGCGGGCCGCAGGGCGAGTTGCCCGAGTACACGCTGGCGCTGTGGCATGGCTTCAACCTGCCGCTGATAATGAGCCTTGTGGCACTGGCCGCCGGCGCGCTGCTGTACTTTGGCTTGCAGCGCTTCGTCAACCTGCACCGGGTCGAGCGGCTGCCGGGATGGGTCGCCGCCGGCGGGCGCGAGGCCTTTGCCGCGCTGATCCGCGCCAAGAGCGCCTTTGCCGGGGCCGTCACGCGCACGTTGCAGTCGGGCTCGCTGCAAAACTATCTGCTGCTGCTGGTGGCGATGGCGCTCGCCGCCGGCGCGCTGCCTTATCTGCGCGGCGGCTTTGGCGTCGCGCCGGAACTGGCGCCGACGCAGCCGGCGCCGCCGGGGCTGATCTTCGTCTGGGCCATCGGTGTCGCGGCGGCGGTCACCGGTGTGTTTGCCTATCGCCATCGGTTGCTGGCGCTGATCCTGATGGGCGCGGTCGGCCTGGTGGTGAGCCTGATCTTCGTCTACCTGTCCGCACCCGACCTGGCGCTGACGCAGCTACTGGTCGAAGTGGCGACCATCATCCTGATGGCGCTCGCGCTGCACTGGCTGCCGCGCGACAGCCCGCCCGAGCGCGGGCGCGTGCGGCAGGCGTTCGACGGCGTGCTGGCGCTCGCTGCCGGCGGCGGGGTGGCGGCATTGGCCTATGCGGTGCTGACGCGGCCCTTCGACTCGTTGTCGCCCTACTACCTGGCGACCACGGTGCCGGAGGGCGGCGGTGCCAACGCGGTCAACGTGATCATCGTCGACTACCGCGGCTTCGACACGCTGGGCGAGATCACCGTGCTGGGGCTCGCCGGGGTGATCGTCTATGCGCTGCTCGCCGGCTTCCGCCCGGTGCAGCCGCCGGCCAAACCGGGCGGGAAGGACGACCGCCATCCTCCGTTGCTCGGCATCGCCGTGCGCGCGCTGCTGCCACTGGCGACCCTGGTTGCGGTGTACTTCTATCTGCGCGGGCATAACGCGCCGGGCGGCGGCTTCATCGCCGGGCTGGTGCTGGCGGTGGCGCTGATCCTGCTCTACGTCGCGCACGGCAACCGCTGGATGCGCGAGCGGCTGCGGGTGGACTTCCGCACGTGGATCGGCTGGGGCCTGCTGATCGCCGGCGGCACCGGCAGCGCGAGCTTTTTCTTCGACGCGCCGTTCCTGACCAGCAGCTACGTCTACCTGCCGGTGCCGCTGCTGGGGCAAATTCCGCTGGCGAGCGCCGCACTGTTCGACCTCGGCGTGTTCCTGACCGTGGTCGGCGCGACGATGGTGGCGCTGGCGTCGATCGGGCGGATCGGCGAGAGGGCGGAGTGATGCCCAGCATCGAACTGCTGCTTGCTGTGCTGATCGGCGTGCTCATCGCCGGCGGCGTGTGGCTGCTGCTGCGGGCGCGCAGCTTCGACGTAATCCTTGGGCTGACGCTGCTGTCCTACGCGGTCAACATGTTCATCTTCGCGATGGGCCGCGTGCGCGTGGGCGTGCCGCCGATCGTCGACGGCAAGACGCCCGCCACGCTGGCCACGATGGCCGACCCGCTGCCGCAGGCGCTGGTGCTGACCGCCATCGTCATCAGCTTTGCGATGACCGCGCTGCTGCTGGTGATTGCGCTGCGGGCGCGGGCGGAGACGGGGTCGGATCACGTGGACGGGCGCGAAGGTCAATGAGCGGCGTTGCACTTACCGCTGCGACTCCTCCCCCTTCAAGGGGGAGGCCGGGAGGGGGATGGGTTTCCGCAACCCTGCGGAGCGCAGCGGATTCGCGGCACCGAACCCATCCCCACCCCAACCCTCCCCTTGAAGGGGAGGGAGTCTCGACGCCTCGGCCGGTATGGCAATGAACGAGTTCTCCCCGCTGGTCGTCGCCCCCATCGTGCTGCCGCTGGTCGCCGGCGCGGCCTTGCTGCTGCTGGAGCGGCACCGGCCGGGCTGGGTGCCCGCGCTGTCGCTCGCCGCGGTGCTGGCGCTGCTGGCGATCGACCTGCGGCTGCTGGCCATCGCGGCCACTGGTGAAGTGCAGGCCTATCTGCTCGGCAACTGGCGCGCGCCGTTTGGCATCGCGCTGGCGGTGGATCGGCTGGCCGCGCTGATGCTGGTGCTGACGGCAGTCGTCGCGCTGGCGGCGCTGCTCTACGCCCGCGGCGGCGACGAGCGGCGCGGGCCGCACTTCCATGCGCTGTTCCAGATCCAGTTGATGGGGCTAAACGGCGCCTTCCTGACCGCCGACCTCTTCAACCTCTTCGTCTTCTTCGAGGTGCTGCTGGCGGCCTCCTACGGCCTGCTGCTGCACGGCGCGGGCGCGGCACGGCTGCGCGCCGCGGTGCATTACGTGACGTTCAACCTCGTCGGCTCGGCGCTGTTCCTGATCGCGGTGGCGATCCTGTACGGCGTGGCCGGTACGCTCAACATGGCCGACCTCGCGCAGCGCCTGCCCGCGCTGCCGGACGGCGATGCGCAACTGGCGCAGGCCGCCGCGCTGCTGCTGCTGGTGGTGTTTGGCGTGAAGGCGGCCGCACTGCCGCTGTACTTCTGGCTGCCCGACACCTACGGCGCGGCGAGTGCGCCGGTGGCGGCGCTGTTCGCGATCATGACCAAGGTCGGCGTCTACGCCATCGCGCGAGTCGCCACGCTGATCTTCGGTGCCGAAGGCGGCGCGGTCGCGCAGGTCGCCTCGCCGTGGCTGCCGGCAATCGCGCTGGCGACCATCGCAGCGGGCGCCGTCGGCGCGGCGGCGGCGCAGCGGTTGCGCGTGCTGATCGCGTATCTGATCGTCGTCTCCGCCGGCACGCTGCTGCTGGCGGTTGGGCTCGGCAACGCCGGCGCCCTGGCGGCGGCCTTTGTTTACCTGGTCAACACGACGCTGGCGGCGGCGGCACTGTTCCTGCTGGCCGATGCGGTCGCGCAGGCGCGCGCGGCCGGCGATGACTTGCTGCCGCCGACCTTCGACGGTGCGCGCGGCACGCTGGGCGCGGCGTTTTTCCTGCTCGCCGTTGCCGCCGCGGGGCTGCCGCCGCTGGCCGGCTTCATCGCCAAGGCGCTGCTGCTGCAAGCCGTCGGCGGCACGGCGTTCGGCGTATGGACGTGGACGCTGGTGCTGGTGTCGAGTCTGCTGGCGATGGTCGCGCTCGCACGCGGCGGCGCAGTGCTGTTCTGGCAGACGGAAGGCGGCAGCGGCCGGCGTTTGCCGGCGACACAGGGCGTGCCACTGGCGCTGCTCGGCGCGCTGCTGATCGCCAGCAGCATCGGCGTCGGCCCGCTCACCGCCTACGCGCAGGCCACCGCGCGGCAGTTGCTCGAACGACAGAGTTATCTGCAAGCCGTGCTCGGCGCCGACCCGGTGCCGCCCGAGTACGAGCCGCGCAGGCAGCCCGGCTGGAGCAAGCCGCAATGAAGACCCTGCGCCAGCGCCTGTTACCCGCGCCGCCGACCTCCGCGGTGTTGTTCGTCGCGTGGCTGCTGCTCAACAGCACGCTCGACCCCGCGCACCTGGTGCTGGCGGCGATCCTCGCGGTGGCGCTGCCGCTGCTGCTGGCCCCGCTGCGGCCGGATCCGCCGCGGCCGCGCAGCTGGGCGGCGGTGCTGCGGCTGACGGCCATCGTGCTGTGGGACGTGGTGGTCTCGGCCTGGCAGGTCGCACGCGCCGTGCTCGGGCCGCAGGCGCGGTTGCGGCCAGGCTTCGTCTGGGTGCCGCTCGACCTCACCAGCCCGCACGGCATCGCCGTGCTCGGTGCGATCATCACGATGACGCCGGGCACGCTGACCGCCGATCTGACGCCCGACCGCTCGCACCTGCTGGTGCATGCGCTGGACGTTGGCGACGAAGCGGAACTGATCCGCTCGATCAAGGAGCGCTACGAACGCCCGCTGCTGGAGATCTTCGGATGATCCTGCCGTACGTACTGCCGTGGGCGGCCGGCGCCTTGACGCTGGCGATGCTGCTGGCGGGCTGGCGCCTGCTGCGCGGGCCGGCGCTGCCCGACCGCATGCTGGCGCTCGATGCGCTGTACACCACGTCGCTGGCGCTGCTGATCGTGCTCGGGCTCGCCTGGCGCACGCAACTTTTCTTCGAGGCCGCGCTGGTGGTCGCGATGCTGGGCTTCGTCTGCACCGCGGTGCTGTCCAAGTTCTTCCTGCGCGGGGACGTGATCGAATGAACCCGCTGCCGCTTGCGGTCGAAATCGTCGTCGCCGTGCTGCTCGTGGTGGGCAGCGCCTTTGCGCTGATCTCGGCGGTGGCGCTGGTCAAGTTCGACGATTTTCTGAAGCGCCTGCACGGTCCGTCCAAAGTCGGCACGGTCGGCGTGGGCGGCGTGCTGCTCGCGGCGCTGATCTACTTTGCCGCCGCCGGTGCGACCAGCCTGCACGAGATCCTGATCGTCGCCCTCGTGTTCCTGACCGCGCCGGTGTCGGCGCATCTGCTGGTCAAGGCCGCGCAGAAGCTCGACCCGCGCCTGCGCCCGGCCCCGCCGCCGCCAGGCAACGACCGCGAGCCGCAATGAGCAAGGCGGCGGTCAAGCTCGTCGTCAAGGGCCCGCGGCGCAAGCTCAAGCCGCGCAACCCGCTCGCGGTGGTTGCCCGCCAGCGCGCCGCCGGCGCGCACGGCCCGAGCGGCAAGGCGGAGCGGCAGCGGGGGCGCAGGCAGTTGAAGAAGTTGCTGGACGAGGGCTGAAGAGGACCTCCGTCCTACGCCGGCTCGACCACGTACTCCCCTGCCTTCGCCACCGCCGCCCGCACCGCTTCCAGCGTCAGCGGCGCTTGGACCGACAACACCGCCCGCGGCGGATCGAGGGTGACGGTGGCCTCGTCGGCAATCGTCTTCAGCGCTTGGGTCACGCGGTTGACGCAACCGCCGCAGTGCATGCCTTCGACGCGGAAAACCTGCTCCATCGCTTACCTCCAAGAGTGTCGTTGCGCCGATTGTGCGGCATTCGCCGGCGAGGCGCTTCGCTACACTGCCGCCGCTTTTCCTCTCCCGCCCCGCCGCCATGGACCGCGCGCAAATCCCCCCTGATCTCAAGGCCGAAACGCTGTCCGAGGCGCTGCCGTACATCCGCCGCTTCCACGGCAAGACCATCGTCGTCAAGTACGGCGGCAACGCGATGATCGACGCGCGGCTGAAGGAAAGCTTCGCCCGCGACGTGGTGCTGTTGAAGCTCGTCGGCATGAACCCGGTGGTGGTGCACGGCGGCGGGCCGCAGATCGACCAGGCGCTGGAACGCGTGGGCAAGAAGTCCACCTTCGTGCAGGGCATGCGCGTGACCGACGCCGAGACGATGGGGGTCGTAGAGTGGGTGCTGGCCGGCGAAGTGCAGGGCGAACTTGTCACGCTGATCAACCGTCACGGCGGGCAGGCGGTGGGCCTCACCGGCAAGGACGGCGGCCTGATCCGCGCGCGGCGGATGCAGATTCCGGACAAGGACGATCCGGCCAAGCTGCACGACATCGGCCTCGTGGGCGAGATCGAGAAGATCGACCCCTCGGTGGTGCGCGCGCTGGAACACAGCGGCTTCATCCCGGTGATCTCGCCGATCGGCTTCGGCGCCGACGGACAGACCTACAACATCAATGCCGATCTGGTGGCCGGCAAGATGGCCGAGATTCTGAAGGCCGAGAAGCTCGTGCTCTTGACCAACACGCCCGGTGTGCTCGACAAGAACGGCAGGCTGATCACCGACCTGACCGCCAAGCAGATCGACGACGCCTTTGCCGACGGCACCATCTCCGGCGGCATGCTGCCGAAGATCTCCTCGGCGCTGGAAGCTGCGCACAGCGGTGTGAACGCCGTGCACATCATCGACGGCCGCGTCGATCACTGCCTGCTGCTCGAAATCCTGACCGACGCCGGGGTCGGTACCAAGATCCGTGCGCGGTAGGCGCCGGACTTGCGGCGCCGGCGCGATGATCGAGGCTCCGTTTGCGACGACCGCCGCCGTGCTGACCGCCGGCCTCGGGCTGTGGGGGCTGGTGGCGCCACGGGAGGTGGCAGCCTTCGTCGGCGTCGAACCGCAGGGCGCGCGCGGCGTGGCGGAACTGCGCGCAACATATGGCGGCCTGTTTGCCGCGCTCGGCGTGTTCCGCCTGATTGCGCAGTCGAACGTCGCGTTCGCGGCGGCTGCCGCCGCCTGGTGGGGGGCGGCTGGCGGGCGCCTGCTCGCCATCGGGCTCGCCCGCGGCGGCTGCGCCCGCAACTGGGGCGGCGTGCTGGTCGAGGCGGGGCTGGGCACGCTCTTTCTGCTCGATCTGGCGCTCTTCGCGTGAACTCGCCCATGTCGAGCCCGCGCCGCCCGAAGCCCGTCTGGTTCTTCGATCTCGACGACACGCTGCACCACGCCTCGCACGCGATTTACGGCGCGATCGATCGCGGCATGACCGACTACGTGATGCGCCATCTGGCGGTGGACCGCGCCACCGCCGACCATCTGCGGCGCGACTACTGGCGGCGCTACGGCGCCACCCTGCTGGGGCTGGTGCGGCACCACGCGGTCGATCCGCATCACTTCCTCCGCACCACTCACGACTTCGACGTCGCCGCGCTGCTGCGCGCCGAGCGCGGCCTCACGCGCCTCTTTGCCCGCCTGCCCGGCCGCAAGCTGCTGCTCACCAACGCGCCCGACGCCTACGCGCAGACCGTGCTGCGCGAACTGCGGCTGCATCATCACCTCGACCGCCGCTACGCGATCGAGTCGATGCGCGTGCACGGCCAGTTCCGCCCCAAGCCGTCGCGGCTGATGCTGCGGGCGATGCTGGCGCGCGAGCGCGTCGCCCCCGGCGCGGCGGTGCTCGTCGAAGACAGCCCCAAGAACCTCAAGGCGGCGCGCGCGCTGGGCTTCCGCACCGTGCTGGTCGTGGGTCTGGCGCGGCAGCGGTTGCGCGTGCCGCAGGGCCGTGCCGCCTACGTCGGCTTGCGGCTGCACTCGGTGCTCGACTTGCCCCGGCGCGCCGTGCATCTGCGCCGTTAGGGTTTGCCGCTGCCGCGGGCGGCGGCCGCCAGCGGCTAAGCTTCGCGGCGATTCGCCATTTTCCCTTTGGAGTTCGTCCCATGTCCTCCCGTCCCGGCTTGATCCGCCGCTTCTTCGGCGGCCTGTGGTGGCTGCTCGACTTCACCCGCCGCCTGGTGCTGAACCTCGTCTTCCTCGGGCTGCTGGTGATTCTGGCGGTGGCCTGGTTTGCCGGCGGCAAGACCGCACCGCTGAAGGACAAGACCGCGCTCGTGCTCGACCTGCGCGGCGATCTGGTCGAGCAGTACAGCGTCTCCTCGGCGCGCGCCGCGCTCTCGCAGGCGCTGGCCGAGCCGCGCAGCGAGACGCGCCTGCGCGACGTGCTGCAGGCGCTGGACGCCGCGGCCAAGGACCCGCATATCTCCAGCGTCGTGCTGGCGCTCGACGATCTGGACGGCGCCGGCACGCCGCAACTGCGCGAGATCGCCGACGCGCTGCAACGCTTCAAGACGAGCGGCAAGCCGGTGCTCGCCTGGGGCTCGTCGTATTCGCAGCGCCAGTACTACCTGGCCGCGCACGCCGATCAGGTCTGGGTGCACCCGGACGGCAACGTGTTTATTCGCGGCTTCGGCGGCACGGGGCTCTTCTTCAAGAACGCGCTGGACAAGCTGGGCATCACGGTCTATCCATTTCAGGCCGGCAAGTTCAAGAGCGCCATCGAGCCGTTCACCCGCGCCGAGCCGTCGCCGGAGGCGCTGGAGGCCGACCTGTCGTGGATGACGAGCGCCTGGGCGAGCTGGACTGCGCAGGTCGAAGCGCTGCGCAAGTTCGACGCCGGCACCATCGACAAACTCGTCGATGAGGCGCCGCAGCGCCTTGCGGCTGCCGGCGGCAACATCGCCAAGATGGCGCTCGACGCCAAGCTCGTCGATGGGCTGAAGACCCGCGACGAGTTTCGCGCGCTGATGATCGAGCGCGGCGCGCCGATCGACGACAAGGCCGGCACCTTCCGCCAGATCCCGCTGGAGGCCTACGTGGCGCGGCTCAAGCCCGAGACGAGCGGCCCGCAAATCGCCGTGGTGGTCGCGCAGGGCGAGATCGTCGACGACGACAACACGCCGGGGATGGTCGGCGGCCGCGCCACCGCCGAACTGATCCGCCGCGCCCGCGAAAGCGACGAGGTCAAGGCGCTCATCCTGCGCATCGACTCGCCCGGCGGCAGCGCCTTCGCCTCCGAGCTGATCCGCCGCGAACTGGAACTGACGCGCAAGGCGGGCAAACCGGTGATCGCTTCGATGGGCAACGTGGCGGCCTCCGGCGGCTACTGGATCGCCGCCGGGGCCGACCAGATCCAGGCCGACCCCTCGACCATCACCGGCTCGATCGGCGTCTTCGGCCTGCTGGCGAGCTTCGACAAGTCGCTGGAGAAACTGTCCATCGGTACCGGCGGGGTCGGCACCACCTGGCTCGCGCAGGCGATGAGCCCGACGAAGCCGCTCGACCCGCGCGTGGCCGAGATGGTGCAGTTGTCGATCGGCCACGTGTACAAGCAGTTCCTCGACAACGTCGCCGCCGCGCGCAAGAGCACGCCGGAGAAGATCGACGCCGTCGCCCAGGGCCGCGTCTGGACCGGTCGCCAGGCCAAGGAGCATGGGCTGGTGGACGTGCTGGGCGGGCTCACCTCGTCCACCGCCGCCGCGGCGCAGTTGGCCAAGCTCGGCGACGACTACCGCGTCGTCTACTTCGAGCGTGAGCCGCAGGGTCTCGATCGGGTGCTCGCCATGCTGTTCGGCGAGGCGGCGCGGCTCGGTGTCGCCCACTTCGGCTGGACGCTGCCGGCGCCGTGGGTCGAGGTGCAGCGCAGCGCCGAGCGCGAGCTGCGGCTCCTCGCCGACGCGCCGGCCCATCCGCTGCGCGCCTACGCGCACTGCCTCTGCGCCACGCCCTGATTGGGCTACAGTGCCGCGCCCCGGGAGGAAAGTCGCACGATGTCGCCGAGCCCAGCCCCACCGCCAGTGCGCCTGACGCGCGGCCGCCGGCCCCCCGGAGCGCGTCGCTTGCAGATCCTGCAAACGCTGGCGGCGATGCTCGAAGATCCGCGCGGCGAGCGCATCACCACCGCCGCGCTGGCCAAATCGCTGGCGGTGTCGGAGGCGGCGCTGTACCGCCACTTTGCCAGCAAGGCGCAGATGTTCGAAGGCCTGATCGAGTTCATCGAAACGACGATCTTCGGGCTGATCAACGACATCGCCACGCGCGAGACGTCGGGCATGAAGCAGGCCGCGCAGACCGTGGCCATGCTGCTCGACTTTGCCGCCACCAACAAAGGCATGACGCGGGTGCTGACCGGCGAGGCGCTGGTGGGCGAGCACGAGCGGTTGCAGGTGCGCATCAACCAACTGCTGGAGCGGATCGAAGCCTCGCTCCGGCAGAGCCTGCGGCTGGCCGTCGGTGCCGGTGAGGCGCCGGCCGCTGCCGATCCCGCGGCCCGTGCCGCGCTAATCGTCGCCTACGTGCTGGGCCGCTGGCTGCGCTACTCCAAGGGCGGCTTCGCCCGGCAGCCGGGCGACGAGCTCGACGCCCACTTGCCGCTGCTGCTGGGTTGATCCCGCAGCCGGCGGCGGCCGGCGCGCCGTGCGGCGTCGCGTACCGCGCGCCCGCCACAGCGGAGCCCCGCGCAGCGCCCGTTATCGGCCGCGTGTCCTGTCGCGAATGACAGCCCCGCCCCGACGCGAAAACCCGGTGCTCCCCAAAATGCGCGAGTCGATGCGCGGCGGCATCGGCGCGGCGGGATTGGCCACGCCGCGCCGGCCGCCGGCGGGAGAAAAGCGGCGTGAGCGCGGCGGGGGCAGATCTGGTGGCGATGGACGGCGAAGCGGTGCGCGCGGTTTACGCGCGCGCTGCCGCCGCCTTGCATGCCGGCCGGTTGGATGCCGCACGCGAGGCGGCACTCGAGGTGCTGGCTTTGCATCCCGCCCACGCCGATGCCATGACCGTGCTGGGTATCTCCGCGCTGCGCGCGGGCCAGCCGCAGGGCGCGCTGCCGTGGTTTCGTCGCGCTGCCGCGGCGGCGCCCGACGACCCGGCTTGCCGCGGCAACTTGCTCCGGTTGCAGCGCCAACTGGAGCCGCCGCAGGACATCGAAGCGGCGCTCGTCCACGCGCGGCGACGCGCCGCCGCCCAGCCGGACGATCCCGTGGCGCACGCGGATCTGGCCGAGACGCTGCTCACCCTCGCCGCCGGGGTCCTGGCACGGCAGGCCAACCTGCTCGGCGCGCGCGGCGAGCATGGTGCCGCACGAGGTGTGTACGAGCGTCTGACGCAGATCGCACCGGCGCAGGCGGCGGCTTGGAGCGGCTTGGGTGCCACGCTGACCGCGCTCGGTGCGCCGGCCCAAGCGCTGGCGCCGCTCGCGCGCGCGCTGGCGCTCGACCCGGACGACGCTTCGGCGTTGAACAACGCCGGGCTGGCCGCCGCGGCGCGCGGCCGGCACGCCGAGGCGCTGCGCTACTTCGAGCGCGCGCTCGCCGTCGATCCGCATCTGGCCGTGGCGCAGAGCAACCGTGGCCTCTCGCTGCTGGCGCTCGGGCAGCTGGGCCCGGCGGCCGCCGCGTTTGCGCGGGCGATCGCCATCGACCCCGATTGCGCCGGCGCGCACGTCAACCTCGGCGTGGCCCGCCTGGCCGCCGGCCACTATGCGGAAGGCTGGCCCGAGTACGAGTGGCGCTGGCGCCTGCCGGCCTTTGCCGGCGCGCAGCATCGTTTTGTGGTTCCGCGCTGGCGCGGTGAGGACTTGGCCGGCTGCACGATTCTGTTGCACGCCGAGCAGGGCTTGGGCGACGCGTTGCAGTTCCTGCGCTTTGCCCGCAGCGTGGCCGATCGCGCCGCGCAAGTGCTGCTGGAGGTGCCTGCCACCCTCTTCGAGCTTGCCCGCAGCCTCGATCCACGGATCGCCGTGTTCGCGCGCGGCGACGCCTTGCCTGCACACGATTGCCACTGCCCGCTGTTGTCCCTGCCCGGCGTGCTCGGCATCGAACTGCACAACATCCCCGCTGCGCCCTACCTGCGGGCCGATGCGGCGCGGCGGGCGCTGTGGCGCGAACGGCTGGGGCCGCGTCGGAGCCCGCGTATCGGTCTGGTTTGGGCGGGCAGCCCGTTGCATCCCGACGATGCCGCACGCTCGTTGCCGGCGGCGGCGCTGGCGCCCCTGCTGCGCGCCGTGCCGGCGCAGTGGGTGAGCCTGCAAGTCGGCACCGCGGCGTCGCAGCCGGCGCCGCTGGGGGCGGGCGTCTTCGATGCCGCGCCCTGGCTCGACAGCTTTGCCGACACCGCGGCGCTGGTCGCCGAACTCGATCTCGTGGTCGGCGTGGACACGGCGGTGATGCATCTGACCGGGGCGCTTGGGCAGCCGGGCGCGCTGTTGTTGGCCGATGCGCCCGACTGGCGCTGGCTGCGTCAGCGCGCCGACTCCCCCTGGTACCCGAGCCTGCGCCTGTGTCGCCAGACGGCGGTGGGCGACTGGGACGGGGTACTCGCGGCCGTCGCCGCCCAACTGCGCGGCGGTGCGAGCGCGGCGGCGGCCGATTCTGTGTAATCTGCGGCGCCTGTGCCATGCGCCGTCGCGGCGCGCGCGCAACGCCGATGGACGATCCTGTAGTCGCCCCCGACCCCTACCGTGCTGCGGCCGCCGCCATGCGTGCCGGCCGCCGGGCCGAAGCCGAGCAGTGGACCCGGCGTGCCCTGGCGGCCGACCCCGATCACGGCGACGCGCTCAATCTGCTCGGCATTCTCGCCATGCAGGCGGGGCGGGTGGCCGAGGCCGAGCCGATGTTTGCGCGCGCCTCGCGCGCCGCGCCGCAGAGCGCTTCGTACCGCTCCAACCTGGGTCTGGCCTTGCGGCGGCTCGAACGCCATGCCGAGGCGCGTGCCGCCTGCGTTGCCGCCGTCGAACTCGACCCCGGCTTCGCCGAAGGGCACAACAATCTCGGGCTGGTGCTGCTGGCGGTCAATGAACCTGCCGCCGCGCTCGGCGCGTTCGACACCGCGGTGCGGCTGCGCCCGGACTACGTCGATGCGCTGTACAACCGCGCCGTGGCGCTGGAGGCGATGGGCCGGCATGGGCAGGCGGCCCAAGCCTACGCGGCCACGCTGGCGCTGCGCGCCGACTATCCCGGCGCCGCGCTGCGTCAGGCCGCGGCGCTGATCCGCGTCGGCAAGGCCGACGAAGCGCTGCCTTTGATCCAGGCGCAGATCGAAGCCGACCCGGACAACGCCGACGCCCGCGACGTGCTCGCCGACGCCCATCTGGCCTTGGCCGAGGCGGCCCTCGGCCGCTCCGGCCACCTGCACTGGAAGCAGCGGCGCTTCGCCCGCGCCCGGCGCGCCTACGAGCGGCTGACGCAGATCGCACCGAATAACCCTGCGGCATGGAACGGGGTCGGCCTGGCGCTGAGTTGCCTGGGCGAACACGCCGCCGCCGAAGCGCCGCTGCGCCGCTCGCTCGAGCTGCGGCCCGACTACCCCTCGGCGCTGAACAATCTGGCGCTGGCACGCGCCGCGGCCGGCGCGCACGACGAGGCGATCGGTTTCTTCGAACGGGCCATCGGCATCGACCCGAAGTTTGCCGAAGGGCACAACAACCTCGGCGCCTCGCTGATGGCAATCGGACGCTACGCCGAGGCCGCGCTCGCCTTCGGCCGAGCCGCCACAGTCAAGCCCGATTACGCCGGCGCGCACATGAACCGCGGCATCGCGCAGCTCACCCTGGGCGACTTCGCCGGCGGCTGGCCGGAATACGCGTGGCGCTGGAAAGTGCCGGAGTTCCCCTCGCCCAAGCGCGACTTCAAGCAGCCGCGCTGGACGGGCGAGCCGTTGGATGGCCGCACCCTACTGCTGCATGCCGAGCAGGGCGTGGGCGACGCGATCCAGTTCATCCGCTACGCGCCCGTGCTCGCCGCGCAGGGGGCGAAGGTGCTGCTGGAAGTTCCGCCCGAGATGATCGGGCTGATGCGCGGCTTCGATCCGCGCTTTCCGGTGCTGGCGCGGCGCAGTGCGCTGCCGCCGTTCGACCTGCACTGTCCGCTGCTCACCGTGCCGGAGGTGCTCGGTACCGACCTTGCGTCGATTCCCGCCACAGTGCCGTATTTGAGCGCCGAGGCCGAGCTTCGCGCCGCCTGGCGCAAGCGGCTGGCCGGCCTGCCCGGTCGCAAGATTGGCTTTGCCTGGGCCGGCAATCCCAAGCACAAAAAGGATGCGCTGCGCTCGGTCGCGGCCAGCGCCTTCGCGCCGCTGCTGGCCCTGCCGCAGACGAGCTGGGTCTCGCTGCAAGTGGGCGCGCGCGCGGCGCAGATCGCCGACCTGCCGCGTGAGCGCGTGTTCGACGCCGCGCCGTGGTTGAAGGACTTTGCCGACACCGCCGCGCTGATCGCCGAACTCGATCTGGTCGTCTCGGTGGACACCGCGGTCGTGCATCTGGCGGGCGCGCTCGGCAAGCCGGCGTGGGTGCTGATCCCGTTTTGTCCCGACTGGCGCTGGATGCTCGAGCGCACCGACTCGCTGTGGTATCCGACGATGCGGCTGTTCCGCCAGCCCGCGTCCAACGACT
Organism: Betaproteobacteria bacterium; assembly: GCA_046316025.1. Classification (GTDB taxonomy): domain Bacteria; phylum Pseudomonadota; class Gammaproteobacteria; order Burkholderiales; family Burkholderiaceae_F; genus JAJTHJ01. The sequence continues at coordinate 7,680 of JBKCXU010000010.1, read as the reverse complement.
GGGCACCGGCCTTTGCCGCCATCGAGGCGGCGCTGCGCGCCGGCTAACGCGCTCGCGCCGCGCGCCACAGCGCGGCCGCGAGCAGCGCCAGCAAGGCGGCAAACACCAGCACCGACCACTGCGGGATCGACAGGCCGAGCAGGGTCCAGTTCTGGTGCAGGCAGTCGCCGGCGCCGCGGAACAGCTTGGGCAGCCAGACCGCCAGCGGGAAGTCGTCGTGAAACCACTCGAACGGCCGCCCGCAACTGAACGATGCCGGCGGAAACATCGTGAGCCAAGTGTGCCACACCGCCACCGCGCCGCCGGCGAGTGCGGCCGCCAGCGCCAGCAGGCTGGCAAGGATCTGCGCCGCCCGCCCGCGCGCGGCGAGCGCGCCGAGCAGCGCGATGAGCCCGGCCAGCACGAAGCCCACCCGTTGCAACACGCACAGCGGGCAGGGCTCCAGCCCGACCTCGTACTGGAGATACAAGCCCGCGCCCATCGCGGCGACGGTGAGCGCGGCGGCCGCGGCAAGCAGCGGCCGCGCGCCTCGGCGGCGCGACGAGGCGTTCATTGCGGCGCCGTCCCGCACACGGCACAACCCGGATCGCGCGGTACGCGCAGGCGGCGCAGGTTCATCGTCAGCGCATCGAGCAGCAGCAGCTGGCCGACCATCGGCTCACCAATGCCGGCGGCGAGCTTCAACGCCTCGGCCGCCTGCATCGTGCCGATGATGCCGGTGGCCGGTGCGAAGACGCCCATCACGGCGCACAGTTCGTCTTGCGCATCGCCGGCCGGGAACAGGCACTCATAGCAGGGCGAGTCGGCGCGCCGCGCATCGAACACCGCCAGTTGCCCGTCGAAGCGGATCGCCGCGCCCGACACCAGCGGCCGGCGGTGGCGCACGCAGGCGCGGTTCACGGCATGGCGGGTGGCAAAGTTGTCGCTGCAATCGAGCACCACGTCGGCCCGTGCCACTTGGGCGTCGATCGCGTCCGCGTCGAGCCGGGTGGTGACCGCTTGTACTTCGACTTCCGGATTGATCGCGGCCAGCGCCTGCCGCCCCGACTCGGCCTTGGGCGCACCGATGCGCGCGGTGCTGTGCAGGATCTGCCGTTGCAGGTTGGTCAGATCGACCGCGTCGCCGTCGGCGAGCACGATGCGACCGACGCCCGCCGCGGCCAGATAGAGCGCCGCCGGCGAGCCCAGCCCGCCCGCGCCCAACACCAGGATGGTCGCCGCCCGCAGCCGCGCCTGCCCTTCCACGCCCAGTTCGTTCAACAGGATGTGGCGCGAGTAGCGCAGCAGTTGCGAGTCGGTCAGATCGGACATCGAAAGACGACGGGCCGCGACGCGCGGCCCGTCGTGCGCTCTGGCTGAGCGGGGGTCAGTTCGTCTTCGGCGCCTTGGCCACCGCCTCGCGCGCCTTGGCAAGATCGACCGGCTTGCCCTGCAACTGGTTCAGCGCCTGCCGCAGCTGGAAGTCCTCCGGGCTGCCGAAGGTGTAGGCCTTGGGCGCCGGCTTGGTGCTGGTGTGCGGGTCGGGCTTGGCCTCGGGTGCGGGCTCGGCGGCGGGGGGCGTGGCGGGCGCTGTCGCGGGGGCGGCGCCTTTCTTGTCCTCGAGGTGGCGGACGAGGTCGGCCTCGCGCACGTTCAGACTGGCCAGGTTGCCTTCGGCCGTGTCCTCGACCGGCAGGTCGGGCACGATGCCCTTGGCCTGGATCGAGCGGCCGCTTGGCGTGTAGTAGCGCGCGGTGGTGAGCTTGATCGCCGCCTGCGCGTCGCCGTCCAGGCGCAGCGGGATGATGGTCTGCACCGAGCCTTTGCCGAACGTCGGCGTGCCCATCACGGCGGCGCGCTTGTGATCCTGCAGCGCGCCGGCGACGATCTCCGAGGCCGAGGCGCTGGCGCCGTTGACCAGCACCACCATCGGCACGTCGCGCACGCCCTTGGGCAGGCGCGCCAGGATGTCTTCGCCGGGGCCGCGCTGGTAGTCCTGCGGCGCGGCGACGAACTTGCGCCGCGCATCGGCGGTGCGGCCGTCGGTGGTGACCACCACGGTGCGCGCGGGCAAGAACGCCGCCGACACGCCGATGGCCGAGTGCAGCAGGCCGCCGGGGTCGTTGCGCAGGTCGAGCACCAGGCCCTTTAACGGCCCCTGCTTGTACAACTCGGTGAGGTGCTTGACCAGGTCTTCGGTGGTGCGCTCCTGGAACTGGCTGATCCGCACGTAGCCGAAGCCGGGTTCGATCAGGTTGGACCTGACCGACTGCACGCGGATCACGTCGCGCACCAGCTTGAACTCCAGCGGCTGCGCCTCGCCCTTGCGCAGCACGGTCAGCGTCACCGGCGTCTTGGGCTTGCCGCGCATCAGCTTGACCGCTTCGGTCACCGTCAGGCCGCGGGTGACCTGGTCGTCGATCTTGAAGATGATGTCGCCGCCCTTGATGCCGGCGCGCGCGGCGGGCGTGTCGTCGATCGGGGCGATCACCTTGATCGCGCCGTCCTCGGTGCCGATTTCCATGCCCAGGCCGCCGAACTCGCCTTGCGTGCTGGTCTGCAAATCCTTGAAACCGTCGGTATCGAGGTAGGCCGAGTGCGGGTCCAGCCCGGTCAGCATGCCGGAGATCGCCTCCTGCATCAGCTTCTTGTCGTCCACCGGCTCGACGTAGTTGGACTTGACCGCGTTGTAGACCTCGGTGAAGGTGCGGATCTCTTCGAGCGGAATCGGCGCGCGCGTGTCGCGGAAGGCGTAGGCGGAGATGCCCAGGCTCGCCGCGACGCCGGCGACGGCGCCGATGGCGATCAAGGCAACAGTGCGGGCGCGAGTGGTCATGCAGGCTCCGGGGACGAACGCGGCGCCGATTGGCGCCGCGCGGATGGTTCAGCGGGTGGCGGCCCAGCGCAACGGATCGACCGGGCGGCCATCGACTCTGACTTCAAAGTATAGGCCGGGTTCCGCGCCGCCCCCGCTGGCGCCGACCGCGGCAATCGGCGCGCCGGCGGCCACCCGGTCGCCGGTGCCGACGAAGAGCGTCTGGTTGTTGCCGTAGATCGTCAGCAGCCCGTCGCCGTGGTCCAGCACCAGCAGATTGCCGTAGCCGCGCAGCCAGTCGGCGTAGACGACGCGACCGGCGGCCACGGCGCGCACTTCGGCGCCTTCGCGGGCGCGGATCAGCACGCCTTTCCATGAGGGCGCGTCGGCCGCGCCCGCGTCGCCGCGGCGCGGGCTGCCGAAGCGCGCGACGACTTCGCCGTTTACCGGCAGTTGCAATTTTCCCTGGGGCAGGGCGGCAGACGGCGGCGCGGACGGCGCTGGGGCGGCGGGCGACGCTTCCTTGCGCGGTGCGGACTGCCGCGCCAGTGCTTGCCGGCGGGCCTGCTCGGCCTGCCGCCGGGCGGCGCGCTGCGCGTCGCGCCGCACCTGTTCGGCCAGCACTTTGGCGATCTCGTCGAGCACGGCGGTCAGCCGCTGGTCGTTGCGCTCCAGCGTGGCGAGCGATTGGCGCTGGCCTGCCGCCTGGCGCGTCAGTTGATCGAGCGCCTGCCGGCGCGCCGCCTGCTCGCGCGCCAGCCTGGCGCGGCTCGCCTCCTCGTCGCGGGCGATGGCGGCGAGATCGTCCTGCCGCGCGCGCGACTCGACTTGCAGTGCGGCCAGTTCGGTGCGCCGCTCGTGCAGCGCGGCGATCGTGTCGAGCCGGTCTTGCGCCAGCCGCGCGAGGAGCGCGTGGTCGCGCGCCAGAGCGTTGGGCTCGGTGCCATCGACCAGCCGCTGCCAGGGGTTGTCCTGCGCCAGTGCCACTTGCACGCGCAGCAGACGGCCCAGTTGCCGCTCCTCGTCGCTTTGTGCGGCGGCGGTGCGGCGGCTGCGCTCGGCGAGTGCGGCGAGCTGCGCCTGTACGGTGGCATGCGCCTGCTCCAGTTCGCGCAGCCTGCGCTGGGTCTGCGAGATGGCGGTCTCCGCGGCGGCCAGCGCATCGGCCGCGGCCGAGCGCTGATTCTCGGTCTGCGCCAATTGCCGCTGCACGCGCGCGAGGCGCTCGCGCAGTTCGCGCTGCTCGGCTTGCAGGCGTTTTTGTTCGGCTGCACTCGCCTTGCCCGCCGGTGGCGCAGCGGCCGCGCCGGCGGCAAGCGTGCCGAGCAGCGCGACGATGGCGAGGCGGGCGCGCGTGCTCAAGCGGTGGGCTTGGCCTTGCCCTGCGCGGCCACCGCGGCGATGGCCCGCGCGATCGCCTCCGCGTCGCCGAGGTAGTAGTGGCGCAGCGGCTTGAGTTCGTCGTCGAGTTCGTAGACCAGCGGCTGCGCGGTGGGGATGTTCAGGCCGACGATGTCGTCGTCGGAGACGCCGTCCAGATGCTTGACCAGCGCGCGCAGTGAGTTGCCGTGCGCGGCGACGAGGACGCGCCGGCCGCGCTTGAGCGCCGGGGCGATCGAGTCGTTCCAGAACGGCACCACCCGCGCGACGGTGTCGCGCAGGCATTCGGTGGCCGGGATCTGCTCGGGCTGCAAATGCTTGTAGCGTGGGTCGCGGCCGGCCCAGCGTTCGTCGTCGGGCGTCAGCGGGTCGGGTGGGATCGCGTAGGCACGGCGCCAGATCAGCACCTGCCGCTCGCCGAAGCGGGCGGCGGTCTCGGCCTTGTCGAGCCCCTGCAGCGCGCCGTAGTGGCGCTCGTTCAGCCGCCAGCTGTGCACCACCGGCAGGTACATCTGGTCGAGCGCGTCGAGCGCGATCCACAGCGTGCGGATCGCCCGCTTGAGCAGCGAGGTGTAGGCGATGTCGAAGCCGTAGCCCTCGCGTTTGAGCAGCTCGCCGGCGGCGCGCGCTTCGTCGCGGCCGCGCGCGGTCAGATCGACGTCGGTCCAGCCGGTGAAGCGGTTTTCGAGGTTCCACTGGCTCTCGCCGTGGCGCATCAGAACGAGCTTGATCATGGGTCGGCACGGGGTGCGAAGGCGACAGCATTCTATAATCCGCGCCCTTTGCCCAAGGCCCCCTTCGCCGTGCAGTTCTTTACCGACAACCTCCTGCTGATCGCCGTCGCTTTCGTCAGCGGCGCACTGCTGATCTGGCCGCTGCTGCGCAACCGCGCCGCCGGCCCGTCGCTGTCCACGCTGGAAGCCACCCGGCTGATCAATGCCAAGGGCGCGCAAATCGTGGACGTGCGCGCCGCCGAAGACTTTGCCAAGGGCTCGCTGCCCAACGCCAAGAACATCGCCGCCGCCGCCTTCAAGGACCGCAGCGGCGAACTCAAGAAAGACAAGCCGGTGCTGGTGGTGTGCAACACCGGCAGCACCGCCGGCCCTGCCGCGGCGCAACTGCGCAGCGCCGGCTTTGCCGAGGTCTTCGTGCTGGCCGGCGGCCTGGCCGCCTGGCGCGAAGCCGGGCTGCCGGTGAAGAAGCCCTGACCATGAGCGCCACTGTCACGATGTACGCGACGGCGGCGTGCCCTTACTGCCAGCGGGCCGAGGCGCTGCTCAACGAGCGTGGCGTGACCGCGATCGACAAGATCCGCGTCGATCTCGAACCCGCGCGCCGCGACGAAATGATCGCCCGCACCGGCCGCCGCACCGTGCCGCAGATCTTCATCGGCGACACCCACGTCGGCGGCTGCGACGACCTGCTCGCCCTCGATCGCGCCGGCAATTTGCTGCCCCTGCTCGCCGCGTAGCGCGCGGGCCCATCTCTTTCACCCCGAGGACTTTCATGGCCGACACCAATCCCGCCGCGGCGCCGCAGCCGACTTTCCAGATCCAGCGCCTGTACCTCAAGGACGCATCGCTGGAGATGCCCAACGCGCCCGGCATTTTTCTCGAACACGAAGCCCCGCAGATCGACATCCAGCTCGAAGTCGGCAACTCGGCCGTGGTCGAGGGCATCTACGAGGTGATCGTCCGCACCACGGTGACCGCCAAGATCAAGGACAAGGTGCTGTTCCTCGCCGAGTGCAAGCAGGCCGGCATCTTCGAGATCCGCGGCGTGCCCAACGAGCAGTTCGATGCCGTGATCGGCATCGCCTGCCCGAGCATCGTCTACCCCTACCTGCGCGCCAGCCTGGCCGATCTCATCGGCCGCACGGGGCTGCCGCCGGTGCATCTGGCCGAGATCAACTTCGAGGCGCTGTACCGCCAGCGGCTCGAGCAGCAGGCGCAGTCGGCGGCCAACGCGCCGGCGCCGGTCACGCCGCAGTAACGACGCGGGTCGGGGCCATGGCGTGCGTCGCCGTGCTGGGCGCCGGCGCCTGGGGCACCGCCGCCGCCTGTGTGCTCGCCGAGCGGCACGAGGTGCTGCTGTGGGCGAGCGATCCGGCGCAGGCGCAGGCGATAGCCACCGCGCGCGAAAACGCGCGTTATCTGCCGGGCATCGCCCTGCCGGCCGCACTCGCCGTCACGGCCGACTGGTCGCGGGCCGCCGCGCACGCCGCCGCGCCCGACGCGCTGGTGGCGATCGCCACCCCCACCGCCGGGCTGCGCCAGACCCTGCGCGCGCTGCATGCCGAAGGCGGCGCGGCGCCGGTCGTCTGGCTTTGCAAGGGCTTCGAACAGCGCACGCACGCGTTGGCGCACCAGATCGCCGCGCAGGAACTGCCAGGCCGCGCCGCCGGCCCACTGTCCGGGCCGAGCTTTGCCGAAGAAGTCGCGCGCGGCCTGCCGACGGCGCTTACGGTGGCCGGTAACGAAACATTCTGCGCGCGGGTAACCGAGGTCTTTCACGCCGGTGCGCTGCGCATCTATTCGACCAGCGACGTCACCGGGGTCGAAGTCGGCGGCGCGGTCAAGAACGTGCTGGCCATCGCCACCGGCATCGCCGAAGCGCTGGGCTTGGGACTGAACGCCCGCGCCGCGCTGATCGCCCGCGGCCTGGCCGAAATCGCGCGTCTGGGTGTGGCGCTCGGCGCCCGCGCCGAGACCTTCATGGGCCTGGCCGGCGTGGGCGACCTGATTCTCACCTGCACGGGCGATCTGTCGCGCAACCGCAAGGTCGGGCTGCTGCTGGGCCAGGGCTTGTCGCTGGCACTGGCGCTGGAGAAAATCGGCCACGTTGCCGAGGGCGTTTGGTCGGCGCCGGCCGTGGCGCAGCGCGCGGCCGAGGCCGGGGTGGAGATGCCGCTCACTGCCGCGGTCTGCGCAGTGCTCGATGGGCGTGCCACGCCGCGCGCGGCGCTGGCGCAGTTGTTGGCGCGCGACCCCAAGGCGGAGGCGTTGCTGTGAGCGTATTCAAATCAGTGTGCGTGTTTTGCGGTTCGCAGTCCGGCGCGCGGCCCGAGTACGCGCAGGCCGCGCAGCAACTCGGCCGCTGGCTGGCGCAGCACGGGATCGAGCTCGTCTTCGGCGGCGGCCACGTCGGGCTGATGGGCGAGGTGTCCGACGCCGCCCTGGCCGCCGGCGGGCGGGTGGTCGGCGTCATCCCCGAGCATCTGCGCTGGGCCGAGCCGCCGTCGCGCACTCTGACCGAACTGCACGTGGTCGATTCCATGCACACGCGCAAGCGGACGATGGCCGAGCGCGCCGACGCCTTCGTCGTGCTGCCGGGCGGCTACGGCACCTTTGAGGAGATGTTCGAGATGGTCACCTGGCTGCAGCTGAAGCTGCACACCAAGCCGGTCGGCATCCTCAACGTCGAGAACTACTTCGACCATCTGCTGCAGTTCCTGCGCCACGCCGCCGCCGAAGGTTTCATCCGGCCGGCTCACTTCGACCTCGTCA
>JBKCXU010000009.1:0-10255 GCA_046316025.1 Betaproteobacteria bacterium | reverse complement strand
CCGCGCGCGCGCCCGCCCCGGTCGTTCGTGCACCCGACGAGACCGCACAAGTGCTCGTCATCAATGGTGGCGACCCCTACCTGCCGGCTTCTCTGGCCATCGACGGCGCCATGCGCCGCGCCATGGCCGAGCGTCGCTCCGGCCCCGTGGTCTGGTTAAACGAGTCGATCGACACCCTGCGCCTGGCCGACGCGCCGAACCCGATCCTCGCCGAGCTGCTCGCCCGCAAGTACGCGCGTGTGCGCATCGACGCCGTGTTGCTGGTCACCGAGTCGGCGGTCGACTTCTACTTGCAGCATCGAGCGCAGTTGTGGCCGCAGGCGCCGGCGCTGTTTCACTTCGTCGCCCCGGATTACGCGGCGCGCTTGCCCGCCGCGGCTGGCCTGTCCGGCGTGCCGGTGCACGTGGATTACGCCGGCGCGGTGCGGCTGGCGCTCGCGCTGCAGCCGCAGGCGCGGCGCGCCCTGGTGGTGGCCGGCGTCTCTCCGTTCGACGAGGCGCAGTTGGCCGGTTTCCGCGCCGCGCTGGCCGCCGAGCGGGATCGGCTGTCGGCCGAGTACCTGGTGGGCGAGCCGCCGGCCGCCGCCGCCGAGCGGCTGGCGCACCTGTCGGACGACACGATCGTGCTTTACGCGTCGCTGTTCCGCGACCGCGACGGCAACGTCTACGTCCCGCGCACGGCGCTGGAGACGCTGGGCGCGCGCAGCGCGGTGCCAATCTATGGCGTGTTCGAGTCGCAGATCGGCCATGGCTTGACCGCCGGGGCGGTCGAATCGTTTGCCGACCGCGGTACCCAGGTGGCCGAGCTGGTGCGCCGCGCGCTGGCCGGCGAGCTCGTGGCGCCGACGCTCGAAGCGCCGCCGGCGGCGCGGTGCGTGGCCGACGGGCGGCGGCTGGAGCGCTTCGGGCTGAGTGCGCGGCGCCTGCCGGCCGACTGCGAGATCCGCTTCGTCGAGCCGGGCTTTTTCCAGCGCTACGCCTGGCAGTCGCTGCTGGTGGGCGTGGCCTTCGCGGCCCAGTCGCTGCTGATCGCCGCGCTGCTGTTGCAGCGGCGGCGGCGGCGGGCGGCGGAGCTGTCGCTGCAAGCGCAGCGGGTGCAGTTGTTGCACGCGTCGCGGCTGGCGGTGGCCGGGGAGCTGACGGCCTCCATCGCGCACGAGATCAACCAGCCGCTGGCGGCGATTCTGAGCAACGCCGAGGCGGCCGAATTGCTGCTGCGCGACGGTCGCGCCGACCGCGACGAGCTGCTCGCCATCTTGCGCGACATCCAGCGCGACGACCTGCGTGCCAGCGAGGTGATCGGGCGGCTGCGCGCCCTGCTCGCCCGCCACGATACCGAGCGCCGGCGCTTCGACCTGAACGGCGCCGTCGAAGCCGCCGCCGCCATCCTGCGCGCCGAAGCGCGGCGGCGCGACGTCGCCGTCGACTACGACCTGCGCGCCCGCCGCGCGCAGGTGCTGGGCGACCCGGTGCAGATCCAGCAGGTCTTGATCAACCTCGTGCTCAACGCGCTGGAGGCCTGCGCCGAGCGGGCGCCGGCGGCGCGCCGCGTCTGCGTGCAGACGCGCGACGACGCGACGGCGGTGACACTGACCGTGCGCGACTTCGGCGCCGGCATTGCCGCGGAAGACCTCGCGCGCCTGTTCGACCCGTTCTTCTCGACCAAGCGCAGCGGCATGGGGCTGGGCCTGACCATCGCCCGCTCGATCGTCGAAGCGCACGGCGGCACGATCGCCGCGGCCGCCGCCGCGCCGGGGGCCGAGTTCCGGGTCGTGCTGCCGCGCGCGCCGGACGGCGGCGAGACGCCATGAGTGCGGCGCCGCTCGTGCACGTCGTCGACGACGACGAGTCGCTGCGCAACGCGTTGCAGCGACTGCTGCAGGCGGCCGGCTACCGGGTCAAGGGCTACGCCTCGGCCGGGGACTTTCTGCTCGATCCGCCCGCCGACGCGCCCGGCTGCCTGCTGCTCGACCTGAACCTGCCCGGCCCCTCGGGCCTCGACTTGCAGCAGGCGCTCGCGCGGCACGGCCTGCACCTGCCGGTGGTTTTCCTGTCGGCGCACGGCGAACTCGCCACCGGCGTGCGGGCGATGAAGGCCGGTGCGGTGGACTTCCTCACCAAGCCGGTCGAGGGCACGGCGCTGCTCGCCGCCATCGCCCGCGCGCTCGAGATCGACGGCGCCGCGCGCGCGCAGCGCAACGCGGCGCAGGACTTGCAGCGGCGGTTCGACTCGCTCACCGCGCGCGAACGCGCGGTCTTCGAGCTCGTCGCCGCCGGCCGCCTCAACAAGCAGATCGCCGAGGCGCTGGGCATCGGCGAGCGCACGGTCAAGGCGCAACGGGCGCAGGTGATGGTCAAGCTCGGCGCGACCACTGCCGCGGAACTGGGCCGGCTGGCCGCCCAGTTGCGTCGCGCCGGCGGCTGAGCGGCGGCGGACCCACGCCGCCGGCGCCTCGGCCCTGGCGCCGCTGCCGACGTTTTGCACCAAAGGGCAGGCGTTGCCGCCCCGTCTGCCGATGCCGGCGCGCCGGCGGCCGTGCACGATCCGCCGCGCGGCGCCGCCCGTCCGGGCGCGCCTGTGGCCATGGTCACCGGGGGAGCATTTGCCATGACATCGATTCGTTTGTTTTTCGCCGCGGCGGTTGCCGTATCGCTGCTGGCGGCGGCGCCAAGCCACGCCCAGGCGCCCGCGGCAAGCGGCAAGAAGCCGAACGTCCTCGTGATCTGGGGCGACGATATCGGCACCTGGAACATCAGCCACAACAGCCGCGGCATGATGGGCTACCGCACGCCGAACATCGACCGCATCGCCCGCGAGGGCGTCTCCTTCACCGACTACTACGGCCAGCAAAGCTGCACCGCCGGGCGTGCCGCATTTCTCAACGGGTCGGTGCCGGTGCGTACCGGCATGACCAAGGTCGGCCTGCCCGGCGCCAAGGAGGGCTGGCAGAAGAGCGACGTGACGGTCGCTCAGGTGATGAAGGGCCTGGGCTACGCGACGGGGCAGTTCGGCAAGAATCACCAGGGCGACCGCAACGAGCATCTGCCCACGGCGCATGGTTTCGACGAGTTCTTCGGCAACCTGTATCACCTCAACGCCGAAGAAGAGCCGGAGAACCGCGACTATCCAAAAGATCCGGCGTTCCGCGCCAAGTTCGGGCCGCGCGGCGTCCTGAGCTGCGTGGCGACGGCCAGCCCGACGCCGGGCGACGACCCGCGCTTCGGCCCCTGGGGCAACCAGAAGTGCCAGGACACCGGCCCGCTGACCAAGAAGCGGATGGAAACGGTCGACGACGAGACGATCGAGCGCACGCTGCAGTTCATCGAGCGCCAGCACAAGGCTGGGAAACCCTTCTTCGTCTGGTGGAACGGCACCCGCATGCACTTCCGCACGCACGTCAAGCCGGAGCTGACGAACGTCGCCGGGCCTAAGAGCGACGAATATGCCGACGGCATGGTCGAGCACGACCGCCACGTTGGCCAGTTGCTGAAGAAGCTCGACGAGCTCGGCATCGCCAACGATACGGTCGTGCTGTACTCGACCGACAACGGGCCGCACTTCAACACTTGGCCGGATGCCGGCACGACGCCATTCCGCAGCGAGAAGAACTCCAACTGGGAAGGGGCGTACCGCGTGCCGGCGTTCGTGCGCTGGCCGGGCAAGTTCCCCGCCGGCACGACGGTCAACGGCATCGCTTCGCACGAAGACTGGTTGCCGACCTTTGCCTCGGTCGGCGGCGATCCGTCGGTCGTCGCCGCGCTCAAGAAGGGCACGACCATCGGCGGCCGCAGCTTCAAGAATCACCTCGACGGCCACGATTTGACCCCTTATCTGACGGGCCAGACCGGCGAGTCGCCGCGCAAGGAGTTCATGTACGTCAACGACGACGGTCAGGTCGTGGCCATCCGCTACGACGACTGGAAGGTCGTCTTCCTCGAAAACCGCGGCCAGGCCTTCGGCGTCTGGCGCGAGCCGTTCGTCGAGCTGCGCGTGCCGCTGCTGTTCAATCTGCGGCGCGATCCGTTCGAGAAGGCCCAGCACAACGCGAACACCTACAACGACTGGTTCCTGGACCGCTCCTTCGTCCTGGTGCCGCTGAACGCCATGGCCGGCAACTTCCTTAAGTCGATGAAGGACTTTCCGCCGAGCCAGTCGCCCGGGTCGTTCAACCTGGAGAAAATCCAGAAGCAGATCGAGGCCTCCGCGGGCGGCCGGTGACGCCCGCCTCTCTTTTGGGAGCCGCTTCCGCGCGGCGCCGGCTGTGCGGCGCCGCCTTGGGGCTGGCGCTGGCGCGCGCCGGCGCCGTCCGGGCCCAGGCCGACCCGCTGCCGTCGTGGGCCGAAGGCCCGGCGAAGGCGCGGATCGTCGCCTTCGTGCGTGCCGCGACGACGAGCGGCAGCGGCGGCTTCGTTCCGCCCGCCGAGCGCATCGCCGTTTTCGACAACGACGGCACGCTGTGGGCCGAGCAGCCCGCCTACGTCCAGTTCTTCTTCGCCATCGACCGCGTCCGGGCCTTGGCGCCGCGCCATCCGGAGTGGCAACGGACGCAGCCGTTCCGGGCGGCGCTGGAGGGCGATCTGGCCGCGCTGGCGGCAGGGGGCGAGCAGGCCCTGCTGCAAATCGTGATGGCCACCCATGCCGGCACGACGCCGCAGGAGTTCCAGGAAATCGTCCGCGACTGGCTGGCCACGGCGCGGCACCCGCGCTTCGGGCGGCCGTTCACCGAGCTCGTGTACCAGCCAATGCTCGAGCTGCTGGCGTACCTGCGGACGCACAACTTCAAGACGTACATCGTTTCCGGCGGCGGCATCGAGTTTCTGCGGGCCTGGGCCGAGCCGGTCTACGGCATCCCGCCCGAGCAGGTCGTGGGATCGAGCATCAAGACGCGTTACGAGCTACGCGCTGGCGTACCGACGATCGTGCGCTTGCCGCAGATCGACTTCATCGACGACGGCGCGGGCAAGCCGGTGGGCATCGAGCGCCATATAGGCCGGCGCCCGGTGGCCGCATTCGGCAACTCCGATGGCGACTTCGAGATGCTCGAATGGGTGAGCGCCGGCGCCGGGCCGCGGCTGGCCGTGCTCGTGCACCACGACGACGCCGTGCGCGAGTACGCCTACGACCGCCATTCCTCCGTTGGGCGGCTCGCGCGCGGTCTGGACGAGGGGCCGCGCCGCGGCTGGACGATCGTCGGCATGAAAAGCGATTGGCGCACCATCTTCCCGCCCGCCACGCGCTAGCCCGCGCGCCCGGCGTCCCGCACGCGGAACTTCGATCGGCCGGTGCACCGCGTGTTGCGAAAACGCGGGATGCGCGGCGTGAATTTTCTGGATAGTTCTCGGACTGATTGCTGTTAGATTTGGGAGTTCTGAATTGGAGACGCCCATGGACAACGAAACGTTCCGGCTGATCGCCCGGCTGAAGGTCGTCGCCGCCCGTAATGGCATTGCGGTGGATGCCCTACGCTTCGTCGGCGATCCCGGCTACGCTCGCGTGATGCTGGGCCGCTTTTCCGAGGGCGCCGACGAAGACGGCGTGCTTTTGGCCCTGCAATTGCTCGACCGCTTGGGACTTGCCGGCAAGCCGGCCGAGCGCGTGGTCGTGCCACTCGCGGTTGCGCCACCGCAGCCAGCCCTGCCTCAGCTGCTAGCGGATCCCGCGGCCGACGATCGCCGCAAGTACGTCGGCAGCCTGCGGGGCTAGCAGCGGTCTTTCGCGCCGCAACATAGATTTGACCCTGCCCCGCCGGGGCCACTAGAATCCGCAGGCTTTGCGGACTCAGTGGCGGCGTTTGCGCTGCCCGGTGTAGCGCCGGTGCGGTGAGTGCGTCGCCTCCCACGACAATGTTCCGGATCGTCGGCCTGCAAATCGCGGGCACGGCCCTGGTGGCCGTGATCGCCTGGGCCGTCGGCGGGGGGAGTGCGGCGGTTTCCGCGTTGCTTGGCGGCGCGGCCTGTTTCGTTCCCAACGGCTTGTTCGCGTTGCGGCTGGCGGTGGCGAGCCGGCGGCCGGGCGGGGCGGACGCGGCGACGTTCTTCGTGGGTGAGTTCGTCAAGCTGGGCTCGACCGTCGCGCTGCTGGCGCTGGCGATCTGGGCCTACCGGGACATGGTTTGGCTGGCGTTGGTCGCTTCGATCGTCGTCACGTTGAAGAGTTACTTGGTCGCCCTTGCGTGGCGCTAGCGCGGAATCGAAGACATGGCCACGGCCGAAGCCCCCACCGCCACCGAATACATCGTTCATCACCTGACGCACTTGGCCACGGCCAAGCAGAAGTCGATCGTCGACTTCTCGGTGATCAACGTCGACACGATCTTCTTTTCGGTCGCCTGCCTGCTGCTTACCCTGTGGCTGCTGCGCGGCGCGGCCAAGCGCGCCACCGCCGGCGTGCCCACCCGCTTCCAGGCGTTCGTCGAAATGCTGGTCGAGATGGTCGAAGAGCAATCCAAGTCCATCGTCCACGGCGACCGCACCTTTATTGCTCCCCTGGCCCTCACCGTGTTCGTCTGGATCGTGTTCATGAACGCGATCGACCTGATCCCGGTGGATCTGTTTCCGTGGATCGCGGGCCTGTTCGGCATCCACTACCTGCGCCCGCTGCCCACCGCCGATCTGAACGGCACCCTCGGCATGTCGCTCGGCGTGCTGCTGCTGATGATCTATTACGGCATCAAGATCAAGGGCTTCGGCGGCTGGGTGCACGAACTGTTTGCCGCGCCCTTCGGCGACAAGTGGTACCTGTATCCGGCCAACTTCGGCCTGAACCTGATCGAGTACGCGGCCAAGATGGTCTCGCTCGGCATGCGACTGTTCGGCAACATGTACGCGGGCGAACTGCTGTTTTTCCTGATCGCGCTGCTGGGCGGCACTTGGGGCGCCTCAAAGGGTGTGGGCAGCGCCTTCGCTTGGTCTGTCGTGCTCTTGGCCTATTTTATCGGCCTACTTTGGCTTGCTACCTCCGGGCGCGGAAAGCAGGCTCTTATCCTCCTCGTGGTGGGAGCCATACTCTTCCGGTTCTTTGACCCGGCCTTCTTCCTGGCCGTTGGCCACGCCGTGGCGGGCACCGCCTGGCTGTTGTTCCACATCCTGATCGTGTTGTTGCAGGCCTTCATCTTCATGATGCTGACGATGGTGTACATCGGTCAGGCGCACGAAGGTCACTGAGTTCGTTTTCCGCTTTTTTCCGTCCGTTTCGATCCTAGGAGTTCCTTGAAATGACCAACGTTGCTTTCGTCGCCCTGGCTTGCGGTCTGATCATCGGCCTGGGCGCCATCGGCGCCTGTATCGGCATCGGCATCATGGGTGGCAAGTACATCGAAGCCGCCGCCCGCCAGCCCGAACTGATGAACACGCTGCAAACCAAGATGTTCCTGCTCGCCGGCCTGATCGACGCCGCCTTCCTGATCGGTGTCGGTATCGCGATGATGTTCGCCTTCGCCAACCCGTTCGCGGGCTAGTCGGCGCACTCACCTCAACCCGCAGCACGGAACCGGGCCGGCGCAAGCCGGGCCGTCTGTCCATGAACATTAACGCTACGTTGTTCTTCCAGTTCGCGGTGTTCTTCATCGGCGCCTGGGTGACGATGAAGTTCATCTGGCCGCCGCTGATCAAGTCGCTCGACGAGCGGCGCCAGAAGATCGCCGACGGCCTGGCCGCGGCCGACCGCGGCAACCAAAGCCTGGCCGAGGCGCGCAAGCAGACCGCGCAGATCGAGGCCGAAGCGCGCACCCGCGCGCAGCAGATCGTCGCCGAGGCCGAAAAGCGCGGCGCCGCGCTGGTCGAAGAAGCCAAGTCGCACGCCAAGGCCGAAGGCGACCGGCTGATCGAGGCCGCCCGCGTCGATGCCGAGCAGCAGGTGCAGCGCGCCAAGACCGCGCTGCGCGACCAGGTGGCCGATCTCGCCGTGGCCGGTGCCGCGCAGATCCTGCAGCGCGAGGTCAACCCGCAGGTGCACGCCGAACTGCTCGCGCAGTTGAAGGCGAAGCTCTAGCCCAGCCATGGCCGAACTGTCCACCATTGCCCGCCCCTACGCCGAAGCGCTGTTCGAAACCGCGCAGAGCGAAGGCGCACCGCTCGCCGGCTGGCTCGGCTGGTTGGAGGAGCTCGCGCAGATCGCCGGCAACCCGCAGGTCGAGGCGGTCGCCGGCGACCCCAATCTAGGCGCGGCGCAACTCTTCGACTTGCTGGCCGGCCTGCTCAAGGCGCCCCTGCCAGCGGCCGGCGCGAATTTTCTGCGCACGCTCATCGATAACGGCCGGCTGGCCGCGCTGCCAGAGATTTCGCGTCAGTTCCGCGGGCTGAAGAACGCGGCCGAGGGCGTCGCCGACTGCACGATCGAAAGCGCCTTTCCGCTGACCGAGGCGCAGGTGGCAGATCTGGTCGCCGGACTATCGCGCAAGTTCGCCTTGCAGTTGAAGGCCGAGATCGTGGTCGATCCGGCGCTGATCGGCGGCGTGCGTGTGGCGGTCGGCGATCACGTGCTCGACACGACGGTCAAGACGCGCCTGGCGCAAATGCAAGCGGTGCTGACCGCTCCCTGAGCGGGCGCGCCCCAAGAATCTTTGGAGTTGAAAGCAATGCAACTCAATCCTTCCGAAATCAGCGAACTGCTGAAGAGCCGCATCCAGAACCTGGGCCTGGCCACCGACGTGCGCACGCAGGGCACGGTGGTGACGGTGACCGACGGTATCTGCCGCGTGCACGGCCTGTCCGACGCCATGCAGGGCGAGATGCTGGAGTTCCCGAACAACACCTTCGGCCTGGCGCTCAACCTCGAGCGCGACTCGGTCGGCGCGGTGATTCTGGGCGACTACGAGCACATCCGCGAGGGCGACACGGTCAAGTCCACCGGCCGCATCCTGGACGTGCCGGTCGGCCCCGAGCTGATCGGCCGCGTGGTCAACTCGCTCGGCCAGCCTATCGACGGCAAGGGGCCGATCAACGCCAAGATGACTGACGTGATCGAGAAGGTCGCCCCGGGCGTGATCGCGCGCAAGTCGGTGTCGCAACCGGTACAGACGG
This sequence comes from Betaproteobacteria bacterium, assembly GCA_046316025.1. GTDB lineage: Bacteria > Pseudomonadota > Gammaproteobacteria > Burkholderiales > Burkholderiaceae_F > JAJTHJ01. The sequence goes on along the minus strand of JBKCXU010000009.1, from coordinate 1,234 downwards.
GCCTTAAGGCGATCGACGCGATGGTGCCGGTCGGCCGCGGCCAGCGGGAACTCATCATCGGCGACCGCCAGACCGGCAAGACCGCGGTCGCGGTGGACACGATCATCAATTCCAAGGGCAAGGACCTGATCTGCATCTACGTGGCGATCGGGCAGAAGGCCTCCACCGTCGCCAACGTCGTGCGCAAACTCGAAGAGACGGGTGCGATGGCCTACACGATCGTGGTGGCCGCCACCGCGTCGGAATCCGCGGCGATGCAGTACATCGCGCCGTACTCGGGTTGCACGATGGGCGAGTACTTCCGCGACCGCGGCCAGGACGCGCGGATCATTGACGACGCGCTGACCAAGCAGGCCTGGGCGTACCGGCAAGTCTCGCTGCTGCTGCGCCGCCCACCGGGCCGCGAAGCCTATCCCGGCGACGTGTTCTATCTGCACTCGCGCTTGCTGGAGCGCGCCGCGCGCGTCAACGAGGAGTACGTCGAGAAGTTCACCCAGGGCGCGGTCAAGGGCAAGACCGGGTCGCTGACGGCGCTGCCGATCATCGAGACGCAGGCCGGCGACGTGACCGCCTTCGTGCCGACCAACGTGATTTCGATTACCGACGGCCAAATCTTTTTGGAAACCGACCTCTTCAACGCCGGCATCCGCCCGGCGATGAACGCCGGTATCTCGGTCTCCCGCGTCGGCGGCGCGGCGCAGACCAAGGTCATCAAGAAGCTGGGCGGCGGCGTGCGTCTGGCGCTCGCGCAGTATCGTGAACTGGCGGCGTTCTCGCAGTTCGCCTCCGACCTGGACGAAGCCACCCGCAAGCAGCTCGACCGCGGCCGCATGGTTACCGAGCTCATGAAGCAGCCGCAGTACCAGCCGCTGCAAGTGTGGGAGCAGGCGGTCACGCTCTTTGCCGCCAACAACGGCCACTACGACGACGTCGAGATCGGCAAGGCGTTGTCGATGGAGCGTGCGCTGCGCGAGTTTCTCAAGCTAAAGCACGCTGCGCTGGTGGAGCGCATCGAGTCGACCAAGGATCTGTCCAAGGACGACGAAGCGGCGCTGACCGCCGCGATCAAGGAATTCAAGCAGACGGGAGCCTACTGACGGACATGGACTGTCGTTCCCGCGCAAGCGGGAACCCAGCGACGTTGAAGACCACTGGATTCCCGCTTCCGCGGGAATGACTTACCGCCCGGGACGCCTATGCCAAGCACCAAAGAAATCCGCCTGAAGATCAAGAG
>JBKCXU010000008.1:0-84969 GCA_046316025.1 Betaproteobacteria bacterium | reverse complement strand
GCGGCTGCTGCCGCAGTACCGGCCGGCCTCGGCCTGGTGCTTCTCGCGCGGCGCGGGCATGTTCGACGAATACATCATCGACCAGGACGATTACGTGGGTGTGGGCAGCGGCGCCTTCAGCTATGTCGGCGGCGCGATGTATTCGACCACCTTCTCGCTGGAGGACTACTGCGCGCGAATCGAGCGGGGCCGCACCGGCCTGACGCAGCGGCGCGTGCTGCGCGCGCGCGAGCGCATGCGCTACGACTACCTGATGCGGCTCTTTGGCGGGGCGCTCAAGCGAGAGGACATCGCGCGCCGTTACGGCGGTGCGTTCTGGTGGGCGCTGGCGCCGGAGCTGGCCGCCATGCGCCTGCTGGGCGCCACCCGGCACCAAGCCGACGCGATTCGCCTGACTCGCCGCGGCATGTACTGCTGGGTGTTGATGCTGGCCGAGTTCTTCAACTCGGTGAACACCGTGCGCGAGCAGATGCGCCACTCGATCCGCGCCGAGCTCGACGCCTGGAACGAGGCGAGCGTGCCGATCGCGGCGATCGGCAAAGCGCGGCGGCAACCGGTCTCGTAGCGGGGATCGTTTTCACGAACGTCGCGGCGGCAGCGACTCAGGCTTCGGCTCGGCGGCGGGCCGTCCCCGCAACCGGCGGTCAGGCGCGATAACCGCCGGCAACCCCTATCGCCCCGAGCCGCGTGCGCCGACGCATCGCATCACTTCGCCGGAGCGACGTCGGTCAGATCCTGGAAGGTGAACAACTTGGCGTCGACGAACTGGCTCACGGCATTGCCGCTGTACGTCTTGCCGCCTGCCAGCTGCAGCTTCTTCACCGGGGCGCCTGGCCTCAGGTCCAGCTCGTCGAGCTTCACCCAGAAGGTCGCCGGCGTCAGGGCCGAGTCGAAGATCACCACGCGGTTGGTGCTGTCGCTCACGGTCCGCCAGATGGTCGACGAGACCCAAGGCTGCTCTTCATTGGCAAAGCCCAGTGGCGTGCCGACACTGCGCATCAACGAAAGTACCGCCATCGGCGCCTGGAACTTGAAGCTCTTCTCCGGCGTACCGCTGATGTACGTCGGCGACACCACCCCGGGGAGAATGTCTAGCAGGAATGAGGTGCGCACGAAGCGGTCGGCCGCGCGCGAGGTGCCCGGCAAGGACTTCGATGTGCCGCCAGCGTCCTTCCAGTATTCCATGATTGCCAGTTGCTTGTCGTAGGTGGGCGAGTTGGTCACGACCTTGTACTGCTTACCGTGATGGATGACGAGCTTGCCGCCGACGTATTCGAACACGGCTGAATCGCCGGTTGCGTCTGATATCACCAAGTGCATATTGGCGGGCCGGCCGGTACCGAGCACAACGGTCTGCACGCGGAAGTTCTCTTTCCGCAGATCGGCAACGGCCTCGGCGACGGTGGCGAAGTTGTCCAGAACATACTGCGGCCAGGTGCTCAGCGAGATGACCTTGGCGCCCTCCGCCGGCTTGCCGTAGTCGGACTCGACCAGGGCCAGCTCGTTGACGACCAGCCCTTTCTCGTTCATGCCTTCGGCGGTGCCGATGTCGTAGGCCGATACGATCAGGCTGCCGTACTTCGACTCCCACGAAATCGTGTTCTTGCCACCGCGGCCATCGCGCTTCATGCCTCGCGGCAACACCCACATGTTGGATGCCATGTCTTCGCCCCAGTCCATCGAGCGGCCGACGATCACCGTGCCATCCTGGGCAACGTAAAGCGCTCGCGTGCAGGCTTCTGTCGGTACCGGACTGGCCCACGCCAGGGTCGCCGCGACGAAAACGGCCAAGGGGTTACGGTAGAAGCGGTTGGTATGCATCAGTGTCTCCTTCGATGGAAGCTCGATCGGGTCGAACGAGCTTTCGCCCGACGCTCGCGCCAAGCGAGAGCCGACGGCAGGACGCCCGGCGCGGATTGGGCCGCATTGTTGCACTGGTCGCGGGGCCGGGATGAGGGCGACTTCCCGCCCTCCGGCGGCCGACGCAATCTTGAGCGTGTACGGGTTGGTCGGCCGCACCATCGTGGCGTGCCGGCTTGCCTGCCACGACTTGCACTCGTCCAATCGCGACGTGGTTCTCGCGTTGCTCTTTGGGCCGGAATGTTGATCCAAGGCAGATGCGGGCATCTTCTGTCTCGCAAGCTCTAAACGAGAACGCTTATCGTTTGCGTCTATGACGCACTTGTCGCTGACCGAACTCGCCACCGGCATCGCCGCCGTCGTGCAGGGCATCGCGCTCGACTTCGCCGCGCGCGAGCGCCTGGCCGCGCTGGGTGTGAAGCCCGGCCGCACGGTGACGGTGGTGCGCCGCATGGGCGCGCGCGGCCCGCTGCAACTGCGCGCCGGGCAGACCGACGTGGTGCTGCGCGCCGAGGACGCCGCGCGGATCCAGGTGAGCACGGCATGAGCACACCGCAACCGAGTCGCCGGCGCATCGCCGTGGTGGGCATGCCCAACACCGGCAAATCCACCGTGTTCAACCGGCTGACCGGCGTGCAGGCCAAGGTCGGCAACTGGCCGGGCATGACGGTGGACGTGCTGAGCGCGCGGGTGATCCTCGGTGGCCGCACGGTGGAACTCGTCGACCTGCCGGGCCTGTACTCGCTACACGGGATGGGCGAGGACGAGCGCCTGGTGCGTCACTATCTGGAAAATGAACCGCTGTCCGCGCTGCTGGTGGTGCTGGACGCCACGCAACTGGAGCGCCAACTGCCGCTCGCGCTGCAACTGCGCGAACTCAAGCGCCCGCTGCTGGTGGCGCTGAACATGGCCGACGAGACGCAGCGCCTGGGCATCCGCGTCGATACCGAACAACTCGCCGCCGCGCTGGGCGCGCCCGTGCTGCTGGTCAGTGGCAAGCACGGCACCGGGCTGCCGCAACTGAAGGCCGCGCTGCAAAAGCTGCTGGAGACCGCGCCGGACGCCGCCACCAACGATGCCGTGCTGCATGCCGACGCCGCGCTCGAAGCGCAGGCCGAGAGCATCGCGCGCGCCGCGGTGACCATTCCGCACGCGCTGCCGGCGCGAATCTCCGACAAGCTCGACCGCGTGCTGCTGCATCCGGTCGCGGGTGTGCTGATCTTCCTGCTTCTCGTGTTCGGGTTGTTTCAGGCCGTTTACGGCGTGGGGGTGCCCTTGCAGAAAGGGCTCAACGCGCTGATCGAGCTGGGCAAGCTGCGCTTGGTCGAGCCGCTGATGGCCGATGCCGCGCCGGTGCTGCAAAGCTTCGTGCTGGAAGGCGTGATCGACGGCGTGGGCACGGTGGTCAGCTTCGTGCCGATCATCTTCGTCTTCTTCATCGCGATGGCGGTGGTGGAAGACAGCGGCTACCTGGTGCGCGTGGCTTTTCTGATGGACCGCTGGATGGCGCGGCTGGGGCTGGACGGGCGTCTCTTCGTGATGCAGTTGATGGGGCTGGGCTGCAACGTGCCCGCAATCATGGGCACGCGCATCGTGCGGTCACGTCCGCGGCGGCTGCTGTCGATGCTCACCATTCCGTTTTCGCTGTGCTCGGCGCGCTTGCAGGTGATGGTGTTCCTGGCCGCCGCCTTTTTCACACCACGGGTGGCGCCGCTGGTGATGTTCGGTCTGTACCTGACGAGCTTCGCGGTCGCCTTCGGCACCGCGCTCGCCTGGCGCGGGCGCTTTGCCAGCGCGGAGCCTTTCGTGCTGGAGTTCCCGCCGTACCGCGTGCCCACGCTGCGCACGCTCGCCGCCGAGGGCTGGCAATCCACCCGCCATTTCATCGAAAGCGCGGGCCTCGTGATCCTCGCCGGCGTGATCCTGATCTGGCTGCTGACGCATCTGCCCTTTGGCGCCGAGCCGGCCGGGCCGGAGACGCTGGTCGGGCGGCTGGCGTCCTGGATGGCGCCGGTGTTCCGCCCGATCGGCATCGACGAGATGATGTCGGTGGCGCTGCTGATGGGTTTCGTCGCCAAGGAAGTCGTGCTGGGCGGCATGGCGGTGATCTACGGGGCCGGCCCGGACGAATTGGGCCGCATGCTCGCCGAACGGCTGACCTGGCTGCAGGCGATGAGCTTCATGCTGTTCACGCTGATCTACACGCCTTGCCTCTCAACGCTCGCCGCGATCCGCCGCGAGTCCAGGAGCCTCGCCTTCACCGCCGCCGCCGTCGCTTGGCCGTTGGCGGTGGCCTGGGTAGTGAGCTTCGTGTTTTATTCTGTTTCCACGTCATTCGGATAACGAAGAAACGTCGTTCCCGCCCCCGACAAAAGCACTCGAGGGCAGGCCGCGGCCGGAACCGAGTGTCGTTCGCGAAAGTCGCTGCGTTCCGGCCTGCGCGGGAACGACAGCATGGCCCCACCGATGTGAAAACGGGACAGGTGCTGCCGGCCGCCAGCGACGGGATCGAGCAGCCCACCGGTCCGTTGCGCTGGGACGGGCGAGGCGCGTTGACGGCGCACGCGAAACTACCGCGGCGGAAACGCGACCTCTACGCAAGTCCCCCGCCCGCCATGTCCGTCGCGGATTGCCACCCGCGCGCCGTGGGCGAGCGCGCTCTCGCGCACGATGGCCAGGCCCAGACCGCTGCCCGCGCCGCGCGTGCCGGGGATGCGGTAATAGCTCTCGAACACGCGCTCGCGCAGTGGCGCCGGAATACCGTCACCCGCGTCACTCACGGAAAGCGTCACCCCGCCATCGACTGTGGTGAGCGCAACCTCGACCGCGCTGCCGTCCGGCGCGTGGCGTACGGCGTTGTCGATGAGATTGCGGACGAGTACCGCGAGTTGCTGGCGGTCGCCGGAAACCTCGGTCGCAGCGTCGGCCGGCACGCACACCAGGTCCACGCGCAGGCCACGCGCAGCGCGCTCAGGCTGCACCGCTTCAATCGCCTCCAGCGCCAGATCGCGCAGCGACACCGCGGCGTGACCGCGTGCGGGCGCGGGCGCGGCCGCGCGACTGAAGGCGAGCATCTGCTCGGCGAGGTGAATCGTGCGGTCGAGCGCGGTCAGCATGCGGTCGAGCGAGGCCTGCCGTTCCGCCGGGGTCGACGCGCGCGCGGCATTTTGCGCGTGCACTTTCAACCCGGCCAGCGGGGTGCGCAACTCGTGCGCCGCGTCGGCGGTAAAGCGACGCTCGCGCTCCAGCGCATGGGTCAGTCGCCCGAGCAGGCCGTTGAGCGCGTTGACCACGGGTGTCATTTCGGACGGCACGCGGGGCAGCGTCACCGGGGTGAGCGCGTCCGGATGCCGCGTCTCGATCTGCTGCGCCAGATTGGCGAGAGGCGCGAGTCCATAGCCGATCAGCAGCGCCAGCAGCAAGATCACCACCGGAATGCCGATCAGCATCGGCTCGGCTGCCGCCAGCGCGATTTTTTCGGACAGCTCGGTCCGTATGTCGCTGCGTTCGGCCACCTGGATCCAGACGGCGCCGGACCGCAACGAGAACACGCGCCATTGCGCGCCCTCAAAACGGGGGTCGCTGAAACCGGCAATGAGGGGTGCGAAGGCCGTCGTCGGGGCCGACGAGGAGCGCACCAACAAGCGGGAGTCCGCACTCCACACCTGGAAGGCGATCTTCGTTTCGTAGTAGTGGCCGAGGGGGCCGGCTTCGCCGTATTCGGCTTGCTCGATCGGATCGGGCAGCGCGATGACGATCGGGGCGCTCACCGTCGCGTGCTCGATCTGCCGGGCCAGGAAGGTCTCCAGCACCCGGGCCGAGGTCGCCAGCCGCGCGTCGAACAGCTCCTGCGCTTCGTCCTGGCCGGCGTCGAAGCTCATCCATGCCGCCACCCCGAGCACGGCGCCCAGGATGGCGACCGTGCCGGCGAGCAGTACCGCGCGGATCGATCCCAGCCGGGCGCGCGTCGCGGCGTTCATGGCGGCGGCGGCGTGGCGGCGGGCGGATCGGCGATGTAACCGACGCCGCGCACGGTGCGAATCACTTCCGGGTAGAGCTTGCGGCGCAGCTTGTGGATCTGCACGTCGAGGCTGTTGCTCTCCGCGCCGCCGTCCCAGCCGTACACCGCGTCTTCGAGCTGCCCGCGCGAAAGCACGCGGCCGGCACACTGCAAGAGCTTGTGCAGCAGCATGAACTCGCGGCGCTGCAAGGCCACCGGCCGGCCCGCAAGCGTCACCGACAGCCCGGCGGGATCGAGGCGCAGCGGCCCGTGTTCGATCAGATTCACCGCGGCGCCGCGCTGGCGGCGCTGCTGCGCGCGCACGCGGGCGAGCAGTTCGTCGACGTCGAAGGGCTTGATCAGGTAGTCATCGGCGCCGGCATCCAGGCCGAGGACGCGGTCCGTGGCCGTGTCACGCGCACTGAGCACGATCACCGGCACCGTGCCGCCGGCGCCGCGCATGCGGCGCAGCACATCGACGCCGTCGAGCTTGGGCAGGCCGAGGTCGAGGATCACGAGATCGAAGGCATTGGCCCGCAGCGCGGCGAGCGCTTGTTCGCCGTCGGCGACCCAGTCCACCGCATAGCGCACACGCTCGAGGGTGTCGCGGATGCCCGCGGCCAGCAGGTCGTCGTCTTCGACGAGCAGGATGCGCACTGGGTGTTGTTCGTCAAACAGACCGGGCGCGAGAGTACTCCCGCGTGCCAGCCGCCCCTGAGAGACGGATCACGACTTGTCGCGCAGCTTTGCGAGCAGATCGTCGATCTCCTTGCGCCGGCCTTCGTCGGCCAGCGGCCGATCGGGCCGCGCCGGCGCCTTCAGCGCATGCTCGAGCGCCTTTTTCGCGTTGGCATAGTCGCCCTTGCGGTAGAGGAAGTCGCCGTAGAAGTAGTTCGGGTCGATGCCGTCCGGGTTGAGCTTCAGCGCGGCTTCGAGCAGCTCGCGCGCTTTTTTATCGTCGCCGAAGCTGATGGGCCATCCCGGCACCTGGTAGTACAGCGTGCCGAGGCTGGTGTAGGCCGAGCCGCCGAGCGCCTTGGGATCGACCGCCAGCGCGAGCTCGAAGGACGCCCGGGCGTCCTTGACCAGCGACAGCGCGCCCACGCCGCCTTTGGCGCCCGCGTAGCTCGATACGACGATGCCGTACCAGATCTGCGCTTCGGCGCGATCGGCGTACTTGGCACGCACCGCAGCGGCAGACTTCGCCAGCGCCTCGAACGCTTTCTCCTGGTCGGCCGCGGGCTTGCGGTACTTGATCTCTTCCCACTCGCGTTGCAGAGCACGGACCTCGTCGTCGACCGCGGCGCGCGCGGGCGGCGCGGCCAGTAGAGCCAGCGTCGACAGAGCAAGCATCAAACCGGACAGGGGTTTCAGGATCACAGCGGACCGCCTTCTGAAGAGGAAACAAGAGTGGGGGACAACGCGGGCCGCGACACACCGCGGCGGGCAAAGTTGCGAATGGTGGCGAGCTGCTTGCGCAGCCCCTGGTCGACCAGTCGAGGCAGCACCTGGTTGACGCGCGCGAACCACTTCTCCGGCCTGCCGAGCAGCCGCTCGGGCGTGGGTCGCCGCAGTAGCGCAAGCAGTTCGTCGGCGACCCAGGCCGGCGCGTCCATCGCGGTGCCGAGTTGTTCGTTAAGGGCGGTGAGCGCATCGTCGTTCAACGCGGTGCGGGTGGCGCGCGGTGCGAAGTACAGGACGCGCACGGGTCCGTCGGCGAGTTCGCGGCGCAGCGCCTCGCTGAAGCCGCGCAATGCAAACTTGCTCGCGCTGTAGCTGGTGCAACCCGGGTAGCCGAGGTAGCCGAAGATCGATCCGACATTGACGATGGTCGCGGCCGGTTGCCGCTGCAACTGCGGCAGCAGGCGACGCGTGAGCAGCATCGGCGCCAGCACATTGACGTTAAGGATGCGCTCGATCGCGTCGTCGTCCTGGTCGGCAAACCAGGCGAACTCGCTGGTGCCGGCGTTGTTGATCAGCAGATCGAGGTCGAACGCGGCGGCGGCCTCGACCACGGCGGCGCGGCCCGCGGCGGTGGCGAGATCGGCCCGTACCGTGTGGCAGTCAAGCCCCGGCCTGGCGACGGCCTGTGCGGTCGCGGCCAGGCGCGCCTCATCGCGCCCGGCCAGCAGCAGGACAGCGCATTGCGGCGCAATCGCCTGGGCGATGGCCGCACCGATGCCGCCGCCGGCGCCGGTGAGGAGGGCGCGGTAGGGCGCGCTCATGCCGCCTGCCGCAGCATGGTGGCGTCGTGGCGCGGGAGGCTGCGAAAGATGTCGCCGTACAGGCGATACACCCGGATTGCCGTGTGGGTGACGGCCGCCTGGTCGTCCGCATCGACCAGCCGGTCCATCAGGCTCGCAAAGAAGCGCACGTGCTGCTGGTCGAGCGACCCGTGCGACGTCAGATAGGTGAACGCCTCGGGCGGCAGGTCGAGCGCGTTGCGGATGACCTGCGCCGCGTCGGTCGCCAGCGCCGTGCTGGTGCCTTCGAGTACGTGCACCATGCCGAAGAATCCGACCGGATTGCGGCGCGCGATCGTGTCGTAGACGTACGCCACCATCAGTTCGGTGGCGGCGAGCGGCTCGCCACGGCGCACTGCATCGGCATTGCCGCCGGCCGCGGCGATGTCGTTCAGGATCCACTCCTCGTGGCCTTCTTCCTCGGCGATGTACTCGACCAGCGCGGTGCGCAACCAGGCTTTGGACTCTGGCAGGCGACTGCCGCAGGCCATCAGCAAGGGCACGGTGTGCTTGACGTGGTGATAGGCCTCGGTCAGGAATGCGAGGTACTGCGCGCGCGTCACGCGTGCGGCCAGACAGTCGCCGATCACCGGGGTGGCGAAGAGCTCGGCACGGGCCGCAGCGGTTTTTTCTTGAAGCACTTCAAAGTACGGCATGGTCGGAAGTTCCTTGGGACGCTTCGTAAAGGGAATCGAGTTGTGCGCCATAGCGCTGCCACACGGCGTCGCGGCGGACGCGACCGCTGGCGGTAGCCAGACCGTTGGCAGGGCCGAACGGCGCCTCGGCGCGGGTCCAGGCGCAGATCCGCGCGTAGTCGGGCAGACGGTGATTGGCCGCGCGGACCGCGGCGTCGAGGTCGCGGTCCAGCACGGCGGCCGAGCGCGCGACGAGCACTGCGCACAGTTGCGGCCGGGCCTCGCCGAACACCGCCGCCTGCGCGATGAGCGCGGTCGCGGTCAGCTCGGATTCGGGCCACTCCGGAGCGACATTGCGGCCGAACGAGGTGATCATCTGGTGCTTGCGGCGGCCGTCGATGTGCAGGTAGCCGTCGGCATCGAGGTGGCCGAGATCGCCGGTGCGCACCGGCGCGTGGCGCGGCGCCTCAGTGCCGAGATCGCCGAGATAGCCGAGGAAGCCGGCACCGTCGACCACGATCTCGCCATCGTCGATGCGCACCCCGACGTGCGGCAGCGGCCGGCCGGCGCTGCCCGGCCGGTCGGCGCCGGGCAGGTTGAGCGCAAGCACCGAGGCGCATTCGGACAGTCCGTAACCCTCGAAAGCGGGGATACCCGCGGCGCGCGCGCGTTCGATCAGCGCCGGGGCGACCCGGGCGCCGCCCACCGCGGCGAGCCGAAGTCGCGAGGGTGCCGGGGCGCCGGCCTCGATCGCCGCAGTCATCGACGCCAGCATTTGCGGCAGCAGGATCACGCTGTCGGCGCCATGCCGCTCGATCGCCGCCAGCGCCGCGCGCGGGTCGAAGCCGGTGGCACCGCCGACGCCGACCTCAGTCAGCCCCGGCACGCAGCTCGTGGCGCCTGCGGTCAACGGGGCATACACACCGGCGATGTTCTCGAGCAACACGGCCAGCGGCAGCAGCGCCAGGTGGCGTTCGATACCGAGGTGGCCGGTAGCCGCGGCGAGCGCGGCGGCCACATTGCGCTGCTGCGCGCGGCTCAAGCACACTCCCTTGGGCGTACCCGTGGTGCCGGAGGTGAAGGTGATCTTCGCCGTCCCGGCGGGCAGGGCGACCGGCGCCGCCGCGCGTCGGAACCACGCCAGAGATGTGCCGGACAGGGCGCCGGCCGGCGCGAAGCCGAGCGCGGGCGCGAGTCCGGGCGCCTGACACAGCAGCGCATCCATGCCGGTGGTGTCGACGACGTGCCGCAACTGGGCCTGCGTGAAAAACGCCGGCAGCGGCACCAGCGGCAACTGCAGCTCTTCAGCGGCGAGGTCGGCAATGACCCAGTCGCATCCGTTGTCGGCGATTAAGCCGAGCAGGCGCGGGCGCGGACGGGCGGCGTCCAGCGCGCCCGCCAACTGCTGTACGCGCGCGGCAAGCGCACTTGCGCTCAACGAGGCGCCCGTGCCGCAGAGTGCTGCAGGACTCATTGCAACTTCCACGTTTGAACTAGGCGTCTCGCACGCCGTGCGCGATGCGGCCCGCGACAACGATGGGATCGCTGGCGTAGTACGTGCCCCATTGGCGGGCGCCGTCGGGTAGCCGCGCCGGATCGGCCGGGGCCAGTTCGAGCGGGGTGAGGCCAAGCCGCGCAACCGCGTTGCGCAGTTCGCGGGTGGCGGTGAAAACGACCCACTCGTAGCCGAGGCGATGGAGGTGGCGCGCGAGCAGCGGGATCAAGGTCCGGCCCATGCCGACGGAAGTCGCTGCGAGCTGGCCGACCTCGACGATCGACTCCCGGGCGACCGTGCGGCCGCGGGCGAGGATCTTCTCGATCGGCGCGTCCAGGTACTGCTCGAGGAACAGGCGGCGGCCGTCGGCCGGCGCATAGCCCGCCGCCGCGTGCCAGCGCTCGAGCGCGTCGCGCACGCCCAGAAGATGCGGCGAGAAGTGCGTGACCTCGGCGCCATAGGCACGGTGAAACCGTGTTGCAATGAATCGCTCGCACTGGGTGCGCAGAGGATGAGTCGGGTGGATCGGCTCGAGCCGCAGCTCGCTGCGGCGCGGCGCGACCCGGTTCCGTACGCGGCGCTCCGCATTCACCGCAGCCGTCATCGATAAAGAGATCTGCATCGACATCCCCTTTTGATCAGGATGCGGACGCTAACGAGGCCAGATTAACGGGGGATTAATCCGGTCGGGAACGCGATCGCTCGGACGCAAAGGGGCGCGTCACCGGCGCGGTGAAGTGGGCCCCTGCTCAAGGCCCGCACTCCGGTGGTGGCTTGCGCCACCGCAGCGGTCGATGGTCGCGGCGACCGGCCGCCGAGGAGAAATGCGCCCTGAGTTGAAAAGTCGCTTTCGCTTCGGCAGCCCGCCGGACTGGAAGAACGGTGGCCTGCCGCGGGGCGATACAAAGCGGTTGCAAACGCACGCACGACGGTGTTTATCGCCTTGGAGCGCACTCTGGATGTTCGAGGTGAAGGTAGATCGGCACGTTGCGATGAAAGTCCGATCGGCGCCCACGCGTTGCTCGGCGCGAGCGCGGCGTCGAGATCGACGGCTGTTTCCGAATCCGATGCATTGGCGCGCAGCGCGGCGACCGCCGGTCGGGCGCATGCGATGGCAAAGCCGGACGTGTGGGTGTCGATGACCCCCAGGCGGGCGGGCCGCAGGCTGTGGTGCTGTCGTTGCCGCACGTAGGGCGGGCGAGGCCGCTGGGCCGGCAGCACGCGCGGAGCGCTCCGCCCGCTCTTGGGGTGCCGCGTGCTCTCACCCCGACGCGGAGCTGCGTGCGGGTAGGCGTAGGTCGCTCCAGCGGCGCAGAGCGGGTGCTTGGCGCTACCCCGCTTCCGCCCCGCCGATGCGGGCGAGGGGAGAAGCAACGCCTACCGCACCGCCGCCTGCGCCGCCCGCCGCAGAAAGCCCGCTTCGTCCTGTTCCAGTTCTTCCAGCCCGGCTTCCACTGCGGCCAGTTGCTGTTCGACTTCCGGCAGCAGCACGTCTTGCAGCGCGCGCACGCGGCGCACGGTCTTGCGGTATTCGGCGTACAGCCGCGCCAGATTGCCGGAGACGGCGGCCAGCTCCGTCAGCTTGGCCAGCAGCGCCGCGTAGGCGCGGCGGCACGCTTTCGCCTCGGGCGAAGGGTTGACGGCCGGCGGCGCAACGGGCGCGGGGCCGGCGAGCGTGGCGGTGAGCATCGGCACGCCGAGCAGCGCATGGCGCTGCGTTTGCACGGTCTGAGTGGAATGCGCGGCCGGCGCGACCTCCAAGCCGTGCAGCCCGTGGCGCGCCACCGCGGCGCGCAGCGCATCGCGCGCCGCCGTTTGCAGCGGCGCGAGTTCGCGCTCCAGTTCGCGCTGCCGCTTGACCGCGCGCAGCATTTCGCCGGCGAGCAGCAGGCACTTCTCGTCCAGGAAGGCATAGCCCTCGCGCATCGTGCGCCGCTCATCATTCAACTGGATCGCGGCGCTGCGGGTGGGGGTGAGGTCGGACATGGGGTCGGTCTTGGCGTGTCTGCTGTTGCTCCTCCCCCTTCAAGGGGGGAGGCCGGGAGGGGGATGGGTTGTGAGGGACAGCCTTCGTTGGCGCTTGGCTCCCGACCACTCATCCCCACCCCGACCCTTCCCACGAAGGGGAGGGGGAAGGGCGGTCGCTGCGGGTTGGTGCTCTCACACTCCCAAGAACTCCCCCTTGCCCAAATGCGCTTCGATCTGCGCATCGGACAGGCGCGACAGTTCGGCTCTGGGCAGGTCGCGCAGCAGGTTCCAGCCGACCTGCATGCTCTCGTCCAGCGTGCGCGCGCCGTCCTGCTTGATCAGTTGCTGCTCGAACGCGGTGCCAAAGGCGAGGTAACGCCGGTCGGCCTCGGACACGCCTTCCTCGCCCACCACGCTCGCCAACACGCGCGCCTGTACCGCGCGCGCATAGCCGGCGTACAACTGACTCGCCAGCGCGGGATGGTCGGCGTGCGTATAGCCCTTGCCGGTGCCGTCCTTCATCAGCCGCGACAAACTCGGCAGCACATTGACCGGCGGGTAGACGCCCGCTCTATCCAGTTCGCGCGCCAGCACAATTTGCCCTTCGGTGATGTAGCCGGACAGGTCCGGGATCGGGTGGCCGATGTCGTCGCTCGGCATCGTCAGGATCGGCAGTTGCGTGAGCGTGCCCGACACGCCGTGCAGGCAGCCGGCGCGCTCGTAGAGCGTGGCAAGGTCGGAGTACATGTAGCCGGGGAAGCCCTTGCGGCCCGGCACTTCGGCCTTGGCGCCGGCCACCTCGCGCAGCGCCTCGCAGTAGTTGGTCAAGTCCGTGACGATCGCCAGCACGTGCTTGCCGAGTTCGAAGGCCAGATACTCGGCCGCGGTCAGCGCAAAGCGTGGCGTGAGCAGCCGCTGCGTGGACGAGTCGCTCGCCAGGTTGAGGAACAGCGCCGACCGCTCCAGCGCGCCGCTTTGCTCCAGCGAGCGGCGGAAGTACTCGGCCGTTGTGTAGGGCACGCCGATGCCGCAGAAGACGATGGCAAAGGCTTCCTGCTCTGCCCCTTCACGATGCAGCAGCCGCGCATGGCCCGCAATGTCCACGGCAATGCGGTCGTGCGGCAGCCCGCCGCCGGAGAAGATCGGCAGCTTCTGCCCGCGCACCAGGCTGTTCAGCAGATCGATTGCGGTGATGCCGGTTTCGATGAAGGCACGTGGTGTGGCGCGCGCGACGGGGTTCAACGGCAGCCCATCGACGCGCAACTGCTTGCGTATCGCCAGCGGCGGGCCGCCGTCGATCACTCGGCCCACGCCATCGAACACGCGGCCCAGCAGTCCGGGGCCGACGCCGAACTCGATGGGAGTTCCGAGAAAACGGATCACCGTGTCCGCGAGGCCCAGGCCGGCGGAAGGCTCCAGCAACTCGATGGTGACGAACTGCTCGTCCAGCGCCGCGATGCGGCCGAGCCGGCTGTGGCCGCGGCCGTCGAGGACTTCGACCGCTTCGGCCAGACCCACGTCGAGCGTGCGGCGGACGAAGAGCAGTGGGCCGTCGGCTTTGACCGCGGCGCCGTGGACGGTTAGGCGGGGTTGCATGGTGTGCTCGGTGCCAAGTTGCGCGTTTGACCTTGTGGCAGCGGTCTTCCCTCACCCGCTCGCTCCGCTCGCACCCTCTCCCGGGGGGAGAGGGCTTTTCTCCCCTCTCCCCCCGGGAGAGGGGCCGGGGGTGAGGGAGGAACCTTGTTGCGAAGTGGTGGCGCCAACGCCGGCAGTGCCTCCAGCCAACGCATCAAAGGCAGCATCCATCCGCGTCTCCAGCTCCGCCAGCTTGGCGACCGCTTCTTCGCCGATGTCCTCGCCCATCCGCGCGAGCGAACGCACGATAGGCAGCGCGGCGACCTGCTCGGGCGTGGCGCCTTCGGTCAACGCGCGCTCGGCCCGCTCGATAAAGTGCGCCAGCAGCCGCAGCATCGCCGCTTGCCGCTGCGGCCCGCAGTAGCGGTCCACGGGCGAGAACGCCGACTGCCGCAAAAACGCATCGTTGACGAGTTCCGCGCAGGCGAGCAGCAGCCGCTGGCGTGCGGGCAGCGCATCCTTGCCGATGATCCGCGCCATCCGCTCCAGCCGCGCCTGCTCGTCCATCAGCGTCAGCACGCGGCGGCGCAGTTCCAGCCACTCGTTTTCTCCGCTGGCCGCGCGCGCGCGCGCGGTGGCGACGTTGGCGTAGATCTTCTGCCACCACACCGCCATGTCGAGCGAGTCTTCGGAATACGACTGCAAGGGGTTCACCGCCGGGTAGAAGCGCGCCTGCGCGCGCCGCGCATCCAGCGCCCAGAACGAGCGCACGTAGCGTTTGGTGTGGCTCGTGACCGGCTCGGAAAAGTCGCCCGAAGGCGGCGAGATCGACCCCAGCAGCGTCACCGAGCCGGTGCCGCCCGCCAGCGTGCGCACCTTGGCCGCGCGCTCGTAAAAATCCGCGATCCGGCTCGACAGGTAGTTGGGGTAGCCGCCCTCGCCGGGCAGCTCGCCAAAGCGGCCGGAGACCTCGCGCAGCGCCTCCGCCCAGCGGCTGGTGGAGTCCGCCATCAGCGCCACATGCAGTCCCTGGTCGCGGAAGTACTCGGCCACCGTCACGCCGGCGTAGATGCTCGCCTCGCGCGCGGCCACCGGCATGTTGCTGGTGTTGGCGATCACCACCGTGCGCTCCATCAGCGGGCGGCCGGTGCGCGGGTCTTCCAGTTGCGGAAACTCTTCCAGCACGCCCGCCATCTCGTTGCCGCGCTCGCCGCAGCCGAGGTAGACGATCACGTCGGCGCTGCACCCTTTGGCGAGCGACTCCAGCAGGATCGTCTTGCCGGTGCCAAAGCCGCCGGGGATCGCCGCCTTGCCGCCGAGCGCCACCGGGAAGAGCGAATCCAGGATGCGCTGGCCGGTCACCAGCGGCTCGTCGGACGGCAGCCGAGAGGCCACCGGCCGCGGCGTGCGTACCGGCCAGTAGTGGGCGAGCGCCACGTCGCGCGTGCCGCCGCCCTCCGTTGCGAGGCGCAGCACCGTGGTTGCGACATCGACCTCGGATTCAGCGGCGATCCACTCGACCGTGCCGCTCGCATCCGGCGGCAGCAGCGCGGCCTGCGTGCGGCCTTGCTTCGGCACCACGCGACCGAAGATCGCGCCGGCTTCGAGCTTTGTGCCGACCGCAACGCTTGGCTCGAAGCGGAACTTGCTGCTTGTCACGTCCTCGGCCGCACCGGGCAGGATGTGCTGCGCGACTACGGTTTCGCCCGCGCGTTGCAGCGGACGCAGCAAGCCGTCGAAGATATTGCCCAGCAGATGCGGGCCGACGCGGATGCCGAGCAGCTCACCCGTGCCTTCGACCACCACGCCGGGGCGCAGGCCTGTGGTGTCCTCGTACACCTGCGCGACGATCTCGTCCTCTTGCAGGCGGATCACTTCGCCGGCCAGTCCCTGCGGCCCGACGCGAATCGCCTCGCGCAGGCGGAAAGGCCCTTCGGCGCGGGCGCGCAGCACGGGGCCGCTCGCCCAGGTGATGGTGGCGCGGCTCATGCGATGCACTCCGGTTGCAGCGGTCTTCCCTCACCCGGCGCTTCGCGCAGCCCTCTCCCGGGGCGAGAGGGCTTTTCCCCCCTCTCCCCCCGGGAGAGGGGCGGGGGTGAGGGAAGACCGCAGCCACGAAGTTCGACGCACGCTCTCATGGCGTCACCTCACTCAACAACTGCAACAACCTCCCCTGCAACCCCGCGCGGTCGGCGAGCAGGCCGTCCACCGTCGCGTCCAGCACGTTTGCTCCCGCGCGCAGCCGCAGGCCGCAGGCAATCGCCGGGTCTTCGGCCATCGCTTCGATGGCGATGCCCCGTGCCGCGAGCGTCTGCGCAAACTCGGCCCGCTCCGCGGCCGGCCAGTCCGGTGCGCAGGCAATCTGCCAAGGGACCCCGTGCGGCAGCGCCGCCAGCGCGCGCTGCGTTGCGCTCGCGGTCCAGCCTCGGCGCGCGGCGGCGCCTTGCCAGTGCGCGTGCAGTTCGATGCGCAGCACCTGCCAGCCTTGCGCCAGCAAGGCCAATGCGTGCTGTTGCTGCGCCAGGCGCCGCTCGGTGGCCAGGCGCGCCTGCGCGGCGCCGACATCGGCGGCCATCCGCGCGCGCGCTTCGGCAATGGTGGCGCGCACGCGGCGGCGACCGTCGGCCAGCGCCGTGGCGACCATCTCCTGCGCCTGCGCGCGGGCGGGCGCCAGAATCTCCGCGCAGCGCCGCTCGCGGAAGGCATCGACTAGCGCCAGCAGCGCCTGCGTGCGGTGTTCGAGGTTCATGCTTCCAGCCCCAGTTGCCGGCGCACGCGCTCCACCGGCGCGAGCGGGCAGGGTGCCGCGCCCGGCACGATCGCCACCAGCGGCGACAGGCGCGCCAGCGCCGCCTCCAGTTCCGCGGCGGGCAGCCGCTGCGCGAGGTCCGCATCGAGCAGCACCAGTTCCGCCTCTGCCAGCGCGCGCGCTAGCGCGGCCGACTCCGCGCCAGGCGGCGGGCAGTCCGCCGCCACCCCCGCGAGCCGGAAGCCCGCTGCGTCGAGCCGGTTGCCCAGGTACGCGACCGCGGTCATGGCGAAACCTCGTAGCCCGGATGCAGGCGCGAATGCACCGGAATCCGGGAGGGTGCCGCGGCGATGAGCCGGCCCCGGATTCCGCTGCGCTTCATCCGGGCTACGGGCCGGCTCGCGGTGCGATTGCGCGCGGTCATGTCAGCCGGTTCAGGATCAGGATCGAGATGATCACGCCGTAAATCGCGATCCCTTCGGCGAGTCCCACGAAGATCAGCAGCCGGCCGAAGAGTTCGGGCTTCTCGGCCAGTGCGCCGACTGCCGCGGTGCCGAGCTTGGCCACCGCGTAGCCGGCGCCGAGCGCTGACATGCTGGTGGCAAGGGCGGCAGACAGCAGGCCCCAGGTCCAGGCTTCTGCCGGCAGCGCGGCGCGCGCGCCTTGCTCCGCTGCCGACGCGGGAAAGGCGAGCACCAGCAGCGCGGTGGCGCCGAGGGCGAGGACGGCAGCGACAACGGTCAATGCCATGGGCAGGGTGGGGCGGGGCATGGTGGGCTCCTGGTGTGGTGCACCGTCGTTCCCGCGGAAACGGGAATCCAGTGCCGTTCGCAAAGCCGCTGGATTCCCGCCTGCGCGGGAACGACAACGGAGGGGGCGACGGTAAGTCGCGCGGTGGCGTTACTCATGCTTGGGGTGCACCGCAAACGACGGCGGCTCCAGTTGGCGGAACTCGCGTCCTGCGGGCTCGAAGAAGCGGGTGAAGAACTCGAACAGCACGAGCCGCGTGGTATGGATCGACACCACCAGACCCTCGACCACGAGGATGAGCGCGTTGCCCGCCACCAGCACCAGCGCGAACACCAAGGGGTCGTCGCTGGACCCGGCCAACGCCACCACCGCCGACGACAAGCCCGCGTGCGCCAGTGCGAAGGCGCCCACGCGGGCAAAGGACAGCGTGTTGATCAGCAACTGGATCGTGCGCTCCAGCAGTTCGCCCAGCGCGGCGCCGGCTGCGGCCAGCCGGGGCCGGTGCAGGTACGCCGCAGCCGCGGCCCAGATCGTGCCGGCCAGCGCGAGCCACCAACCGAACACGCTGCGCACGCCCGCCAGCACGCCGACGTAGACCGCGATCGTCGGTGCCTCCTCGCGCGCCCAGTGGGCGAGCTGCCCCTGCCACTGCGCTTGCAGCAGCCGCAGCAGCAACCCGAGCACCAGCAGCGCCGCGCCGCCGACGACCGGCACGATCAGCACCGGCAGCGGCTGCGCCAGCGGCGCCACCCACAGCGGGTGCAGCAGTTCGAGGCAGAACACCGAGCCGAAGACGAAGCCGAACGCGGTGGCGGCGATGCCACCGGGGATCAGCAGGCGCAACAGCGGCAGCCGCTTGCGCAGCACGACGCCGGCGGCGATCAGCACCAGCCCCTGTCCAACGTCGCCGAACATGTAGCCGAAGATCAGCGGCACCGCGAGTGCGAGCAGCGCGCTCGGGTCGGCGCCGTTCGCGTCCGGCATGCCGACCAGCCGCGTGAACACCTCGAAGGGACGTGCCCACCAGGGATTGACCAGCGTCAGCGGCGGCCGCGCGCCGCGCGGCGGCGGCGGATGCGCGATCAGCACGCGCGCCCCGCAGCGCTCGACCGCGGCGATCAGGGCCGTGTCGTCGACCGTCCAGCCGGTGATGCGCGCAAAGACCGCGCCCGGCGCGTCCGCGCCGCCGGCGCCGGTCTCGCCCAGCGCAATCGCGCCGCCGTGCTCGAAGCACCAGGTCGTGCGCGCCACCTCGCCCAGCGCATGCGCCAGGCCGTGGCGGGCGCCGGCCGCGTCCAGTTGCGCACGCAGCGCCGCGATCCGCGCGGCCAGCGTGGCGCGGCGCTCCTCGATCAACGTCAGATTGGCCTGCGCGGTCGGCTGTAACCAGTCGGGGACGCGCGCGCGCCGTCCGTTGGCCTGCACGACCCCCGCCGCGAGCCGTACGATGGCGGCGTCCGGCCCCACCGCCAGCAGCAGCCGCTCGCTGCCCACCGGCGCCTCGCGCCACAGCAGATCGTCGGGCAGATCGAGCGTCGCCTCAGCCGGCACCGCAAAGAGGCTCGCCACCACGCCGTGGTCGGTGCGCGCCAGTTGCGAGAAGTCGATCGGGCTGGCCGCCAGTTCGCGCAGCGCGGCCTGCGCCAGTTGCAGTTCGCCGTCGGCGGCCTGCGCGCGCTGCAAGTCGTCCACCAGCGGGTCGACCTCCGCCGCCCAGCCGCGCAGCACGTCCATCGCCGCAGTCAGTGCCTCGGCCGGTGCGCGGTGTTCGACCGCCAGTTCGGTGCGTGGCGGCGGCCAGTACGGGCCGTAGCGGCGCGCGTAGTGCGCGTAGCGCTTGAGCTGTTCGACCACGCTGCCGGCGGGTGCGGCAGCGACGTCGGCGTGCCACTCAATCTGCACGCAGCCGGCGGTGGCGAGCGCTTCGAGTACCAGGTAGGCGTCGTCGCGGGCGACGATGGCCTCGAACCAGCGGGCCGGACGCGGGCGGATCATTGCGGCTCTCCCGCGCCGTCGCCGAAGAGCGCGCGCAGCAGGAACTCCGCGCGCAGCCGTTCGAGATCAAGCGCATGCAGCGCGAGCGCCGCAAACAGCGCCACCGGCCGCGCCGCGTGCTGGCGGGCGCCGGCGAGCAGGCGGGTTTGCAGCTCGGCGCGCAGCGCGGCGGCGTCTTCCGGTGCCGCGGCGCCGAAGCGCAGCAGGTGCCGGCTGATGGTGGCGACGAGCGCTTCGAGCGCGGCGCGGTCGTCGGCGCCCAGCGGCGGCCAGAGGGTGCGCCAGTGGGTGAGCCAGTCGAGGAGTGTGCGATGCAAATGCACGTCGCCGATCGCGGCTCTGCTCGGTGTTGACGCACTCGCTGCCCTCACCCCCGTCCCCTCTCCCGCTGATGCGGGCGAGGGGAGAACCGCCCTCGCCCGCATCAGCGGGAGAGGGTTGCGCGAAGCGCCGGGTGAGGGCGCGGCCTCGCGTGTGACCAGATCCTCCGCTAGCGCGGAGTCCTCTTCCGTCCAACCCGGCGCCTTCCCCCCCGCCGCCAGATACGCCACCAACGGCAAATCCACCAACCGCTGCGTCCACAACACCGCCGCGCGCCACTCGTCCGGCGCCCAGCCCGCGCACTCCGCGATCCGCGTGCGCAGTTGTACGCGGAAGGCGAGTTCGATCGCATCGGCACCCGCACCGGCGCCCACGCCGCTTGCCGCCGGCGCGGCGTTGGAGCCGCGCACGGCATCGAGCAGCACGCTCAAGCCGCGCGCCGCGTGCCAGTGCCGCCATTGCGCGTCGCTCGGGCGCTGCGCCAGCCGTGCGGCGGTGCGCGTGGCCGCGTACTCGAGTGGCAGGCCGGCGATCATGGCTCGCCCCCCAGCAGCGCGGTGGCCAGCGCGCTCACCGCGGCGCGGATGCGCGGTGCGTCGGCTTGCGGGTCGCTGCGCACCGCGGCCAGCCGCGCGCGCTCGGCCTCGATCGCGGCAAGCCGCGCAGCGGTCTGTGCCCGCGCGGCGTCGTGCACGCGCGTGCTGCGGCCGGCGGCGCGTGCGCCGATGCGGCGCGTGCAGTCGCGTGCGTCCTGCACGAGTGCCGCCGCCTGGCGCTCGCACTCTGCCGTGGCGGCGCGCGCGGCGCCTTCGGCCTGCAGCACGCGCGCGATGGCCGCAGCGGCGTCGCCCTGCGCGGCCGCGGCCGGCAGGCGGTCCAGCACCGGGATCGCTGCCATGTGTCGGTCGGGCGGCTCGTGCCGCCGCCTCCCTCGTTTGCCATCCTGCGCCGCTGGCGGCGGCTTTCGTTGACCACCGTCAATACCTGCGCGCGGCGGGCGGCGTATTGGCGGCGGCTTGCGTGCAGCGCGCGTCGGGCCTCGCGCAAACGCGTAACGGCCTCCGGCGCGCGCGTCCGACGACCACGCAAAGGCAGTTCAACCGTGAAATCGAGCATCTTTGTCGGCTTGGCCGGTGCGCTGCCGCCGGCCGCCGGCGGCGTACAGGCGGCCGACGCCGCCAAGGCGCAGGAGTTGCTCGCCAGTGAGCGCTGCACCAAGTGCCACGACATGGACAAGAAAAAACCGGCCCTTCGCTCAAGACCATCGCGGCCGACGCCAGGAAAGACCGGATGAACGCCGACAAGCCGGTGACCGAGATGAAGGACCAGCCCAAGCACAAGAGCGCTGTCAAGGCGAGCGACGCCGACCTGAAGGCCATCGCCGGGCGGATCCTGACCCTGTAACGGCGCCCGTGCATCGAAGCCAAAGGGCCGGCAGTCGCCGGCACTTTCTCTCGGTGCGGCGCAGCAACGCCGTGTCGCCAAGCTGACATGCCTTGTTACTTCTTGCGCTCGATCAAAGTGCGCCAACCCTAACGGAGCATGCTCCGCCCGAGCATTGCACACCCGGCGCGCCGGTTATCGCGTGGCACGGCGGGTGGCGATAGAGGCAGTGCCGGGTTTTTCGGGGGATGCTCTCCACCACTTCTGGAGGAATCGATGAGGCAAACGTTATTGAAGCTGGGCGCCGTCGCGATGATCGCGCTCGGCGTGGTCGCCTGTAGTGGCGACGACGGCGCTGCGGGTCCCGCCGGCCCGCAAGGTCCCACCGGGCCCGCCGGCCCGACCGGCCCGACCGGGCCGGGCGTGACGCCGCCGACCGGCTCGGCAACAGGCAGTCTGACCGGCACGGTCAACAGTATTGCCATCGACAGCGCGGCTGGCCAGAAAGTTACCGTTACGTTCACCCTGAAAGACGCCTCCGGCGGTCTGGTGACCGGCGCGGAGGCGAAGAACTTCGAGTTCCAGCTGGCCAAGCTGATCCCGGGAACCACCGCGAAGCCCACCAGTTGGCAGAGCTACATCAACCGCTCCGACCAGGAAGAAGGCACGGTCAAGACGTTCGTCGGCGGCGCCGAGCGTGCCAAACCCGTCCCGGTGGCCGGTTCGACCGGTGTCTATACATACACGTTCTGTACGCCGCTGGCTTCGGTGGCGACTTTCCTGTACTACGGCAGCGGTACCGAGCCCGCCGGCAGTTGCAGTGCCACCGTCGTTGCCAATTCCGGTGCGCTCACCAGCGCCGCCTGGAACGCGGTGCGGCCCACGCTGAACCTCGCCTACGACGCCGCCGCCAGCACGCGGCTGGCGATCCTCGGGCGCGACGGGGCGTTGGTCAACATCGTGCAGGACTTCGTGCCCTCGCAATTGCCGACGCTGGGCACGGTGACGGCCAACCAGGTGGTCACCAACCAGTCTTGCGGTGCCTGCCATGCCGACAGCGTGGCCGACCGCGGCAAGCTGCATTTCGGCAGCGGCGGTCACTTCACCCGTCGGTTCGTGGTCGAAGTGTGCTCGTCCTGCCATAACGCCAACAGCTTCAACCCGGCGACGTCGACCGACGCGGCATGGGTTTCGCTGGATCTGGGCATGATGATGCACGAGTACCACGGCGATCCGGCCAATGGCTATCCGCAGAACGCGCCGTTCGGCGGCGCCAGCAACATCGGTGTCGGGTTCAACAACAATGTCGCGGTCCCCGGCGTGATCAACTGCCGCGCCTGTCACGACAACCAGAACCCGAAGATCCTGCCGCAGCAGCCGACCGATCGCTCGGACGCCAACAAGATGGCCTGGCGCACGCAGATCAGCCAGCAGGCGTGCAATAGCTGCCACAACGTCGACTACACGGCGCACTTCGGCAACCAGCCGGGCAACGCGCAATGCGCGAACTGCCATGGCGTCGACGCGTCGGTCGCGGTCAACGTCGCGCACGCCACGCCGTACTCCACGCCGAACAACCCCGAGCTGTATCGCGACCTGAACAACGCGAGCATCGTGGCCAAGAAGGTCGAGTACCAGATCGCCGCGGTGACGGTGGACAGCGCGACCAACCGTCCGACGGTGAGGTTCCGCGTGTTGGTCGATGGCACACCGCTGAACCTGAAGACGCTGCCCAGTGGTGGCATCTCGATCGGTGCGTTGAACATGAAGCTTGCCTGGGCAGCGCCAATGGGTCAGCCGACCGATCCTAACAACGGCCCTGCCATTGCGCAGCCGGTCGATTGGAACAACTTCGGCACGACGGCCGGCCGGCAGTACTGGAACAACACTGTCAGTCTGGGCACGGGCTTCTCGGCGTACGATCAGCCGACCACCGTCAACCTTTCGACGGCGGGCGTGATCGCTTCGCTGACAGGGCCGGATGCGGACGGCTACTTCACGACCGTCGCCGGCATCAACCCGGCAGCGCCGCTCGCCTTCCCGGCGACAACCACGCTGAAGGGCGTGGCGATGGAGAGCTACCTCACCATCAACAGCATGAACATCAGCGGCAACGCTGCGTTGAAGGGTGTGGACGGCTCCAACACGCTGCGGCGGGAGGTCGTGGACATCGACAGTTGCAACACCTGCCACGAGCGCGTCGGCTTCCACAGCAATGCGGGGCGGATGAACAGCCCGCAGTACTGTGCGACCTGCCACAACCCTGAGGTGTCGAGCAGCAACGTCTTTGAAGGCTTTGCCACTTTTGCGCTGGCACCGGGTGGTGGGACCTTCTACTACTCGCAGCAGCCAAACAACTTCAAGGAAATGCTGCACGCCATCCACGCCGGTGCGGGCCGCAAGAACAATCCGCCGACCGAGAAGCCGTTCAACTTCATCCGGGGCAACCCGAATGCGAGCGGCGGTGCTGGCCCGATGGTGTTTCAGGACATCGTCTATCCGGCACGCGTGCAGGACTGCGCGAGCTGCCACAAGGCGGGCACCTACAACGTGGTGGACAACCCGAACTTCGCCTGGACCGTGACCAATGCGCAACCGGCACTGGGTACGGCCGCGACGTTCAACCCGCTGGCCTCAGAGCGTCAAGGACCGAGCACCGGCGCCTGCGGCTCTTGCCACAACAGTGCCTCGGCGGCGGCGCACTTTGCGACGCAGACCGCGGCGCGCGGCGAGACCTGCGTGCTGTGCCACGGGCCGGGCCGTGTCAACGACCCTGCGGCGGCACACGCTGCAAGGTGATCGACGCCGGGTCACCGGCGGTAGCCAAGCAAGGGGGGCTCCGGCCCCCCTTTTTTAAGCCTCGATTTGCAGTCCTTTGCTTTGATCTTTCTCAAGAAGTGCGCCGAGTGTTGTGTCGGCGTTGGAGTGGTGCGCGACCTATGGCGTGCAGGGTTTACAGCGGGAGCGAACCGTTGAATGATTGTTCGGCCCGGCGGTTGGCACCGTCGGCACGTGCGCCGCGGTAGGAGACGTCGATGATGGACAAAGTGACCCGATGGAGCGCTGCGGCGCTGGCTCTCGCGATCCTGGCGGGCTGTGGTGGAGGCGGTGGCGGTGGGGGTAGTACGGCACCCGACCCCACCCCGCCTTCGTCCGGCGCCATCAGCGCCGCGCTTAACGAGGCGGCGCGCAATCCGGCCAACGACAGCGCCACCAATCCGTCCTCCGCCTTCACCGCGTTGCAGGCAGCCGGCGTGCCGGCGGTCAGCGTTACCGGCAGCACGGTGCGGGTCAACTTTACGGTCTTTTCCGATGGAGCCATCAAGACCGGCCTGACCTTGGCCGACATGAGCTTTGCGCTGGCCAGCGTGGTTCCCGGCGGCGGGGTCAATGCGACAGAGTGGGTGAGCTACGTATCGCGCGTGGCGACGGCGACACCGGGTGTGGGACCGGGGGGTGCGACGACGCCACCGGCACAGGCGATTCAAGCGACGACGGACCCCGAGACGGGCGAAGCGCAACTGGTCTACAACTCCGCCGGCTACTACACCTACACGTTTACCGCAAACATCACCGACCCGGCATGGCAGGCGACCATCAATGGTGTCCGCTATCTGACCAACAACGTGGCGTTTGTGCCCGGCGCCACGCAGCGCGTGGCGATCCAACTGAGCTACCGCAACGCGGCCAGTACGGTGGTACGGGTCAACCCGTTTTTCGACTTTACCTTTGCGGGCAGCGGCAACTACGCCTCGACGCCGCTCACCAGCCCGGCTACGCAAGACCTGATCGTCAGCGACTCGGCGTCCTGCAACACCTGCCACGACAACATCTCGGCGCACGGCGGCGGGCGGTTGGCCATGCAGTACTGCGTGATGTGCCACAACGCCGGCACCACCGACCCCGAGAGCGGCAACGTGTTGGCGATGTCGACGATGACGCACAACATCCACGCCGGTCGCCTGCTCCCCAATCTGCCCGGCGGCAGCGCGTACGTGGTGTGGGGCTTCCGCGGCGTCGAGTACGACTACTCCGAAGTCGGCTTCCCGCAAGATCTGCGCAATTGCTCGATCTGCCACAACGGCAACAGCGCGCCCACGCCCCAGGGCAACAACTGGAAGACCCAGGCCGGCAAGGCGGCCTGCCTGTCCTGCCACCCCGGCACGCCCGACTCGACCTTTACCGCGGTGCATAAGGCGTTCCTGCCCGTGCCCGATCCGTGGAATCTCCCCGACAGCCAATGTGCGCGCTGCCACTCGGCGGGCACCGGCCTCGAGGCCGAGCGCGCGCACTACAACCAGATCCAGGATGGCGCGCAGCGTTACAAGATGGTGATCGATAGCGCCACCTTCGACTCGGCCACGCGCAAGGTCACGGTGAAGTACTACCTGGCCGATCCGACCAGCAACGACGCCGCGTACAACCTGACCGACGGCTGCGCCACGGCCAACGGCGCGCCGGCCTGCACTGGCGACAACCGTTTCGGCAACCTGCGGCTGTACCTGGCCTATCAGAACATCGTCGGCCAACCGACCGCGGTAACCGAGTTTTCGGCCTACAACAACGGCGGTAGTGGTGTGCGTGTCGATGCCTGGCGCGGCGTCAACGACGGGCGTAACCGCTACACCGCCGAACTCACTCTGCCGGCCGACAGCGCCACGGCCGTGGCGCAGGGCAGTGCGCGGGTGATCAGCGTCGGCCAGGTCAAGGAGGCCAAGGTCAAGGCGGCGTGGCCGTTCGACCCGCGGCCCGAGCTGTCGCCGCGCGTGCTGGTCAACGTCGGCGTGCAGAACGGCTACCTCGATCTGGCGCTGACGGGAGCGGTCAATCCGCCGCCCGTGATCGTGTCCAACGCGAGCTGCAACGTTTGCCACGGCCTGCTGGGCACCGCCTCGGGCTCCAACACGATGCCCAACGCCTTCCACAGCGGCGCCCGCAACACGGTGGAATCCTGCACGCTGTGCCACGACGCCAACCGCTCGTCCTCGACGGTGATGACCAACGGGCGGACGCTGCCCAGCGGCGCGCCGCTGCAGGAGCAGTTCCAGTCCAAGTACATGATGCACGGCATCCACGGCAACTCGAAGCGCACCTTCCCGTACACCCATGGCAACCTGGTGTTCGGCAAATTCTGCAATCCGGCCAATCCGGCGGCCTCGGCAGCGGCCGGCTGCGACCCGTCGCTCACTTTCGCCGCGAACGTCACCGACTACGCAACGGAAGCGCTGTGGCCGGGGCCGACGGTCGATGGACAAAAGCAGATCAACTGCAACGCCTGCCACGTGAACAACTCCTACGAGTTCGACCGCGGCGTGCTAGGCGCGGTGGTCTCCACGCGCCCGGCCGGCAGCAACCCGCTCGACTGGAGTGTGATCACGCCGCAGGCGGCCAGCTGCGTCAGCTGTCACGACTCCGACAACGCGGTCAACCACGTGCTCACGGCCGGCGGTTCGCGCTACGGCAACGCCACGCAGGCGATGTCCCTGCAAATCCAGGAGACCTGCGCCGACTGCCACAGCCCGACCGGCTTCCTGAGCGTGAAGGCTGCTCACAAGTTGAAGTAGACGCCCCGCGCAACCGGCGACGAAGGTGGAGACCATGCGTATGCGAAGCAAGATCGCTCTGGCCCTGGTGGGCACCTGCCTGGCACTGATCGGCGCTCCGGCGTCGGCGGCCAAGGACGCCGCGGCGTCCGAAACCTGCCTCGACTGCCACGACGATCAGGCGGCGAACATGAAGCGCTCGGTGCACTCGGTGGCAGCCGATGCGCGCACGCCGACCTGCGTGTCCTGCCACGGCGCCAGCGAGAAGCACGTCGAGGATCAGGACAACAAGCCGGACTATCTGTACAAGAACGCGGGCGCCAAGGACGCCGCCGCGGCGAGCGGCCAGTGCCTGACCTGCCACCAGAAGAACCGGCAGATGATCCTGTGGGCGGGCAGCGCGCATCCGCAGTCGGGCGTGGCCTGCAGCAGTTGCCACCAGATGCACGTGGACAAGGACAAAGTCTTCTCCAAGACGGCCCAGCCCGAGGTCTGCTACGCCTGCCACAAAGAGCAGCGTATCCAGGTCAACCGCCCGTCGCGCCACCCGATTGCCGAGGGCAAGATGACGTGCAGCGACTGCCACGCCGTGCACGGCTCGGCCGGGCCCAAGCTCGCCAAACGCGACACGGTCAACACCACCTGCTACTCCTGCCACGCCGAAAAGCGCGGGCCGTTCGTCCACAACCATCAGCCGGTGCAGGAAGACTGCGGGACCTGTCACAACCCGCACGGCAGCAACATCGGCGGCATGCTCAACGCCCGCGCGCCGATCCTGTGCAACCAGTGCCACACGCCGCACGTGGCCGGCGGCGTGGGCGCGGTGGGCGGGCAGCCGGGCGTGTTTCCGCCGGCGGCCGGCAAGCAGACGGTGCCGGCGGTCACACCGCTGTCCGGCGGCATCAACACCGTGAACGTCTGGCAGGGCCGCAGTTGCCTGAACTGCCACACGCAGATTCACGGCTCCAACAATCCGGCGCGGACCAATCCGACGCCGAGCTACTTGTTCCGCTGAGTAACGGAGCGCTGCCATGACCCGCACCGATCGACTCTCTGTTTTTCGCCGCAGCGTGCTGGCACTGGCGGTGTGCGCCGCGTTTGCGGCGCATGCGGCCGACAAAAAGGAAGCGAAGAGCGACGAAGACGACCCCATCGACCTGCAAGCTTCGGTCAGCGCCGGCGTGGCCGGCGTCACCGGCGACGCCAACGACCGCGCCTTCTTTGGCGAATACAACGGCCTTCGCAACCAGGACGCCTACGGCCTGTTCGGCTTCAACTACAGCCGGCTCGACCGCACGACCGGCACCTGGCTGGAGTTCGTCGGCACCAACCTCGGCCTGCAGACGCGTGAGCTGGGCGCCTCGTGGCGGCGGCAGGGGGCGTGGAGCCTGTCAGCCAACTATGGCGAGCTGTGGCGCGTCAATCCGTACACGGTCAACACCGGCGTCACCGGCGGCGGGACGACCAACCCGCAGTCCAGTTACCTCACCGGCGGCGCCGGTTCGGGCAACGACTACGAGCTGTCCACCAAGCGCAAGGCGCTCGGCCTCGGCGGCAGCTACTGGATCACGCCGGAGTTGCAGGCCGAAGTAACGTGGAACGGCGAGAACAAGGCCGGCGCCACGCCGTTTGGCATCGGTGCCAGTTGCCCGGCGACGGTGGCGCCGGGCTGCGGCTGGAGTCCGGGGGTCAGCACCGGCTCGGCGGTGCTGTTCTATCCGCAGCAGGTCGATTCGCAGCACAACCAGGTCGAAGCGCGGCTGAACTACGGCGCCGAGGCGCTGCAACTTTCGCTTGGCTACTACGGCTCGTTTTACAGCAACGACATCGGCGCAACGACGCTCGGTGTCCCCGCCACCCTGAACAATCCGGTCGGCACGGCGCTGCCGCTCGGGCCGGGCCTGGCGGCGTGGCTGACGCTGCCGGTGGCGAGCGCGCCGGACAGCAGCTTCAACTACTTCGATCTGTCGGGCAGCTACGTCTTCATGCCGCAGCTGCGGGCGAACTTCAAGTTTGCCTATTCGCTGGCCAAGCAAAACCAGGACTTCGCCGGTGCCGGGTTGGGCAACGCGCCGGCCGGAGTCAGCAACCTCGACGGCGAAGTCGAAGGCACGCTGGCGCAGATCCGCGTGGTCGGCACGCCGATCGACAAGCTGACCGTGGTGGCCGAGTACCGCTATTCGGACAACCAGGACAACACGCCGATCGCCAACTACAACGTGGTGCTGAACACGCAGTTCACCAATCAGACCGTTTCGCGCACCGTCAACTACGGCAAGCTCGAAGGCACCTACCGCTTCCCGTGGGCGATCCAGGGCGCGCTGGGCATCGACTACACCTCGCTCGACCGTGGCACGTATACGCCGACCGCGTCCTACGCCGGCGTCAGCGCGCTCCGCGAGGACAACGACACGACGCGCTGGTGGGTCGAGCTGCGCCGCACGTTGACCGAGTCGGTGAGCGGCCTCATCAAGTACACGCAAAGCAAGCAGGACGGCGGCGGCTGGCTGGCGCCGGCGGCCGGTGGCGTGGGACTGGTGTCGGTATCCGACCCCGCCGCGCAGTTGGGCCCGAACGCGATCTACATGCCGACGATGGCCGACCGCGACCGCGACACCGTGCGCCTGCTGCTCAACTGGGCGGCCACCGAGGCCCTGTCGGTGCAGTTTGCCGTGGACTACGGCACCGACCGCTACGACGCACCGACGCAGTTTGCGCTGCAAGAGACGCAGTACCAGTTGTACACGCTGGATGCCAATTACGCGCTGTCGGACAAGTGGAACTTCAACGGCTATCTGTCGGTCGGCAAGCAAACGCTCGACCAGTCGCGCCCGGCCGGCTACGTGCTGGCGTTCGACGACAGCAGCTTCAACGTCGGCGTGGGCTTCAACGGCAAGATCGACGCCAAGTGGCAGGTGGGCGGCACGCTGTCCTACATGAGCAACGTGGACACGTACGAGCAGACCTTGGTCGCCAATCCCGCGCCCGGCAGCACCGAGCTGCTGGGCGCCACGGGCGGGCTGCCGGACATCGCCTTCCGCCGCACCGACTTGAGGTTGTTCGGCAACTACGCAATGAGCGAGCGCTCGGCGCTGCGGCTGGATGCCGTCTACCAGCGCTACTACTACAACGACTGGGGCTTCAGCTACAACGGCACACCGTTCCTCTACAGCGACAACACGACGCTGTACCTGCAACCGAGCCAGAGCGTCGGCTATCTCGGGGTGACTTACACCTACGCTTGGAAGTAATTCCGTTTCCACTTCATGAAGCCGCTGTCATCGTTCCCGCGCAAGCGGGAACCCAGCGGGCGCCTCGATCAAGGCTGGAATCCCGCTTGCGCGGGAACGACGTGCCTTGTTTGTCCGATTGCAGTGGAAGTCGCATAAAGCGGGTGCAGGGGAAGAGCGGTTGTCGTTGCCGCGCAAACGGGAATGACGACCCGCAGTGCCGGCATGTTTGGGCCGCCCTCGCTACACTGCGCGCCGTTGGCGATAGCCGCCGCGCTTAAGCGCCATGCTTCAAACCGTCGATCTCGAGTGCCAGCGCGGCGACCGGTTGCTCTTCAGCGGCCTCAATCTGACCGCCGCGCCCGGCACCTGCCTGCATATCGCCGGCGAAAACGGCGCCGGCAAGACGAGCCTGCTGCGCATCCTCTGCGGGCTGCTCTCGCCCACCGCCGGCGATGTGCTCTGGCGCGGCGGCAACATCCGCACGCTGCGCGAGGAGTTCTGGCAGGACCTCGCCTATGTGGGCCACTTGAACGGCGTCAAGGACGATCTCACCGCGCTGGAAAACGTCCGCTTTGCCGGCCTGCTCTCGGGCCGTGGCGGCAATGATGAGCGCGCCGCGGCGGCGCTGGGCGCGCTCGGGCTGGCGGGCTTCGAGCAGGCGCAGGCGCGCTTTCTGTCGCAGGGGCAGCGGCGGCGCATCGGGCTGGCGCGGCTCTTTCTGGCCGAGAGCGCGGCGCTGTGGATCCTCGATGAGCCGTTCACCGCGCTCGACGTACGCGGGGTCAAGGCGCTGTCTGATCTGATCGGCGCGCAGCAGGCGCGCGGCGGCATCATCGTGCTGACCACCCACCAGGACGTGCCGCTGCCCGGCCGGGTGGAGCGACTCGATCTGCGCGCGCCGCGGCCGGAGGAGGTCGACGCGTGAGGGGAATCCAGTGAGCCGCACCCTGCTCGCGGTGATCCGGCGCGACTTGCTGCTGGCGCTGCGCCAACGGGCCGACGTGGTCAACACGCTGCTGTTTTTTCTCGTGGTGGTGACGATGGTGCCGCTGGGCGTCGGCCCGGAACTGAACACCCTGCGCACCATCGCGCCCGGGGTGGTCTGGGTGGCGGCGCTGCTGGCGGCGATCCTGTCGTTGAACCGGCTCTTTGCCAACGACCATGCCGACGGCACGCTCGAGCAGATGCTGCTCACCGGCGAGCCGCTGCCGCTGATCGTGCTGGCCAAGTGCACGGCGCACTGGCTGACCACCGGACTGCCGATCGTCTTCATGGCCCTGCTCCTGGGCGTGATGTTCGACCTCGGCGTGGAACCGACCGCCTTTTTGATGGTCTCGCTGCTGCTGGGCACGCCGGCCTTGTCCCTGATCGGGGCGGTCGGCGCGGCATTGACGCTGGGCCTGCGCGGCGGCGGGGTGCTGATCTCGCTGCTGGTGCTGCCGCTGTACGTGCCGGTGCTGATTTTTGGCGCCGGGGCGGTCGAGTCGGTGGCCGGTGGTTTGGCGCCCACCGGGCACCTGCTGTTGCTCGGCGCGCTGTCGCTGGCAGCGTCCGTAATGGCACCTTGGGCAATCGCCGCCGCCCTCCGTATATCCATGGAGTGATCGGGATCAAACCCGGCGTTACCATCCCCGTTACAGTTCGCGGCCAACACGGTCACCAAGCAGCGGTCGAACGATGAGTGCAGTGTCCTCTTCCATTCCCGGCAAAGGCATTTTTCGCTTTGCCGCGCCCACGGTGTTCTACCCGCTGGCAGGGGCGGCCGCCCCCTGGTTCTTCGCCCTGTCGGCGGTACTGGCGGTGGCGGGCCTTTACCTGGGCTTTTTCGTCGCCCCGACCGACCACCAGCAGGGCGAGAGCTATCGGATCATCTTTATCCACGTGCCGAGCGCCTGGATGGCCATGTTCCTGTATTTGGTGATGGCCTTCTGGGCCGGCGTCGGGCTGGTGTTCAACACCCGGCTGTCGGCGATGATGGCGCAGGCCATCGCCCCGACCGGGGCGCTGATGGCCTTCATTGCGCTGTGGACCGGCGCCCTGTGGGGCCGGCCGACCTGGGGCGCCTACTGGGTGTGGGATGCGCGGCTCACTTCCACGCTGATCCTGCTCTTCCTGTACCTGGGCTTCATGGCCTTGCAGGCGGCCATCGACGACCCGCGCCGGGCCGACAAGGCCAGCGCCGTGCTGGCGCTGGTCGGAGTGGTCAACGTGCCGATCATCTACTTCTCGGTCAAGTGGTGGAACACGCTGCATCAGGGCGCCACGGTCAAGATGGGCAACACCTCGATGGAGACCACCATGTTCACGGCGATGATGTTGATGGTGTTTGCTTTCTGGATGTACTGCATCGGCGCGGTGCTGATGCGGGTGCGGGCGGTGATCCTCGAGCGCGAACGGCGCACCGCCTGGGCGCAGGAGATCGCGGCCGCCGGGCGCTAGCCGGCGGCTGGTAACGACTTTCATCGGAGTGTCGACGATGCAGTGGCAGGGAATCGGTCATTTCTTCGACATGGGCGGTTACGGCTTTTTCGTCTGGGGCTCGTATGCCGTCTGTGCGGTGGCGATCGTCGCCGAGGCGCTCGCGCTGCGGGCGCGGCGGCGGCGGGCAGTGGCGGCGGTGCGCGCCTCGCGGAGGCCGGCATGAAGCCGCGGCAGAAGCGCGTTGCGCTGATCGGCGGCGGTATCGCCGTGCTGGGCGTGGCGACCTGGCTCGTGCTGTCGGCCTTCCAGGAGAACATCGTCTTCTTCTTCTCGCCGTCCGATGTGGCGGCGGAGAAGGCGCCCAAGGAGCGCACCTTCCGCATCGGCGGTCTGGTCGAGGATGGCAGCGTCAAGCGCGACGGGGTGATGGTGCACTTCGTCGTCACCGACACCGCGCACAAGATGCCGGTCGTCTACCAGGGCATCCTGCCCGACCTGTTCAAGGAGGGCAAAGGGGTGGTCGCCCAGGGCAAGCTCGGCACCGATGGTGTATTCCGCGCCTCCGAAGTGCTGGCCAAACACGACGAGAACTACATGCCGCCGGAAGCCGCGCACGCGCTCGAGCAGGCGCACAAGGCCGGCAAGACGATGAGCGGCGGCGACACCTACGGCGGCAAGACCAAGTGAATGAAAACGACGGTGCCTGCCGCGGGTGAGGATGACGGCGCCCGCGGCGCCTGTTCACGGCCGCTGCCCAGCCTATGACGACCGAACGAAGCTGCACTCTTTTCAGAGCGGCCGCAGGCCGCGTCATCTTCAAATTCACCCCAGAGGTTGACGAATGATTCCCGAACTCGGCCACTTTGCAATGATCCTCGCGTTGCTCGTCGCACTCGTGCAGGGCATCCTGCCGATCGTCGGCGCGCAGCGCGGCGTGGCGCAGTGGATGGCGGTGGCGCGGCCGGCGGCGCGGGTGCAGTTCGCCTTCGTCTTCCTTGCCTGGCTGGCGCTGGTCTGGTCGTTCGTCGACAACGACTTTTCGGTCGTCAACGTCGCGCAGAACTCCAACACGCTGCTGCCCACCGCCTACCGGGTCGCCGCCTCGTGGGGTTCGCACGAAGGCTCGTTGCTGCTTTGGGTGCTGATGCTCGCGGGCTGGGGCTTCGCGGTCAGCGTGTTCAGCCGGCATCTGCCCGACGAAATGGTCGCCCGCGTGCTCGGGGTGATGGGGCTGGTCACGGTCGGCTTCATTTTCTTCATGCTCGCCACCTCCGACCCGTTCGACCGCATGTTCCCGCCGGCGGCCGAGGGGCGCGATCTGAACCCGCTGCTGCAAGACCCCGGAATGGTGTTCCATCCGCCGCTGCTGTACATGGGCTACGTCGGCTTCTCGGTGGCCTTCGCCTTTGCCATCGCCGCGCTGCTGGGCGGCAAGCTCGACGCCGCCTGGGCGCGCTGGTCGCGGCCGTGGACGACGCTGGCGTGGTGCTTCCTCACCTTGGGCATCATGCTGGGCTCGTGGTGGGCTTACTACGAACTGGGCTGGGGCGGCTGGTGGTTCTGGGACCCGGTGGAAAACGCCTCGTTCATGCCGTGGCTGGTCGGCACTGCGCTGATCCATTCGCTCGCCGTCACCGAAAAGCGCGGTAACTTCAAGGCATGGACGGTGCTGTTGGCGATCACCGCGTTCTCGCTGTCTCTGCTCGGCACCTTCCTCGTCCGCTCCGGCGTGCTGACCAGCGTGCATGCCTTTGCCACCGACCCGGCGCGCGGCGTGTTCATCCTCGGCTTCCTCGTGCTGGTGATCGGCTCGTCGCTTGCCCTCTTTGCCTGGCGCGCGCCGCGCGTGGGCCTGGGGGGCCGCTTCGAAGCGGCCTCGCGTGAGTCGATGCTGCTGGGCAACAACGTACTGCTGGTGGTGGCGACCGGCACCGTGCTGCTGGGCACGCTGTACCCGCTCTTTCTCGACGCGCTGGGGCTGGGCAAGATCTCGGTCGGGCCGCCGTACTTCGACGCCGTGTTCGTGCCGGTGATGGCGCCGCTCGTCTTCCTGATGGGTATCGGGCCGATCGCGCGCTGGAAGTCCGCGCCGCTGCCCGACCTGTGGGCGCGGGTGAAGTGGGCGCTGGCGATTTCCCTGATCCTGGCGGTGGCGCTGCCGTTCGTCGGCGGGATCGACCAGGGTCTCGCCTGGTCGCCGATGGCCGCCTTCGGCTACTGGCTGGCGATGTGGATCGTGGTCACCTCGGCCGAGCACATTGCGCACCAGATCCGCCACGCGCCGGGCGGCCTGTGGGCGCGTCTGGCCGCGCAGCCGCGCGGCTGGTGGGGGATGATCCTCGCGCATCTGGGTGTGGCCGTGTTCATCATCGGCGTGACCTCGGTGCGCGGCTACGAAGTCGAGCGCGACGTGAAGATGAACCCCGGCGACAGCGTGACGGTGGACGAGTACACCTTCCGCTTCGACGGCGTGACGAGCCACCGCGGCCCCAACTACGAAGCCGCCCGCGGCACGGTGCCGCTCTTCAAGGGCGAGCGGCAGATCGACACGTTGCACCCGGAAAAGCGCAGCTACTTCGCCCAGCGCCAGATGCCGATGACCGAGGCGTCGATCCGCAGCCGCCTGACCGGCGACGTGTACGTTTCTCTCGGCGAGGCGGTCGAGGGCAACGGCGCCTGGACGCTGCGCGTGTACTACAAGCCTTTCGTGACCTGGATCTGGGGCGGCTGCGTGTTGATGGCCCTGGGCGGGCTGGTGGCGCTGTCCGACCGCCGCTATCGCAGCCTGGCGCGGCGCGACGAGCGCGTCGCGCTCGACGGGCGGCAACCGGTGGCGGCGTGAAGCGAGCATGAAGCGCATCGCCCTGTTCCTGATCCCGCTCGCCGCCTTCGCGGTGCTGGCGGTGTTTCTGCTGCGCGGGCTGTGGCTCAACCCGCGCGAAGTGCCGTCGCCGCTGATCGGCAAGCCGGCACCGGTGTTCGTGCGGCCCACGCTGCACGCGCCGGACAAGCAGTTCGCCAGCGCCGACATGGCCGGGCAGGTGTGGGTGTTCAACGTGTGGGCGTCGTGGTGCACGCCGTGCCGGCAGGAGCATCCGCTGTGGAACGCCTTCGCGCGCAAACAGCTGGTGCCGCTGATCGGCCTGAACTACAAGGACAAGGGCGACGCCGCGCGCGGCTGGCTGGCCGAACTCGGCGATCCGTACCAGGTCAACGTGGTCGACGCCGACGGCCGGGTCGGCATCGACTTCGGCGTCTATGGCGTGCCCGAGACCTTCGTGATCGACAAGAAAGGCGTCATCCGGCTCAAGCACATCGGTCCGATCACCGCCGAGGCGCTCGACCGCAAGATCGTTCCGCTGATTCAGCAATTGCAAGGGGAATCATGAGCAAGCACTGGCGCGCGGCGTTGGCCGCGGGCGCATTGGCGCTGGCCGTCGCGGCCGGCGCGCAGGGGGCGGTACCGACCGACGCCGACCCCGTCGTGCACAAGCGCGAGATCGAACTGGCCTCCAAGCTGCGCTGCCTCGTATGCCAGAACGAGACGATCGCCGCCTCGCGGGCCGATCTGGCGGTGGACCTGCGCCGCCAGGTGCGCGAACAGGTCGCCGCCGGCAAGACCGACGCGGAGATCATCGACTTCATGACCTCGCGCTACGGCGACTTTGTGCTGTACCAGCCGCCGTTGAGGGGCGCCACGCTGTTGCTGTGGTTCGGCCCGCTGCTGCTGGGGGCGATTGGCCTGCTGGTGGCGCTGCGCGTCGTTCGCGCGCGGCGCAAGGTGGCGCTGGCCGCACCGCTGTCCGAGGCCGAACGCGCCCGCGCCGCGGCGCTGCTGCGCGGTGAAGGAGAGCGGCGATGACCGAGTTCGTCCTGATTGCCGCGGTGATGGTGGCCGTTGGCCTGATCGTGTTGCTGCCGCCGCTGCTGCGCGCCCCGCGCGCCACCGCCGCGGCCGACCAGCGGCGTACCAGTGTCGCCATCCTCACGGAGCAACTGGCCGACCTCGAGCGCGACCATGCGGCTGGCCGCATCGACCCGGCGGCTTACGCCGAAGCGCGCGCCGAACTCGAGCGCCGCGTGCTCGAAGAGGCCAGCGCCGCCGAGGGCGGCACGGCGAGCGCCAGCGCGCCGCGCTGGATTGCCGTGGCCGTGGCGGTGGCGATCCCGGTGGCGGCCGGGTTGATGTATGCCCGCTTTGGCGACTCCGCGGCGCTGAACCCCGCGCTGATGGCGGCCGCAGGCGGCGGCGACCCGCACTCGGCCGACCCGGCGCAGATGCAGGCGCTGACCGAGACGCTGGAAAAGCGCCTGGAAAGGGAACCCAAGAACGCTGACGGCTGGTACACGCTGGCGCGCACGTACTACCAGATGGGCCAGTTCGACAAGGCCGCGGGGGCCTACGGGCGCCTGATCGAACTGGTGCCCGACAACGCCGACCTGCTGGCCGACCAGGCCGATGCACTGGCGATGGCGCAGGGTCGAAAGATCGCCGGCGAGCCGCTCAAGCTCGTCGAAAAAGCCCTGAAGATCGACCCCACCCAATGGAAGGCGCTCGCCATCGCCGGCACCGAGGCCTTCGAGCGCCAGGACTACAAGACGGCGGTGGACTACTGGGAGCGGCTGCAGAAGTCGCTGCCGCCGGACGCGCCGTTCGGCCAGCAGATCGCCGGCAGCATCGCCGAGGCGCGCAAGCTCGCCGGCATGCCGCCGGCGCCGCCGCCGGCTGCGGCGCCGGCCAGCCCGGCACTGCCGCGCGACCATCCGCCGATTGCCGCGCCGGCCGGCGACCCGGCAGCGAAGAGTGCTGACGCCGCCACCGGCAAGGCCACCGTAGCCGGCACGGTGACGCTCGGCGCCGATGTGAAGGCCAAGGCTGCGCCGAACGACACGGTGATCGTCTTTGCTCGCGCGGCCCAGGGCTCGCGCATGCCGCTGGCGATGAAGACGCTGCAAGTCAAGGATCTGCCCGCAAAGTTCACCCTGGATGAGACGATGGCGATGTCGCCCAACATGACGCTGGCCACCGCGGCCGAGGTGATCGTCGGCGCGCGCGTCTCCAAGACCGGCGCGCCGA
The DNA here is from genome assembly GCA_046316025.1 of Betaproteobacteria bacterium. Lineage (GTDB taxonomy): Bacteria > Pseudomonadota > Gammaproteobacteria > Burkholderiales > Burkholderiaceae_F > JAJTHJ01. The sequence continues at coordinate 47,721 of JBKCXU010000008.1, read as the reverse complement.
TGCCCAATCCAGGCGACCTTGAAGGTCTCTCGGCGCCGGTCAAGGTCGGCGCGCAGGGGGTCGCCATCACCATCGACCGCGTGCTGCCGTAACGCAGCACCCGCAGGCGCCGTGACGGTCGTCACGCTTGCGGTGGTCGGCTGTATACCCGCGGGGGTATACAGCCCATAATCGGGCCCGTTACGCATTTGCCGTTCCGGGCCACCGATGCAGTTCACCCCTATCGTGCTGGCCGCCGCGCTCGTCGCCGGCGGCGCGCTGGCGCAAGACAAAAGCACGGCCACCGTCGAAAACCGCACGGTGCGCGACAGCTACGCGGCCGATGCGGTGATCGACGCGGTGCGCAAGGCGACGGTGTCGGCACAGATCTCCGGCACCGTCACCGCCTTTTACGTCGATTCCGGCGACCGCGTGAAGCGCGGCCAGTTGCTGGCGCGCATCGACCCGCGCGAGACCGACGCCCAGGTCGCCACCGGCACCGCCAATGTCGCGCAGGCGCGCGCCGCGCTGGAGCGGGCCCGGCTCGATCACGAGCGCAACAAGGCGCTGGTAGCCAAGGGCTTCATCAGCCAGGCGGCGCTCGACCAGTCCGACGCCGGTCTCAAAGCCGCGCAAGCCTCGCTCGAAGCCGCCGAGGCCGGCCGCACGCAGGCGACCACCTCGCGCAGCTTTGCCGAGCTGCGTGCGCCGATCGACGGTGTGATCACGCGCCGCGCGATGGAGCTGGGCGAGCTCGCCGCCCCCGGCAGGCCGGTACTGGAGATGTACGACCCGAGCGCCTTGCGCGCGGTGGGCAGCATCCCGCAGTTCGCGCTGGCGCGGGTGCGCGCGGTCAGGCAGGTGAGCGTGCTGGTGCCGGCGGCGGATACCGCGATCGAGTCCACCCAGGTCACCGTGCTGCCGGCCGCCGACCCACGGTTGCTGTCCACGGAGATCCGCGCCGATCTGCCGGCCAAGCTGCCGGCCGGTGTGGTGCCGGGCACGGCCGCCAAGATTCTGGTGCCGGTGGGCAGCGCGACCAAGCTCGTGGTCCCGTCCGCCGCGCTGATCCGGCGCGGCGAGATGACGGCCGTCAACGTGCTTGGTGCCGACGGCAAGGTCACGCTGCGGCAGGTGCGCGTCGGCCAGCCGCTGGAAGGCGGGCTGGTCGAAGTGCTGGCCGGGCTGGATGCGGGCGAGCGGGTGCAACTGAACCCGTTGGCGCCAGCCAGGTAGGAGGCTGCGATGCACGGACACCGGCACCGCCTGCCCCCACCCCAATCCGTCCAATCTCGGCCTTGCAGGGCCTCGCCGCTCCAGCGGCGCGAAGCTGGGCTTCGCGAAACCCCGCTTCCGCCCCCCGCTTCGCAGGGGAGGGAGTCTTCTGCCCCCTCCCCCGCGTGCGGGGGAGGGTGGGGGTGGGGGCGTGGCTCTGTGCGAAGGCGTAACCCCGGACTTCGGCGCTGCGCGGCCGCATCCGAGCTACAGATCTGAGGGGCAGCGATGTCAATGGACAACACCGCCCCGCTCGGCATCTCCGGCCGCATCGCGCGCGCCTTTCTGACCACGCAGATCACGCCGCTGCTGGCGCTGGTCGGCCTGCTGATGGGCATCTTCGCGGTGCTGGTCACGCCCAAGGAAGAAGAGCCGCAGATCAACGTAACGATGGCCAATGTGCTGATTCCGTTCCCGGGGGCTTCGGCGCAGGACACGCACAACATGGTCACGGTGCCGGCCGAGCAGGTCGTCTCGCAGATCACCGGCATCGAGCACGTGTTCTCGGTGACGCGGCCGGGGCTGGCGGTGCTCACCTTGCAGTTCAAGGTCGGCGAAGATCGCATCGGCGCGCTGGTGCGGCTGCACGACACGCTGCTCGCCAACCGCCCCGGCTATGCGAACGACGCGATCCCGGCGTATCTGGGCATTGGCGACTTCGTGGTCAAACCCAAGGGAATCGACGACGTGCCCATCGTGACGCTGACCCTGCACGGCACGCGCGCGGACACGACGGCCGCCGACTTGCAACGCGTCGCGCATGCACTGGAGATCGAGCTCAAGCGTGTCTCCGGCACGCGCGAAGTGGTCACCAGCGGCGGGCCGGATCAGGTGGTGCGGGTCACACTCGACCCCGAGCGGATGGCCGCGCATCGCGTCACCGTCACGGATCTCGAGCGCGCGCTGCGCGCGGCCAACAGTTCGGCGCCGGCCGGCAATCTCGTGGCGGGCAACCGCACGGTGGAAGTGCGCACCGGCGAGTTCTTCGCCTCGGCCGACGACGTTGGCCGCATCGTCGTTGGCGTGACCGAGCGCAAGCCCGTGTACCTGTCCGACGTGGCGCGCGTGCAGCGCGGCGCGGACGTGCCGACGCGCTTCGTCTGGCATGGCGAGGTCAAGCAGGCCGAAGGCGGCGCGCGCACGCTGGATGAAAAACCGGCGGTGACCATCGCCATCTCCAAGAAGGCGGGCGAGAACGCCGCCAGCGTGGCCGATGCGGTGTTGGCGCGCGTGGCCGAGTTGAAGGGCCTGGTGATCCCCGCCGATACCGAGATCGTCGTCACCCGCAACTACGGCGACACCGCGCGCGACAAAGCGAACCAGCTGATAAAGAAATTGATATTCGCCACGATCTCGGTGGTCGCGCTGGTCTGGCTGACGCTGGGCCGGCGCGAGGCCATCGTGGTCGGCGCGGCGGTGGTGCTCACGCTCGCGATGACGCTCTTCGCCTCCTGGGCCTGGGGCTTCACGCTGAACCGGGTGTCGCTGTTTGCGTTGATTTTCTCGATCGGCATTCTGGTGGACGATGCGATAGTCGTCGTAGAGAACATCCACCGCCGCAGCCAGTTCGACCACGACGAGCCGACCGTGATGATCCCGCGCGCGGTCGATGAAGTCGGCGGCCCGACCATCCTCGCCACGCTGACCGTGATCGCGGCACTGCTGCCGATGGCCTTCGTCTCCGGCCTGATGGGGCCGTACATGGCGCCGATCCCGATCAACTCCTCGCTCGGCATGTTGATCTCGCTGGCGGTGGCCTTCGTGGTCACGCCCTGGATGGCGCTGCGGCTGATCGCGCGGCACCACGGCGCGCAGGCGCCGGCGGCGGCGGACAAGCTGTCGGCCAAGCTCGCGGCCTTTTTCACCCGTGTGATGACGCCCTTCCTGCGCGGTCGCGACGGGCGCCGCGCGCGTTGGGCGCTGGCGGCCGGCATTTTTGGCGCGATCCTGCTCTCGGTCGCGCTGGTGCCTGCCGGGTTCGTTGTGATGAAGATGCTGCCCTTCGACAACAAGAGCGAGTTCCAGGTGGTGGTGGACATGCCCACCGGCACCGCGGTCGAGAAGACCGACGCCGTGCTGCGTGAACTCGCCGCCGAACTTGCCAAGCTGCCCGAGGTGCGCAACGTGCAGGGCTATGCCGGGCTGGCCGCGCCGATCAACTTCAACGGCCTGGTGCGGCAGTACTACCTGCGCACGGGTGGCGAAGTCGGCGACTTGCAAGTCAATCTGGCGGACAAGCATGAGCGCAGCCGCAAGAGCCACGAGATCGCGCAGGCCGCGCTGCCCGCGTTGCAGGCGGTGGCGAATCGCCACAAAGCAGATATCAAGATCGTCGAAGTGCCGCCCGGCCCGCCGGTGTTGAGCCCCATCGTCGCGGAGATCTACGGCCCCGACTACGCGGCGATGGTCAAGCTCGGCAAGGAAGTGCGCAAGGTGTTCGAGGCCACGCCGGACACGGTCGCCATCGACGACAGCACCTTGGACGAGGCCAGCCGCATCGTCCTGCGCGTGGACGAAGCCAAGGCTGCGCAGTACGGCATCAGTGCGGCCGATGTGGTGCGTGCCGCGCAACTCGCCCTGGGCGGCGCCGACATCACCGCGCTGCACGATGGTGTCGCCAAGTACGCGGTGCCGGTGCGCGTCGGGCTGGCGCCCGAGCAGCAGGGGCGGCTCGACGACGTGCTGAAGCTGCGCCTGCGCGGCACCGGCAGCGCTGGCGAGAACTACGAGGTCTCTCTGGCGGAGTTGGTCAAGCCCATCACGCTGCCGGCCGAGACCGTGATCTACCGCAAGGACTTGCAGCCGGTGGTGTACGTGGTGGGCGACGTGGCCGGCGGCCCGGGCAAGACCGACTCGCCGCTGTACGGCATGTTCAAGCTGCGCGAGGGCATCGCCAAAGTGACCGCGCCGGGCGGGCTGGCGCTCGACGAGTATTGGATCAAGCAGCCGTCCAACCCCTACGCGGCGTTTGGGCTCAAGTGGGACGGCGAATGGCAGATCACCTACGAAACGTTCCGCGACATGGGCATCGCCTATGGCGTGGGGCTGATCCTCATTTACCTGCTGGTGGTGGCGCAGTTCCGCTCGTATCTGACGCCGCTCATCATCATGGCGCCGATCCCGCTCACCATCATCGGCGTGCTGCCAGGGCATGCGCTATTCGGCTCGCAATTCACCGCGACATCGATGATCGGGATGATCGCGCTGGCCGGCATCATCGTGCGCAACTCGATCCTGCTGGTGGACTTCATCCACCAGCGGCTGGCCGAGGGCGCCGACTTGCAGCAAGCCACCATCGATGCGGCCGCCACCCGCGCCAAGCCCATCGTGCTGACCGCGCTGGCCGCGATGCTGGGCGCGCTCTTCATCCTCGACGACCCGATTTTCAACGGGCTCGCCATCAGCCTGCTGTTCGGCATCTTCGTCTCCACCCTGCTGACGCTGGTGGTGATTCCGGTGCTGTATTACTCCGCGCGCTACCGCCAGCACGGCGCTGCGTTCTCAACCCCCACTTCCCTTGCAGGAGCCTCGTCATGACGATCGATCGCATCATCCACATCTTTGCCGGCAGCTTCATCCTGATCTCGCTGGCGCTCGGCCTCGAAGCCAGTCCGCTGTTCGTCTCGCCGTGGTTCCTGGCGTTCACGGCCTTCGTCGGCGCCAATCTGCTGCAGTACGGCTTCACCAATTTCTGCCCGCTCGGCTGGATCCTGAAAAAGCTCGGCGTGCCGGCCGCCCGCCCGGCCGCGGCCTGAGCATGGCCGCCGCCGAAGTCGCTGCCGCGCGCCGCGAGCTGGCGCTGCGCTTGAAGCGCGTGGAAGGCCAGGTGCGGGCAGTCGCCGGCATGGTCGAGGCGGGCGCCGACTGCGAAGCGACCGCCCAGCAGCTCGCCGCCGCGCGCACTGCGCACGACCGCGCCTTCTACGAGCTGATGGCCTGCGCGCTCGAACACCCGCAGTTTTCCGCCCAGCCCGGCGAGCGCACCGATGCACGCGTGCGGCGGCTGACGCGGACGCTGGCGAGGTTGGGGTAGGTCTTGCGGGTGCAGCGGGCGGGCTTGAAGCCCCAGGGCCGATTCGCTCCGGTTGCCCGGCCGTGGCCGCTTCGGCGGGTCGCCACGCCCGCCCCGAGTGGAAGCCCGCCGGGTTGCGGTTTTGGCTCACCCTTCGTTGGGTCGCGGCGTAAGATCGTGCGGGCGGTCGGCCATGCTTTCGGCGAGGGTCGGCGTGGAAGCGGCTGCCATCGATAGCACTGGTTGGGCACAGCCGCCTGCTTCAGATCATCGGAAGAAACACAAAATGAGTTTCAGCTTTTCGCGCAGTTTGATTCTTGGATTGTCGTTTGCGGCAAGTGCCCCTTTTGCTGCGACCCAGGGGTCGCTGGGGTCGACATCCTCCGGCACCTTTGGCGTGGCCGCCAACGGCCCCGCCACCCCACGGCAGGTCCAGGTGCTGAACTTGAGCGACGTGTCGTTTAACAACGCCGATCATCCCGACGCCGGCAACCAAGGCTCCGAGATCGGCAAGTCGATGCGCTTTTGCCTTGTCGATACCTATGTAGGTCAAGTCCAACTGACGGTCAATACTGGCAACAACCTGCTTTCCAACACATGGTGGCAGCTCAGGACAACCGATGGCGTGCTCATCAACTATGCCGTCGCGGTCGGCTTGCCCGGACAGGCGACGCCGATCCAGGCATCCCGCAACGCGAATGCAACCTCGTTTTCGTTCACCACCTTCGCAGCGGTCGCCGACAGCTCAAGTTGCGGCAGCGGCAATCTGGTCGCCCACGTTTATGTGCAGTCGGCGATGCCGAATACGCTGCCGGCACGCACCTACACCGACACGATTACCGTCCTGGCGACGCCGATCTGATCCGGCATTCGCTCATTGCGAAGCGTTGCGACCGACAGCTTCGGCGAAACGAAAAGTCGCGTCGATCCGCGCCCGGCGAGAAGCCGGGCGATGGGCCAAGCGCGTCGCACCAGACGACCGGGACCGCTTTGTCCTGCCCGCCCGAGCGAGGATGTCATGCCAAGCCGCATAGAAATCGTCGAACAAATCGATCGCGCCATCCGTCGGCATCGCGTGACCGGCGCCAAGGGCTTCCGGCTGCGCGACCATGATCCGGCCAGCACCGGCAAGATGGACGGCGAGGACAAGCCGCAGGCCAAGGAGTGGCTCGCGCGCGGGGTGCAGTGGCTGGCCGAGGAGCAGGACAAGCTCTACGCGCAGGACCGCCGGTCGCTGCTGCTGGTGTTCCAGGCGATGGACGCCGCCGGCAAGGACGGCACCATCAAGCACGTGATGAGCGGGGTCAACCCGCAGGGCGTGCAGGTGGTGTCGTTCAAGCAGCCCTCGGCGCTCGATCTCGACCACGACTACATGTGGCGCTACTGGCGCGAGCTGCCGGAGCGCGGGCGGATCGGCATCTTCAACCGCTCGTACTACGAAGAGGTGCTGGTTGTGCGCGTGCACCGCGCGATCCTGCAAGGGCAGAAGCTGCCGCCCGAGTGCGTGCGCAAGCGCGTGTTCGACGAGCGGCTGGCGGACATCGCGCACTTCGAGGACTACCTGACGCGGCAGGGCACCAAGGTGCTGAAGTTCTTCCTCAACGTGTCCAAGGAGGAACAGAAGCGACGCTTCATGGAGCGGCTGAACGAGCCGACCAAGAACTGGAAGTTCTCCGCCGCCGACGTGCGTGAGCGCGCCTATTGGGACGACTATCAGGCCGCGTACGAAGACGCGATCCGCGCCACCGCCACGCCGCAGGCGCCGTGGTACGTGGTGCCCGCCGACAACAAGTGGTACCTGCGGCTGGTGGTGGTTGCCGCAATCGTGCAGGCGCTCGAAGAAATGAAGCTTGTCTACCCGAAGGTCGGCAAAGCGCAAAAGAGCGAACTGGCGGCGGCGCGCATTTTGTTGGAGCAGGAGCGCTGAGAGCGCGGCGCTGCTTTAGCTTCGAGAGGTGCGCGTCGGTTGGCGGTGTCGAAGCAGGCAGGTGCGTACCACCTACTGTGTCGGAACGAAGACTACCGGCAGGTCGCTCTTCGGCGCCGACACGATGTGGGAGGGGTACGTGATCGTCCAGGTGCAAATCGTGCCGGGGGGCGGCACTCCGTCCGCATAGGTAACGACTAGCTTGTCGTCGAATCTCGTCACGCTGCGAGTTTCTTCATCGCGGGCGCGCTTCGGGTTGAGTTCGATGGGTGAGATATGAGCTGGGAAAAATTCCCATGTCAAAAATCCGGCGGTCGCGACCTGCCAGGGTTTTGCGTTGGCGCAAGTTTTCGGCGCGCGCGGCGAGCGCACCGGCGGGGTGCGGCGCGCTGGTGGCGGCGCGGCGCCTGCGTTGTGCGCTGTGGCGCCGATCTCACCCTTGTTTGCGCTTGAGCAGCGTGGAAGCGGCGCGCACTTGACCTCGATCAGATGCGGGGCTGCCGCGGCTCCGAACATCGATGGTGTCCTGCGGTCGAACTGACCGCGCCTGTTTTCTCTCTCGATGACACTCGAAGCGACTGCCCTTGCCTCATTGGACGACATCCTCGCCCGCTACGGTGCGCAGCGCACCAACTTGCTGCAAATCCTGATCGATGCGCAGGAGCCGCAAGGCTGGCTGCCGCCGCAGGCGATCACGCGCATCGCGCAGGCGATCGGCTGGCCGCGCGCACGCGTGGAGGGCGTGGCGAGCTTCTACGCCTTTTTGCACCTGCAACCGGCCGGCCGCTACCGGGTGCGCTTTTCCGACAACATCACCGACCGGATGAGCGGCAATCTCGCGCTGCTGGAGCGGCTGTGCACGCAGCTCTGGATCGAGCGCGGCAAGGTGTCCGAAGACGGACTGGTGTCGGTGGACACGACCTCCTGCACGGGCATGTGCGACCAGGGCCCGGCGCTGCTCGTCAACGGTTGGGCGATTGCGCGGCTTAACGATCAGCGCGTCGATGAGATCGCCGCGCTGATCCGCGAGCAGGTGCCGGTGGCCGACTGGCCGCGCGAGCTCTTCGTGATCGAGGACAACGTGCGCCGTCGCGGCGCGCTGCTCGATCCGGGCTTCGTGCCCGGCAGTGCGATCCGCGCGGTGCTCGAGCGGCAGCGCGCCGCCGGTCCGTACTTGGCACCGCAAGGCTGCGTACCGATGATCGAAGAGATGAAGCGCGCCAAGCTGCGCGGCCGCGGCGGCGCCGGTTACACGGTTGGCTTCAAATGGGAAGGCTGCCGCACCGCGCCGGACGCACATCGGCTGATCGTCTGCAACGCCGACGAAGGCGAACCCTGCACGTTCAAGGACCGCGTGTTGCTGAACTCGCACGCCGATCTGGTGTTCGACGGCATGACGGTCGCCGCCTACGCCTGCGGCGCGCGGCAAGGCTTCGTCTACCTGCGCGGCGAGTACCGGCATCTGCTGGCGCCGTTGCGCGCGGTGCTGGCGCGGCGGCGAGCGGCGGGGCTGCTGGGCGCGTCGATCTGCGGTGAGGCGGGCTTCGACTTCGACATCGAAGTGAGCCTCGGCGCCGGCGCCTATGTGTGCGGCGAGGCATCGGCGCTGGTCGAGTCGCTCGAAGGCAAGCGCGGCGTGCCGCGCAACCGGCCCCCGCATCTGGTCGAGCGCGGCTATCTTGGGCACCCGACCGTGGTCAACAACGTCGAGACGCTGGCGGCGGCGGCGCTGATCGCCCTCCACGGCGGCGACGGGTACGCCAGCATCGGCACCGCGCAATCGGCCGGCAGCAAGCTGTTGTCGGTCTCCGGTGACTGTGCGCGGCCCGGCATCTACGAATTGCCGCTGGGCGTCACGGTGGCCGAGGTATTGGCCGACTGCGGCGCGCAGGACGCGCAGGCGGTGCAGATCGGCGGCCCCTCGGGCACCTGCATCGGCGCCGACGAGTTCGGCCGCCGCATCGCCTTCGAAGACCTGCCCACCCCCGGCGCCTTCACCGTGTTCGACCGCAGCCGCGACATGTTCGAAGTCGCACTCAACTTCACCCGCTTCTTTGCGCATGAAAGCTGCGGCTTCTGCACGCCGTGCCGGGTCGGCACCTCGCTGCTCGAGCGGCTGATGGGCAAGATCGCCGCCGGCCGCGCCGGCCGCTTCGACCTGGAGCGGGTGGACGAGTTAAACCACATGCTGCACGCCGCCAGCCATTGCGAGCTGGGCGCCTCGGCCTGCAACCCGGTGGTGGATACGTTGAAGCGCTTTCGCCCCGCCTACGAGCGCCGGCTGCTGGCCGGCGGCTTCGAGCCGATCTTCGATCTGGACGCGCAACTTGCCCCGGCCCGCGCGATCACCGGCCGCGACGATGCCGATGCGCATCTGGTGGAGCAGCCATGAAGGAGTACCGGATCGCGGCGGTCTGCCCTCACCCGGCCGCTGCGCGGCCACCCTCTCCCGCTGATGCGGGCGAGGGTTGTTTACTCCCCCCGCCCGCATCAGCGGGAGAGGGGCCGGGGGTGAGGGCACCGCGCGCACCGTATCGGCACTTGCTCAACAGAATTTTCGAATCCGAATGACGCCAGAACCCCCCGCCTTCACCCTCGACGGCACCGAAGTCCCTTTCGCGCCCGGCCAGACCGTGTTGCAGGCCGCGCTCGCCGCCGGCCATTACGTGCCACACCTGTGCTACCACCCGGAGTTCAAGCCGCACGGCAGCTGCAAGGTCTGCACGGTGAAGATCGACGGCCGTTGGGAGACCTCCTGCACGCGGCCGGCGCGCGCCGGCCAGAAGGTCGAAAGCGATACCGACGAGATCAACCATCAGCGCCGGCTGCTGGTGCAGCTGCTGTTCGTCGAAGGCAACCACTTCTGCCCGTCGTGCGAAAAAAGCGGCAACTGCATGCTGCAGGCGGTGGCCTACGACCTGGGCGTGGAATCGGCCCGCTTCGACTACTTTTTCCCCGACCGGCCGGTGGACGCCAGCCATCCCGAGCTGCTGCTGGACTTCAACCGCTGCATCCTGTGCGAGCTGTGCGTACGCGCGTCCACCGAAGTGGACCGCAAGAGTGTGTTTTCGCTGGCCGGCCGCGGCATCGGCAAGCATCTGATCGTCAACAGCGAGTCCGGCCGTCTGGCCGATACCGACGTGGCGGTTACCGACAAGGCGGTGCAGGTCTGCCCGGTCGGCGTGATTCTCCAAAAGCACGTGGGTTTTGCGGTGCCGATCGGCGAGCGCCGCTTCGATGCCGAGCCGATCAGCGCGCAGGCGCTGCGCGATGCGCCGCGGCCGCTGGCGCAGGCGGCGGCGCCGGCCGAAGCAAAGCCCATCAGCGGAGGTGGCGGATGAACACGACACGGAAACTCAAGGTCGCCACCACCTCGCTCGCCGGCTGCTTCGGCTGCCACATGTCGTTCCTGGACATCGACGAGCGGCTGTTCGAGCTGCTCGATTTCATCGAGTTCGACCGCTCGCCCTTCACCGACATCAAGGAATGCGGTCTGTGCGACATCGGCTTCATCGAAGGCGGGCTGTGCAACGCCGAGAACGTGCACGTGCTGCGCGAGTTTCGCCGCAACTGCAAGATCGTGGTCGCGGTGGGCGCCTGTGCCATTACCGGCGGGCTGCCGGCGCAGCGCAACCATCTGGACCTGCAGCAATGCCTGCAAGAGGTGTACGAAACCGAGATCAGCCTCGTCAAGGGCGGCATCCCCAACGACCCCGAGTTGCCGCTGCCGCTGGCCCAGGTGCATCCGCTGCACGAGGTGGTGAAGATCGACTACTTTTTGCCCGGCTGCCCGCCGTCGGCGGATGCGATCTGGCAGTTTCTGAACGACTTGATCGCCGGCCGCACGCCGAAGCTCAAGCACGGGTTTATTCACTATGACTGAGCCTGTGCGCGGCGCTCAGGCCCCCACCCTGACCCGCCCTCGCGCGCGGGGGCGGGAACAAACTCCCTCCCCTGCGAAGCGGGGGAGGGCTGGGGTGGGGGCGCGAGCCGGCACTGTGCTCCAGAGGCAACCATGACCTCCGACCTCGAAACCGCCCCCCACCCCGAGACCCTGCGTCGCGTTGCCATCGAGCCGCTGTCGCGGGTCGAGGGTCACGGCAAGGTAACGCTGCTGCTCGATGCCGACGACCGCGTTCAGCAGGTGCGGCTGCACATCGTCGAGTTCCGCGGCTTTGAAAAATTCATTCAGGGCCGGCCCTACTGGGAAGTGCCGGTGATGGTGCAGCGGCTGTGCGGCATCTGCCCGGTGAGCCACCATCTGGCGGCCTCCAAGGCGCTCGATCAGATCGTCGGCGCCAAGATCACGCCGACCGCGGAGAAGATCCGCCGGCTGATGCACTACGGGCAAATCCTGCAGTCTCATGCGCTGCACTTTTTCCACCTCGCCTCGCCCGATCTGCTGTTCGGCTTCGACACCGAGATCGCCCGCCGCAACATCGTCGGCGTGGCGGCCGAGTATCCGGAGGTCGCGCGCCAGGGTGTGCTGCTGCGCAAGTACGGGCAGGAGGTGATCCGCCACACGGCTGGCAAGCGCATCCACGGCACCGGCAGCGTGCCGGGCGGTGTGAACAAGTCGCTGTCGGCGGCCGAGCGCGCCGAACTGCTGGCCGACATCTATCGCGTGATCGGCTGGGCGCGCGGCGCGGTCGATCTGGTGCGGCGGCTGCACGAGGCGCAGCCGGAGCTGTATGAAGTGTTCGGCAGCTTCCGCTCCAATCTGCTGAGTCTGGTGGGGCCGAGCGGCGAGATGGATCTGTACGACGGCAAGCTGCGCGCGCGCGATGCGGACAGGGCGCTGCTCTTCGATCAGTTCGGCACCAACCGCTACTGGGAGGCGATCGTCGAAGAGACCAAGCCCTGGTCGTACATGAAGTTCCCGTACCTGCGCGCACTCGGCCCCGAGGCGGGCTGGTACAAGGTCGGCCCGCTGGCGCGGGTGCAGAACTGCGACCAGATTCCCACGCCGTTTGCCGAAGCGGCGCGCCGCGAGTTTCTGGACACAGGCCACGGCCAGCCGATCCACGCCACGCTCGCCTACCACTGGGCGCGGATGGTCGAGCTGCTGTTCGCGGCCGAAAGCATCAAGGAACTGCTGCACGACGACGACATCGAAGGCCACGATCTCGTCGCCCGCGGCGAGCGCGCCGAGCGCGGCGTGGGCGTGCTGGAAGCGCCGCGCGGCACGCTGATCCACCACTACCGCATCAACGAAGACGACCAGATCGTTCGCGCCAACCTGATCGTCTCCACCACCCACAACAACCAGGCGATGAACGAGGCGATCCGGCAGGTGGCGCGCCGCTACCTGGACGGCCGCAAGCTCACCGAAGGGCTGTTGAACCGCATCGAAGTGGCGATCCGCGCCTTCGATCCCTGTCTCTCCTGTGCGACCCATGCGCTGGGCAAGATGCCGCTGGCGGTTGAACTGGTGGACGCCGGCGGCGTGACCGTGGACCGCCTTGTGCGCGACGGATGCTGAGCCTGCAAGCGGCGCCCGATACGGCGCCGCTGCTGCTGCTGGCCGTCGGCAACGCGAGCCGCGGCGACGATGCGCTGGGGCCGCTGTTGGCCGAGCGCATCGAGGCGCTGCGGCTGCCGGGGCTGGAGGTGCAGACCGAGTACCAGTTGCAGATTGAGAATGCGCTCGACCTGCTGGGGCGGCGGGCGGTGCTGTTCGTCGATGCCAGTGTGAGCGTGGCCGCGCCGTATGCGTTGACCGAGTTGCGACCGGCGCGCGACGCGAGCTTCAGTACGCACGCGCAGTCGCCGGCGGCGGTGTTGCAGAGCTATTTCGACACCGTGGGACAAGCGCCGCCGCCGTCGTGGCAACTGGCAATTCGTGGTGAGGCGTTCGAGCTGGGCGAGCCGCTCTCGGCGGCAGCGGAAGCGAATCTGATCGAGTCGGTAAATGCAGCGCGGGAATGGGTGGGTCGCGCTTTAGAAAATTTGCGGGCGGAGAGCGGTAGCCATCAATCAGGTACTCCTATCGACGTCGGGTTGGTCAAGGTTTAGGGTCGCTTCTGACCTCATTGGGACCAAGAAGGTCGGAGGGCCGCGAACAACCAAAGAGTCATACACAACAGCATGAGCCACGAGACGCCCACAACCGTCGACTTCCACAGGGAGCTGTGCACGAATGATGGCGTTGGAAGGATTCGGAGGTCAGAAAAGACAGAGTCGGCCGCCAAAACGAGCCCTGCGCATGTGGATAGCAAACCTAGAAGGCAAGCCTCAATAGCTCCCAGCGTAAACACCCGATTGAGCCCCAACACGTTGATGGCAGTCTCGTTACGGGTCGCCAAGAGCCAACCGAGCCAGATAAGCGCGAGCCCGCTGAACAGTCCACGAAGACCGCTCACCACTTCGCTCAGACGGTTCTCGTCTTCCTCGGGTTCTGGTTCGCCTGTTTTGAGAGAGTCACTCATAAACCTTCTGGAGTAGTCAAGATAGCAAGCTAAAGGTTCCAAGCTCGATTTTTTTTCGAGTCGCGGGGTATTCGCTGCCGACCAGGTCGCGATGTCTCGAATGGAAGGTGCGATTCAACATCACTTTTGCGGCACAAGCCGCACTTGCAGTTCACAGCCAACGGCGTGCGCGTAGCGCCTGAGTGTTCCAAGGGACGGGGCGTGTTTTCCTGCACCTTCCAGGCGCGAAACGGTACTCTTGGTCGTACCCATGCGCTCGGCTACGGCGTCTTGGGTCAGGCCCGCGCGCGCACGAGCCTTGAGAAGCTGATCGATGACTTGATACTCGATTTCAAGTTCGGCATAGGCTTCCTTGAACCCTTTGCGCGAAGACGCCTTAGCCAAAAAAGCCTTGTGATCGTGACGGACTGGGGTGTGTTTGAGGTCAGCCATAAGTCAACTCCTTCATGCGCTTGCGGGCCAGCTTCAGTTCCTTGTCTGGCGTCTGCTGTGTCTTCTTGACGAAGGCGTGTACGACAACCACGCGCTTGCCGACGCGGAAGCAGTAGAACGCCCTGCCAATGCGGGACCGTCCGCGCGGGCGTAACTCGAACAGCCCGTCGCCCATTGCCCGTGAATGCGGCAAACGCAGGTCCGGGCCATGATCCGTCAGAAGCTCGAGGAGGCGCGCATGGTCGGCAAGGACATCTATGGGCCAAGATTCGATCTCCGCGAGAACTCGTGGATGAAAGTATTCGATCTCGTAAGCCACAATTAATGTTAGCAAATGTGCTAACCAATGACAAGCCGATCTTGCGATGGCGACGAGATGTTTGTCCCCGCGCGGACACGGCAAACGCGGGCGAGAGCGCGGCTTTGCAGCGGATGAACAGATTTGTCGGCGGATCGGTGCCGACCTCAGCGAGGACGACGGCCCGCAGCGTCCGCCGTCCGAGTTACTCCTTGCCGTACCCCGAGAACCGCTCGATCACCCGCGCCATCTCCGCTTCGTCCAGCACCTGCGGCTCTCCAACCCGCAACGCAAGCAGGTAGATCCGCGCCAGATGCTCGACCTCCATCGCCAGCGCCAGCGCGGCATCCAGCGTCGCGCCGCAGGCGATCACGCCGTGATGCGCCAGCAGGCAGGCGCGGCGATCTTCCATCGCACCGACGGCAGCGTCGACCAGTTCCTGCGTGCCGAAGGTTTCGTAGCGCGCGCAGCGGATATCGCGGCCGCCCGCCTGCGCGACCATGTAATGAAACGCCGGTATGCCACGCCCGTGGCAGGCCGGCGCGGTGGCGTGCGGCGAATGGGTGTGCACGATGGCCGCAAACTCCGGCCGCGCGGCGTACAGGTCGTGATGAAACCGCCGTTCGCTTGACGGCGGGCGCACGCCGCTCGGCCGTCCATCGCCCATGCGCATGAAGACGAGGCCGCCCGCGCTCAGCGCGTTATAGGGCAGCGCGCTCGGCGTGATGATCCAGCCCGCCTGGGCGCCGCGCGCGCAGCAGGCGGACACGTTGCCGGCGTGTTGACGTTGATCCCTTGCGCATTCAACGCACGGGCGGTGGCGATCACTTGCTCGTATAGCGCGGCGGAGTGCTTGTGAAGCAAGGGCTGCCGCCGGCGCCTGAGGCGACGAGACAGAGGTTGGCGGAGCCACTGCGGGCGCAAGTGCGGGGGCAAGGGTCGCCAGACTCAGCCGCCCGTCCCTCCTACTGAGTGTGATCCAGGAAGCCCACCTGCAGCAGGCGCTGGAGGTCACTGCTCGCTGCCGTGTTGATGCCGTACCACTGCCATTGTGCCGTCAGCCGGCGCAGCTGGCCGACGCCGACGTCTTGGTTGGTCTGGAACCGGTCCCACGCCGCCGTCGTATCTACCCAATAGTCGGCGCCCGCACCGATGAGCAGGGACGACGCCGCGCCAGCGGGCAACGGTTGGCCATCGCTGCGGACGGCACGCGCCTGGAATGCCACTACAACGCCGCACAGCGACTCGGAGGTCAACGCGGTGCGGCCCTGGCGTGGCCAAAAGTGGAAGGCGCGGTCGGCTGCAAAACCCACACGTGTGCCCTCAAGGCCGGGCACGAAGGGCGCCCTCAGGTTATCGTTACCAGCAAAGTCGGCGCGGAAAAGCCCGCCGTCGATGTCGCCTCGCTGCACGCGCTGCCACTGCCTGCCCGCCCCGCTGCAGATGAAGGTCTGGTTGTCCTTTATCTCAACTGTTTGTGTGCCTGTCGCGGCGCCGACCATCCAGAACACGTGCCCCCACCCGGTGAGCGCGCTATATCCCGCGGGCGGCTGATTGCCGCGGCCCAAGCGGCTGGCATGCGCCCAGTCGTAGCTGGCGGGCACACCGTCGGCTAGGGCTTCATGGCGGGTACCAAAGGGGCGGGCGATGGCCGCCAGTTGTTCGGCATTGAGCGGCAGTGCGGTGTAGCCGGGGGCAGGTGTAGCGGGCGTGGTTGGTGTAGTGGGTGTAGTGGAAGTGGCGGGTGTGGTGGGTTCGACGGGTGTAGTGGGCGTGGCGGGTACGACGGGATTGGTCGGCGTGGGGGGCGTAGCGGGTAAGGCGGGTGCGGTCGGCGTAGGGGGTGTGGTGGGTGTTATGGGTGTGGTGGGCGTGGGGGGAACGGCGGGTGCCGTAGGCGCGGCGGACGTCTGGCCCGCAATGGGCGCGGCGCCTTCATCGCCACCGCCGCCGCCGCAAGCCGTTAGCACCAAGCCTATAACGGCGGCAAAAATCAACATCGGCAGCCTGACCGTCAATGCGTAGGCCATGGGTAAGTGCGATACGAGAAGACGCTAGCGCCAGTGTATCGGCCTACGGCAGAGCAGGGTTATTCCGCAAAATGGGGTCGGGCGCGAATTTCTGAACAAAGCGGAACTCGAAAATGGGGTATGGAGCGGAGTATGCGTCGATGGGAAGACAAATCGACGCCTGGTCCCATTTCTATCGTTCTATTTTATCCCCGGGTCGTACCGGCGTTAGTCTGATCAGCCTGATCAACACCGGCAGTGTTCACTGACGTCGGATCGGCGTGGTCAAGATACAGACGTCCACTGCGCCGCCGCGCCCACTGCAAGGCTCTGGCCTCATGCTCCTTCATGAAAGCGCCTTTACCTTCCATATAGGCTGATGGGTCGTTCTGATGCTGAGAGGCTAGATGCTTTTTTTGCCTGCTATAGGACGCTGCAGCTTCCGGGTGTGCTTTCATGTAGTCACGAAATGCGAGGTGGCGGTCGATTTCTACGCTGCCAAGCTGAAACGCGTAGACTTGATGCGTTCGCACGCTATCCAGCGAGTCACTTCTGAAGTAGCGCCGTCCGGGAATACCGAACTCTCCCATGACTTGATAGCTAAGGTGCTCCATGTCGGGCGCGCACTGGTCGAGGAACTGCAAGTTCACGGCGACTAGCAGAACATCTATAACTGGCTTCGCACACACGCACCAACTGTGACGAGGTGTTTCAATGGTCGGGCATCGTATGTCTGCTCATCGCTATACCGCGCGCATCCAAGTTTCTCGCGCACGGCTGATGAAACACTATCGCTTACAAATTTGCGTGCGTTCGGACTTGATAACCGAGCCATAGCATCCTAGCCTTAGCCCACAAAATGGAGAGGCTGTTATGCGTCGAAGCACTTTTGCTCTGCTTCTGACAACTTTGAGTTTGAGTGGCTGTGGCAGCGACGCTTCGTCCCCAGCGGTGCCCACGCCTACACCCACACCGACGACATGCTCAGCACCAACTTGGGTTACCAAAGCTGCAATTGCGCCCAACGTTCAATTTCACACCTTTGCAAGTAAAAGCGCAGGGACGACTGTCAGCTTTCACGTCTACTTGCCAGCAAGCTATGCCTCGTCTGGCACCCGCACCTACCCCGTCTTGTACTGGTTACACGGAACGCACGGCGGTGCTCAAAACATCTCGGCCGTAGCGAGTACGCTTTCAGCAGCGATGTCGAGCGGAATCATGCCGGAGATGGTCGTCGTGTTTGTGAACGGGTTGCCAGAGGGCATGTGGGTTGATGCAAAGAGTGGACGAACGCCGGTTGAATCCGTACTCGTACATGATTTGATCCCATATGTTGACAGTTTATTCCGAACCATTGCTTCGCGTGAGGGCCGGGGCATCGAAGGGTTCAGCATGGGGGGCTATGGCGCCGCGCGATTGGCGATGAAACATCCTGGGCTATTTCGCGTCGCCGTGATGATTGCAGCCGGACCATTGGACCTTGATTTTCAGGGGCCCGTAGCGCAAGTCGAGCCAGCGCTGCGAGCCCGCATCTTTTCTTGTGTTTACGGCGATGATCTTGATTACTACCGGCAAAGTAGTCCAATGCGGATTGCAGAATCTAACGGGAGCTCAGTGTCGGGACGCGTGGAGTTAATGCAACTCGTCGGCGATCGCGATGTGACTTATTCAAATAATGTTGAATTTCATTTGCTACTCGATCGGCTCGGTGTTCGGCATCAGTTCATCGTTTTCCCGGGAATTGATCATAACCCTGAGGCACTGCTCGCCGCATCGTTGAATGCCCGCTCGGCCTTGTACTCTCGCGTCTTTAACTAGAATATGTTTATATAAAAAAGTTTGCTCAAGTTTGAATCGCACCACCGGAGATTTGCTACAGTAGAGCTTATAGATCTCTAACGCGCTATGGAAGAACGGCTCTGCTGACCAGTTGTGAATTGTATGTTTGCCGGCTTGCTCAGTTTGATCATTTGAAGGGTGCTGCCCATCGGTACGTTCAAGCTTGGCTGGTCATCGCCGGTGGCCCTGTTTTGTATTGCATGCGCTTCGCGTAGTTGTTTCCTTGGCCTGCCACTGACGCGTGCGGCGATAACCTCCCGTCGCGCGCTGGGCGTCAGTCGGCTGCGTCGCAGCGCTCATCGGCGGGCGTAGCGGTCTCCGGCGCCCAGTGCGTCGCGGTCGGCAGCCCCCGGCCATAGCCGCCAAACCGCTCGATCACCCGCGCCATCTCCGCTTCGTCCAGCACCTGCGGCTCGCCAACCTGCAACGCAAGCAGGTAGATCCGCGCCAGATGCTCGACCTCGATCGCCAGCGCCAGCGCAGCATCCAGCGTCGCGCCGCAGGCGATCACGCCGTGATGCGCCAGCAGGCAGGCGCGGCGATCTTCCATCGCACCGACGGCAGCGTCGGCCAGTTCCTGCGTGCCGAAGGTTTCGTAGCGCGCGCAGCGGATATCGCGGCCGCCCGCCTGCGCGACCATGTAATGAAACGCCGGTATGCCACGCCAGTGGCAGGCCAGCGCGGTGGCGTGCGGCGAATGGGTGTGGACGATGGCCGCAAACTCCGGCCGCGCGGCGTACAGGTCGTGATGAAAGCGCCATTCGCTCGACGGCCGTCGCGTGCCGCTCGGCCGTCCGTCGCCCACGCGCATGAAGACGAGATCGCCCGCGGTCAGCGCGTCGTAGGGCAGCGCGCTCGGCGTGATGACGAAGCCCGGCTGCGCACCGCGCGTGCAGCGGGCCGAGACGTTGCCCGCCTTGTTGACGTTGATGCCGCGCTCGTTCAAGGCCCGCGCGCTGGCAATCACCTGCTCGCGCAATGCGACAGAATCCTCGGGCGGCAGGCTTGAGTGCATGACGGCGGCGCTGCTAGCCTCCCTTCCCTCTTATCGTGGGAGCAGGCAGATGCAGCGATGGCTAATGATGATGCTGGCGATTGTGCCAGCGCTGGCTTGGGCGCAGCCCGTACCCGACGCGGTGGCCGTGCCGGAGCCGACCGCGCAGGCGCTGGCCTACTACGACCGGCGCATCCTGCTGTGGCTGCTGGGCTTGGCGCTGGGCGTGGCGGTGCCCGCGCTGGTGCTGTTCTCGGGCGCGGGGGCGCGCATCGCGGCGCTGGCGCAGCGCATCGGCCGGCGCTGGGTACTGGCGCTATGGATCTTCCTTGCGTTGTATGCGCTGCTGACCTGGCTCGTTGAAATGCCGCTCGCGTACTTCGGCGAGTTCTTCACCGAGCACGAGTTCGGCCTGTCCAACCAGAGCCTGGGCAAGTGGCTGCAAGACAGCGTGGTGGGGCTTGCGGTCGGCATCGTGGTGAGCTGCCTGGTGCTGGCGCTGCTGTATCTGGCAATCCGCCGGTCGCCGCGGCGCTGGTGGCTGTGGGCGGGCTTTGGCACGCTGCCGGTGATCGTGCTGCTGATCCTGGTGACGCCGATCTGGATCGAGCCGCTGTTCAATCGCTTCGGGCCGATGCAGGACAAGGCGCTGGAGGCGCGCATCCTGGCGCTGGCCGACCGCGCCGGCATCGAAGGGGCGCGCGTCTTCGAGGTCGCCAAGAGCGAAGACACCAAGAAGCTCAATGCCTATGTGACCGGCTTTGCCGAAACCAAACGCATCGTCCTGTGGGACACCTTGATCAAGGCGATGGACAGCGATCAGACCGCCTTCGTGATGGGGCACGAGATGGGGCATTACGTGCTCGGCCACATCTGGCGCACGCTGCTGGCGTTGACCGCGGCCTCGTTCTTTCTCTTCTGGGCCACCGACCGCATCGCGCGCTGGGCATTGGCGCGCTGGAGCGGGCGCTTCGGTTTTACCGAACTGTCGAGCCCGGCCTCGTGGCCGCTGTTGCTGCTGATCTTCTCGGTGCTGATCTTTGCGCTGACTCCGGCGCTCAACCTGCTGTCGCGCTACCACGAACGTCAGGCCGACATCTTCGGGCTGGAGATCACGCAGAACAACTACGCTGCGGCCACCGGCTTCGTCCGGCTGCAACAGGAAAACCTCGGCGTGCCGCGCCCCAATCCCATCGTCTATCTGTGGTGGGGCTCGCACCCGTCGCTGGCGGACCGGATCGAGTTCGCCAACAGTTATCGCCCCTGGGCGGAGGGCAAGCCGTTGCAGTTCGGCGACGAGTTCAAGTAGACGCAGTGCCGCCCGCGCGGGGCCGAAGGCTCAGGCCGGGTGGCCGAACAGCGCCGCCAGCTCCGCCGGCGCCGCCACGCCCCGCTCGGTGACGATGCCGGTCAGGAGCCGCGCGGGCGTTACGTCGAAAGCCGGGTTGGCGACCGGCACCTCGTCGCCGACCAACCAGACTTCGGCGGGCTTGCCGATCGCGTCGCGGCCGCGGACGATGCGGACCTCGTCGCCGCTGCGCTCTTCGATCGGGATTTCGGCCAACGCGTCGGCCACCGTCCAGTCGATGGTGGGCGAGGGCACCGCGGCGTAGAACGGCACGCCGTTGTCTTGCGCGGCGAGCGCCTTCAGATACGTACCGATCTTGTTGCACACGTCGCCCGTGCGGCTGACGCGGTCGGCGCCGACGATGGCCATGTCCACCTCGCCATGCTGCATCAGGTGGCCTCCGGTGTTGTCGGCGATCAGCGTGTACGGCACGCCGTGCGCGGCCAGTTCCCAGGCGGTCAGCAGGCCCTGGTTGCGCGGCCGCGTCTCGTCCACCCACACATGCAGCGGCACGCCGGCGTCGTGCGCGGTGTAGATCGCGGAGAGCGCGGTGCCGTAATCGACCGCGGCCAGCCAGCCGGTGTTGCAATGGGTCAGCACGTTGACTGGGTGGCCGGCGCGGCGGTGCAGCGCGGCGATCAGTGCGGCGCCGTGCACGCCGAGCGCGCGATTGATCGCCACATCTTCTTCGGCGATGGCGCCGGCCTCGCGCCACGCCGCGGCGGCGCGCTCGGCGGCCGGCAGCGGGGCGACCCGCGCTCGCACACGCCCCAACGCCCAGGCGAGGTTGACTGCGGTGGGCCGCGCCTCGTGCAGCGCGCGGTGGGCGTGGTCGAGCGCCGCGTCGCCGGCATCGGCGCGCAGCGCGAGTGCCAGCCCGTAGGCGCCGGTCACGCCGATCAGCGGCGCGCCGCGCACCTGCATGCTGCGGATCGCTTCGATCACCGCGTCGGTGTCGCGCAACTCGACCGTGACGAACTCGTAGGGCAGCCGCGTCTGGTCGACGATGCGCACCGCCGCGTCGCCGACGGCGACGATCGAGCGGTGGTGGACGCCGTTGACCTTCATACGGCCGATTCTATTGAAGGTCGGTCGTCCCGAGCACAGCGAGGGACCTGCTTCTCGCGTGAGCTGGAAAAGCAGTTTCCTCGCTGCGCTCGGAACGACAAAGCGAGGGTGGGGCGACGCGCTTCATGTGCGTCGCTTCAGCGCCAGCACGTTCCCGCCCACGGCCAGCAGGATGCCCACCGCCGTCGTCCAGCGCCAGTCGTAGCCCTCGACGAGCGTGGAGATCAGCAGCGCAACGACGGTGGACATCACGCCCACGTAGGCGGCGCGCGCGGTGCCGATCCGGCCGACCACCACGTAGTAGGCGGCAAACGCGAGCACCGAGCCGGCCACGGCGAGATACACCAGCGTCAACGCGAACGGCCAGCTCCACTGGATCGCGAGCGGTGTGCCGCTGGCGAGCGCGTAGGCCCAACCGCAGGCCGCACCCCAGCCCATCGCCAGCGCGATCTGCGCCCAGTGATCCACGCCGGCGCGGTGATTGCGCAGCGCGATCATGTTGGCCACACTGCTGGCGAGCACGGCGGCGGCAGTCAACGCGGCGCCGACCGCCAGTCGCGTGTCGGTGGCGGCACGCGCGAACTCCGGCTCGAAGATCAGCGCAATGCCGGCCAGCCCGAGCAACGCGCCCGCGGCGACTCGGCGCGACAGCGGCGTGCCGAAGGACAGGCGCTCGACCGTCATGTTGACGAGCGGCATCGCCGCGTAGCCGACCGCGACCAGCCCGGAGACGATGTACCGCTCGGCGTGATAGACGAGCAGGTAGCTCAGGCAGAAGCCGGTGGCACCGAGCGCCAGCAGCCAGCGCTGCGTGTGCCACGGCAGTGTCAGTGCGATTCCGCGCCAGCGGCACCACGCGGCGGCGGCCAGCGCGGCGAGCGAAAAACGCAGCGCCACACCGACTTCCGGCGTGGCGGCGCGCAGTTGGACGGTGATGGCGATCCAGGTCGTACCCCAGATCGCCACCGCGGCAAAGAACAGAAAGCGGGTCGGCACCGCGCGACAGGCGCGCCTGCGCGCTCAGACCTTGCCGCGGTTGCGCTCGTCTTCCTCGATCTTCTTGGCAAACCAGCGCGAAAACCACACGCCCATGCCGATCGTGAAGACGATTACGCCGAGCGACAACAGGCCGACCGGGGTCATGAACAGTTCTTTCCAGGCATCCATGGGGATCTCCGTTGGGGTGCTTGCGATCGGCGGTCGATTACCCGTGCGCCGTCCGGCCACGATGCTGTTCGACGTACGACTGGCAACCGGCGCAGCGCAGCGCCGCCGGGTAGGCGGCCAGCCGCGCGGCGCCGACGGGGTCGCCGCAGTCGATGCACTCGCCGTAGCTTCCTTGGGCCACGCGGCGCAACGCGGCCTCGACTTCTTCGACCTCGTGCGCCATCCGGTTCAGCGCGTGGATGTCGGCGTGGCGCGCGGCTTCGGCGGCGGCGTCGTCGTCGGTTTCTTCGGAGTGGCGCTCCATGCCGGCCTCGTCGCGCCGATCCTCGTCGCTGCCGTGCAGCTGCGCGTCGACCCGCGCGGCGAGTTCGGCGCGGTGCTGGTGCAGCCGGGCGATGAGCGCGGCGCGCTCATCGGCAGTCAATTTGGCGGCAGGCGTGGCAGCGACTCGCATAAGTGAATGCAAGCCTACGTATCGCCGCCGCAGGGCCGTTGATACCCGTCAAGGAGTAGGGACTTGTCAAGCCGCTGGCGCGCGGTCTGTGACGCCCAACCCGACCGACCGGCGCGTCCGGGTCCAAGTCAACCCGGGTGCGCTTTAGAGTAATCGCTTTGCTGCATTGCGGCATAGAATTTGCTGCATCGGGTAACCCACCCATCAAGGCCGCTCACGAGGCGGCCCAGCGATTTCATGTTCACTTCCCACTACCTGCGCGGCGCCCTGGTGCCGCGCTCGGTTGCCGTGGTCGGGGCTACCCCCCGCGCCGGCAGTCTCGGCAACTATGTCTTCAACAACGTACTGGCCGGCGGCTTCAAGGGCGAGGTCTACCCGGTCAACCCCAAGCACGCCGAGGTCGGCGGCAAGAAGTGCTACCCGTCGCTGGCGCAACTGCCGGCCGCGCCCGATCTGGCCGTGGTGGTCACCCCCGCGCATACGGTGCCCGATCTGGTCGATGAGGCCGGCGACCGCGGCATCCGCTCGCTGCTGGTGCTCTCCGCCGGCTTTGCCGAGATGGGCGCCGAGGGCAAGCGCTTGCAGGAGCTCGCACTGGCCCGGGCGCGCGCCCGCGGCATCCGCCTGCTCGGGCCGAACTGCCTCGGCATCATGCGGCCGGAAATCGGGCTGAACGCAACCTTTGCGCGCACCCCGGCGCGGCCCGGCTCGGTGGCGCTGGTGTCGCAGTCGGGCGCGGTGGTCGCCGCGCTGCTCGACTACGCCTGGACGGCGGGCTTCGGCTTCTCCTCCGTTATCTCCACCGGCGGCGGCTCGGACGTGGAGTTCTCGGAGATCCTCGACTTCCTGTCGCTCGACTCGGCCACCCGCTCGATCGTGCTGTACATCGAAGGCGTGCACGATGCGCGCGCTTTTACCTCCAGCGTGCGCGCTGCGGCGAGTGTCAAACCGGTGGTGGTGCTCAAGGTCGGCCGCCACATCACAGGCCAGCGCGCGGCGATGAGCCACACCGGCGCGCTGGTCGGCGACGATGCAGTGTTCGACGTGGCGTTCCGCCGGATGGGGGCGATCCGCGTCGACGAGTACACCCAGATGTACGCGGCGGCCGAGGCGCTCGCCACCGGCCGGCTGCCGCGACCCAACCCGGCCAACCGGCTGGCAATCCTGACCAACGGCGGCGGCCCCGGCGTATTGGCGGCGGATGCCACCACGGACGCGGAGGTCGTGCTCGCCAAGCTCGGTGCCGAGACGATGGAGAAGCTGAACGGAGTGCTGCCGGCGACGTGGTCGCACGGCAACCCGGTGGACATCATCGGCGACGCCGGCCCCGAGCGTTTTGCGCGGGCACTGCAAATCCTGCTCGACGACCCCGGCAACGACGGCGTACTGATGCTCTTTTGCCCGACCATCACGCTTTCGGCCGAAGACACGGCCAACGCGGTGCTGCCTGTGATGAAGGCGGCGGAGAAGCCCGTCGTCTCGGTGTGGATGGGCGATGCCGATGCGGCCAAAGGCCGCGCCATCGTCAAGAGTGCGGGTCTGCCGGGTCTGGCCAGTCCGGAGCGCGGAGTCGAGTCGTGTTCTTATCTCGCGCGCTTCGTGCGCAACAACCAGTTGCGGCTGCAAGTGCCGCCGCCGCGGATCGATGAGTTCGACCTCGACGTGGGCGGCGCGCGCAAGATCGTCGAGCGCGCCCTGCGGGCCGGCCGCAGCACGCTGGACGAACAGGAAGCCAAGAACCTGCTCGGCGCCTTCGGCATCCCGACCACGCGCACGCTGCTCGCGCACGATGCCGACGAGGCGGTGCAACTGGCTGCCGAGCTCGACTATCCGGTGGTGCTCAAGGTCGTGGCCGAGGGTGTGGCGCACAAGAGCGACGTGGGCGGCGTGCTGTTGTCGCTTGCCGGCCCGGACGAAGTGCGGCGCGGCTTCGACACCATCCGCGCCCGCGTGGCCGAGCGCGCGCCGAATGCCCAGTTCGTCGGCTGCATGGTGCAGAAGATGGTGCGCCGGCCCCACGGTCGCGAGCTGATCGTGGGTCTGGCGCGCGATGCGACCTTTGGCCCGGTGGTCACCTTCGGCATGGGCGGCATCGCCGTCGAAGTGCTGCGCGACTCGGCCTGCGCACTGCCGCCGCTGAACCGTTTTCTGGCGCTCGATCTGATCTCGCGCACGCGCGTGGCCAAGATGCTGGACAGCTTCCGCGGCCTGCCCGCGGTCGATCTGGATGCGCTGATCGACACGTTGCTCAAGATCTCCGATCTCGCCTGCGAGCTGCCCTGCGTGCACGAGCTCGACATCAACCCGCTGCTTGCCGACGAGCACGGCGTGGTGGCGCTGGATGCGCGCGTGCAACTGGGCAGCGGGCCGCTGGCGCCCGATGCGCGCTACTCGCATCTGGCGATCCATCCGTACCCGAAGGCGCTCGCCCGCGCCCATCGCGTGAAGACCGGCGAGACCGTGCTGCTGCGGCCGATCCGCCCCGAGGACGCCGAAGCCGAGCGGCGCTTCATCGCGCGGCTGTCGCCGGAGACGGTCTACATGCGCTTTCACGCGCCGCTGCGCGAGCTGACCAAGGAACGGCTGATCCGCTACACGCAGATCGACTACGACCGCGAGATGGCCTTTGTCGCCATCGACGCCAACGCGCCGACGGGCGACGGCGACGGCGAAATCCGCGGCATCGCCCGCTACACCAAGAACCCGGATGGCGCCAGTTGCGAGTTCGGCGTGGTGGTCGAAGACGCCTGGCAGGGCCGCGGCCTCGGCCACGCGCTGATGGGTGCGCTGGAAGACTGCGCGCGCGCCCGCGGCATCGGCGAGATCGTCGGCTACGTGCTGCACGAGAACGACGACATGGCCAAACTGATGGCGGCCCGCATGTATGCGCCGCGCCGCGACGAGGACGACCCCGGCGTGCTGCGCTTTGCCAAGCGCCTGCAACCGGCGGTGGCGACCGCCGACGCGAGCGAGTTGTCCAGCCGCAGCGGGATGACGAAGAAGGTCTGAGCGGCTGTGAAGAAATCGTCGCGAGCGGGCCAAGATCGGCTCGAGGAGCGCACCCGTACAAGAGCGTACGGCGAGCACCGCAGGGTCGAGCTTGGGCCGCGTAGGAGATTTATTCACAGCCTGTGAGGCGGCGCGGCACCTACAATCGGCGCTCTGCCGACTTTGTTACGAGTTTGGTCATGTCGCAACGCCTCTGGTCGATCTTTGTTGCCCTGCTGCTGGGCGCCGCTGTGCCGCCGGTGGCGGCGCAGGCCAAGCCCGACGCCGGCTTGCAGCGCGGCTACATGTGGGAAGCGCGCAAGGGCAACCAGACGATCGTGCTGTTCGGCACCCTGCACGTCGGCCGGCCCGACTTTTATCCCTTGCCGGGCGCAAAAATGCAGCGGCTGCAGGATGCTGCCGTCATCGCCGTCGAGGCCGACGTGTCGCAGGCGCAGAAGGTCGGCCCGCTGGTGCAGCAACTGGCCTTTTATCCGCAGGGCACACCGGGGCTGGACACGCGCATCGACCCGGCGCTCAAAAAGCGCATCGAGGCTTTGCTGGCGCGCGCCGGCATTGCGCCCGAGCAGGCTTGGCGGATGAAGCCGTGGATGCTTGCCAACACGCTGACCATGCTCAATCTCGCCGGGCTCGGCTACAACCCGGCCTTTGCGAGCGAGGCATTTCTCTACGCGTTTGCCGCCGGCAGCGGTAAGTCGCTGGTCGAGGTCGAGGGCCTCGATCTGCAACTGAAACTCTTCAACGATGCGCCGCTGGCCACCCAGATGGACTTCTTGCAGCAGGCGGTCGAAGGCATCGAGTCGGGCGAGGCCGAGAAAGAAGCGCGCGGGGTCGTCGTCGCCTGGGAAAACAGCGACGTCGCCGCCGCCGAGCGCCTGCTCGCGCAGGTCAGCAAGAGCGGCACGCCGGCCGAGCGCTTCGTCAAGGAGCAGCTGTTCGAAGGGCGCCACCCGCGCATGGTGGCGGAGATCGAAAAGCTCGCCGCCGGCGGCAAGCCGGCAGTGGTTGCCGTGGGCGCGCTGCACTACTTCGGGCCCAAGGGTCTGCTCGACATGCTGAAGCAGCGCGGCTGGACCGTCACGCAGATCAAGTGAGCCTGCTTGCGGCGCGCATCGGCGGCGCCGACTGGCAGCTGTTCGCCGCGCCGGCGGCGCTCCATGTCGCCTCGCGCACGCTGGTGGTGGCCGATGCGCACTTCGGCAAGGCGGCGGCGTTTCGCGCCCGCGGCGTGCCGGTACCGCAGGGGACGACGACAGCCAACCTGGCGCGTCTGACCACGGCGATTGAGGCCATCCGGCCGCGCACGCTCGTCTTTCTGGGCGATCTCTTCCATGCGCGCGAGTCGCACGCGCCGGCCACGCTGGCCGCGCTCGCGCAATGGCGCGCCGTGCACGACGGGTTGGAGATGGTGCTGGTCGAAGGTAACCACGACCGCCGCGCCGGGCCGCCGCCGGCGGCGCTGCGCCTGCGCGTCGAGTGCGAGCCGTGGTTCGCTTGCGGCGTGGCGTTCTGCCACCACCCGCAGCGCATCGACGCCGCGGCGGTCGTGGCCGGCCACCTGCATCCCTGCATGCGCCTGCGCGGCCGCGGCGACGATGGCCTGCGGCTGCCGTGTTTCTGGCTGCGCGAGGGGCTGGCGATCCTGCCGGCCTTTGGCGAGTTCACCGGCGGCGCGCCCATCGTGCGCGAGCCGGGCGATCGCGTGGTGGCGGTGGCCGAGGGGCGTCTGTTCGACGTTCCCGGCTACTGTTCTCGACAATCAAAGTCGAAAACAGCTTATTGAAGTCGTAAACGCCACGAATCGCTACCGGGCGCGGAAGTTTCCCCATGAGGAGCGGCAGCTCAGGCTTGCGCGCGAGCTGATCGCTGTTACTGCTTGTTTTCAAGCAGATTTTGCGCTCTCGGTCGTGGCGCGTCGCTGGGCGTGCTGCCGCAGGGCTGTCGCTATCGCGTCGAAGGCGTTTACGACTTTAATTGTCGGCGTGGTGGGGCAACCTGCACTGCCGCGCACCCAGCAGAGTTCGACCCGCTGCGGGCGATACCGTTACCGCATCGCCGATTTGCCTCGTTCTAGGATCATGACCTTTGCCTGCTGGGCCACGGCGCGGGACCAGTGGTGGAAATCGTGAAGGTGGGACCAGCAGCACAGCCGGGCGCAACTGCTGCACCGCCAACCCTGACGCCAAAGTCCTCTGCAGGACAGCAACCCTGGAGCACTGATCGCCCGCTATCGACCCATCAGCGACAGGCGCTGCTCTGGGTTCGTCGCCACAAAGCCGACGCTCGTACGACGGGTCGGAGCCAGGAAGCTTCCCAGAAGGAGCCTCCCCAGCAGTGGGCACTCAGTGATAGGCAGTAAGTCGAGCGCTTGAGTCGCAGCGCGCGGCTTGAAGCCGTCACAGGTCACTACATTGGCATCCTCGTGCGCCAGCCATCGGCCGGCAGCCCCAGCTGGCGCCGGATGGCGCCCCGGCCCACTGCAAGCGCCAACGCCCCGAGCAAGTTATGCCGTCGCGCCTGGTGCAGCAACATGCGGCCAGCTTCATCGCGTACAACGAAGCCAGCACCGACTTGGAGCTGCCCCTATTTATTCATCGAGGACGCGTTCGACGCCTTCCTCGAGTACGGCATCCTGGCGCACGGCTTCCTGAGACTGCGCCGCGACGAGTGCGGCCACGACACGGCGGTCCTGTGCGGGGCACAGGAAACTTAAGCGCGCTTCCAGGATGCTCGTGTTGACGATCGTCGAGCGAGCTGTTCCATGAACAGCGCGATCGCGATGGTCTCCGGCAGGCAGGGCTTGATGACGGCGGGGTCCATGCGGTTGGCAGGCATCATGGCCACCGTGCCGGTGCCCCCCTCAGACGAACCAGGTAACGCAGCTGTACTTGGTGCCGCGCCGCACGGGACGGCTGCCGTGCGGAAAGCAGAACCCCGAGGGGAACAGCAGCAGCGAACCGGCGCGCGGGTTGTACTCCAGGCCCTGCTGCGGCAGCGTCAGCTCGCCGCCCTCGAAATCGTCGTTCAGATACAGCAGGGCGGTGAGCTGGCGCTGCCCGTAGACCGAGGGACCGGGAAATTCGTCGACGTGCTCGCGGAACTCCTCGCCGACCCCGTAGCGCAGCACCTGGTAGCCGAGGTCGCTGCGCAGCGTGAGGTGCTCCACCGCGGCGGCATAGGCGTTGGCCGCGGCGTGGAGGCAGTCGCGCACCCCAGCCTCCCAGGGGCCGAGCGAGGCGTCGGCCTGCGCGGTCAGCGGCAGGAACTCGTTGCGCCGGCTCTCGCCGTAGCGCGCGCCGTCGGCGCCGATGACTCCGGCGGGGCTCCACAGCGCCAGCTTCTCGATGTCGGCCACGAGATCGGCGGCCGCGCCGAACGCATCGTCGGCCAGGTAGACGAAGGGCGCGACGAAGCGCCCTCGCGCAGCCGCAACATCGCCGTGCCCGCTGCCCAGCGGGTTCGCGAACAGCGGCATGTGGCAGTGCGGGCAGTGCAGGGTGCCCACTGCCCGGAGCAGATCGTCGGTAGCCATCGCTCGGGTCCCCTGGTCTGTTCGGTCAAGACCGCTTGTTGACAACAGACAAGCACGGTAACATCTAGCGCATCCGTTAGTAGGAGGCGTTCGATGACAACGATGTCCCACGTGAACTCGGGTCCGACACGGCATTCCAACGTGCCAGGTCACGCCAACTTCTCGATGAAGCTGGCCGAGACGAAGCTCCTCACCGCCGGCCAGGCGCGCTCGCTCAGTTCGCGCTTCAAGCAGGCGCTGCCCGCCGCCCACGCCAACTCCGGGCCGACCAAGCACTCCAACGTGCCTGGCCATGCCAACTTCACGAAGACCTTCGTCAGCGCCACCGCGGCACTGCCGGCCGGCCGCCTCGCCGCACTTACGAAGCAGATCGGCGCTGCGGCGCACGCCAACTCCGGCCCGACCAAGCACTCCAACGTGCCCGGCCACGCCAACTTCAGCAAGACCTTTGCCGACAAGGCGAACGTGCTGGCCGCCGCGCAGGTGCGTGCCCTGCAAGGCCGGATCGCCGCGGCCGCGCATGCCAATTCGGGCCCGACACAGCACTCCAACGTGCCGGGCCACGCCAACTTCACCCGCACCTTTGCCGACAACGGGCTGCTGGCCGCCGGTGTCGTCAAGGGTCTGCAGAAGGGGCTGGTGTCCACCGGCTCGGCGCATGCCAATTCGGGGCCGACCAAGCACTCGAACGTGCCGGGTCACGCCAACTTCACCAAGAACTTCGCCGACCCAGCAGCGATGTTCAGCGCCGCACGCGCCACGGCGCTGTCGCGCCAGATCGCCGGCGCGGCCCACGCCAATTCGGGACCGACCAAGCATTCCAATGGGCCGGGCCACGCCAACTTCTCGCGCAACTTCGCCGACAAGACCTTCGCGCTGAAGGCCGCGCTGCAGAAGCCGCTGGTTTCGCAGCTGGCCTCCGCCGCGCATGCCAACTCCGGTCCGACCAAGCACTCCAACGTGCCGGGGCACGCCAATTTCACGCGCAACTTCGCCGATCGCGCGGCGGTGCTAACCGCCAAACAGGTCAAGGCCGTGACGGCGCAGATCGGATCGCCCGCGGGCGCCGCGGCGCACGTCAACTCGGGCCCGACCAAGCACTCCAACGTGCCCGGCCACGCCAACTTCACGAAGAACTTCAGCAACCCGCGCATCGTGCTCGATGCAAACCAGCTGAAGGTGCTGAAGGGTCGCCTGTCCTGACCGGCCGCCTCAGGGACGGTCGCGCGTGATGGCGTCCGTCACATCAGGCCCGCTCGTAAGGCCCCGCCATCGCGCGCTGCTGATGCGGCTCGATGGCCTGCTGCGCGAGCTGCGCACCGACCCAACCGTGCGCCGCCGCCTCATTGCGGAGGCGCCCCTGGTCCTGGCTGAACGCGGTTTCGCGTCCGACACGATTCCCGCCCGGCTGCCTCCCGCGCGGCCGGGCGATCTGCTGCTCACCCACGGCCAGCTGTTCGGGCTTTCGCCCGCGGCGCCGCTGGCCGAACCGCCGCTTGAACTGCGCCTGCTCGCCTACGGCCTGAAGCCGGTGGTGCTGCTGCACGGCCAGGACGACGAGCTGCGTGCCACGCTCGCCTGGGCCGAGGCTCGCGGTTTCACCGCGCTGCTGTCCGCGCACGAGTGGGACCGCGGCGTCGACGAGGGCAAAGGCGGCTACAGCAATCTGGCGACCAACCTGCGGCGCGCGCGCGGTGGTGCGTCGGCCTGGCGCTCGCTGCTGGTGGGCGCCGACGAGGACGCCACGGCGCTCGCCTGGCTCGCGCTTGCGTTGGGGTGGGACGAACTGCTCGGCCGCCTGCTCGGCTACCCGGTGTGCTGCACGAAGTCGTTCCCGCGCCGCTGGGCACAGGCGGTGGCCTCGCACCAGGGCGATCTGGTCGCCGCGTGCATCGACGACTCTGGCCCCGGCCCGCACGACTGGCGCGTCAACAACCTCGGCCGCTATTTCGGTGCCGAGCTGATCCAGCACTTCCCCTGCCGATTCGGCTGCACAGCGTCGCGCGACCTGGCGGCACTGGCCGAGGCCGCGCTGGCAGCCTCGGAGCCCGACCACCAGGCGAGCGTGCGCACCGTGCTCGAAGCCCCGGTGCTGTACGCCGAGGCAGAGGGCGTGGCCGTGCTGCCTGGCGCCGAGGTCGAGGCCGGCGACGCCGCCTGGCACCTGCGCTACGACCCCGCAAAGGTGCTCGTGAGCCTGGCCGACGGTGCGCTGCACCAGGCGTTGCGCGCCGCGTCGACGCTCACCGCACGTTCGGGCGAGCGCGAGGTGGAGATCGGCGGGCACACGCTGGCCGCCCGGCTGGTGTGGTTCCACGAACCTGCAGCCACGGCGTGAGCGACGAGGAGCCCCGACCATGCGCTACCTCGCCGCACCCGCCCTCGAAGCCCGGGAGTCGGAGCAGATCCCGGCCGAATTCGGCAAGACCTATACGCCCAGCGGCGCGGTAACGCTGCCGGACGACCTGCCGCTCGATGGATCGGCCGCGCGAGTCACGCCGATCGAGGGCCAGGCGATGGCGATCGCGGCCGACACCGCCTCTTGGTCGTTCCTGACCGGCCGCGAGGCGGCGTGGCTCGCCGGAGCTCCGACCGGCGCTACCTTGGGCGAACTTCGCACGCGCTGGCCAGCGGACGCGCTCGGGCCGATGGACGACTTCGTCGCCCGCCTGTATCGGCGCGGGCTGGTCATGCTGGGCGGGCAGGCGGCGGTGGACTCGACGATTTTCGCCGACTCGCCGAACCTGCGCGAAGGGCACCTCGTCGAGCTGCTGATCACCGAGAAGTGCAACCTCGCCTGCGGCTACTGCCTGGCCGGCGCGTCGCAGCGCATGCCGCACATGGACGAGGCGGTGGCGCGCCAGGCGATCGACCGTGCCTTCGCGATCGAGCAAGACGAGGGCTTCACCTTCGAGTTCTCCGGCGGCGAACCCTTCCTACGCTACACGATGATGCGGCGGCTGGTCGACCATATCCGCGACCACCCGGCGCGCCGCGGCCGTTCGGCCTACATCGCGCTGCAGACCAACGGCACGTTGCTGGACGCCGAGCGCGTGCAGTGGATGCGCGAGTCCGGCGCGATCGTCGGCCTGTCGCTGGACGGCAACCCGGCCTCGCACAACCTGAGCCGGCCGCAGGTAAACGGCGGCGAGTCGTTCTCCAAGGTCATGCGCGGCATCGACCTGATGCAGCGCGCCGGAATCGGCTTCGGTGCGCTGCTGGTGCTCAACCGATCAAACATCGGCGACGCCGAAGCGATGATCGATTTTCTCGTCGACAACGGCATCGAGCACATCAAGCTCAATGCGGTCGCCTACCTCGGCACCGCGCGGTCCGGCTGGAACGACGTCGGCATCACGCAGGACGAGGCGCTGGCCTACAGCCAGGCCTTCGCGCAACGCGTGGTCGAACGAGGTGAACGGCTCTTCGAAGCGAACCTGTTCGACATGGTGCGCCACCTCGTCAGCAAGCAGCGCCACAGCCGCTGCATCCGCGGCCACTGCGGCGCCGGCGACACCTTCAGCGCCGTCGCTGCCGATGGCAGCATCTACCCCTGCGGCCGCGCTACGCAGAGCCCGGGCCTGAAGCTCGGCCGGGTGCAGGACAGCACCGAGGCCCTCAACGCGCCTGCGGCACGCAGCGAGGTGATCCGCTGGATCCGCGAGCGCCGCCCGCTGACCCTCGACGATTGCAGCAGCTGCCTGTACCGCGAGCTTTGCCAGGCTGGCTGCGCGGCGCAGGCGTTCGAGCGCTACGGCACGGTGCGCCACAAGACGCCGGAGTGCCACGTCAACAAGTCGATGTACCCCTTCCTGATGCACTGGCTGACCTTCGACGACCGCGCCATCACGCACTTCAACCAGGGCCCGTACTTCGGCGACGGCAGCCCGCTGGTCGTGCGCCAGCGCCAGTTCCTGCCCGATTGAATGGAAACCCGCACGCCATCGGACTGCGACGGTGCCTGTCTGCCGCAGGCGGCCGGGCGTGGGATCGACCGCGTGCATGCGCGCACGATCGCCGCGCTGCGCGCTCCGGCGCTCGAGTTGCTGGGCCACGCGCACGGCATGGCCGCCGGCTGGACGCAGCGTGTCGTGGCCGGCCTGCACGACACGCTGTCGGCCCTGCCGATGCACGACTGGCTGGCTGCGTTCCGGCCAAGCGTCGCGTTCTTCAACCTGCACCCGGCGGTGATGGAGCGCGACCCGCTGGCCGCCGCACTCGGCCTGGTTCGCTTCGTCGTCGGCGCGCCGGGGCGAGCCAGCGGCGGCTTCGTGATCCCCGAGGCGGCCTTCGCACCGGCGGGGCTCTACTTGCCGCACCTGGGCGTTGTGGTGGCGCCCGGCGCTGGGCCGCTGGCGGTGCAACTGGGCAGCGACGCGGTGCGCCTAACCTGGAGCGACGGCGTGAGCGCCGACCTGCCGACCGGCCGCTTCGAGTTGCCGCGCCCCGATGCCGCCGGCCGCCTGCTGCCCGTGCCCGCGGTAGCCGGCTGGCCGCTGCTCAACGCGGTGCCCGAGGCCCACGATGCGGAGCTGCCCGTGCAGCCGCCGCCGGCCGAGTCGATCGGGGCCGAGGAGCTCGGGCTGGTCGAGCAGGCGCACGAGCTGCTGCAATCGGTCTGGCCGGAAGCCGCGGCGGCGACGCAGCGATTCCTGCACTCGTTGATCGTGCAGCCCGGCGCAGCCGACCACACCACGAGCGTCACGCTGGATTTCCTGCAGGGCACCTTCATCGCGTCGCTGCGCGATGCGGTGCAGGTGGCCGACGCCATGGTGCATGAAGGAAGCCACGCGAGGCTGGCGCTGCTGCTGCGCAGCGATGCGCTGGTGGTGGACGACGGCGTTGCCCGCCATGCCTCCCCGTGGCGGCTCGACCCGCGGCCGCTGAAGGGCGTCGTTAACGGAGTCCACGCGTTCCTGAACGTGGCGCTCTTCTACCGCCGCCTGGCCGAGCGCCGGCCCGACCTGGCCGACATGGCCAGCGAACTCTACGAACTGCAGCGCAGCAAGGTGCGCGAGGCCTGGGCGTTGTGCGCGGCGCATGCGCAGCCGACGCCGCTGGGTCGCATCTTCCTGGACGAACTGGGGCTGGAGGTCGAGCGACTGTGAACCCGTTCGTTCCCGATCTGAACACCTCCGCCTGCGGCGCGCTTGCCGAGGCCGTGGTGCACACCGGCTTCGCCGCCTGGGGGCCGGGCGCGCTGGAGCCGGCGCTGTTCGATTCGTTGCGCGCGGAGGCCGAGGTGCAGCGCGCGCAGGCCTGGGGACGCGCCGAGGGGCGCACCGTCGCGCACAGCAACCGGCGGGCGAACCTCGGTCCCGTTGCGCTGGAGTTCCTGTCCGCACCTCGCACGCTGGCACTGCTGGCCGAGGTCGCCGGCGCGGCGCTGCGGCCCAGCCTCGAGGCGAGCTGCTTCACCTACTATGACGGCGAGGACGATTTCCTTGCGCCGCACCTGGACCGCCCAGGCGCCTGCGCGTTCACGCTCATCGTCTACCTCGCGGTGAAGTGGCCGGCGGGTGCCGAGCCCGGCGCCGGGCTGGAACTGCGGGTCTTCGCGCCCGGCGACGAGGCCGGTTCGGGTGCGCCGCGCGCCGTGCTGCCGACGCGGGAGAACCTGCTCGTCGTCGGCCGCGGCGCGCAGGTGCCGCATGGCCGGTCGGCACTCGCAGCGGGAGAGCAGGTGGTCGCGCTGACCGCGTGCTACGCGGTCGCGCACGATGGCTCGCAAGACTTCGCCCGCGCCGCCATCCTCGCCGACGAAGGCTTCGTCGAATACGGGCAGGGCGAAATCGACCAGGCGCGCAGCCGGTTCCAGTCCGCCCTCGCGTTGGACGACCGCTGCGCCGCGGCCTGGAACGGTCTTGGCTTCGTCGAATGGAGCGCGCGCGAGTTCGCCGAGGCGCTGGCGATGTTCCGCATCGCCGCGTCCTGCGACGGGGACGACGCATCGATCTGGTCGAACATCGGCCTGTGCCTGCGCGACCTCGGCGCTTTCGACCGCGCCGAGCGCGCGTTCGAGGTGGCGCTGATGCTCGACCCGGACTACGCCCCCGCGGTGAACGAATGGGGCAACGTGCTGCAGGACCAGGGCCGCAGCGACGAGGCAGTTCCGCTTTACCTGCAGGCCCTGGCGATCGACCCCACGCGTGCCGTAGTGCACCACAACCTCGGCGTCGCCTATGGGCGCCTGGGCGAGACGATGCTCGCCGTCCAAGCCTTCACTGCTGCGCTCGAGCGCGACCCGGCCTACGCGCACTCGCTGGAGGAAATCGCGTTGTTGTGCGCCGGCGGCGGCCTCGTCGACGAGGCACGCCGCTACCTAGAGGCCGCCGGCACCGAGCGCGCGGCGGCGATCCTGGCCTCGCTGTCCAGCGACGCCTGATCGCGGTCCCAGGGCGCCGGCTCGCCGCCGCCGAAGCGATTGGCGAGGGAGTCGATCAGCGGCTTCAGCGGCCGCGGCTGCGCCGGCGAGCAGGCCAAGACCCCGCCCAACCTGACGCGCGAGTTGATGCGCTAATCACTGCCGCACATCGTGGTCGTAGGAAATGCCCGGAAGCGGACCTGGGTGGGCGACCGGAACTGGCCGAAATCGGCGCTAACCAAGTAGACCAGAAGCGGTCATTGAAGCGGATACCCGTGTAATCGTCCAGATGCGCTAGGGTCCGAGTTATGAGGTCAGCCAGTTGCGGTGTCAGAGGCCAAGTTGACCGGCGCAAGCACACGTGCAAGGAGTGAGTTGTCACCGGTGTTTTCGACTTTGGGTCGCATTTTTTACCAAACCGCCTTCGGCAAACCCGCGCCGCTGCGCGAGATGCGTTTCCGACTTTAATTGCTGAGATCAGCTACGCCGGCGTAAACACGTAAGCGTCCATCGCCAGCACGCCCGCATCGACGCCGGCGTCGATGCGTTCGACCCGCGGGCGTGGTCCGGCAGCGCCGAAGGCGAGCGGCAGCGGCAAAAAGTGCTCGTCGGTCGGATGCGCGCGGCGCGCGTGCGGGGCGCGGTGCAACCAGCCGGCGAGGGCGTCCTCGTCGCCGGCGGCGAGCGCATCGTGTAGCCAGCGGCGGAACGCCTCGACGTAGGGCTGCGGCGCGGTGTCGCCCGGCACAAGGCCGTGCTGCCGCACGTACTGCATCCATTCGCGCAGATTGTGGGTCGCGTGGCCGGAGCCGACGATCAGCACGCCGTCGGCCGCCAACGGCGCCAGGGCGCGGCCGACGCGCAGGTGGTGCGCGGCGTCGCTCCCGCTTTGCACGGAAATCTGCACCACCGGCACGTCGGCGCCCGGATACAGATGGCGCAGCGGCACCCAGGCGCCGTGATCGAGGCCGCGGTGCGCGTCGCCGCCGGCGGCCAGTCCGGCGGCTTGCAGCAGGTCGAGCGCGCGTTGCGCGACCTCGGGCGCGCCGGGCGCCGGATAGACGATCTCGTACAACTCCGGCGCGAAGCCGCCGAAGTCGTGGATGGTCTGCGGGCGGGTGGCGAGGCTCAACGTGGGCGCGTCCGTCTCCCAGTGCGCCGAGGCGATCAGCACCGCGCGCGGGCGCGGCAGGTCGCGCCCGAGCCGGGCCCAGACCGCGCCCGCGCGGCCCGCGTGCAGCGCGTGCATCGGCGAGCCGTGCGAGACGAACAGCGTGGGCAGCGCAGCCATCGGCCTACTTGACCAAGCCCTCGGCCTTCAGCGCCTCCTGCACCTTGGGCCGCGCGGCGACGCGGGCGGAGTAGGCCGCCAACGCCGGCCATTGGGCCAGATCGATGCCGACCCACTTCGTCCACGACAGCACGGTAAAGAGGTAAGCGTCGGCGACGGTGAAGGTATCGCCCGTCAGGTAGGGCTGGCTGCCCAGCTTGCCGACGATCCAGTCGAAGCGCGCGCCGAGCTTGGTGCGTTGCGCGTCCTTGACGGCATCGGGCATATCGGGGGCAAAGAGCGGCGAGAACTGCTTGTGCAGTTCGGTGGAAATGAAGTTGAGCCATTCCTGCAGGCGGTAACGCGCCAGGGTGCCGTTGGCCGGGGCCAGACCGGAGGCCGGCGCCTTATCGGCGATGTACTGCACGATGGCCGGGCCTTCGGTGAGGATCGCACCGTCGTCAAACTGCAAGACCGGCACGTAGCCCTTGTCGTTGACGGTGCGAAAGTCGCCACCGCCCTCCATCGCCTTGTCGCGCAGTCCGACCGCGACGGCGGTAAACGGCAGGCCCGCTTCGCGCAGGACGATGTGCGGCGACAGCGAGCAGGCGCCAGGGCTGTAGTAGAGCTTCATCGGCATTCCTCCATGAAAGACAAATGGGTTGGTCGAGTTGTGCCGGACGCACCTTACACAGGTGTGTCCGCGCGCTCCTGCCGCGCCGCAGCATTAGGGGTGATGCTCTAGCGCTTTGGGTTGACCGCAGCGCCGAGGTCGGAAATAGTACGACCGTTCGTTTTATTCCGACCGCCCGTTCGCGGCGGTTCGTCCGCTCCACGATGCCCTTGACCGCTGCCTTGCGTTCCCTTGCTGCACCCCTGCGTCCCCGCAAGGGCGACACCACGCGCGCCTCCATCGTCGAGGCCGCACTCGCGCTGGCCCGCCGCGACGGGTTGGAGGGCTTGACCATCGGCGTGCTGGCGCATGAGACGCAGATGAGCAAGAGCGGCGTCTTCGCGCACTTCGGCTCGCGCGAGGAGTTGCAGCGCGCGGTGCTGGCCGACTATGCGCAGCGCTTCGTCGACGACGTGCTGCGTCCCGCAGTGCGCGCGCCGCGCGGGCTGCCGCGCTTGCGCACGATTCTCGACCGCTGGGTCGCCTGGCTGGCCCGCGAGGTGGAGCAGGGTTGCCTGATGATGGCCGGTGCCGCCGAGTACGACGACCGGCCCGGCCCGCTGCGGGAGGCGCTGGTCGCGCTCGTCACCGGCTGGAAAGCCGAGTTGCTGGAAGCCATCGCCCAGGCGGTCGAGGCCGGCCATCTGCGCCGCGAGACGGACGCCGAGCAACTGGTGTTCGAGATCTACGGCCTGATGCTGGCGCTGCACCAGGACGCGCGGCTGCTGCGCTCCGCGCACAGCGTGGCGCGTACGCGCGTCGGGCTGACCCGGCTGCTGGCCGATGTCAGCGCGCCCGCCCGCCGCAAGCCGGCCGTCCGCAAAGCCGCGCCGCGCGCCGCGCGCCAACCTCACTGATTTGTCACGGAGAACGACCTATGCCGATCTACACCCCCCCGTTGCGCGACCAGCAGTTCGTGTTGCACGAGGTCCTGGGCGCAGCCGAGTTTCTCGGCCAGATGCCGCATTACAAGGACGTCGATGCCGACGTGCTCACGCAAGTGATCGAAGAAGCCGGCAAGTTCTGCGCCGAGATGCTGCTGCCGCTCAATCAAAGCGGCGACGCCGAAGGCTGCACCTACGACGCCGCAGCCAAGACGGTCACCGCGCCCAAGGGCTTTCGCGCCGCCTACGACGCCTTCCGTGAAGCCGGCTGGCAAGGCCTGGCCGGCGAGACCGAGTTCGGCGGCCAGGGGCTGCCGCATCTGCTGCAAATCGTCTTCTACGAAATGCAGTACTCGACCAACCAGGCCTGGGCGATGTATCCGGGGCTGACCGTCGGCGCCTACGAGTGCCTGCTCGCGCACGGCTCCAAGGCGCAGAAGGATTTGTACCTGCCCAAACTGACGAGCGGACAGTGGACCGGCACCATGTGCCTGACCGAGCCGCATTGCGGCACCGACCTTGGCATGCTGCGCTCCAAGGCCGAGCCGCAGGCCGACGGCAGCTACAAGATCACCGGCGAGAAGATTTTCATCTCCTCCGGCGAGCACGATCTGGCGGACAACATCATCC
Source organism: Betaproteobacteria bacterium (assembly GCA_046316025.1). Taxonomy (GTDB): domain Bacteria; phylum Pseudomonadota; class Gammaproteobacteria; order Burkholderiales; family Burkholderiaceae_F; genus JAJTHJ01. The sequence goes on along the minus strand of JBKCXU010000008.1, from coordinate 8,129 downwards.
ACCTGGTGCTGGCGCGGCTGCCGGATGCGCCGGCGGGTGTGAAGGGGATTTCTCTCTTCGTGGTGCCGAAGTTCCTGCCGGTGGGCGCAGGCGAGTCCGCCACGGTCGGTGCGCGCAACGGCATTACCTGCGGCGGCATCGAGCACAAGATGGGCATCAACGGCAGCGCGACCTGCCAGATGATTCTCGACGGCGCCACCGGCTGGATGGTGAGCGAGCCCAACAAGGGGCTCAATGCCATGTTCGTGATGATGAACGGCGCGCGGCTGGCGGTGGGCGTGCAGGGTCTGGGCATTGCCGAAGTCGCCTACCAGAACGCGGTGGCCTACGCGCGCGACCGCATCCAGGGCCGTTCGCTGTCGGGGCCGAAGGCGACCGACAAGCCGGCCGACCCGATCATCGTCCACGCCGACGTGCGCAAGATGTTGTTGACGGCACGCGCCTACATCGAAGGCAGCCGCGCCTTTGCCTACTGGACTGCGCTGCAGGCCGATGCGCAACTGCACCACCCGGACGAGGACGCGCGCAAGTTTGGCGCCGACATGATGGCGCTGATGACGCCGATCGTTAAGGGCTTCATGACCGACAACGGGCTGGAGATCGCCGTGCAATGCCAGCAGGTCTGGGGCGGCCACGGCTATGTGCGCGCCAACGGCATGGAGCAGTACGTGCGCGATGCGCGGATCAACCAGATTTACGAGGGCACCAACGGCATCCAGGCGCTGGACCTGATCGGCCGCAAGGTGCTGATGGACAATGGTGCGAAGCTCAAGAAGTTCGGCAAGCTGGTCGCGGCCTTCATCGAAGAGCATGGCACCGCGCCCGAGATGAGCGAGTTCGTCACGCCGCTGGCGGATCTGGGCGACAAGGTCACCAAGCTGACGACCGAAATCGGCATGAAGGCCTTTGCCAATCAGGACGAGGCTGGGGCCGCGGCGACCGACTATCTGCGCGTGCTGGGCCATCTGGTGCTGGCGTACTTCTGGGCGAAAATGGCGCGGGTGGCGCTAACGCGCATCAAGGCCGATGGCGACGGCGTCGATCCCTTCTACACGGCAAAGCTCGCGACCGCACGCTTTTACTTCCAGCGGCTGCTGCCGGAAACGGCCTGGCGCATTCGCGCCGCGCGCGCGGGTGCGAAGGCGGTGATGGAATTGCCTGCTGAACTGTTTTGATGATGGATGATGGCGGCTTCGCCGCCGATGATGCCCGCTGCGCGGGCGATGAGCTTCGCCCAAGGGCCAAGCCTTCACTCCGGGCGAAGCTCATCGGCGCGTAGCGCCATCATCGCGGCCGAAGGCCGCATCATCCATCATGGACACCGATCCAACGTGGAGAACCGAATGACCAACTTCAACATCCGCAAAGTCGCCGTCCTCGGCGCCGGCGTCATGGGCGCGCAGATCGCGGCGCATTGCGCCAACGCCCGCGTGCCGGTGGTGCTGTTCGATCTGGCCGACAGCAAGAGCGGCAACAAGAACGGCATCGTGCTGCGCGCGATCGACAACCTTAAAAAACTGTCGCCCGCACCGCTCGGCGTCAAGGACGACGCCCAGTACCTGGACGCCGCCAACTACGACGACGATCTTGAGTTGCTGCGCGGCTGCGACCTCGTGATCGAGGCCATCGCCGAGCGCATGGACTGGAAGCACGACCTGTATCGCAAAGTGGCGCCGTACATCGCGCCGGGGGCGATCTTCGCCTCCAACACCTCGGGCCTGCCGATCGAAAAGCTCGCCTCCGCGATGGACGCGGAGCTCAAGGCCCGCTTCTGCGGCGTGCACTTCTTCAACCCGCCGCGCTACATGCATCTGGTGGAGCTGATCCCCACGCCCGCCACCCGCACCGACATCCTCGACAACCTGGAAACCTTTCTCACCAGCACGCTCGGCAAGGGCGTGGTGCGTGCCAAAGACACGTCGAACTTCATCGCCAACCGCGTCGGCATCTTCGGCATGCTCGCCACCTTCAAGGAGGCGGAGAAGTACGGCATCCCGTTCGACGTGGTGGACGACCTCACGGGCACCAAGCTCGGCCGCGCCAAGAGTGCGACCTTCCGCACCGCCGACGTGGTGGGTCTGGACACGATGGCGCATGTGATCCGCACGATGCAGGAGACGCTGCCTGCGGCTATCGACCCCTTTGCCGCGCACTACGCCACACCACCGGTGCTGAAGCTGCTGGTGGACAAGGGTGCGCTGGGGCAGAAGACCAAGGCGGGCTTTTATCGCAAGGACGGCAAGGCAATCAAGGTGCTCGACCCGGCAAAGGGCGACTACGTCGACTCTACCGGCAAGGCCGATGAGTTGATCGCCCGGATACTCAAGAAGAAGGACGCCGCCGAGCGGTTGAAGCTCCTGCGCGAAACCGATCACCCGCAGGCGAAGTTCCTGTGGGCGATCTTCCGCGATGCGTTCCACTACATCGCCGTGCATCTGGAGTCGATTGCCGACACCGCGCGCGACGTGGACTTCGCGCTGCGCTGGGGCTTCGGCTGGAGCACGGGGCCGTTCGAAACCTGGCAGGCCGCGGGCTGGAAGCAAGTGGCCGAGTGGGTGCAGGCCGACATCGATGCCGGCGAGGCGCTTGCCAGCACGTCCCTGCCGAAGTGGGTGTTCGACGGCCCGGTGGCCAAGGCGGGCGGCGTGCACACCGAGCAAGGTTCGTGGAGTCCGAGTGCCAAGCGCTTTGTGCCGCGCTCGCAACTGCCGGTCTACGCGCGGCAACTGTTCCGCGCGCCGCTTGCTGGCGAAGGAGCGGCCACCGGTCACAACGGCGGCACAGCGGTCTTTGAGGACGAGTCCTGCCGCATCTGGAAGATCGAGCAGGGCATGGCGGGCGAGGTGCTGCTCTTCTCGATGAAGACCAAGATGCACACCATTGGCCCCGGCGTAATCGCCGGCTTGCTCAAGGCAATCGAGCTTGCCGAGGCGCAGTACCGCGGCCTCGTGATCTGGTCGCCCGACGAGCCGTTCTCGGCCGGTGCGGACTTGCAGGCGATGCTGCCGGTGTTCATGTCCGGCGGTGCCAAGGCAATCGAGGCCGAAGAGCGCAAGATGCAAGACGCGCTGATGCGCCTCAAGTACGCGCAGGTGCCGGTCGTGTCCGCCATGCAGGGTCTGGCACTCGGCGGCGGTTGTGAGCTGGGTCTGCATTCGGCCCGCCGCGTCGCGCATCTGGAAACCTACATCGGCCTCGTGGAAGTCGGTGTAGGCCTGATCCCCGGTGCCGGTGGCTTGAAGGAAGGTGCCATCCGCGCCGGACTCGCCGCACAAGCGGCGGGGATGACCGATGTCTTCGCTTTCGTCAAGAACTGGTTCCAGAACGCGGCGATGGCCAAGGTGGCCGTGTCCGCGCTGGAAGCGAAGCAGATGGGCTATCTTGTACCCACCGACACCATCGTCTTCAACACGCATGAGCTGCTGTGGACGGCGATTGGCGAGACCTTTGCGATGCATGCAGTCGGCTACCGCCCGCCGCACAAGCTGCGCGGCGTGCCGGTGGCCGGGCGCTCCGGCGTGGCGACGATCAAAGCGCAGCTTGTGAACATGCGCGACGGCGGCTTCATCAGCGCGCACGACATGTTCCTCGCCAGTTGCATTGCCGAGGTGCTGTGCGGCGGCGACGTCGAAGCCGGCAGCCTGGTCGACGAGCAATGGCTGCTCGACCTCGAGCGCAAGTACTTCGCCCAACTGGTCAATCACCCCAAGTCGCAAGAACGGATGATGGGGATGATGCAAACGGGCAAGCCGGTCAGGAACTGAGTCCCAATCCCCCATTCAAGGGGCATGTTGTCTTTCCCCTCCCCTTCAAGGGGAGGGGCAGGGGTGGGGATGGGTTGTAAGGAGCAAGCAGCAAAGAATGCACGGCCAACAAGTCGCCACCGCAAAGCGCAATTCCCGCTCGCTGCGCAAGCAGCCGACCAATGCCGAGCTCGTGCTGTGGCGGCGCCTGCGTGCTGAGCAGCTTGGCGCGAAGTTCCGGCGGCAGCATCCCTTTCTCGGCTACGTGCTCGACTTCGTGTGTTTGGAAAGAAAGCTGGTGGTGGAGCTGGATGGCGGGCAGCATCTGGGAAGCAAGTCCGACGAAGTTCGAGATGGCAGGCTCCACGAGTCCGGGTTTGTCGTGCTTCGGTTCTAGGACAACGACGTACTGACGAAGACCGACGATGTTTTGCAGGCGATTTGGGTGGCGCTGAACCCATCCCCGCCCCCGCCCCTCCCCTTGAAGGGGAGGGGAGGTAAAGGCGCTTCGCGATGAGATGGATGCCATCCCCACCCCCGCCCCTCCCCTTGAAGGGGAGGGAAGCAACCGAGATCGATTGACTAGCGATTTTCAGGAGATTTGAATGAAGCAAATTCAAGACGCCTACATCGTCGCCGCCACCCGCACGCCCATCGGCAAGGCGCCGAAGGGAACTTTCCGCCATATGCGGCCGGACGACCTGCTGGTCACGGCGTTGCGCGCCGCACTCGCCCAGGTGCCGAGCCTCGACCCCAAGGCGATCGAAGACGCCATCATCGGCTGCGCAATGCCCGAGGCCGAGCAGGGCTTCAACGTCGCGCGCATCGCGGTGCTGTTGGCGGGGCTGCCCAATTCGGTAGGCGGGGTGACCATCAACCGCTTCTGCTCCTCGGGGTTGAACGCAGTGGCGATGGCGGCCGACCGCATCCGCGTGGGCGAGGCCGACGTGATGATCGCCGGCGGCGCCGAGAGCATGAGCATGGTGCCGATGACCGGCAACAAACCCTCGTTTAACGCCCACATCTTCGAGCGCGACGAGAACCTCGGCATTGCCTACGGCATGGGCCTGACCGCCGAGAAAGTCGCCGCGCAGTGGAAGGTCACGCGCGAGGAGCAGGACGCCTTCGCGCTCGCCTCGCATCAAAAGGCGGTGGCCGCGCAGCAGGCCGGCGAGTTCACCGATGAGATCGTGCCGGTCGAAGTGGTGGAGAAGATCGCCAACCTCGCCACCCATCAACTGGACGTGAAGACCCGCAGCGTGGCGCTGGACGAAGGCCCGCGCGCCGACAGTTCGCTGGAGGCACTCGCCAAGCTGCGGCCCGTCTTTGCCGCGCGCGGCAGCGTGACAGCGGGCAACAGCTCGCAGACTTCCGACGGCGCAGGCGCGTTGATCCTCGCCAGCGAGCGCGCAGTCAAGCAGTTCGGCCTGACGCCGCTGGCGCGCTTTGTCTCCTTTGCGGTGCGCGGGGTGCCGCCGGAGATCATGGGCATCGGCCCCAAGGAAGCGATCCCCGCCGCGCTGCGCGCGGCGGGTCTAACGCTCGACGATATGGGTTGGATCGAACTGAACGAAGCCTTCGCCGCCCAGTCGCTGGCGGTGATCAAGGACCTGGGTCTGAACCCCGCGGTGGTCAACCCGATGGGCGGCGCCATTGCGCTCGGCCACCCGCTGGGCGCGACTGGTGCGATCCGCGCCGCCACCGTGGTCCACGCGCTGCGCCGCAAGCAGTTGAAGTACGGCATGGTGACGATGTGCGTGGGCACCGGCATGGGCGCCGCCGGTATCTTCGAGCGCGTTTGACGCGTTGTAGCCGCTGACACTCCCTTACCGTTGCGCCAAAGCGGCAGAGGCCGATGACTGCGCGCATGTCCCATCTTCGGTCCAAGAACCGCGCCCCCACCCTGACCCTCCCCCGCACGCGGGGGAGGGAAAGGCCCCCTCCCCTGAGAAGCGGGGGAGGGTTGGGGTGGGGGCCCGAGCGCAACGACTCGGCACACTTTCTGGGTAGCGTGGCTGCGTAGCGGCCCGGCCAAAGCGCGGCGCCAGGTGCAACTCCAATGCCAGTGCTTTCGACCGACCTCCGCATTCCCGCCACCGACAGCTACTCGCTGGCGGCGACGAGCTTCTTGCCCGCCGGCACGCCGCGTGGAGCCTTGATCGTCAACAGCGCGATGGCGGTGCGCCGCGGCTACTACGCCGACTTCGCTCGCGCCGCGGCCACGCAGGGCTGGGCCGTGCTGACCTACGACTATCGCGGCATTGGCGACTCGCGGCCCACGCGGCTGCGCGGCTTTGCCGCCCGTGCGACCGACTGGATGGCGCTCGACTTCGAGGGCGTTCTGGCTTGGGCGCGGCGAGAATGGCGCCCGGCGCGCGCCGTCGTGGTCGGCCACAGCTTCGGCGGTAACGCGCTCGGGCTCGCTCCGGCCGCCGCCACGCTGGATGCCGTCGCGATGGTGGCCGCGCAGAACGGCTATTGGCGGCTGTGGCCCGCGCCGCGCCGGCAGCAGTTGGGCTTGCTGTGGCACACGGTCGCGCCGATTGTGCCGCGCGTCTGGGGCTACATGCCGCGTTGGGCCGGCCTGGGCGGCGAGGTGCCGGCGGGTGTGGTGCTGCAATGGGCCGGCTGGTGCCGGCAGCCGCGTTATGCCTTGGACGATCGTTCGCACGACGCCAGCGGCTATGCGCGGCTGGCCGCCCCGCTGCGCTTGATCTCGCTCGCCGACGACGCCGACTTCGCGCCGCGCGCCGCCGTGCAGGCGCTGGCTGAGCTATATCCTGCGGCCCGGGCCGAGCATCTTCCCCTGCGACCGCGCGACCATGGCTTGACGCGCATCGGACACTTTGGGTTCTTCCGTCCGCAGGCGCAAGCCTTGTGGCCGCTTGCTTTGGATGCGCTCGCCCCTCGGGAGTAATGCCATGAGCACTGCCACGCGCTTCTACGACGCCTTCGCCGCCCGCGACTGGCACACCATGGGCACGCTGTACGCGGAAGATGCGCGCTTCTCCGACCCCGCGTTTCCGCAACTCGATGCCGCCGGCGTGCACGCGATGTGGCGGATGCTCGTCACGCGCGGCACCGATCTGGCTCTGACCTACGAGGTGCTGGAAGAATCCGCCACCAAGGCGCGCGTGCATTGGGTCGCGCGCTACACCTTCAGCCAGACCGGCCGCAAGGTGGTCAACGACATCAACGCGACGATGCAACTGCGCGATGGCTTGATCGTCCGGCATGTGGACGAGTTCGACTTCCACCGCTGGGCCGCGCAGGCGCTCGGCCCCGCCGGCTCGCTGCTCGGCTGGAGCGGCTGGTTTCAACGCAAGGTGCAGGCCAAGGCCGCCGCGGGCTTGCGGCAATTCATTCAACGACAAGGAACGGCACCATGACCATCCTCACCGAACACGCCGACGGCATCGCACGCATCGAGATCGCGCGGCCCGAAAAGAAAAACGCGATCACGGTCGCGATGTACCAGCAGATGGCCGATGCCATCGTCGCCGCGCACGATGACGCGAGCGTGCGCGCGATCCTGATCCACGGCCAGCCGGAGGTGTTCACCGCCGGCAACGACCTCGAAGACTTTCTGAAGAACCCGCCCACCGGCATGGATGCGCCGGTGTTCCAGTTCATGGCCGCACTCGGCAACGCCGAGAAGCCGGTGGTCGCGGCGGTGCACGGCGCGGCGGTCGGCATCGGCACCACGATGCTCGCGCACTGCGACCTCGTGTATGCGGCGGACAACGCGATGTTCTCGATGCCCTTCGTCTCGCTCGGCCTGTGCGCGGAGTTCGGCTCCAGCCTGCTGATTCCGCTGGCGGCCGGCTACCACAAGGCGGCCGAGAAGCTCTTGCTGTCGGAGCCGATCAGTGCCGAAGAAGCGGTCGAGATGAAGCTCGTCAACCGCCTGCTGCCGCCCGAAGAAGTGCTCGCCTACGCGCAGCGCCAGGCCGCGCGCTTTACTCTTCTGCCGCCGGCGTCGGTGCGCGAGACCAAGCGGCTGATGAAGTCCGGCTGGAAGGCGGTGGTCGAAAAGTTGATTGTCGATGAGGTCAAGAGCTTCGGCCGCATGCTGCGCGAGCCGGAGGCGAAGGAGGCGTTCACCGCGTTTTTCGAGCGGCGCAAGCCGGACTTTTCCAAGTTTGGGTGAACCGATGCGCCTGCGCCCCGACATCACCCTCGACAAGCTCAACGCCCGCACGGCCGGCACGCTGCCGGAGTTCTTCGGCCTCACGGTGCTGCACATCGACGAGCGCGAGCTCTTGATGCGGATGCAGGTGCAGCCGCAGTACCTGGCGCCCAACGGCTTTCTGCATGCGGCGAGCGTAATCGCGCTGGCGGACACGGCCTGCGGTTTTGCCACCATCGCGCACCTGCCCGAGGGCG
>JBKCXU010000007.1:0-14279 GCA_046316025.1 Betaproteobacteria bacterium | reverse complement strand
CGGCGGCGGAGGCCCAGCGGAGCGGGTGCGCGGCTTCGGCAACGGGCCCCAGCGCCTCGGCCGGCGTTGCCTGCCCGCCAACGGCAGCCGCGGCGGGGCCGCGCACGTCCAGCAGCAGCACCGCGCGGCCGTGCTCGGCCTTGGCCAGCGCGGCCAGCTGCGGACTGATGGTTGCCACCGGCGCGGCGTGGGCCGGTGCGGCGAGCGCGCTGCATGCCCACAACAGGACAGTGGCGAAGCCAAACAGGGATACGGTCTTTTTCATCGGGAGTCCTTTCGAGACGAGAGCGGAGCGAAAGACACATCGCGCCCACTCGCGCACGCAGGCGCGGCAGCGGTCGCGACACAGGGGACCGCGGCGCGCGCCGGCGCCGCGGGGTCGAGCGCGCCGGTCGGGAGTGCGAACGGCGTTTGGAAAGTCAAAGCAGCGGCCGGCGTCCAGCGCGCGCTCGCGCGCCAGCCGGCGAGCCGGACCGCGGCCAGCGCGGCGGCCAGCGCCAGCGCCCAGGCGGCAACCGTGCCCAGCGGCACCAGCGCAACCATCAGGGCGGTCATGAACACCGCGCGCGCCGTGAGTCCGCCCACGTAAGCGCGCAGAAACGCCGCCAGCGCCGCCGGCGGCACCTGCCGGTGCACGAGCACGGTCGAGACGGTGCCGACCAGCGGCAGCGACGCGATCAACCCGCACCACTGCGGCGGCAACTGCGGCGCAAGCAGCAACACGACGGTGGACATCAACCCGGCGCAGCCTGCGCCGACGGCCACATCGTGTCGCGCCGGGCGACGCGGCGGCGCGTCGCCGTGCAGGCGCGGCATCGCGCGGGCAGACAGCGCCAGCGCCACGGCAACAAACAGCGCGACCGCTGCGGCCGACCCTTGCAGACCAATGGCCGCCAGCCCGACTGCGCCGGTCGCGAGCAGGCCCACGGCGAGGCTGCCGGCCGGGCCCAACCGGCGCGCACCGTGGGCGTAGGCCAGCGCCAGAATCGCGCTCAGCCCGGTCGAGTACAAGGCGCCCTGCGCCGCCGCCGCTGCCGCTTCGGGGCCGTAATCGACCGTCAGCCAGAGCAGCGCCGGCGCCGAGGTCACCGGAAACGCGGCCAGCAGGCCAGCCAGCCGCGGCCCGCCCCGGCGCAGCGCCCACAGCAGCGCGGCGATCGCGGCGGCGGTGATCAGCCCGCGCAGCGACGGCCCCACCGCCGCGCTCCACCACGCGGCAGGCGCCATGCTCAACGCACCGGTGGGGGCGAGCAGCGCACCGCCGCCGACGGCAAGCAACGCTGCCTTCATCGCCGGCTCCACCCGTGGTGGCGTGCGGCGGCGCGCAGGGTTTGCGTCCGTTTCACTGCGCGGCTCCCGCGCGCGGCTCGGCATGCCGCAGGACGCGCTCCACCGCCGGTTGCAGCGTCGGCGCCGCCTGGGCCGCAACCGGGCGCTCACCGGGACGCCCCGACTGCTCCAGATCGGCCGGCATCATCGTCAGGCCGAGCAGCACGACCGCCGCACCAACCGCTGCCGACGCGCGCAGCCAGCCCGCCACGCGACCGTCCTCGCCGGTGGTGCGCGCCGGGTCGAGCGCCGCCATCCCGGAGCCCATGCCCGCCGCGCGCGTGCCGGCGCTCGTGGTCGGCCCCGCGCCGCGCAGCCGCGCCAGCAGCGCGCGCCAGCCGGCCTGCCCGGGGCCGCCCGCCGGCACGGTCCCGCCGGCCTGGCGACCGGCCGCAAGCTCGCGCAGCCGCCACAGGTTCAGCGGCAGCAGCATCGCGTGCAACACCAGAATCGGCGCCAACTCGGCGCTCGATGCGTAGCCGATGAACAGCAGGTTGCTGCACACCGCGGCGAGCCGGATATGCACGATCGAACGCAAGTAGAACGTCACGAACACCAGTGCCGCCGCGGCGTATCCGAGCACATCCGTCGGCAGGGCGGCAGCGACCTGGCCCTCGGCCGCCGCGGCGGCCTGTGCTGGCGCGTACAGCAGCGAGGCCACAGCCAGCGCCGTCGCGACGACGGCCGCCGGGGCTGCCCTGACCGCACTCACCAAGCGGGCGGCAGCGTTGCCGCCGGTCGCAGCAAACAGCCCGTTGCGGCGGGGAATCATGCAGGCGTTCATCTTTGGCTCGTTCTCCATGGGGCAGCGGAATGCATGACCGAACTATCGAAGGCGCCCACCCACGGATGACCCACGGATCGAGCGTGAAAATTCACACTCCGCATTCGCGCGATGGGCGAGGCCGTGGGATCGACCGGCGCGCGCAAGGAGCGCGCGGGGCAATCCGGCGCAACCGGCAACGTCGGTCTGCGCAGAGCGAAAAGAATCGGCGCGGCTGCCGCTAACCAAAAGAGCAACGAGCATGAGAGTCCCCTTACCCTCAGCCCCGGCCGCTCTCACGCCGAAGCGGGCGAGGGGAGCCAATCAACGCTCGCCGGCTTCGGCGGGAGGGGGTGCGAGCGAAGCGAGCGGGTGAGGGCCAGGAGCGTCACGAACTCGGTATGTCGCTGGCTGAGTTCGCGCTTGCCTGCGCAGCGGCGGGCGGAAGCGGGGGCTTCGCGCAGCGCGAGCTCTGCTCCGGAGGAGCGACGCGCGCCTTCAGAGCGTGGCGGGCTTGATCGGCGGCGGCGGCTGCGGCGCGTCCGCCGTCGACGGGCCGGCGGCCACAGTCGGCGGGTGCGAGCGCGAAAACGTGCCCAGGCCGACGATCAGCGCGAGCACGGCGACGACGCCGCCGACACGTACCAGCGCCAGGTTGCGGCGGTCTTCGCGGCGTGCCAAAAAGTCGTAACGCGATTTCATGGCGAACTCCTCGGATCAAGGCCGGCGGCGACTCTGCGCAGTCGGCGGACAACTCGCTTCAACAGTCGATGCGTTGGGCGATGGCGACGGCGTGCGCGACCGCGGCGTTGGCCGGCGCCGGCAGCAGCAGCGCCAGCAGGATCCACAGCGCCACCAGCAACAGCGCCACACCGCCGAACAACGCGTGCGGCCGGCGCATGCGGCTGTGCCGCGACAACAGGCCGCGACTCGGCATGGCGGCAGCAGAGCTTTAGAGAAAATCGTCGCGAGCGCCCCGAGGTCGCGCCGAGCAGCGCACCCGTACAGAGTGGTACGGCGAGCAGCGCAGGCGCGAGATCGGGGCGCGCAGTAGATTCACTCTCAAGCTCTCAGTGCGTTGCCGGGCCATGGGCGAGCAGCAGCCCTGCCGTGTCGGGCTGCGCGTCCCACGGCAAACCCGCCGCCTTCCAGCCGCCGTGGTGCGTGCCCGCAGCGTCGGCCACGCCTTCCATGCCGCCGGTGACGACCCACACGCGGCGGTAGCCCACCGCCTGCAGGACGTGCGCCGCACGCGCGGCGCGCACGCCGGCGGCACAGAGCAGGACCACCGGCGTGCGCTCGTTGCCGCCGTAAGCGACCACGTCGGCGTGCACCTGCTGCACGAAGGCCGAAAGCTGCCGCGGCGACCAGGGCACGATGTAGTCGACGCCGACCGCGGCGCCATCGGCTTCGACTTCCTCGGGCGGGCGCACGTCGATCAGCACCAGCGCCGCCGGCGCCTCCCGCTTCAGCCGGTGCGCGGTGGCGGGCGCGATCTGCCGCACGCCGGAGCAGCGCAGCGCCGCGTCCGCAGCGAGCGGGGACGGGCATTGCTCGACCGTCGGGTCCTTCGACCAGGCGGGCGCCGCCGCAGCGGCCAAGGTGATACAGAGCGCGAGAGTTGCAACAGGGTTCATGTTCGATTCCTCCTGGATGAGGGAGTGCCAATCGAGGCTGCACACGAGGCTTAACGGCAAGGGGGCGAGCGAGCCGTCGGCGCACCGTCGCGAGCCGACCGTTCGCCCGCGGTGCCTCTCAACCCGCGATCTGCCCCGGCCAAATCGTCTCGCTGCCGTCGTCGAACTCGTCGCGACGGGAGTTCGGTGGCGCCGCGGGCGTGGCCGGCGCGGGCCGAACCTCGTCGGCCGGGAGCGCGGCGCCCTCCGGCGACGCCGGCACCACCGCCTGCTCGAAGGTCGGGTCCACGCTGGCGGGCATCGCTTTCGACGTAGGCGCCGGATGCCAGCCGCCGAAGGCCATGCCGATCGCCAGCGCGACGATCACGGAGGCGCCGCTCGCGCGCAACAGCAAGGGCGAGCGCGGCGAAGAAGAGGTGCTCTCGGTACTGCGGGTGTCCGTGTTCATTCTCGACTCCTGGTTGAAACCGGCAGTTGCCGGTGCGGAAGAACTGTCGCGGGCACGAACCCACGGATCGCCCACGGATAGAGCGCGAGAACTCCCATTCGTCCGTCGATACCGTCGATGGGCGATGCCTTGGCGGCATGGCGCCGCCTGCCATGCCGGATCGCCAGGCGTGGAAGACGATGGGCGCCAGTTCGTCTTCGATACCGAGCCTCTGCGTGGCGTCAACGTCAAGGGCGCGCCGCCGCTGCTCCAGGTGACGGTGCATCACCTGGAGCCGCAGTCGGCCGCGCTGCGGCGCGCGGTTGAGGCGCTGCCAGTGTCCACCCGCCAGCGCGAGGTCTGAGCGCTGCCCTGCGCCGGCCTGTCGCAAGCCGAGATCGCCGAAAAACTCTCCATCGCCGGCAGCACCGTGGCCGACCACATCAAGCGCATCTACACGCGGCAGAACGTGCACTGGGTGCGCGAGTTGGCGCAGCGGATCGACCCGGCGGCGAGCCAGGCGTAGCCATGTCGAGAGATCTACCCGTCGGTCGCTCGTAGGCCGAGATCGCAGCCGCCGGTTGTGCTATCCGTGGGTTATCCGTGGGCGTGATGTGATTAGCGTCGCGCGATGGTCGACTCCGCGCGATTGACGCCTTCGGCTGCGCTGCACTACGCTGGCTCGCCTTCGCGCCTACGCGGCTCCGTTCGCGTACCGATGCCGTCACCCGCCGTCGAAGCCGCCAAATTCCTCGCGCCCACGACGGCCGCGGCCTTGCCGCGGCCGGAGTTGCTGGCGCGTCTGGCCGCAGCGGGCAGCGCGGCCAAGTGGCTGACCGCGCCTTCCGGCTCCGGCAAGTCCACGCTCGCGGCGCTTTACGCCGAAGCCGACGGCCGCACGCCGCTCTGGTATCGCCTCGACGAGCGCGACGCCGACCCGGCCTTCTTTTTCCGCACGTTGGCGTCGCGGCTGGCGCGCCTCGTCGCGCCCGCGCCCAAACTGCCGGCGTTTGCCGACGCCGACCGCGGGCGCGAAACGCTGTTCGCCCGTCGCTACTTCCGTGCGCTGGCGGCAGCGGCGCCAGCGACCCTGATCGTGTTCGACGACGCGCAGGAGATCGCCGACGGCGCCGTCCCCGCGTGGTTGGCCGAGGCCGTGGCCGTGTGCCTACCACCGCTGGAACTCGTATTCCTGAGCCAGACCGCACCGCCCGCAGCGCTGTACGACGCTCTGATGGCGCAGCGCCTGACCGAGCTGACCGATCTGGACTTGCGCTTCAGCGCCACGGAATGCGCGCGGGTCGGTCAGCGGCTGGGGCTGGCGCGTGCCGACGGAGAGGTGCTGGCCGCGTTAACCGGCGGCCACGCGGGTGCCTTGGTGCTGGCCTGCGGGCTGCTGCGCAGCGCGCCCGCCACTCGGGCGGAACCCGCGGCCGTCGCCGATAAAGTCCATGGCCATCTGTTGCAGAAGGTCGTCGCGCGCCTGACGCCGACCGAGCGCGAGGTACTGCACGTCGGCTGCGTGCTGCCGGAACTGCGCCCCGACTGGCTCGACACGCTGCTGCCGGCGCTCGATGTCGGCGCGGCCCTGCAGGGCCTGACGCGGCAGGGGCTGCTGCTACGGCACGACGGTGCCGACGGGCCGCTGTACACGATGCACGCCCTGGTGCGCCAAGGCGCACGCAAGCACTTTCGTGCCCAGGATGCGCAGGCAGCAACCGGCGTCGAGCGGCGCTGCGCGCAACTACTGGACGCGCTACGGCGCCATGACGACGCGTTCGCCCTGTGGCTCGATCTCGACGACCATGACGCCGCCTTCGACGCGCTCGAACGGCTTGCCCAGGACTGTGCCCGTGCGCGGCAGGCCACGCGCCTCATACAGGCGCTGGCGCGCGTACCGGCCGAGCGCATCCCGGCGCGGCCCCCGTTGTCTTTCTGGGCGGGCCAGTGCCTGCTCGGTGTCGACAGCGATGCGGCGCGCGAGTGGTTTGCGCGCGCCTATCGCGGCTTTGAGGGGATCGGCGACGCCGAGGGCGCCGCGCTTGCGGCCGCCAGCCTGCTGTGCCTGGCGGATATGTTCGACGACGACCGTCGTCAGCTCCCCGCCTGGCTCGATGCCTTTGGCCGCTGGCGCAAGGTCTTTGGTCTGGGCGAGTCGATGCCGCTGCGCGGCGTCTACCTCTTGGGCATCGTATGCGAGGCGAACAAGGCCGATGCCGACGCGCTCGTGGGCGCCCCGGTCGCCGCCGCACTGGATGCGCTGACCGCGCTGGTCGATCACGAGGAGGCTTGGCCCTCGCGCGACCTCGCGCTGGCCGCTGCGCGTGCGGTGGTGGATCATGTGTTCACTTTCGACAGTTTCGAGCGTACATTTCACTTTGAAAGGCGTCTGCGCCACTTGGTCGAAGACCCCGACGCGGCGCCGCTGTTGCAAGCGAGCTGGTGGCAGCAGATCGGTTTGGTTCACCTGGCAGCGGGGGACTTGGCGAGCGCACAGAAGGCCGCCGAGCGCTTGCGCGCGCTGGTCGAGCAAAACGATCTGCGTACCGTGCGCGTAGATCTCGCTCGGCTGGCCGTGAACGTGGCTTTGCGCAGCGGAAAACTGCCGGAAGCCGAAAGTGCGCTCGCCGAGGCGGAAAGCGGCCTGCTCAACCCGAGCGCGGACGCGCACGCGATCATCCTGCGCTTGGGCGTCCGGGTGCGCTTGGCGCAACGCCGTCACCCCGAAGCGCTGCACCGCGCCGAGGCGGCGCTCGCCGCTGCCCAGGAGGCCGGGTGGCGTGGCGCACCCAGCGTGCTGTTCGAGGTCGATCTCGCCTACGCGCTTGCGGCCAACCGGCGGGGTGTCGAAGGCGCCAAGCGCCTCGAGGCGCTAGTGCCGTTGCTTGGGCCCGTGCAGTGCAAAGCCGTGCAGGCGATCGCACTCGCCTTGCGCGCAGCAGCCGTCCGGCCACCCGACCGTGAAGCGCTGCGGAGCGCACTGGCTCTTGCACGTCAGGCCGAGCTGACGATACTGCTTAACCCCCTGCCGGATCAATGCGCGGCACTCTGCGCTGCGGCGCTCACCGCAGGCATCGAAACCGACTTCGTGCGTACGCTGATTGCCGCGCAACAACTGGCGCCTCCGCCTGCCGCCGACGAGCACTGGCCCTGGCCGGTGCGGATCTGGACGCTCGGCAGCTTCAGGCTCGAGGTCGATGGACAACCCTACCGGCCCGAGCGCAAGGCGCAGGACCGGCCGCTGGAGCTGCTCAAACTGCTGCTCGCGTGCACGGCGCAGGATCAGCCCGCGCCGGCCAAGACCTGGCTCGCCGAACGGCTGTGGCCCGAGGCCGACGCCGACAGCGCGCGCAAGGCGCTCGACATGACGATCAGCCGGCTGCGCCGCCTGCTCGGGGGCGACGAGCGACTCGAGTCCGCCGACGGCGGCGTGCAACTGGCGCAAGCGCAGGTCTGGTCCGATGTTCGGCAAGTGCTGACGGCCACGGCCGAGCTGGGCGCATTACGCGATACCCGCACGCGCGGTGCCGCCGCCGGCAACGCCGGTGCGGCGCTCAGCCGGCTGCTCGCCGCCTACAAAGGCGAGTTTCTCCCCGGCGGAGAAGAGCCGCCTTGGCTGCTCGCGGCGCGCGCGCGCCTGGGCAAGGCCTTCAGTACAGCGGTTATACGGGCGAGCGAGGCAGGTCTACCGCCGGTCGATTTAACCGCCGCGCTGGAGCGCGCAGTGCAGATCGACCCCACCGCCGAGGAGTTGACTCGCGTGCTGATGACGCACTATCTGCACCAAGGCGAGCGCGCCGCCGCGCTGCGCGTGTACCGGCGTTGCCGAGAAATGCTGTCGGTCATCCTTGGACTGCGGCCCAGCGCGGCCACCGAGGCCTTGCTGCAAGAAATCAATGGCGCCGCGCAGGGAGGCGACGCGGCGCCGCAGGGGCGCATGCGCTCCTGAACCCACCCGCCCCCGACCACTCCAGGAGCAAGAAGATGGCCACAAGCAAGCCGCTTACGCGGCAGCAGTTCCAGGCACAGCTACGCAGCCTGTCCGGCAATTTGAACAACCAGATCAAGGCGCTCACGCAAACGCGCAAAGAATTGCAAGCGCTGGTAGCGAAGGTGCCGGGCAGCAAGAGCGTCAAGACCGCGAACAAATAGCGGTCTGGCAACAACTAGGCTCATTCGACGGCAAACCGCCGGCGGCGCCGGGCACCGACGCCGCCGGCCACACCAGTGAGGGCACGCCATGGACGACGGCGATCTCGAAGCGGGGCCAAGCACACGACGGTTATGGGCCGTTAATCCGCTGGCGTTGGCCGAACTGATCCTGGCCGAATCTGTCCTGCGCGACAAGAGACCTCGCTGGGAAGCCCTGCAAGCCGCGTTTGGCGACACGCTGGAGCTCGTCTACGCGCCGTTGCCGGACAAACCGACGCTAGTCGACGCGCTCGACTGGCTGCGCGCGCGCACGCAGCGTTATCGCAGTCTGGACGAAGTCGTGGCCGCGCTGCCGCCGACGCTACGCAATGCGCTCAAACCCTATCGCGTGCAGGTGCTTGAACGCGTGCTGCCGCTGTTCGCGGATGTTCCAGGCCCCGGTGACGCTCGGGGGGCGACCTCTAACGCGTGGCCTTACCGGGCGTTCGAACGCCTGACCGCCACCGGCCGCGTGTCGTGGCGCGACCCGGTGCAGGGCAATCTGTCCGACTGCGGCCTGATTGCCACCCTGATCGCGACGGCCTGGGTCGATGCGGCGCGCTGGGATGCGCGCTTTGCGGCCGCGCGGCAGACAGCGGCGGGCGATGTGTACCACCTGCCGTTTTTTGCCGCCGGGCGACCGCCGCAGGTTCCGGTGCAGGCCGACTTCCCGTTCGACCCGGCGGGGCAAAACTGGGTCTATGCCCGCGGCGACGGCGGCGACGAGATGTGGCCCGCGTTGGTCGAAAAGGCCTATGCGATGTGGATCGCCGGCATTCAGTGGCAGCCGGCGTCGCCCGACGCCGACAACCTCGATCCCAGCCAATATCGCTTGGCCGAGCACTGTTACCCGCACGAGGCGATGCGCGACTTTTGGGGTGCCCGCGCCTTTCACCGCGACGGCGGATTCACCCTTGGGCGCCTTGTTGGCATCGCGGGCGCCTATCCTCTACTCGACGGGCGTGGGGCGGCGCTGATGCCGCTGGCCGCCTGGACCTACGGAACCGCCGTCGAAACGGGCGACAGCGGCGCCTACAGCCTCACCAAAACCGGGCTCGTGCGCAACCATGCCTACGCGCTGCTCGGCGTAGCCACCGGCAAGGACGGCAGCACCTACGTCGTCTTACGTAACCCACAGGGCGATCTGGGCAATGCGGTAGCGCCGGCGGTGCGCGCCAAGTACCTCGCAGGAACCTGGCCCGCGGTTGGCCCGCGCACCGGCGAGGTCGCACTCAACGACAGCGGGGTGATCGCGATTCCGGCAGATTGGTTCGACCGCTATTTCGAAGGGCTGTCCTGGCTGCGCTGGTAGTCCCCAGCGCGGCCGCCTTGTCGCCCCCTCTACCCCGAGCCGGAGCCCTGCCACTCGGGACGCAGCTCGGCGGCTCGTCCAGCGCCGTGAACACGAGCGTCGGTCGCTGTTGCGTCGACAGCCCGCGGGCGAGGCCAAGCGACGCGGCTGCGCGCTCAGCGCAAGGACGGTGGCGCGGACGACGCAGCGCTCAGCCCTTGCCAGGGATCGGCCAGTGCGGCGAGCAGCGGCGTGGAGCCGTAATCGTCCAGCACCCAAACGACCGAGCTGAAGACGAAGGCGCCGCAGATCGCAAGCGTCGCCGCGCGCAGCGACGCAGGGTACCCGTGGGGCAAGAGACGTGGCATATCGGCTGCGGCTTTCGCGGAGAAGGGTATCGACGGCGGGTACGGCTGCGATGCGCGTACAAGCAGACAACGCCGCACTTTCGATTGCACGCGAATATTCACGACGCCAACACAAACATGGGGTGCGTCGGTCGCGGGCTGCGCTTTCGGCGCAAGCCGCGGTGGAGCGCCCTACGATGTGGCAAGCGGGTCTTCGAGCGCCGACCGGCCGTTGCCCGCCGAACCCGGAAGCTGCGCCTCGATCTCGTCCCAGTCCTGCACGAGAGGGCCGTCGTAAGGCGCCCACGCCGCGCGCGTGTCGGTCACGGCGGCGGCCATCGACGTCGGCACGTTTGCGTCCATGGCGTTCCACGGCGCGACTACGAGCGGAACCGCGTCTTCGGTCGGCCGCTCCGGTGGCGCGCTGTCGCGGCCGATCCAGACCTCGGCGCCGATCGACAAGGCCGCGATAGCGGCTGCCGCGCTGCTGCGGACAAGGGCAAAGCCGCGCGCGCCGCGGCGGTCGAGGCTGGCGTTGAGTGCTGTCATGGTGTTTCTCCTCTGATGCGCCGACCCGATGCCGGCGTGGATTGCACTGTGCGACCGCGCGCCCCACGGATCGCCCACCGATGACGCGTGAAAAATCGCAATCGCGCGAGGCCCCCGCAAGCGCGGGATACGCGTTGTCCGCGGCGATAGACTTCTTTGCTTGGCTTGCGGCGCGGCGCGCCGCGGCACCTCTTCCGAGCAACGCATGTCCGCCACCGACAAGGCGATCCGCATCCGCGGCGCGCGCCAGAACAACCTGAAGAACCTCGACCTCGATCTGCCCACGGGCGAATTGATCGTGGTCACCGGCGTGTCGGGCTCGGGCAAGAGCTCGCTGGTGTTCGACACGCTGTACGCCGAGGGACAGCGCCGCTACGTGGAGACCTTCTCGCCCTACGCGCGGCAGTTTCTGGACCGGATGGATCGGCCGCAGGTGGATCGCATAGAAGGCGTGCCGCCGGCGATTGCGATCGACCAGACCAACCCGGTGCGCACCAGCCGCAGCACGGTCGGCACGATGACCGAGTTGAACGACCATCTGAAGGTGCTGTTCGCGCGCGCCGCGACGCTGTATTGCCGCGGTTGCGGCAAGCCGGTGCGGCGCGACTCGGCGCAGGGGATCTATGCGGAGTTGCAGGCGCGCTGCGCGGGTTTGGAAGACCCACGATTGACGATCAGCTTCCCGGTCAAGTTGCCGGCGAACTTCACCGAAGACGAAGTGCGCGCGCATCTGGAGGCGCAGGGGTACACAAGAACCCTCACCCCCGACCCCTCTCCCGCTGATGCGGGCGAGGGGGGCAAGCGCACGCTGGATGTGGTTCAAGACAGGCTGCGGTGGAGCAGCGCCGAGCGCGAGCGGGTGATCGAGGCACTGGAATCGGCGTTGCGCTTCGGTGGAGGCAGGGTCGATGTGCATGTGGGAGCAAAGATGCCCCCACCCCAGCCCTCCCCCGCTGGTGCGGGGGAGGGAGTAAAGATGGGGCCCTCTCCCGCTGATGCGGGCGAGGGAGCAAAGACCTGGCGCTTCTCCACCGACCTGCACTGCGCCGACTGCGACATCCACTACGCGGACGTGCATCCGTCGAGCTTCTCGTTCAACTCGCCGCTGGGCGCCTGCGAAACCTGTCGCGGCTTCGGTCGCGTGATCGGCGTCGATTACGGGTTGGTGATCCCCGACGAGCGCAAGACGCTGCGCGAAGGCGCGGTCAAGCCCTGGCAGACGGCGAGCTTCGCCGAGTGCCAGCGCGACCTCGTGAAGTTCGCGCCGCGCTTTGGTGTGCCGCTGGATACGCCGTGGAACCTGCTCGACGAACAGCACCGCCGCTGGGTGCTGGACGGCGAGCCGGGCTGGAAGGGCAAGTGGCAGACGCAGTGGTACGGCGTCAAGCACTACTTCGTCTGGCTGGAGAGCAAGGCGTACAAGATGCACATCCGTGTGCTGCTGTCGCGCTACCGCTCGTACACGCCTTGTACCGCCTGCGGCGGCGCGAGGTTGAAGCCGGAGGCGTTGTTGTGGAGGGTGGGGGCGCGCGAAGACGCGAATGCTGTGCTTGCTGCTGGCATTCTTCCCTCACCCCCGCCCCTCTCCCGGGGGGAGAGAGGAGAAAACCCTCTCCCCCCGGGCGAGGGTGGCGCGCGGAGCGCGCCGGGTGAGGGAAGAACGCCGCCCACGGGCACCTACCGCCGTTTCAAGCCACTCAACGTCGCTTGGACAGATGAACAACTCGCCCAACTCCCCGGCCTATCGCTGCACGACCTGATGCTGCTGCCTTTGGAGCGCGT
This sequence comes from Betaproteobacteria bacterium, assembly GCA_046316025.1. GTDB lineage: Bacteria > Pseudomonadota > Gammaproteobacteria > Burkholderiales > Burkholderiaceae_F > JAJTHJ01. Next base: position 1,963 of record JBKCXU010000007.1, on the reverse strand, counting down.
GCGCCTGTTCTTCGACCGCCTCAATTTCCAGGGCGTGCTCGACCAGGCGACCGAACTGCTGCTCGAAGAAGTCCGCGCGCGACTGAAGTTCCTCAACGACGTGGGCTTGGGTTACCTGACGCTCGACCGCCAGAGCCGCACGCTCTCAGGCGGCGAAGTGCAGCGGATCAACCTGACGACCGCACTCGGCACCTCGCTCGTCAACACGCTGTTCGTGCTGGACGAGCCCAGCATCGGCCTGCACCCGCGCGACATGCATCGGGTGATCGAGGTGATGCACCGGCTGCGCACGGCGGGCAATACGCTGGTCGTGGTCGAGCACGACCCGCAGGTGATGCTGGCGGCCGACCGCATGTTGGACATGGGCCCCGGCCCCGGCGAGCGCGGCGGCAACATCGTGTTCAACGGCACGCCGGACGAGATCAAACGCGCCGACACGCTGACCGGCGCGTATCTGTCGGGCCGCAAGCGGGTGGACGTGCCGATCCTCGATGCCTTCGGCCGCGCCACGCGCAACGTGCCGCCTGAAACACCCAAGCTGCTGCTCGAAGGCGCGTGCCACAACAACCTGCGCAATCTTTCGGTGGAGTTTCCGCTCGGCAAGCTGGTGGTGGTGACCGGTGTCTCCGGCAGCGGCAAGAGCACGTTGGTGCAAGACGTGCTCTACCCGGCACTGGCCAAGGCCAAGGGCAAGGGCGTGGAGTCGCCCGGCGCGCACGACCGGCTGCTGGGCCACGACTGGGTGGCCGAGGTGGCGATGGTCGATCAGTCGCCGATCGGCAAGACCACGCGCAGCAACCCGGCGAGCTACGTCGGCGCCTGGGACGCGATCCGCGCACTGTTTGCCAAGGCGCCGCTGGCGCAGGAGCGCAGCTACACGGCGGGGATGTTCAGCTTCAACGCCGGCGACGGCCGCTGCCCGACCTGCGGCGGCAACGGCTTTGAGCACGTGGAGATGCAGTTCCTGTCCGACGTGTACCTGCGCTGCCCGGACTGCGACGGCAAGCGCTTCCGGCCCGAGGTGCTCGAAGTAACGCTCGCACTCGGCGCCCGCAAGCTGTCGGTGGCCGAGGTGCTGAACCTGACGGTGAGCGAAGCGCTGACCGCGTTTGCCGGCGAGCGCGAAGTCGTGCGCGCGCTGCAACCGCTGGCCGACGTGGGCCTGGAGTACGTGAAGCTCGGCCAGCCGGTGCCGACACTCTCCGGCGGCGAGGCACAGCGCTTGAAGATCGCGGGCTTCTTGGCGGAGGCGGCGAAGTCCGGCACCACCGGCGAGCCGGTGGGAAGCAAGCTCGCACGCAAAGGCTCGTTGCTGCTCTTCGACGAGCCGACCACCGGCCTGCACTTCGACGACGTGGCGCGGCTGATGCGCGCGCTGCGCAAGCTGCTGGCGGCCGGTCATTCCCTGATCGTGATCGAGCACAACCTGGACGTGATCCGCTCGGCCGACTGGATCATCGACCTCGGGCCCGAGGGCGGCGACGCCGGCGGCGAGATCGTCGTGGCCGGCACGCCGCGCGAGGTGATGGCGCACGTAGGATCGCATACGGGGAAGGCGCTAAGGGAGTACGAGGAACAACTGGCACCGAGCAAAGGGCGAGCATCCACGCCCCCACCCCGGCCCTCCCCCGCAGGCGGGGGAGGGAGTAACTCCCTCCCCTGCGAAGCGGTGGGCGGAAGCGGGGTTTCGCGAAGCGCAGCTTCGCGCCGCTGGAGCGACGAGGCCTTGCCAGGCCGAGGCTGGACGGGTTGGGGTGGGGGCGTGGATGCTTGCGCCTGGCTCGGCGCCAGTTGCTGCTCGTACTCCCTCAACGCCTTCCCCGTATGCGACCCCGCATGCGCCATCACCTCGCGCGGCGTGCCGGCGACCACGATCTCGCCGCCGGCGTCGCCGCCTTCGGGGCCGAGGTCGATGATCCAGTCGGCCGAGCGGATCACGTCCAGGTTGTGCTCGATCACGATC
>JBKCXU010000006.1:0-13132 GCA_046316025.1 Betaproteobacteria bacterium | reverse complement strand
CCACCGACAAGGGCCTGTGCGGTGGCTTGAACACCAACATCCAGCGCGCGGTGCTCGGCCGCGTCAAGGAGTGGGACGCCGCCGGCATCAAGTTCCAGGCGACCGCGCTCGGCAACAAGGGGCTGGGCTTCTTGCAGCGCCTGAACGCCAACATCGTCTCGCAGGTCGTGCAGCTGGGCGACCGCCCGCATCTGGAGCGGCTGATCGGCCCGATCAAGCTGCAACTCGACGCCTACGCCAGCGGCCAGCTCGACGCCGTGTACATCGCCTACTCGCGCTTCGTCAACACGATGAAGCAGGAGCCGCTGATCGAGCAGTTGCTGCCGTTGTCGGCCGAAAGCCTGGCGCAGACCGAGGAAGAAAAGCGCGCCTACGCCTGGGACTACATCTACGAGCCGGATCCGCAGCGCGTGATCGACGAGTTGCTGACCCGTTACGTCGAAGCGCTGATTTACCAGTCGGTCGCCGAGAACATCGCCTGCGAGCAGAGCGCGCGCAGGGTGGCGATGAAGGCCGCCTCCGACAACGCCAAGAAATTGATCGCCGAACTGCAACTGATCTACAACAAGACGCGGCAGGCCGGCATCACCAAAGAGATTTCCGAGATCGTCGGCGGCGCAGCCGCCATCGCTTAACAAAAATGCCGAATAAGCTACTGCGCGCCCCGAGTTCGCCCCTGCGGTGCTCGCCGTACACGTTCGTACGGGTGCGCTCCTCGGGCCGGACTCGGGCCGCTCGCTACGCTTCTTCGGCATTTCTCAACCGAACTTCATTTAGACAGGTGTAACCATGTCGACCGGATCAACCGGAACCATTGTTCAGTGCATCGGCGCGGTGGTGGACGTCGAGTTCCCGCGCGAAGCGATGCCCAACGTGTACGACGCGCTGGTGCTCGAAGCCGATCCGACCAACCGGCTCGTCGAGCAGGGCCTGACCTTCGAGGTGGAGCAGCAGTTGGGCGACGGCGTGGTGCGCACCATCGCGATGGGCTCCTCCGACGGCATCCGCCGCGGCATGAAGGTGCGCAACACCGGCGACGGCATCAAGGTGCCGGTCGGCCCGGGCACGCTCGGCCGCGTGATGGACATCCTGGGCCGCCCGATCGACGAGCGCGGGCCGATCCAGAGCGACGAGTTCCGCACCATTCACCGGCCGGCGCCAAAGTTCGACGAACTGTCGCCGTCGGTCGAACTGCTTGAGACCGGCATCAAGGTGATCGACCTCATCTGCCCGTTTGCCAAGGGCGGCAAGATCGGTCTCTTCGGTGGTGCTGGCGTGGGCAAGACCGTGACGATGCTGGAGCTCATCAACAACATCGCCAAGGCGCACTCGGGTCTGTCGGTGTTTGCCGGCGTGGGCGAGCGCACCCGCGAGGGCAACGACTTTTATCACGAGATGTCCGAGGCCGGCGTCATCAAGCAGGAGAACCTCGCCGAGTCCAAGGTGGCGATGGTGTTCGGCCAGATGAACGAGCCGCCCGGCAACCGCCTGCGCGTGGGCCTGACGGGTCTCACCATGGCCGAGCGCTTCCGCGACGAAGGCCGCGACATCCTGTTCTTTGTCGACAACATCTACCGCTACACGCTGGCCGGCACCGAGGTCTCCGCGCTGCTCGGGCGGATGCCGTCGGCGGTCGGCTACCAGCCCACGCTCGCCGAAGAAATGGGCAAGCTGCAGGAGCGCATCACCTCGACCAAGACCGGCTCGATCACCTCGATCCAGGCCGTGTACGTGCCCGCCGACGACCTGACCGATCCGTCGCCGGCGACCACCTTCGGCCACCTGGACGCGACCGTGGTGCTGTCGCGCGACATCGCCGCGCTCGGCATCTACCCGTCGGTGGATCCGCTGGACTCGACCTCGCGCCAGATCGACCCCAACGTCGTCGGCGAGGAGCACTACACCGTCACCCGTCGCGTGCAGGTCACGCTGCAGCGCTACAAGGAACTGCGCGACATCATCGCCATTCTCGGCATGGACGAGCTGTCGCCCGAGGACAAGCTGGCGGTGGCGCGCGCACGCAAGATCCAGCGCTTCCTGTCGCAGCCCTTCCACGTGGCCGAAGTGTTCACCGGCAGCCCGGGCAAGTACGTGCCGCTGAAGGAAACCATCCGCGGCTTCAAGATGATCGTCGACGGCGAATGCGACGCCCTGCCCGAGCAGGCGTTCTACATGGTCGGCACCATCGACGAGGCGTTTGAGAAGGCGAAAAAGGTTCAGTGATCTGTTGGCCGTTGTCAGTTGTCGGTTGGCTGACAGCGCACCTCAGAGTCGACCGATAACGGACAACGGGAAACAGACAACGGCCCTATGAACACCATCCACGTCGACGTTGTCAGCGCCGAAGAAAGCATCTTCTCCGGCGAGGCCGAGTTCGTCGTCCTGCCGGGCGAGGCGGGCGAACTCGGCATCTACCCGCGCCACACGCCGCTGATCACGCGCATCAAGCCGGGCGTGGTGCGGATCAAGCGCGCCGAGGGCGGCGACGAAGAGCAGGTGTTCGTCGCCGGCGGCATTCTCGAGGTGCAGCCCAACGTGGTCACCGTGCTGGCCGACACCGCGATCCGCGGCAAGGATCTGGACGAAGCCAAGGCGAGCGAGGCCCTGCGCGCCGCCGAAGACGCGCGCCGCAATGCCTCCAGCGACCTGGAGATCGCCAAGGTCGAGGCCGAGATGTCCGCGCTGGCGGCCCAGCTCGCCGCCATCAAGAAGCTGCGCGGCCGCTAATCGCACGCCCCGCCCGAGCGCGCGGCCGCCATGAAAATCCTGATCGCCACCGACGGCAGCGACCTGTCGCGCAAGGCGATCGACATTGGTGTCGGCCTGGCCAAATCGCTCCGTGCGGCGGTGTTGGGCGTGGCCGCCGTGCCGCCCAACCCGTACGCTGCGCTGGGCGGCGAGCAGGAGCCGCAGTTGGCCGACTTGCGCGCCAAAGCGGGGGCACTCGGCAACGAATATCTGTCCGTCGTCGAGCAGGCTGCGCGCGCCGCCGGCGTGCCGGTCGAAACCGTGATTCGAGAAGAAGAAGCACCGCACCGCGCCATCCTGTCCGCCGCCGTCGACGCCGGCTGCGAGCTGATCGTGATGGCCTCGCATGGCCGCAGCGGTTACGCCGCCGTGCTGTTGGGCAGCGAGACACAGAAGGTGCTCGCCTTCTCGACAGTACCGGTGCTGGTCGTTCGGTAGGATTGCGGCGTCGTCTGCCCGCGCTGCCGCGATCCCCGCGACGAGCCGACGCATCGGGTTGGCCGCCAACTTGGCGATCAAAATCGCTGCCGAGAGGGCGCCGTGACAACTGGGCACCTTGCGACGGCGAGCATGGCGCTCGCGGCGGGCGCTGCACTCGCGCAAAGCGACGCGCCGCCGCTGCCCATGCTCGACTCGGTGGTCGTCACCGCCACCCGCAGCGAGCGGCTCGGCCTGGATGTGCCGGCCTCGGTCAACGTGATTACTCGCGAGGAAATCCGCGACACCCAGTTGCGGATCAATTTGTCGGAGACTTTGCCGCGCGTGCCGGGCGTTGTCGCACTTAATCGCGAGAACTACGCGCAGGACTTGCAGATCTCGATCCGCGGCTTTGGCGCGCGCTCGACCTTTGGCGTGCGCGGCATCCGGCTGTACCTGGACGGTGTGCCCGCAACCCAACCGGACGGCCAGGGGCAGGTGTCGAACTTCCCCCTCAATGCCGCGCAGCGGATCGAAGTGCTGCGCGGGCCGTTCTCGGCGCTGTACGGCAACTCCTCGGGCGGGGTGATCGCGCTCACCACGCAACTGGACTCCGGACCATGGACGCCGGCGGCCGGGATCGCGGTGGGCTCCTTCGATACCTGGCGCGCGGTGGCCAGCCTGACCGGCGGCGGCGACGGCTACGCGCTCGCCATCGACGGCAGCGCCTTTGCCACCGACGGCGACCGCGAGCACAGTGCTGCCACGCGCGATGTCGTCAATGCGGCAGTCCGGCTCGACGGCGGCGCCTCCGGCCAGTGGCGCATCAACCTCAACGCGCTCGACATGCCTGACGCGCAAGACCCGCTCGGGCTCACCCGCGCGCAATGGCAAGCCGACCCGCAACAAGCGTCCCTGTTAGCGCTTACTTTCAACACACGCAAGTCCACACGGCAAAGCCAGATCGGCTTGCAGTGGAACAAGGACTTCGACGCCACGTGGAGCGCGACCGCTGCGGCGTGGATCGGCCGCCGCTCGGTGCAGCAGTTCCAGGCGATCCCCGTGACGACTCAGGCGGCGGCGTCCAGTCCCGGCGGCGTGATCGACTTCGACCGCGACTACGGTGGCGCGGACGGACGCGTGCAGGGCAACTTCGGGTCTTGGAACCTCGTCGCGGGGCTGGCTTGGGAATGGCTCGACGAAAGCCGGCAGGGCTACAACAACTTCATCGCCGCTGGCGGGCAGACCACGCTCGGCGTGCAAGGCGCGCTGCGGCGCGACGAGGACAACCGCGTCGCCTTACTCGACCCCTACCTGCAAGCCGAGTGGCGTATCGACCCGCAATGGCGGCTGCTGGCCGGTGTGCGCGCCTCGAACGTCAGCTTCGACTCCGCCGACAAGTTCCTCGTCAACGGCGACGACTCTGGCGCCAACACGTTCCGCTCGGTCAATCCGACCGTCGGTGTCGTCTACCGTTTTGCCGCCGCCAGCAGCGTCTACGCCGCCTACGGGCGCGGCTTCGAGACGCCGACGCTCAACGAGATCGCCTACCGACCCGACGGCAGCGCCGGCCTAAACACCCAGGTGCAGCCCGCCACCAGCAACAACTTCGAGGTCGGCCTGAAAGCCGCGCTCGGCGCCGGCGCGGCGGCGACGCTTGCGCTGTTCTCGATCGACACCACCGACGACATCGTCGTGCTGACCAACGCCGGCGGGCGCTCATCGTTCGGCAACGTTGGCGCCACCTCGCGGCGCGGTGCGGAGGCTTCGCTCGACTGGCGCCTCGCACCGCAGTGGTCGTTCTACGCGACGGCCACCAGCCTGCTCGCGCAGTTCGACGAAGCGTTTCTCACCTGCACCGCCGCGCCGTGCCGGCAGCCCAACGTGCCGGTCGCCGCCGGCAACCGGTTGCCCGGTGTGCCGGCCTACTCCGGCTACGCCGCCCTGCGCTACCTGCCGGGATGGGCCGACTGGACGCTGGAATGGCGCGCCCAGTCGCAGCTCTACGTGGACGACCGCAACACCCAAGCCGCACCTGGCTACGGGGTGGTCAATCTGGCGGTGGCGCGCAGCTTCGTGCTCGGGCCGACCACGGCCCGCGGCTTTATCCGCGCGACCAATCTGCTCGACAAGGGCTACGTCGGCGCGGTGATCGTCAACGAGGCCAACGGCCGCTACTACGAGCCGGCGCCGGGCCGGGCTTGGCTGGTCGGAATCGACGTCACGCTCTGACGCGCAGGCGCCGGGTGCGGCGCGCGCGGCGCAAACATGGCGGGTCGCGGCGAAAGGATTGGCTCTTGCCGCGCCGCAATGCAAATTTCCATGACTTTTGTGTCAACCAGCGCGCCGGCTCAGCGTTAGCCGCTATGGGATCGATGGCCGGGTTAGCTGTCCGCGTCGAAGATCCCGGTTTTTCCTTTCAACCACCCGTTCCAGGAACCTGAACATGAAGAAGCTCGTTGCTGTTCTGATCGCCGGCGCTTTCGCTTCCGGTATCGCCTACGCCGCCGATGCCAAGAAGGAAGAAAAGAAGCCGACCGCCGAAGAGTGCAAGAAGGACCCGAAGATGAAGGGTTGCGAGCCGGCCAAGAAGTAATTGCCGGTTTCTTGCAAGACAAAAGAGCAGGCCAAGTGCCTGCTCTTTTCATTTGGGCGAGGTCGTCAGCCGCGCTGCGACTTCGCCGACCGGCAACTCCGTCCCAATGCGCACCCGCTTGTCGCGGCGGCTCTCGCCGGCAACCAGCGTCAGCGCGCGTCGCGCCAGTCCCAGCCGTTGCGCCAGCAACTCGACCACCGCCTCGTTGGCGCGGCCCTCCAGCGGCGGCGCCTGCACTGCCAGCTTTAGCCGGCCGCCGTGCTCGCCCACCACCGCGCTGCGCCTGGCCGCGGGCTGCACGTGCACCGCAATCAGGTAGCCGCCCGCGCAGGGCACAAGCCAGGCCGGCGCGGCCTGCGTGCGAGAATCGCGCCCCTCGTTCTTCATCGCTGCTGCCGACCGTGCGCCCCGCCAACGACACCCTGCTGCGCGCGTTGTTGCGCGAGCCGACCGAGTACACCCCCGTCTGGTTGATGCGTCAAGCGGGCCGCTACTTGCCCGAGTACAACGCCACGCGCAAGCGCGCCGGCAGTTTTCTGGGGGTGGCCAAGTCGCCCGCGTACGCCACCGAGGTCACGCTGCAACCGGTGGACCGCTATCCGCTCGACGCGGCGATTCTCTTTTCCGACATCCTGACCGTGCCCGATGCGATGGGCCTGGGCCTTTACTTTGCCGAGGGCGAAGGGCCGAAGTTCGAGCGCCCGATCCGCACCGAGGCCGACGTCGCCAAGCTCGCCGCGCCGGACCCCGAGTTGTCTCTCGGCTACGTGATGGATGCGGTGCGCGAGATCCGCCGCGCGCTCGCCAACCGCATTCCGCTGATCGGCTTTTCCGGCAGCCCCTTCACGCTCGCCTGCTACATGATCGAAGGCAGCGGCTCCGACGACTTCCGGCTGATCAAGTCGATGCTCTACGGCCGGCCCGAACTGCTGCACCGGATCCTGGCCGTCAACGCCCGCGCGGTGGCCGACTACCTGAACGCGCAAATCCGCGCCGGCGCGCAGGCGGTGATGGTGTTCGACTCCTGGGGCGGCGCGCTGGCCGACGGTGCTTACCAGGAGTTCTCGCTCGCCTACATGCGCGCCGTGGTCGCCGACCTGAAGCTCGAGCACGACCGCGAGCGCGTGCCGGCGATCGTTTTCACCAAAGGCGGCGGGCTGTGGCTGGAGGAGATCGCCGCCATCGGTGCCGACGCCATCGGCGTGGACTGGACCGTCAATCTGGGCCAGGCGCGCCGGCGCATCGACGACCGCTGCGCGCTGCAAGGCAACCTCGACCCGATGGCGCTCTTTGCAGGTGAGCGCCTGCTCCGCGCCGCGGCCGCGCGCGTGCTCGACAGCTTTGGCAACCCGCGCCGCGCAGACGGCCGCTGGGGTGGGCACGTGTTCAACCTCGGGCACGGAATTTCGCAGCACACGCCGCCCGAGTCGGCAGCCATTTTGGTCGACGAAGTGCACCGGCACAGCCGTACGTTGCGCGGATGATCCGGCGCAAATCCGCCGCTGTGCAAGGCTTGACTTATTCACAAAACCGCGTGTCTCAAGCAACGGCGCGGGTTTGCGGGCAGAAATCGCCCGCCAATGGCGGAAAATCTCTCTAAGCCACTGATTTACATAGAATCAGCCCGTAACGCTTTGGTCATCGACTCCGCCGAGACCCGCGCCCCGCAACGATCTGCGGCCAACCGGACGCCTTTGTCCACAAAGTTATCCACAGGGGATTCGGGTCGGCACGCTGTCAGAAAAATCAGGGCCTTACCCGCGCAATTTCGAGTGATCGTCAAACCGATTGCGGAATGAAAAATGTGCGCGATCGTGCGGGTCATCGTCGATACGCCGATTGCGCAAACGCTCGACTATCTCGCGCCCGAAACGTCGAGCGCCGATGAAGCCGCTGCGCCGGTCGGCAGCCTCTGCGTAGTGCCGCTCGGCACGCGCCGCGTGGTGGGCATCGTCGCAGGCCACGCGGCCGACAGCGCCGTGCCGCACGACAAGCTGCGCCCCATCGGGCATGTCTGCGCGGACATCGCGCCGCTCGCTGCGCACTGGCTCGAACTCACCCGCTTTGCCGCCGACTACTACCAGCACGCCTGGGGCGAGCTGGCCGTGCCGGCGTTGCCGCCCACGCTGCGCAAGCCGCCCGGCCCGCGCTTTGGCGCCGCGCTCGCGCAGCTGCGCAAGGCGCCGGCAGCGCGCGCGCAGCCGGCGCGCGCGCCGTTCGCACTCAACGCAGAGCAAGCCGCCGCCGTGCAAGCCATTACGGCCGCGCGCGGCTTTGCCTGCCATCTGCTCTTTGGCGTGACCGGCTCCGGCAAGACCGAGGTGTATCTGGAGGCGATAGCGCAGCACCTTGCCGCCGATCCGCAGGCGCAGGCGTTGCTGCTGGTGCCGGAGATCGGCTTGACACCGCAGTTGCTGGCGCGCGTGCAGGCGCGCTTCCCGCACGAGCGGGTGGTGAGCCTGCACAGCGGGCTCGCCGCGGGCGAGCGCACCGCAGGCTGGCTCGCCGCGCACGAAGGGCGCGCGCGCATCGTGGTCGGCACGCGGCTGGCGGTGTTTGCCTCGCTGCCGCACCTGGCGACGATTGCTGTCGACGAAGAACATGACCACTCCTTCAAGTCCGGCGAGGGGCCGCGCTACTCCGCGCGCGACCTGGCCATCAAGCGCGCGCAGATGGCCGGCGTGCCGGTCGTGCTGGGCTCGGCCACGCCGTCGCTGGAGAGCTGGGCCAACGCCCAGGCCGGCAAGTATCACGTGCTGCGCCTGCCGCAGCGCGCCGCCGCCGGTGAGCTGCCGGTCTGGCCCGAGGTCGCCTGCGTGAACATCAAGGGCACGCGCCCGCCGCTGGGGCTGGCCGCCGAAGTGCGCGCCGCGCTGGCCGAAACCGTCGCCCGCGGCGAGCAGGCGCTGGTCTTTCTCAACCGCCGCGGCTACGCGCCGGTAGTGGCCTGCGATGCCTGCGGCTGGGTCTCCACCTGCGGCCGCTGCGCGGTGTTTGCGGCGTTTCACAAAACCGACGGCACGCTGCGCTGCCATCACTGCGGCTGGCAGCAGCGCATCCCGCGCGCCTGCCCCACCTGCGGCAACCAGGACGTGCAGGCCGTGGGCCAGGGCACGCAGCGGATCGAAGAAGCGCTGGCCGACGCCGTGCCCGGCGCGCGCATCGCCCGCATCGACCGCGACAGCGTGCGCCGCAAGGGCGAGATGGAGCAGGCCTTTGGCGCCGTGCACGCTGGCGACGTGGACATCCTCGTCGGCACGCAAATGATCACCAAGGGGCACGACTTTCGCCGCGTGTCGCTGGTGGTGGTGCTGGGGGCGGATGCGCGGCTGGTGGCGCACGACTTTCGCGCGCCGGAGCATCTCTTTGCCACGCTGGTGCAGGTGGCGGGCCGTGCCGGCCGTAGCGGCTTGGCGAGCCGCGTGCTGGTGCAGACGCGCTATCCCGCGCACCCGCTCTTTGCCGCGCTGGCCCGCTACGACTACGAAGGGTTTGCCCAAGCGCAGCTTCAGGAGCGCCGCGCCGCGCGCCTGCCGCCCTACATGGCGCAGGCGCTGCTCACCGTGGAAGACAAGGGCATGGCGCAGGCGCTGGAGTTCCTCGCTGCCGCGCGCACGCTGGCGCCGGAGGCGCGCATGCGCCGTTACGACCCCGTGCCGATGCCGCTGGCGCAACTGGCCGGCGTATATCGCGCGCAGTTGCTGGTGGAGGCGGCGTCGCGCAGCGCGCTACAGCAGTCGCTCGCGCGCTGGCTGCCGGAAGTGCGCACCCTGGTGCAGTCCCGCCGCCCGCGGCCGCGGTGGCACATCGACGTCGATCCGCTGGAGATTTGAGCGGGTGCGTCGGCGCCGCGCTCGGTGTTGTCGACTTGTTGCGCAGCCGCTCGTGTAGGTGGGAGCCTTCCCTCACCCGGCGCTTCGCGCGTGCCGTAGCCGCGCGCTGGCAGGCGCGCGTCGCTGCGGCGGCGCAAAGCCTGCGCTTTGCGAAACCCCGCCTCCGCCCCGGGGGGAGAGGGTTTGTTGCTCCCCTCGCCGGCATCAGCGGGAGAGTGGCCGGGGGTAAGGGCGAGAGCCTGTGCGTCCGGACAATCGTCCGCGTAGGCGCGGGACTTATTCCATTTCCACTTGAATCGGATCACCAAGGCACGTCATTCCCGCGCAAGCGGGAATCCAGCTTTGGTCGAGGGGCCCGCTGGGTTCCCGCTCCCGCGGGAACGACGAAAGTAGCGTCATGAAGTGGAAATGGACTTACTTCCCCGCCGCCGGAGCCTCCGGTTCCTTCATGCTGCCGCCCGACTTGTTGACCATGTACACCACCGCGCGCGCGACTTCCACTGGATCGAGGTCGGCATTGCCGCCTTTGGCCGGCATCACGCCGGCGCTGCCCTTGAAGCCCTCGACCGCGTGCTTGACAAGCGTGTCGTAGCCCAGCTTGATGCGCGGCGCCCACGCGGCGGCATCGCCCGTCTTGGGCGCGCCGGCGATGCCCGCGCCGTGGCAGGCCGTGCAGGCCAGCGTGTAGACCGCCTCGCCGCTTTGCAGCGCGCGCGGGCCGCTGGCGCCGGCTAGCGTCACCGTGCCCACCGGGCGCAGCCGCTCGGCAATCGCCTCGGGCGTCATCGCATCGGCGCCGGCGCCGGTCACCTTCGCGCCGACCACGTACTTGACCAGCAGCACGATCACGAAAATCGGCACCACGAAAGACAGCACCACGATCCAAACCAGTTGCTGGGGCGTCTTGATCGGCGAATCGTGCTGCTCGGACATCGGGGGCTCCGCGGCGGTGGGTGAGGGCAAAAAGGCGGCGGATTATAGGTGCGCCGCTGCTCCTCTCCAATCTGGGGATGAGCCTGGACGGAGGTGGGTGACCGGTGGTGGAGAGCGTCGATCGGCGGGGTAAGGCGCGGCAGTGCAAGCGGGGTTGTTCGCCCCTTTCTTTGTCGATCGAGTGGCGAGCACGGGGGCGCGGCGCCGACGCACGCGGGCCGCGGGCTTTTCTCTTGAGTCGCCCCGGCGGCGCGCTCGATCTGCCGGAGCAAGTCGAGGCAGGCGCGGTTCAGGGTTGCGACGGCGAGCGGATCGTTCTGCGCGCAAACTTGTCTTTTGTAAATTTGACGAGACTGTGTGCACGCCGTAGGAGCCTCGCGGCGGCAAGCAGGCCGGCGAGCGGCTCCAGCGACGTCTTCCCAGCGCGAGGGCGACCGAAAGAAACGATTGCTCCGTCCGTCACCGCCTGCCGGCGCCGCCGCCCGCGCTTCACGCTCTTCCCTCCGCTGGAAAAGGCTGTCATGTTGCTGGGTTGCTTTTAAACTCACGCCTGCCAATTCTTCATCGCGCCCGGCGCGAAAACTCCACGTCATGACCTCGATTGCCGTTGCGGACGCCGCCGCCGTTGCTGCCTTGCTGCCGGAAGTCGCGCAGGACCTCGTCACCGCACTGAACCTCGACGTCGCGCCGGCGCAGATCGATCCGGAGGCGCCGCTCTATGGCGATGGCCTCGGTCTGGACTCGATCGACATCCTCGAGGTGGCGCTGGTCGTGGCGCGCAAGTACGGCTTCGAGCTGCGCGCCAACGACGAGCGCAACCCGCAGATCTTCTCCTCTCTGCGGGCCTTGGCCGAGCACATCGCCGCGCACCGCACGCGGTGAGGGCGCCGTGCCGGTCGTCGTCTTGCTGGCTGCGGTCTGCGCGCTGCTCTGGACCGGGCTCGCGCATCGGGTGTTGAGCGATCCGCTGGCCGCCGCCTGGGCGCCCGCGCTGCTCAGCCTGCCGGTGGCGCTGGCGCTCGGCCTGCCGGGCGGCCCTTGGCGTTGGCCGCGGCGCAGTGCGGCGTTGCTGCTGTTCGGCGCAGCCTGGATGCTGCCCGGCGCGCCGCAGCAGCGGGCCGAGTGGATCGGGGCGATGCAGCACCTGACGGCGTACGGTGCACTGGCACTGTGGTTCGGATCAAGCCTGCGCCCCGGCGCCATGCCGATCGCGGCACGGGTGGCCGCTGCGGTGCTGCCGGGCCTGCCGCCCGCGGTCCAGCGTTACTGCCGCTGGGTCACCGCCGGCTGGACCCTGTTTTTCGTGTTGGTCGCGGCGCTTGCGCTGGCTCTGTTTCTGTCGGGCGGAGCAGAGCGCTGGCGGCTGTTCGCGCTGTGGCTGTCGCCGGCGCTGGTGGTCGCCATGTTCGTGCTGGAGTTCGTGCTGCGCCGCTGGTTCGTACCGGCCGGATATCGCGCCAGCATCGGACAGACGGTTCGGGGCTTCCGCGCGCTGTTTGGCACCGTACCCGCCGAAGCGCCGACGCGATGACCGTGCCGGCTGCCTTGCTGCCGCTGGTGGATCCCGCTGCTGCCGGCGCGGTGGTTGCCTGGAGTCGCGGCCGAGCGGTAACCGGACACGAATTCGAAGCCGCCGCTGCCACGCTCGCCGCGCGCCTGCCCGCGGCGCGGCACGCGGTCAATCTATGCCGCGACCGCTATTCCTTTGCTCTGGGCGTGGCGGCCTGCGCGCTGCGTGGCGTGCTGACCCTGCTGCCCGCGGCCCGCACCGCCGCCGTGCTCGCCGATCTCGCTGCCGGGCACGAGGATCTGCTGTTTCTGCTCGACGCGCAGGACTCCAGCGGCGACCTGCCCGGTCCGCTCTGGCGGATCGATCCGCCCGCGCTGGCTTCGCCCGCCGCGGCGGCCACCTCTTTGGCGCTGCCCGCCGACCAGGTGGTGCTGCGCATGTACACCTCGGGCACGACCGGGCGGCCGCAGGCGCAGGACAAACGCTGGGGCAGTCTGGTGCGCAACCGCAGCGGCCAGGCGGCACGGCTGCGGGAAGAAGGGCTGCCGGCCGCCGCCCTGTTGGGCACGGTGCCGGCGCAGCACAGCTATGGTTTCGAGTCGACCGTGTTGCTCGCCTGGGCCGGTGCCGGCGCGCTGTGCGACGGACAACCGCTGTTCCCCGCGGACGTGGCGGCGGCACTGCAGGCGCTGCCGCGCCCGCGCGCGCTGGTCTCGACGCCATTTCACCTGCGCACGATGCTGGACACGCCGATCGACTTGCCGGAGGTGGATTTCGTGCTGTCGGCCACCGCGCCGCTGGACGCTGCGCTGGCGCATCGCGTCGAGACACGGCTGCGCGCGCCGCTGATCGAAATCTACGGTGCGACCGAATGCGGGCAACTGGCGACTCGGCGTCCGACCTGCGCGGCGACCTGGGTTGCCTACGACGGGGTGTACATCACGCTCGACGAATGGGGCCACCCATTAGCCGACTCCTGTCAAGTGGGTAAGCGAAAGCGGGGCGCGTCCTGCGTGCCGCTTTTGCTCGCCACATCCGACCGCGGGCGCGCCCGTTGTCTCTTTCGACGGGTTGCGGCCACGAGCCGCACCAGCC
>JBKCXU010000005.1:0-25159 GCA_046316025.1 Betaproteobacteria bacterium | reverse complement strand
GTAGGCGCGTGCCTCGCCGCCGAACTTCTTCGACAGCACCATCGTGATGGCCGCCGTCAGGGTCGTCTTCCCATGATCGACGTGTCCAATCGTCCCCACATTGACGTGCGGCTTCGTCCGCTCAAATTTGCCTTTTGCCATCGCCGTACTCCGAAAAGTGCTTGGATATCAATCGGTAATCGCTCTGCTGGTGCCCATGGCGCGGATCGAACGCGCGACCTCTCCCTTACCAAGGGAGTGCTCTACCACTGAGCTACATGGGCTTGGAGCGGGTGAAGGGAATCGAACCCTCGTCATAAGCTTGGAAGGCTTCTGCTCTACCATTGAGCTACACCCGCCTGCCCCGGATCGACGCTTCGCTCGCCCCGGAAAATCAATTGGTTACGTGTGTTTCTCAGCCTCTGTCGATGAGTTGTGGTGGAGGAGGTTGGATTCGAACCAACGTAGGCGTAAGCCAACAGATTTACAGTCTGCCCCCTTTAGCCGCTCGGGCACCCCTCCGCCGCAAGAGGAACCGCGGATTATCTTTGCTGCGCCGCGACTTGTCAAACGCAGTGGATTTCGCCCAGCCACAACCAAGTAGAGCGCCCTCTCGACCGCCGTTGCGCGGGGCGTTGGCGGGCACAAACTGCGGGGCATGCTGGAAACCCGATTCCGTTGTGGCCTCGACCTGAACCGCGTTCCGCTGGTCACGGAACTACCGCCGGCGCGGCGCGAGTTGATCGAGCGCCACCTGATCGCACTGCCGCCCGACGAACGGCGGCTGCGCTTTGCCGCCGCGCTGTCGGACGACGCGCTGCGCACCTACGCGCGGTCGATCCGCTTCGACCGCGACGCGGCCTTTGGCGCCTTCGATGAGCAGCTCGAACTCGTGGGCTTCGGCCACTTGGCGCTGGCCGGGCCTGAAGCGGAGTTCGGCCTGTCCGTGCTGCCATCGGCACGCCGACAAGGGCTCGGCCTGCGCCTGCTGCTGCGGGCGGCCCAGCACGCCCGCGCGCTGGGGGCCGACCGCTTCCTGATGACCTACCTGCCCGAGAATCAGGCTCTGCGAGAGCTGGCCAAGCGCGCCGGCATGCGGATCGAATCCGACGCCGAGGGGCCGCTCGCCCGCATGGTGCTGCCCGAAGCGCAGCCCGATGCGCTGCTGCAGGAGGCGGCCGACGCCACGCTCACGGGGCTGGACTTGAGCTTCCGCCTGGCCAACCTGTCCGCCAAGCAACTCACATCTGCTTGAACAAGTGCGTGAAGTTGCGGCTGACCTCGAGCTTCTCGGGGTGGTTGCGCAGCTGCACGAGTTGCCGGCCGCGGAAGTCACGCAGCACGCCGGCAATGGCCTTGGTGTTGACGATGGTCGCGCGGTGGATCTGCCAGAACTGTTCCGGATCGAGTTCGTCGACCAGTTCCTTGATCGGCTTGCGGATCAGCGCCTCGTAGCTTTCGGTCTGCACGCGGGTGTACTTCTCGTCGGAGGTGAAGAACAGCACCTCGGCCACCGGAATCATCCGGATTTGCTGACCCATCGAGGCCTGAATCCACTGCAGGTTCTGTCGCGCCGCCGCCGGCGTCGACGCGCTGGGCAGATCGAGCCGCAGCGCGAGCTGCGCCAGTAACGCCGACAGATCGGCGGGCTGCGCGCCCAGGCGCTTCTTCACGCGCGCCACGGTCTGCGCCAGACGTTCCGGCTCTGCGGGCTTCAACACATAGTCCACCGCACCCTGCTCGAACGCCTCCACCGCGTACTCGCTGTACGCGGTGATGAAGACGATGTGGCAGGCATCGCCGATCTCGCGCGCCGCCTCCACGCCCGTCATGCCCGGCATGCGGATGTCGAGAAAGACGAGGTCGGGGCGATGCTCGCGCACGAGGTCGACGGCCTCCTGCCCGTTCTTCGCCTCGGCCACGATCTGCAATTCGGGCCAGACCTCGGCCAGCCGCGCGCGCAGCTGCTCGCGCATCAGGCGCTCGTCGTCGGCGATGACCGCCCGCGGAGCTTCGGCACTCATGCCGCGATGCTACGCCGGCTGGGCGGCAGCCGGCGGCGCGCCGTGGCTCTGAGCCGCGACCGCAGCGCTGTCGAGCGTGTACGGTACTTCGATGGTGGCAATGGTGCCGCTTGGTGTGTTGGCATCGACCGTCAGCTTGGCGGTGCCGCCGTAAAGCGCGACCAGCCGCTCGCGCACGTTGGCCAGACCCACGCCCGTGCCCGGCGCGGAGCCCGCACCAAAGCCCAGCCCCGTGTCGGCAACCGTCACCCGCAGCGTGCCGTGCGCAATGCTGGCGCTCAACGTCAGCGAGCCGCCTTCGGCCTTGGGCTCAAGGCCGTGTTTGATGGCGTTTTCCACCAGCGATTGCAGCATCATCGGCGGGAACTGCGCCGACCCCAGCCCTTGCGGCACGGTGATCGCAAATTGCAGGCGGTCGTCCATCCGCACCTTGAGGATTTCCAGATAGGCACGGCACAGCGCGAGCTCCTTGCCGAGCGTGGTCGAGCCTTCGCGCATCTGCGGCAGCGCGCTGCGCAGGTACTGGATCAGGTTCTTTTGCATCTTCGAGGCGCGCGCCGGGTCGGTCTCGATCAGGTAATCGACCGACGCTAGCGTGTTGAACAGAAAGTGCGGCTCGACCTGCGCCTGCATCATCTTCAATTGCGCTTCGGCCAGTTGGCGCTTCAGGCCTTCTTCGGCGGCGGTCGCGCTGGCGGCCTGCGCGCGCTTTTCCGCCTTCTTCTTCGAGCCCATGGCCACCTTGACGATGATGCCGGTGACGATGAGCAGGAAAAGGAAGGACATCAGCCAATCGCCGCTTTGCTCGCGGTACACGCGGGTGGAGCGGGCGACCTGACGGTCGATCTGGTCGGCGACGATATCCTCGACTTTGCTGCGGGCGGCTTCGATCGCCTCGGCGAGTTTCTCCGGGTCCTCGACCGCCGACGGCGGGATCACGACCGCCTTGGCCTCGTCCGCCGGCGCATCGGTGGCGGGCTTCTCGGCGATGCGCACGCCGCTGCGGTCGATGGTGAGCGAGACCTCCTTGTCGCCGTCGCGCGAGCGCACCTGCAAGCCTTTGTCGGTGAGCTTGACTTCCGGTTCGTGCGCCTTGGGCGTGGCCGGCGTGGGCGGTGCGGGAGGTGCCGGCGGTGCATCCGGCGTGCCCGGGGGTGCCGGCGGCGGTGGCGGCGCGGGCGGAGCGATGCGTACCCCGTCCGGCCCCACCGACACCTCGACCCGCACTTTGTCGTGGGCGTCGCCGGCGTCGACGACCATCACCGGCCCGCGCTCGAATAGCGCGCTCTTCAGAATCGCGCCGAAGATCAACAGCAGCAACGACAGCCCGAAGAACTTGAACCAGCCGATCGAGGCCAGCCAGTCGCCGATCCGCTGCCCCCAGTGGCGCAGCACCGGCGCGCTGGCGCGTGCGCCTTCGGCGATGTCGGCGCCGGCGCGCTGCCAGCGGCCGGCGGGCGCGTCGCCCGCGTCGGTGCGATTGGAATCGTTCATAAGCCCAGCCCGGAGACCGTGTGCGTCGAGGCGCGCAATGTAGTGCCGCGCCGCCGCCGCGCGCGAGCGCGCTGCGACAGACTGCGCAATCGAAGCCTTGGGCGGTAAATCGGCCGGGCGCTTACGCCATGCCAAAGGCGCGCAGCATCAGCGACGCCAGCAGCATCAACCACCCGGTCGAACTCAACCGCTCGGCCCAGGGGTTGGCGCTGCGCAGCCGTTCGACGTCGCGCAGCAGTTCTTCGCGCGGCTTGTCGCTCTGGCTGGCGGTGACCATCGCCCGCACGAACGGAAACTGCGTCATCAGCGACAGCATCAGGCAGGTCACGCCGGCGTCGCCCAGCGCATGCGCAAAGCGGCCGGCTTCCAGATCGACCAGTGCGAGCGCGCCCATCATTGCGCTCATCACGAAGAAGATCCGGTGCCAGAGCACTTGGCCGGGCGATGGCGGGGGGTCTTTTCGAACTTCCATAACGTCAAGATGCGGGCGGGCGCGACACAGTTCAAGTCCGCGCCGGAGCGCGGCCGGCGTCGCAACCCGTGACCGGCCGATCCTGCGAAACTATGCGCCGCTTAGGATCGCCGCGCAAGGAGGCAGCCGATGAAATTCACCCCCTGGGAAAACCCGATGGGCACCGACGGCTTCGAGTTCATCGAGTACGCCGCACCCGACCCGGCCGCGCTGGGTCTCCTGTTCGAGCAGATGGGCTTTGTCGCCATCGCCCGCCACCGCACCAAGAAGGTGACGCTGTACCGGCAGGGCGAGGTCAACTTCATCATCAACGCCGAGCCCGACTCCTTTGCGCAACGCTTTGCCCGGCTGCACGGCCCGTCGATCTGCGCCATCGCGCTGCGGGTGGACGACGCCGCCTACGCCTACCGCCGTGCGCTGGAACTGGGCGCCTGGGGCTTCGACTCCAAGAGCGGGCCGATGGAGCTGAACATCCCGGCCATCAAGGGCATCGGCGACAGCCTGCTCTACTTCGTCGACCGCTGGCGCGGCAAAGCTGGGGGTGCCGGCGGCATCGGCGACATCTCGATCTACGATGTGGACTTCGTGGCGCTTCCCGGCGCACAGGCCACCCCGCGCGGCTTTGGCCTGACGACGATCGACCACCTGACCCACAACGTGCACCGCGGCCGGATGAAGGAGTGGGCCGAGTTCTACGAGCGGCTCTTCAACTTCCGCGAGGTGCGTTACTTCGACATCGAGGGCAAGTTGACGGGGCTTAAATCCAAGGCGATGACGAGCCCCTGCGGCAAGATTCGCATCCCGATCAACGAGAGCTCGGACGACAAGAGCCAGATCGCCGAGTACCTCGATCTGTACCACGGCGAAGGCATCCAGCACGTGGCACTGGCCACCGGCGATATCTACCGTACGGTCGAGGCGATGGCCGGCAACGGCGTGGTGTTCCAGGACACGATCGACACCTATTACGACCTCGTGGACAAGCGCCTGCCCAACCACGGGGAACGCTTGGCCGACCTGCGCCGACTGCGCATCCTGATCGATGGCGCTACACACGCAACTGAGCACCTAGGCGCCCCTAACGAGTTGCTGTTGCAGATCTTCACCAAAAACGTGATCGGGCCGATCTTCTTCGAGATCATCCAGCGCAAGGGCGACGAGGGCTTTGGCGAAGGCAACTTTCGGGCGCTGTTCGAGTCGATCGAGCTCGACCAGATCCGCCGCGGCGTGCTGGCCGCGAAAGCCCCCGCATAGCGCCGCCATGCCCGTCGCCCCCGTCACCTACGGTGCCAGCGAGCGCCCGCCGCGCGGCGATTACTCCGCCGCCCGCGACGACTACAGCTGCGACCAGCGCTGGGAGGCCTACACACCCGCCGAGCACGCGCTCTACGCGCGCCTGTACGCGCGGCAGATCGCGCAAACGCCCGGGCAGGCCTGCGCCGAGTTCGTCCACGCGCTCGACCAACTGGGCGCCGCCGACCGCATCCCGCGCTTTGCCGAGATCGGCGAGCGGCTGCGCCCCAAGACCGGTTGGGAGCTCGTCGCCGTACCGGGGCTGATCCCGGAGCATGCGTTCTTCGCCTTCCTCGCCGCCCGCCGCTTCCCGGTCACCGTCTGGCTGCGCCGGCCCGAGGAGTTCGACTACATCGTCGAGCCGGACGTGTTCCACGACCTCTTCGGCCACGTGCCGCTGCTGTTCAATCCTGTGTTTGCCGACTACATGCAAGCCTTCGGCGCCGGCGGGCTGAAGGCCAACGGGCTGCACGCGCTGAAGTATCTGGCCCGGTTGTACTGGTACACGGTGGAGTTCGGGCTGATCGACACGCCTGAGGGCCTGCGCGCCTACGGCGCCGGCATCCTGTCCTCGGCCGGCGAGACGCGCTATTCACTGACGAGTTTGAAGCCGCAGCGGCTGGGCTTCGACCTCACGCGCGTGCTGCGCACGCCGTACAAGATCGACGACTATCAGGACAGCTACTTCGTGATCGACAGCTTCGCGCAACTGTTCGATGCGACCGCGCCGGACTTCACCGCGCTCTATCGCGAAGTGGACGCGCTGCTGGAACTGCCGCTGAACGCGCGACTGCCGAACGATCGGGTGTATCCGCCGAACGCGGCGGTTTAGCTCGACGGCTGCGCCGGCGACGACCGCCGCAGGCGGCGCGTAGGCACGTTTTCTTCTTCCGGCTCGGTCTGCTCGGTCGGCGCCGTGGTGACCGAGCCAGGCTGGATCGGCGGCACCGGCGCCGCAGCCGGCGGCGGCGGCGGCGGCGGCACGAACGCCGGCGCGGCCGGCGGCGGTGGCGGCGGGACGACCACCGGAGCCGGCGCGCGCTGCGTCGCGGGCGCGCCGGTCACCGTCGGTGCCGTCAACACATTGCCCTCGCGGGTAAAGCCCGGGGCGGGCGGCGTGGCGGGATTGTTCGCCTCCGGCCGCCGCGGCACCTGCGCCTGCTGGCGCACGCCGTTGCTTTCGATCGTCACGCCGTCTGCGCGTACCTCGGCGAGCCGGCTGCCGGGGGCGATCTGCGCACCCAGCAGGTAGGTGCGCGCCGGCTTGCCGTCCACGACCAGCACGGCCGCGGAGCGGGCCCCCGCCGCGTAAACGCCCACGACCTGCACGTTGCTCGCCTGCGTCGCCGCCGCGGCCGTCTGCACCAGGCCGAACATCCGCGCCGCCAGCAGCGGATCGCCGTCGCGCGCCGGCGCAGCGGCCAAAGGCGGCGGCGCGGCGCTGGGCGGCGGCGTGGCGATGCGGATCGCCCAATACGCGGCGATCGCACACACGGCGGCCAAGCCCAACAGGTGCACGATCAGAGTCGGAAGCTTGGCGCGCATCAATGAGTTTCCTCGGGAAGCGCCGCTATTATGCGGCGCGATTCTGGCCCTGCCGGGCCGAGAGGTTGACATGCCGCAACGCTTGCATCCATTGCCGCGCCGCCGGCGCGGTTTCACGCTGATCGAGATCATGGTCGTGATCGCGATCCTCGGCATCCTGGCCGCGCTGATCGTGCCGCGCATCGTCGGCCGCACCGACGACGCACGCATCGCCGCCGCCAAGACCGACATCGCCACGATCATGCAGGCGCTGAAGCTGTACCGGCTCGACAACGGCCGCTACCCGAGCACCGAGCAGGGCCTGCGCGCGCTGATCGAAAAGCCGAGCGGCGAACCGCTGCCGCTCAACTGGAAGCAGGGCGGCTATCTCGAGCGCAACAGCGTGCCCAAGGACCCCTGGGGCAAGGAGTACCAGTATCTGAACCCCGGCCAGCGCGGCGAGATCGACGTGTTCAGCCTCGGCGCCGATGGGCAGGCAGGCGGCGAGGCCAACAACGCCGACGTCGGCTCCTGGCAGCTTTGAGCGGACCGCCCCACCGGGGCAGTCGCGATGCGTCGCGCACACGGCTTCACGCTGATCGAGTTGCTGGTCGTGATCGTACTGGCCGGCATCCTGATCTCGCTCGTCAGCATCAGCGTCGCGCCCGACCCGCGCCAGCAACTGGCGCGCGAGGCCGAGCGGGTCGGCCAGTTGCTCGCCACCGCGACCGAGGAGTCGCGCCTCCGCCAGCAGCCGATCGTCTGGGAGGCCGATCTGCGCGGCTATCGCTTCTACCTCGAAGGCGCGGGCGAGCGACAGCTGATCGTCGGCGACGACCTGCGGCGCGAG
Source organism: Betaproteobacteria bacterium (assembly GCA_046316025.1). Lineage (GTDB taxonomy): Bacteria > Pseudomonadota > Gammaproteobacteria > Burkholderiales > Burkholderiaceae_F > JAJTHJ01. The sequence goes on along the minus strand of JBKCXU010000005.1, from coordinate 17,523 downwards.
CGCCGCTGGGAGCAGCCGCTGACGCGGCTGGCGATCGTCGAACCCGGCCGCGACGACAGCACGCGCGTGCTCTTGTCCGCCGATGCGCCGCCGTTGCGGCTGCCGCTGGCGCGCGAGTGGGTGCAGGCGCCGCGCCGGGTGGAACTGAGCCAGGACGGCGCCCAGGTGGCGCTCGACCTCGATGAGTTCGGCCGTGCGCGCGTGGCTTTGCGCTAGACGGGCGCAGGGGGAAGCGTCATGCCCGCGGAAGCGGGCATCCATGTCGTTGCGTTGGCTGGGTTCCCGCTTCCGCGGGAACGACACATCCCTTGGTGCGGCGTCTGCCAAGCACCGGCGGAAGCGCGGCTTCACCCTGCTGGAGGTGCTGGTCGCACTCGCCATCATCGGCGTGGCGCTGGCCGCCGCATTGCGTGGCGCCCTGGCGCTGACCCAGGGCGCCGAAGAAGCGCAGCTGCGGCTGCTTGCCACCGCCAGCGCCGAGAACCGCTTGAACGAGTTGCGGCTGGCGCGCCAGCAACTGGAGCTGGGCGACAGCGAGTTCGACTGCTCCCAGGGCGGCGTGCAGCTGCGCTGCCGGCAGGCGGTGAAGACCACCTTCAACCCGTTTTTCCGCCGCGTCGAGATCCGCGTGTTCCGGCCCGACGACGAGGCGCGCAGCTACGCCGAACTGATCGGCGTGCTGCCGACCAACCAATGACGGCGCCCGCGCACCGGCGCCGCGGCTTCACGCTGCTCGAACTGCTGATCGCCATCGGCATCCTGGCGCTGCTGTCGCTGCTGGCCTGGCGCGGCCTGTCCTCGCTCGCCGCCACGCGCGAGCGGCTGGCGCCGCTGAACGCAGACTCGCGCGGCCAGTTGGCCGCCTTCGGCCAGCTCGCGCGCGACCTGGCGCAGGCCGCCCCGCCGGCGCCGCTGCGCTTCGGCTCGCCGACCGTGCAAGTGCGCAGCGACAGCGGCGGGCAAGCGTTGCAAGTGCAGCGTCTGATCGCGGCGGATGCCACCGGCGCCACCCTGCTGCAGACGATCCTCTACCGCGAACAAGGCGGCGCACTCGTGCGACAGAGCACGCCGGCCGCCGCCACCTTCGGCGGCGGCGGCGACGGCGCGACGCTGAGCACCGTGACCCTGCTGACGCAGGTCAAGAGCGTGCGCTTCCGCCTCTGGCGCGAAGGCGCCGGCTGGGTCGAGCCGGGCGCGGGCGAGCCGGCGCCGATTGCCCCCGGCGCAGCCGCCGCCAATCCGCCCGGCATTGAAGTCCTGATCGAACGCAGCGACGGCACCGAGCTGCGGCGCGTGCTGCTGGTGGGTTGAGCCGCGATGCGCCCGCCCCGCCCCGCCCGCCCGCAACGCGGCGCCGCCGTGCTGATGGCGATCGTGATCGCCACGCTGGCCACGGTGCTGGTCGCCTCGCTCTTCTGGGGCCAGTTCGTGCTCCTGCGCACGGTGGACAACCAGCAACTGCTGGCGCAAAACCGGCTGCTGCTGCGCGGCGCGCTCGACTGGGCGCGCGGTGTGCTGCGCGAAGACCAGCGCGCCAACCCGCTGCGCACCGTGCTCACCGAGCCGTGGGCGCAGGGGCTGGCCGAGACGCGGTTCGACCAGATCGGCGAGACCTCGCCGCTGGCCGCGCGCGCCAGCATGGCCGGCAGCATCGAGGACGCGCAGGCCCGCTTCAACCTGCGCAACCTGGTCGACGGCAGCGGCGAGCCGCAGCCGGAGCAGGTCGCCGCGCTGCGCAAGCTGGTAGCCCTGCTGGGCGGCAATGCGGCGAGCGCCGATCTGATCGTGCTGCGCATGCAACAGGCACTGCGGCCGGCGACCGACGCCGACGCGGCCGCCGCCCGCCCGCTGCCGCTGCTGCTGCCGCAGGACCTGGCGGGCATCGACGGCATCGATCAGGCCACCGCCGCGCGGCTGGCGCCATACACGATCGTGCTCGACGAAAGCGGCACCGCCGTCAACGTCAACACCGCGCCGGCCGAGGTGCTGGCCGCACTGGTACCCGGCGCCAGCCTGGCCGACGCCCGCGCTTGGGTGGCGCAGCGCGAACGGCTGGGTTACTTTCTGGACATGGCCGACTTCGGCAAGTACCTGCGCACCGGCTTGACGGCCGGATCGTCCAGCCTGGGCACCTCGTCGCGCTACTTTCTCGTGCGCGGGCAGATCAAGCTCGATCGCGCAGTCACGCAGATGGAGGCGCTGGCCAAGCGCGGCAGCGACGCCAACCAGCCGACGCTTTTGCTTTGGGAACGTGAGCTATGAAAAACAGCGAGCGCCTGCTCGTCTTCGTGCCGCCGCGCAGCGGGGCCGCGGCCGCCGGCCGGCCCGCCCTCGGCGCGCAAACGCCGCTGCGCTTCGTCGCCGCGGGCCCCGGCCGGCGCGAGGACGGCGCAGCCCCGGCGCCCCTGCTGCCTAAGGCGCAGCGGGTCGAGATCTACTTCGACGCCGCCGACGTGCTGCTCACGACGCTCGACGCCCCCAAGCTCGCCGAGGGCAAGCTGCGGTTGGCACTGCCCAACCTGCTCGAAGAGCGGCTGCTCGGCGCCGTGGCCGACGCCCACTTTGCCTACACGCGCACCGACGACGGGCGGCTGGCGGTGGCGGTGATCGACCGCGCGCTGCTCGCCCGCACCCTGCAAGTGCTCGACGACGCGCAACTGCGGCCGCGGCTGGCCGCCAGCGCGCTGTACCTGCTGCCGGCGCCGCCGCCGGGCCAGCTCAACGTGCGCGTCGACGAAGGCCGCGGCCTGGCGCGCTGGGGCGCGCACGACGGCGTCGCGTTCGATTTCGACGGCGGCGCCGTGCCAGTGTCGTTGCAACTGGCGTTGCGCCAGAGCGGCGCGCGGCAGGTGCAGGTGGGCGGCGCGCAAGCCGCGCCGCTCGCCGCCGCGCTGGGCGCGCTGGGCGTGGACGCGCGCACGGTGGCGCTCGCCGATGCGCCCGCCGCGATGGACGAGGCCATCAACTTGTTGCAAGGCGCGTTTGCTCCCGGCGGCCGGCTGGCCGGCTGGGCGAGCGGACGCGGCGCGGTGTCGGGCAAGGCAGTGCTCGGCTGGAGCGCGGCCGCCGCCGCGGCGTTTCTGCTCGGACTGAACGTGTACTGGTTGCAGCTCGAGTCCGAAGCGCGCGCGCTGCGCGAGCAGGCGCTGGCCGCCTTTCGCGGCGCGTTTCCGGGCTACACCGCGCCGCCGGACGACGTGGCGCAACTAGCGCGGCTGGCGGGCCGCGAACTCGATACGCTGCGCGCGCGCGCCGGACTGACCGCGCCGGGCGACTTCAGCGTGCTCGGCAACCAGGCCGCGCAGTTGCTGGCGGCCGCCCCGGTCGGCGCCGTGGCCGCGCTCGAGTTCCGCGACGGCGTGCTGCGGGTGAAGTTCAAGCCCGGGCAGCAGCCGGACGCCGCGTTGCAGGACCGCCTGCGCTCGCTCGCCGTGCAACTGGCGCTCGACCTGCGCTGGGAGACCGACGGCAGCCTGCGTCTGGCGCCGCTGGAGTAGCCACGATGGACACCTTGCTCCGTTTCTGGGCCGAACGCGCGCCGCGCGAACGGCTGATCCTCGGCACTGGCGCCGCCGTGCTCGCCGTCGCGCTCGTCTACCTTCTGCTGATCGAGCCGGCCTGGCTCGGCAGCCGCCGCCTCGAACCGGCGCTGCGCACGCAACGCACGCACGTGGCGCAGCTCGATCAACTGCTGGCCGAAGCGCGCACGCTGCGCGCCCGCGCCGCCACCGCCGGCATGTCGCCGGCCGAGGCGCGCGAGGCGATCGACCAGTCGCTCGCCGCCGCCGGCCTCAAGCCCACGCGCAACGCGCCGCTCGGCGACGATCTGCAACTGGCCTTTGCCGACGTGCCGTACGCGGCCTGGGCCGGCTGGCTGGCGCAGACCGAGCGGCAGACCGGCGCGCGCGCCAGCAGTGTGGTGGCGCGGGCCACGGCCACGCCGGGCCGCGCCGATATCGAGGTCACGCTGCGGCTGGCAAAGCGCTGAAGACGCATGCTCGCGATGCACCGGTCTGCCGATCCGCCGCTGCGTTCCTGTCCAGGCACCGTACTCGGCTGCACGTCGCCCCGGCGCCGGCCGGGGCCCAGTGTCGTTTTCTCTCAAACGCCGCTGCGCCCCGGCCGGCGCCGGGGCGGCGATTGCGACACGTCGTGGCCGCTCTTTGCGACCGCCGGTACGCGCGCCCTCACGCCGCTTGCTCCCGCGCGCGGCGCGGGCAGTGACCCCTTCTCCTGCGCAGCGGGGCAGGGCCGGGGTAGGGGCGTTTGGTGTTCGACATGAAGCGCATCGCGCTCGGGCTGGGCTTTGCCGCGGTGGCCTTGGCCGCGGTGCTGGCCACCGTGCTCGTGGTCGCCCCCGCGCAATGGGTGGCGGCGGCGGTCGATCGCGCCAGCGACGGCCATCTGCTGCTGGCCGATGCACGCGGCACGCTGTGGCGCGGCGACGCCACGCTGGTGGTCGCCGCCGGCCGCGGCAACGACGGTGTGCGCGCCGCGCTGCCCGACCGCTTGTCGTGGCAACTGGCGCCGGCGGCCTTGGCCACCGGCGCGGTCGAACTGACCGTCGCCCACCCGTCGGCCCTGAGCCAGCCGCTGACGCTGCGGCGCGCCGCCGGCGGCGAGACCGTGCTCGGCGCCGCCACGCTGCGGCTGCCGGCGGCGCTGCTCAGCGCGCTCGGCGCGCCGTGGAACACCGTGCGGCCGGCCGGCACGCTCGTCGTCGGCTGGGATCGCCTGGTTCTGGCCGCCGGCCGCATGCAGGGCAACCTGACCGCCGAATGGCAGTACGCCGCGAGCGCGCTCACCGCGGTGGCGCCGATCGGCCACTACCGGCTGACGGCCAGCGGCGGCTATCCCGGCACCCAGTTGCAATTGACCACGGTCAACGGCGCGCTACAGATGGCCGGCGGCGGCACCATCGGCGCCGGCGGACAGGTACGCTTCCGCGGCAGCGCGCAGTTGGCGGCCGATGCCGACCCGGCGGTGCGCGCGCAACTGGCCGGCCTGCTGTCGCTGCTCGGCAAACGAGACGGCGAAAAAGTGATCCTGAATCTCGAATCCTGAGAGTCGTCCCATGCCTTCGATCTCCTCCGTCGTTGCCCGGCCCGATGCCCGGCGCGCGCTCGCCCTGGCGGTGTCCGCCGCGCTGGCTCTGCCTCCACCGCTGGCAGCCCAGACCGCGGTCCCTGCCGGCAAAGGCAATGGCCAGGCCACGCGCGTGCTGACCGCGCCGTCGGTCAAGCGCGACGACGAGCGGGTGACGCTGAACTTCGTCAACGCCGACATCGAGCAGACGATCCGCGCCATCGGCCAGTTCAGTGGCCGGCAGTTCGTGATCGACCCGCGGGTCAAGGGCACGCTCACGTTGGTGACCGAGCGGCCGGTGGACAAGCGGCAGGCCTACGAGCAGCTGCTGGCGGCGCTGCGGCTGCAGGGCTACACCATCGTCGAGCCGGCGAGCGCCGGCGGCGTGGCGCGCATCCTGCCCGAGGCCGATGCCAAGCTGCAGGGCGGGCGCGTGATCGGCAACGACCAGGCGGCCCCGCGCGGCGACCAGATCGTCACCCAGGTCTTTCAGTTGCAGCACGAATCCGCCACCGCGCTGGTGCCGGTGCTGCGCCCGCTGATCGCGCCCAACAACACGATCTCGGCCTATCCCGGCAACAACACGCTGGTGATCACCGACTACGCCGACAACCTGCGGCGCATTGCGCAGATCATCAGCGCGGTCGATCAGTCCGGCCTGCCGGACGCCGACGTGGTGCCGCTGAAGTACGCGCTGGCGGTGGAGATCGCGGCCACCGCCAACAAGGTGCTCGACGAAGGCGCGCGCGCCGCCGGCCAGGCCACCGACCCCGGCCAGCGCGTGACCGTGCTGGCCGAGCCGCGCACCAACACGCTGGTCGTGCGCGCCGGCAGCCGCTCGCGGCTGGCGCTGGCGCGGCAGTTCATCGAAAGGCTGGACCAGCCCAGCTCGACCCCAGGCAACATCAACGTCGTCTACCTGCGCAACGCCCAGGCGATCCGGCTGGCGCAGACGCTGCGCGCGGTGCTCGCCGCCGACCCGAGCTTCGCGCCGCAAGTGGGCGGCACGGGCGGGTTGTCTGCGGGCGGGGTGACGGGGCAGGGTCAGCCCGGGCAGCCGATCCAGGCGACGCAAGCGCAGCAGGCCGGCGGCGGCACGGTCGCGGCCACCGGCGCGGGGCGCGACCTCGCGGGAATGATCCAGCCCGACCCGACCACCAACTCGCTGATCATCACCGCGCCAGAGCCGATTTACCGCAACATCCGCTCGATCATCGAGAAGCTCGACGCGCGCCCGGCGCAGGTGGTGATCGAGTCGCTGATCGTCGAAGTTACCGCGGACAAGGCAGCCGAGTTCGGCATCCAGTGGCAGGCGTTCGGCAACCTCAACGACAGCGGCTACAACGTCATCGGCAATCAGAACTTCGGCATCGCCGGCACCAATATCACCAACATTTCGCAAAATCTCGCCTCCGCCGGCACCGGACTGAATCTCGGGGTGGTCAACGGCTCGATCAATATTCCCGGCTTCGGCGACGTCGTCAATCTAGCCTTTCTGGCGCGCGCCTTGCAGACCACCGCGAACGCGAACATCCTGTCGATGCCGAACATCCAGACGCTCGACAACGAAGAAGCGAAATTCCTGGTCGGCCAGAACATTCCGCTGACCACCGGCAGCTTCGCCAACACCAGCGTGAGCAACGCGGCGGGCAACGTCAATCCGTTCCAGACCTTCGAACGCAAGGACGTCGGTCTGCAATTGAAGGTCAAGCCGCAGATCTCGGAGGGCGGCGCGGTCAGGCTGGCGATCTACGTCGAAGTCTCGTCGGTCGCCCCGGGCGTCGCGCCCACCGGCCAGCAGACCCTGAACAAGCGCAGCTTCGAATCCAATATCGTTGTGCAGGACGGCAACTTCGTGGTGCTGTCGGGACTGATCGATGATCAGACCACCGGCCGGGAGGAAAGCGTGCCTCTCTTGGGGAGCATCCCGCTGATCGGCTGGCTCTTCCGTTACGACAACCGCCGGCGCATCAAGACCAATACGATGGTGTTCCTGCGTCCGTTGGTGATCCGCGACGAGGCCACCGCCTCGAATCTCGCGGCTGACCGCTACCGGGTGATCAGCGAGCGGATCAACGAGAACAAATTGCCCGAGCGTTTCTACGCGCCGGGCATCAATTCCCCCGAGATGCCGCCGCAGCAGGAACTGATCGACCCACGCCTGCGCACCCCCGCCCGGCAGCCCAACAGCGTGCCGGTGCCCGAGCCGGCATCGTCTCCGATCAAACAGTAGGCGCCGATGGAAGCGACCGCCCGCCTGGTGCCGCACGCGTTTGCGCGCGGCAATTCGATTCTGGTGCGCCCCGGCGAGGCCGGCGCCGAGGTGTGGATCACCGAGACCACGCCGCCCGTCGCGCTGGCCGAGGTGCAGAGGAGCTACGCCGGCGCGTTGAAGCCGGTGCTGGTGCCGGCCGAGCAGTTGAGCGCGGAACTCGCCCGCGCCTACGCTGCCGGCGAAGGCTCGGCCCAGCAGATCGTCGGCGATCTGGAGAGCGACGTCGATATCGCCCGCCTGATGCAGGACGTGCCCGATATCGAAGACCTGCTGGACGCCGCCGGCGACGCGCCGGTGATCCGGATGATCAACGCGCTCTTTACGCAGGCGGCGCGCGACAACGCGAGCGACATTCACCTCGAAGCCTTCGAGACCGGCTCGACCGTCCGCTTCCGCGTCGACGGCACGCTGCGCGACGTGCTGGTGCTCAAGCGCGCGCTGCACGCGGCGCTGGTGTCGCGGATCAAGATCATGGCGGCACTCGACATCGCCGAAAAGCGCCTGCCGCAGGACGGCCGCATCACGCTGCGGGTCGGTGGGCGCGCGATCGACGTGCGCGTCTCCACGCTGCCCACCAGCCACGGCGAGCGCGTGGTGCTGCGCCTGCTGGAAAAAGACCTGGCGCGGATGACCCTCGAAGGGCTGGGCATGGCGGCAGGCACGTTGACGCGCTTCGATGCGCTGATCCACCAGCCGCACGGCATCGTGCTGGTGACCGGGCCGACCGGCTCGGGCAAGACGACCACGCTCTACAGCGCGATCCGCCGGCTGGACCGCACGACGACCAACATCATGACGGTGGAAGACCCGATCGAGTACGACCTGGGTGGCATCGGCCAGACCCAGGTCAACGCGAAGATCGAGATGACCTTCGCCCGCGCGCTGCGCGCGATCCTGCGGCAAGACCCGGACGTGGTGATGATCGGCGAGATCCGCGACCTCGAAACCGCGCAAATCGCCGTGCAGGCTTCGCTCACCGGCCACCTGGTGCTGGCCACCGTGCACACGAACGACGCGGCGTCTTCGATCACGCGGCTGGTGGACATGGGGGTTGAGCCGTTTTTGCTGTCGTCTTCGCTGATCGGCGTGCTGGCGCAGCGGCTGGTGCGCAAGCTGTGCCTGCATTGCAAGGTGCCGGCGCCCGACGGCGACGGCTACAAACCGGTCGGCTGCCCGCAGTGCGCGGGCACCGGCTACACCGGCCGCACGGGCATCTACGAGTTGATCGTGCTCGATGACGCGCTGCGCGAGCTGATCCACAAGGGGGCCAACGAGTCCGCCCTGCGCCGCGCGGCGGACGCCGCCGGCATGGCCACGCTGCGCGCGGATGCCGAACGCTGGGTACGCGACGGGGTGACGGCGCGCGAGGAAGTGCTGCGCGTGACGAGGGACTGACGGCGTGAAAATGAAGATGACGCCGCCGTTGGCGGCTGTGAAGGCGCTCCGCGCCTGCTGCAACGCGTCGCGGCCTTCATTTTCACAGCGGCCGCAGGCCGCGTCACAGGCTGCGCAGCATCCGTCACAGCGCCCCGGCAGGGTGTTCCCGATCGCTCGTCAGGCCGCAACGTGACAGCCTTCCGTTACTCCGCCGCCGACGCCGCCGGCAAAGAGCAGACTGGCGTGCTGGAGGCCGACAGCGCGCGCGCGGCGCGGCAACTGCTGCGCGGGCGCGACCTGGTGCCACTGCAGGTCGAGCCGGTGCTGGACGAGGCCACCCGCGGCGGGCGCGGCTTCGGCCGCCGGCTGTCGCAAACGGAACTCGCGGTGCTCACGCGCCAACTGGCCTCGCTGCTCTCCGCGCAACTGCCGGTGGCCGACGCGCTCTCCGTGATGGTCGAGCAGACGGAGAAGCCGTCGGTGCGCGACCTGATGGCCGCAGTGCGCGCCGAAGTGCTGGCCGGCTCCAGCCTGTCGGCAGCACTCGGCCGGCAGCGCGGCCAGTTTCCCGAGATGTACCGCGCGGTGATCGGCGCCGGCGAAGAGTCCGGCAAGCTGGGCGGCGTGTTGACGAGCCTCGCCGATTACATCGAAGAGCGCGCCAAACTGGCGCAGAAGATCACGCTCGCCTTCGTCTACCCGGCGGCGATCACCGTGGTCGCGCTGGTGGTGGTGATCGGCCTGCTCACCTACGTGGTGCCGCAGATCGTGCAGGTGTTTGCCAACACCAAGCAGGCGCTGCCCTGGCTCACGCGCGCGATGATCGCCGCCAGCAACTTTGCGCGCGAGTGGGGCTGGCTCGTGCTGCTGCTCGTAGTGGCGGCGGGCTTTGCCGCGCGGCGCGCGCTGCGCGTGCAGGCGATCCGCCTGCGCTGGGACACGCGCCTCTTGACGCTGCCGGTGGTCGGCGTGCTGTCGCGCTCGATCAACACCGCGCGCTTTGCCAGCACGCTGTCGATCCTCGTCGGCTCGGGTGTACCGATGCTGCGCGCGCTGCAAGCCGCCGGCGAAACGCTGACCAATCTGGCGCTGCGCGAACGCGTGGTCGAGGCCACCGCACGCGTACGCGAGGGCTACTCGCTGGCGCGCGCGCTGCGCGTGGACGCCGACCGCGACCGTAAGGCTGGCGGGGTGAAGCTCTTTCCGCCGGTGCTGATCCACATGATCGGCAGCGGCGAAGCGACCGGGCGCCTACCGGAGATGCTCACCCGCGCCGCCGACATCCACAGCCGCGAGGCCGAGCGGCGGGCGCTCTTTTTCACCTCGCTGCTGGAGCCCGCGCTGATCGTCGGCATGGGCCTGATCGTGATGACCATCGTGCTTGCGGTGCTGCTGCCGATCATCGAGATCAATACGCTGGTGCGGTGAGTCGCGGTCGATCCGACTCACTTCCTTCTTGGCTTGGCGAGCGCTTTGGCGGCGTTCTCCAAAGACCGCACGTTGAAGTCCGCCCCTTCAGCCTCCAGCAGCGCCCGCCGACGCGTGGCGAACTCGTCATACTGGTTTTCGGCATGCGCATCGGCCTGCTCCTTGGACACCCGGCCGGCGCCGACGAGCACGTCGCGTTCGTTGAACTGCAAGAAGGCGTCGAGCTTCTCAGCCCAGTCCTTCAAAAATACTTCTTTGCGGCGCCGCGCCTGATCCTCGGCAAAGTCCAGCCACATGGTCACGACGCGGTTGAGTTCGGCAATTTCCGGCTCGTGCAGGTAGTTCTTGGCCACCGTCACGTCTGCCTTCTTCACCGCACCCGTGCTCCAGGTGGTCAGGCCCATGTTGGGGAGGCTGCTATCGGCGCGCTCGAAGATCAGCTCGGCGGCAGTTTTGCCGGTCACGGCGAAGTGCAGCTTGTTCTGGATGAAACGGAAGAACCGGATGGTTTCGGGCAGCGTGGGCGAGTAGTCGGCGGCCAGCGCGAAGATTTCGCGCACCCGCAGGTACATCCGGCGCTCGCTCGCGCGGATGTCGCGGATGCGATCCAGCAACTCGTCGAAGCGATCCGGCGCGCCCGACCCGGGTAGCGGCGGGTTCTTCAGGCGCTCGTCGTCGAGCGCGAAGCCCTTGACCAGATACTCCCGCAACCGGTCGGTGGCCCAGCGGCGGAACTGCGTGCCGCGCGCCGAACGCACCCGGTAGCCCAAGGCCAGAATGGCGTCGAGGTTGTAGTAGGCCACCCGGTACTTCTTGCCGTCGGCGGCAGTTGTCAACCACTGGTTGACAACTGAACTCTCGGCAAGCTCGCCCTCGGCAAAGATGGCTTTCAGGTGCTTGGCGACGTTCTGCTTGCTGGTCTGGAAGAGCTCCGCCATGCCAGCCTGAGGCAGCCACAATGTGTCGGCTACGAGGCGGCACTCGACCCGCGTGCGGCCGTCCTCGGTTTCATAAAGCAGAAACTCGCCAGGCTTGGGCTGCTGTAAGCCACTCATCGACTCGCCTCAAAAACCTAGGCCGGTGCCTTTCCGGGCGCCGCCGTCCGCTACGGCGCCGGCAGCCCCGGAGACTGTCCGCCGCGACTGCCATAGCATCGAACCAGACAAAGAGTAATCGACAAGCACACTTGCAGGTAAGTCGCTGCGGCGACGCGCGCCGATGCCGGGGGCAAATCGATGGAGCTTGGAGCGTTTTCGGTCAGTCTCGCAGTGAAAGACATCGCCGCCTCGCAGGCGTTCTACGCGCGGCTCGGCTTTGTGCCGTTTGCCGGCGACCCTGCGCAAGGCTGGTTGATCATGAAAAACGGCAGCGCGACGATCGGGTTGTTTCAAGGCATGTTCGAGAAGAACCTGCTCACCTTCAACCCGGGCTGGGACGCCAACGCGCAGCCGGTCGCCCCGTTCACCGACGTGCGCGAAGTCCAGCGGCGGCTGAAGGCCGCCGGCGTGCCGCTCGCGCAAGAGGCCGACGAGGCCGGCAGCGGCCCCGCACACATCGTCCTCACCGATCCGGACGGCAACGCCATCCTGATCGATCAGCATGTGTAGGGCCGGCATTCCGGCACGCCGGGCAACCGGCTCGCCGTATACTTTTTTCTCATGGAACTCGCCCGCCTGGGCCGCAAAGGCCAATTGACGATCCCGCGCGCCGCGCTCGACCGCGCCGGCTGGGCGCCGGAGGTGCCGCTGTCGGTCGAAACGCTGCCCGACGGGGCCATCGTGCTGCGCCCGGTGGCCGTGCTGCCGGTGGAGATGTACTCGGACGAGCGCATCGCCGGGTTCGAGCGCACCACCGCCATCCCCGACGACCTGTACGCGGCCGCCCGCAAGCTGGCCCGTCGGCCGGCGCGGCGGCGATGACGCCGCGGGTATCTCTCGACGCGAACATCCTGTTCAGCGCCGCCTACCGCAGCGACAGCCGGTTACGCGTGTTCTTTGAGCTGGCCGCAGCTGGCCGCGTGACGCTCGCAACCTCGCGCTTTGCCCAGGAAGAAGCCCGCCGCAACCTCGCCGCCAAACGGCCCGCCGCGCTGGCCGACCTGGTCGCGCTGCTCGCCGCGGTCGAGACCGTCCGTGAGGGCGGGCCGAGCGAAGTCGCCGCGGCATCGGTACTGCCGGATAAAGACGCGCCGATTCTGGCCGCCGCTATCGCCGCGCGCTGCGACTGGCTCATCACCGGCGATGCGCAACACTTCGGCAGCCTGTTTGGACGCCGTGTCGGTGGCGTGCGTGTGGGCACCGCCGTCGAGGCGCTGCGCGCGGTGCTGGCGATCGACCCATCTGCGTAACTCCGATTTCACTTCGCTCGGACGACAACAGTTCGTCATTCCCGCGCCAGCGGGAATCCAGCTTCGTCGCAAGACCGGCTGGGTTCCCGCTGGTGCGGGAACGACGAAACTGCCCGAAGGTCTGAAAACGAAGTAAGGCCGCGGCCAGTCCCGGCAAACCCGGATTGACGCCGCCCGCGGCGCCGGCGTCCAATCGCGGCCTTTGGCCGCCCCATGGACACCCTGACCCACGCACTCTCCGGCGCCCTGCTCGGGCGCTTGCTGGCGCGCGCACCGGATGCGGCGCCGCCGCTTTCGCTGCGGGCCGAGCGCGTGTTCGGCCCGCGCGTGCCGGTATGGCAGGCGGTGGTGGTAGGGCTCGTCGCGGCGACCTTTCCGGATTCCGACTTCGTGCTGCGCTCCGTGTCGGAGCTCGCCTACCTGCGCGGGCACCGCGGCGTCACGCATTCGCTGCTGGTGCTGCCGTTCTGGGCGCTCGCGCTGGGCGCGCTGTTTGCGCTGATCTTCCGCCGGCGCACGGCCTGGCGCCGCTACGCCTGGTTGTCGGCGGCGGCGATCGGCATCCACATCGCCGGCGACTGGATCACCGCCTTCGGCACGATGCTACTGGCGCCGCTGTCGGATGCACGCTTCGGCCTGGGCGCGGTGTTCATCATCGACCTCGTGGTGAGCGGGCTGCTGATGGCCGGGCTGATCGGCTCGGCGCTGTGGCGCCGCTCGCGCGTGCCGGCGGCGCTGTCGCTGCTGCTGGTCGCGGGCTGGGTCGGCGTGGCGGTGCAGGGGCAAGCGGAAGCGCTCGCCTACGCGCGCGACTACGCGGCGCGCCAAGGCATCGCCGCGCAACAAGTGGCCGCCACACCGCGGCCGGCCTCGCCCTTTAACTGGACGGTGTTCGTCGACGACGGCACGACCTGGCACGTGGCCCACGTCAACACGCGCCGCAGCGAACCGCTGGTGGCGACCCCCGACGACAACTTCATCCGCCGCTTTTCCGCCCCGTACATGCCGCTGGCGCAAGCGCAGTGGCAGCGTGTGCCCCGCCACGGCGGCGAAGGCGAAGCGGCACTCGCGCGCGAAGCCTGGGCGCAGCCGGAGTTTGCGTTCTACCGTTGGTTTGCCGAGTACCCGGCACTGCACGCCGTCGAGCGCGGCGCGACCACCTGCGTGTGGTACGCCGACCTGCGCTTTGCCCACCCGGGGCGCGAGCGGCTGCCGTTCCGCTTCGGTCTGTGCCGCAACGGCAGCGCGGCGTGGGAACTTTTCTTCATCGACGACGACGGGCAGCGGCGGCCGGTGTAGTCGTTCCAATTCCAATTCAATCGGACAGCAACGGCTCGTCATTCCCGCGGAAGCGGGAATCCAGCTTCGGCGCAATACCGGCTGGGTTCCCGCTTCCGCGGGAACGACGAAACTGGCCGACTCGTCTGAAGACAGAATGAGGCACAGGCCTAGACTGGGCGCTTTGCTCGCCCGCTGCCGATGCTCTCCGCCGCCGCTCGCCCCGCCATCGAACGCCTGCCCGCCTCGCGCATCCGCGAGGTCGCCAACGCCGGCATCGGCCGCAGCGACGTGCTGCCATTCTGGTTCGGCGAAGGCGACGAGACGACCCCGGCCTTCATTCGCGATGCGGCCATCGCCGCACTCGCCGCAGGCGACTGCTTCTATGGGCACAACCTAGGGCTGGCCGAGCTGCGCGCGGCGCTGGCCGCGTACCTGAACCGGCTGCGCGCGCCGCGCGTGCCGCTCGGGCCGGAGCGGATCGCGGTGACCAGCGCCGGCGTCAATGCGCTGATGCTGGCGGCGCAGGCGCTGCTGTCGCCGGGGGACCGGGTGGCGGTCGTCACGCCGGTGTGGCCGAACCTGACGGCGATCCCGGAAATCCTCGGGGCGCAGGTGGTGCGGGTGCCGCTATCCAACCGCGACGGCGCGTGGTCGCTCGACCTGGACCGGTTGCTCGATGCCGCCACGCCGGCCACACGGATGGTGCTGGTCAACTCGCCCAACAATCCGACCGGCTGGACGATGCCGCAGCCGCAATGGGACGCGCTGCTCGCGCACTGCCGGCGGCACGGCATCTGGCTCGTCAGCGACGATGCCTACGAGCGCATCGCCTTCGACACCGCCGACGGGCTGGCCCCCGGCGTGCTCGGGCAGGTAGAGGCCGACGACCGCTACGTCAGCGCCAACACGTTTTCCAAGGCCTGGTCGATGACCGGCTGGCGGCTGGGCTGGCTCGCGGCGCCGGCGCCGCTGATCGAGCAGATCGGCAAGCTGATCGAGTTCAACACCTCGTGCGCGCCGCCGTTTGTGCAGAAGGCCGCGGCAGTGGCGCTGGAGCAGGGGGAGCCCTGGGTCGCGCACGTGCAGGCGCGGCTGCGCACCGCGCGAGCGGCGTTGCTCGCGCAGTTGGCCGACCTGCCCGGCGTGATCGCCGCGCCCCCGGCCGGCGCGATGTATCTCTTCTTTCGCATCCCCGGCGCCAGCGACGACAGCCTCGCCTGCGCCAAGGCACTGGTGCGCGAGGCGGGCCTGGGGCTGGCGCCAGGCGTGGCCTTCGGCCCCGAGGGCGAAGGCTGGCTGCGTTGGTGCTTTGCGTCCACGCCGCAGCGGCTGGCCGACGGCGCGGCGCGGCTGGCCGGCTATTTGCGGCGGCAGTAGCCGCGCTGCGCGTATGCTCGCGGCACTTTGCCTTGCGGAGAACCGACCATGTCCACGCCCCTGCCCGATAACGAACGCTCGCTCGTCAACACCGTCACGCTGGTCTATGCGCTGCACGCGCTGAGCCTGGTAATCGGCGCCTTTGGCGCGGCCACACTGATCGGCTCATTCATCTTTGGTTGGCCGTCGATCATCGCCGTGATCATCAACTACGTGAAGCGCAGCGACGCGCGCGGCAGCTGGCTGGAGTCGCACTTCAGCTGGCAGATCCGCACCTTCTGGTACGCGCTGCTGTGGACGATCGTGGTGGCCGTGGTATCGGCGGTGCTGCTGGTCGTGGTGGTCGGCGTGGCGACCTGGATCGTCGGCCTGATCGTGCTCGGCCTCTGGGCGATCTACCGCATCGCGCGCGGCTGGCTGCGCCTGAGCGACCGGCAGCCCATGCCCGTTTAGTGCTGCGGGCCAGCGCGGCGCTCGCGGGCGAAACTGTCATCCCGAGCGCAGCGAGGGATCTGCTGTTGGGGCAGTGGAGCAGCAGGTCCCGCGCAGCGCGCGGGCCGACCAAGCCAGAAGCGCCGGGGGCGCTTGGGTCGACTATTTCGCCGCTTCGGCGCCCTGCTGCGCACGCTCGCGCGTCGCATTGGCAGCGGCGGCCAGCATTTGCAGCATCTCGTTCAACGCGGCGATCGGCACCACCATCCGGTGCGTGATCATCCGCTGCTCGCCTGCTTTGTCGGTACCGAGAATCTGATACAGGTCGAAGTGTCCGACGCCGCCGCGGATCGCCAGCGACTGCACGCCGTCGGCGTAAACGACGTTCTCGCCCAGGCTGGGCGAAACCGCCACACGCACTTGCGGGCGCTGGGCGTCGGTGGCGGGGGCGGCAAGGGTCTCGTCAGCCATTTTCGTGTTCTCCTTTGCTACGGAAGGGGGCGCTGCGCTCGGCGCGGGGGTTGGTACGGGCGACTCGGGCGGCGCAGCATTGGCGCGGGCGGCCGCCGGCTCGACGGCGGCTGCGGCCTTGTTCGCGGTCTTCTTTCTGGTCGCCATCGCGTGCACGGGTAAGAGCGCGGCATCGTACATGACGGCAGGGACGATGACGTCCGGGCCGCGCCGGATCGAGGTCGGCGCCGGCGGCCTCAGCGGGGCGCCGAAGTGTTCGCGGTTGCGCCGCGCCGGTGCTAACCTGCCGCTCCAGCCGGCCCCGCTCACGAGGTGGACGCGCCGGTCGCGCTGCCCGATCACGGTCATCACTGCCGCGATCCGGTGCGCCCCCCGGAACACGATTCTTGGATGAGGCCCGCCCGATGAACGCACCCCTGCCCGAAGCCGTCCGCCGCGCCCTGGCGGAAGTCACCCTTGACGACAAGTGGACGCTCGACCGCGGCCGCGCCTACATGAGCGGTACGCAGGCGCTGATCCGGCTCGCAATGTTGCAGCGGCAGCGCGACGTGTTGGCCGGTTTGAACACCGCGGGCTTCATCACCGGCTATCGCGGCTCGCCGCTGGGCAGCGTGGATCAAACCGCTTGGCGCGCGCGCAAGCATCTTGACGCGCAGCACGTGAAGTTCCAGCCGGGGCTGAACGAGGATCTGGCCGCCACCAGCGTGTGGGGCACGCAGCAGGTCAACATGTTCCCCGGCGCCAAGTACGACGGCGTGTTTTCGATGTGGTACGGCAAGGGGCCGGGGGTGGATCGCTGCGGCGATGTGTTCAAGCACGCCAACGCCGCCGGCACCAGCCCGCACGGCGGCGTGCTGGCGCTGGCCGGCGACGATCACGGTGCGAAGAGCTCCACGCTGCCGCACCAGTCCGACCACATCTTCAAGGCCTGCATGATGCCGGTGCTGTATCCGGCCACCGTGCAGGAATACCTCGACCTTGGCCTGCACGGCTTTGCGATGAGCCGCTATGCGGGCGTCTGGGTGGGCATGAAGACGGTCACCGAGGTGGTGGAGGCCTCGGCCTCGGTGGTGGTCGATCCCGAGCGCCTGAACATCGTTCTGCCGGCCGACTTCCGGATGCCCGCCGGGGGACTCAACATCCGCTGGCCGGACACGCCGCTGGAGCAGGAGGCGCGGCTGCTCGACTACAAGCTCTACGCCGCGCTCGCCTATTGCCGCGCGAACAAGCTCAACCATACGGTGATCGACTCGCCCCATGCGCGCTTCGGCATCGTCGCCAGCGGCAAGGCGTTTCTGGACACGCGCCAGGCGCTCGCCGACCTGGGCCTGGACGAAGACACCTGCCGCGATATCGGCGTGCGTCTTTTCAAGTGCGGGATGGTCTGGCCGCTGGAAGCGCAAACCATCCGCGGCTTTGCCGAGGGGCTGGAAGAAATCCTCGTCGTCGA
>JBKCXU010000004.1:0-5850 GCA_046316025.1 Betaproteobacteria bacterium | reverse complement strand
CACCAAAGCGATCGAAGAAGTGACGCGTTGTTGCGACGGTCTTCCCTCACCCCAACCCCTCTCCCGGGGGGAGAGGGGCTTTGAAACCCTCTCCCCCCGGGAGAGGGTGGCCGCGCAGCGGCCGGGTGAGGGAAGACCGCAGCAACCCGTGCATGATCGCCACGTTGTCGGCGATCAATGCAACGTCCCCGTCGGCAACTCCACCTGCGACGGCTGCCCTTCGGGCGCGCCGCTGGCGTGGTGCAGCACCATCTTCCAGCCGGACGGCGTCTTCACGTACACGTTGGTCGCCAGCACCTGCACCAGCCGCTGTTCGCGGCCGCGGGCGATCAGGATTTCTTCGACCACGTTGTGCACGGTCACGGTCGGCGTTTCCAGCGCCTTGCGGGCGGCGACGCGGATATGCACCGCGCCGTTGGCGAGGATCGATCGCCACGCCTGCGCCACCGTCGCAAACCCCACCAGCCGCGGCCCGCCGGGGTGCACGCAAACCACGTCGGCGTCGTCGAGCCAGAGGTCGAGCAAGGCGTCCGCGTCGCCGGCATCGAGCGCGTCGTAGAAGGCCTGTTCGCATTCGAGCGGCGAGGACAGCAGCGGGGGCTTGGGGGGGCGGGGCATGTCGGCTGTTGTCCGTCGTCTGTTGTCTGTCGTCTGTTGGCGAGAAGCATGGGTGGGGCCAACCGACAACAGAAAGCCGACAACGTCCTTTCAGTGTTCCTTCACCACTTCACCCGCCCGCAACCGGTACTTGGTGCCGCAGTACGGGCACATCGCTTCGCCGGTCCTGGTCACGTCGAGAAACACGCGCGGGTGGTGATTCCACACGGGCATCGACGGGTTGGGGCAGAACGCCGGCAAGTCCTTCGCGGCCAGCTCGACCACCGGCAACTCGGTCGTGCTCATACCGGCGCCAGCCAGTGCGCGAAGCGCGCGTCGCGGCCGTTGACCACGTCGAAGAAGAGTGTCTGGATCTGCTCGGTAACCGGCCCCCGGCTGCCCTGCCCTATCGCGCGGCCGTCGAGTTCGCGGATGGGCGTGATCTCGGCGGCGGTGCCGGTGAAGAAAGCTTCGTCGGCCAGATAAACGTCGTCGCGCGTCATCGGCATCGGCTCGACCGTGTAGCCGAGGGTGGCGGCCAGCTCGATCACCGAACGGCGCGTGATGCCGATCAGGCCGGAGACCATCTGCGGCTCGCAGACCTTGCCGTCGCGCACGATGAAGAGGTTCTCGCCGGCGCCTTCGGCAACGAAGCCCTGGGTGTCGAGCAACAGCGCCTCGTCGTAGCCGTGCTCGAGCGCCTCCATGTTGGCGAGGATCGAGTTCACATAATGGCCGGCGGTCTTGGAGCGCACCATCGACACGTTGATGTGGTGCCGCTGGTAGGACGAGGTCTTCACGCGGATGCCCTTTTGCAAGCCCTCTTCGCCCAGGTACGCGCCCCACGGCCAGGCGGCGATCGCCACGTGCACCTGGGCGCCGCGCGGCGACACGCCCATCTTCTCGCTGCCGTAGAACACCAGCGGGCGCAGGTAGCAGGACTCGAGCTTGTTGGCGCGCACCACCTCGCGCTGCGCGTCTTCCAGTTGCGCGGCGGTGTACGGCACCTCCATCTTGAAGATGCGCGCCGAGTTGAGCAGCCGCTGGGTGTGCTCGGTGAGGCGGAAGATCGCGGTGCCGGCCGCGGTCTTGTAGGCGCGCACGCCCTCGAACACCGCCAGCCCGTAGTGCAGCGAGTGCGTCAGCACGTGCGTGGTCGCATCGCGCCACGGCACCAGCTTGCCGTCGTACCAGATCCAGCCGTCGCGGTCGGCCATCGACATGGAGTGTCTCCCTGTGAGCGAATGTGGGGATTCTAGCCAGCGACGCCGTCGCCGACGACGCACGTCCACTCGCGCGAACAAAGTTGACGCAAAGGTAAACTTGCTCTTTAAGGAATCGCCGTGCAAGACCTCGCCCTCGCACGCCGGCAGATCGCGCTGCTCGTCGTCTGTCAGGCGCTGCTGTACGTCAACAACGTCACGCTGATCGCGGTCAATGGCCTGGCCGGGCTGGCGCTGGCCCCCACGCCGCTGCTCGCCACGCTGCCGGTGACGACCTACATCGTCGGCGCGGCGCTGACCACGGTGCCGGCGTCTTTCGCAATGGCGCGCTGGGGCCGGCGCGCGGGCTTCGTCTTCGGCACGCTGATGGGCTTCGTCGGCACTGCGACCGCCACCGCCGGCGTGCTGCTCGGTAACTTCGCGCTGCTGTGCGCGGGCACCTTTGTCGTCGGGCTATACAACGCCTTTGCGCAGTACATGCGCTTTGCCGCTGCCGACGTGGCCGACGCCTACGCCCCGCAGTGGAAAGAAAAGGCCATCTCGCTGGTGCTGGCCGGGGGTCTGGCCGGCGGCATCGTCGGGCCGGAGTTGTCCAAGCTCACGCGCGAGTCGCTGCCGACGCAGTTTGCCGGCACCTACGTCGCGCTGTCCTGCGTGGCGCTGCTGGCCTGCTTCATCGTGAGCCGCCTGGCGATCCCGCACATGAAAGCGGCGGCGCAGGGCGCGGCGCGGCCGCTGCGCGAGATCGCCGCGCAACCGACCTACGTGGTCGCGGTGCTGGTGGGTGCGATCAGCTACGGCGCGATGAACCTCCTGATGACCGCCACGCCGCTGGCGATGAAGGTCTGCGGCTTCGGCTACCCGGACGCAGCGGACGTGATCAAGTGGCACGTGATCGCGATGTTCGCACCGGGCTTCTTCACCGGCGGCTGGGTCAAGCGCTGGGGCGCGCCGCGCGTGATGCTCGCCGGCTGCGCGCTGATGTTCGTCACCATCGCGGTGGCGCACGCGGGGCTGACCTACTGGCATTTCTGGATCGCGCTGGTGCTGCTGGGGTTGGGCTGGAACCTGATGTTCACGGGTGCCACCACGCTGCTCACCACTACTTACTGCGCGGCGGAGAAAGCCAAGGCGCAGGGCATCAACGATCTGGTGGTGTTCCTGACGATGGTGACTTCGTCGGCGGCTTCCGGCGCGCTCGTGTCCAGCACCGGCTGGCTGGATCTGAATCTCTTTTCGCTGCCGGCCGTGGCGCTGGCGACAGTGGCGGTGCTCTATCTGCTCTTGCGCGGGCCGGCCGCCCGCGCCGCGGCGGCGTGATGCCGCAGCTCGTCTTCGGCCGCGACGCGGCGGTGGCGCGCACACGCCGCGCCGCCTTCCGCGACGGTCTGCGCGCGGTGCTGCCCGCCACGGTCGCTACCGGCCCCTGGGGCCTCGTCACCGGCGTGGCGATGGTCAAGGTGGGGCTCACACCCTGGGAAGCGCTCGGCATGACGCTGCTGGTGTTTGCCGGCAGCGCGCAACTGGCGGCGCTGCCCTTGATTGCCGCGAGCGCGCCGGTGTGGGTGATCCTGCTCGCCGCCACCGTGGTCAACCTGCGCTTCGTGATTTTCTCGGCCGGGCTGTACCCGTACTTCAAGCGCTTCCCGCTGCCCAAGCGGCTGCTGCTGGGCTACCTGACGAGCGACGTCGGCTTTGCGATCAGCCTGCAACGCTGGACCGCGCAGGAGCGCAACGACCCCGCCGCCGCGCGCGGCAGCACCGAGCAGGTGTGGTTCTTCCTCGGCATCGCCGCCGGCAACTGGCTGGCGTGGCAGAGCATGTCGATCGTCGGCATCTTCGTCGGCGCGCAGGTGCCGGGCAGTTGGGGGTTGGACTACGCGGCGATCCTCGCACTCGTGGCGCTGACGGTGCCGATGGTCGCCAGCCGCCCGGCATTGGTGGGCGCGGCCACCTCGGGTGTGGTCGCGGTCGCCGCCGCCGGCTTTCCGTTGAAGCTCGGTCTGGTCGCCGCGGTGCTGGCCGGCATCGCCGCGGCGATGGCCGCCGACATCGCCGGCGAGCGCCTGCGAGGCCGCGCATGAGCAGTCTCGAGATCTGGGCCACCATCGTCGGCCTGACCGCGGTCACGGTCGGCACGCGCTCGTTCTTTCTCGTGCTCGGCGATCACGTGCCGTTGCCCGAACGGGTGCAGCACGCGCTGCGCTACGCGCCGGCCTGCGCGTTGGTCGCGCTGATCGCGCCCGAGGTGTTGATGGTCAAGGGCGGCGGCCTGGTCGCGTGGAACGACCCCAAGCTCATCGCCGCCGCGGTGGCCGTCGGCGCGATGCTCGCCACCCGCAGCATGCTGGCGACGATGGCCATCGGCATGGCCGCGTTCACGGCGCTGCGCTTGTGGGGGTAGGGACCCAGAGCCGCAGCAGCAGCAAAGCCGCGACCGCACACCCGGCTCCGAAAGCGAAGGCCAGCCACACCCCCGCACCCTGCCATAACCAACCGAACAGCGCCGACGCCGGGAACAGCATTGCGCCGTTGGTGAGGTTGAACCAGCCGTAGGCGGCGCCGAGCCGCTCGGCCGGCACCAGGTCGGCGACCAAGGCGCGCTCCGCGCCTTCGGTGGCGGCGAGGTACAGGCCAAAGAGCACCGCCAGCGGCCAGTACCAGAACGAACTCGCCACCGCGCCCATCGCCAGATAGATCAGCGCATACAGCACCCAGCCGGCGGCGATCAGGCGAAAGCGCCCGACCCGATCCGACAGCTGCGACAGCGGCACCGCGCCGAGTGTGGCGGTGCCCGAGCACAGCGCCCACCACAGCGCCACCTGCGTCGGCGTCAAGCCCAGCTCCGTGCCCCGCAGCAGCAGGAACGCATTGCTCGAATTGCCGAGCGCGAACACCGCCACCACCAGCAGGTAACGGCGGAACGGCTTGGGCAGCGCGCGCAGGTTCCAGTCGAAGCGCGGCTTGGCGGCCACTGCCGCCGGCGCCGGCTCGCGCAGCGCCAACGCCAGCAGCACGCACAAGACACCCGGCACTGCGGCCCACAGCAGGATGTCGCGGATCGGCACCTGCGCGGCGAGCAGCGCGGCGGCGAGCAGCGGGCCGATCACCGCGCCGGCGTTGTCGCCCGCCCGATGCAGGCCAAAGGCCAGCCCGCGCCGCTCGGCCGGCACCGAGGCGGCCAGCAGCGCATCGCGCGGGCTGGAGCGCAGCCCCTTGCCGATGCGGTCCATCACGCGCAGCGCCAGCAGCGCCGGCCAGAGGGTGACGAAGGCGATCAGCGGCCGGGCGATTGCCGCCAGGCTGTATCCGGCGACGACGAAAGGCTTGGCGCGGCGCACGCGGTCGTACCAGACGCCGGAGACGAGCTTGAGCAAGGCGGAGGTCGCTTCGGCCGCGCCCTCGATCAAGCCCAGCGCGCGCGGCCCGGCGGCGAGCACGGTGGCCAGATACAGCGGGATCAGCGGATAAACGAGTTCGCTCGCCGCGTCGTTGAGCAGGCTGATGGCGGCGAGGAGCCAGACGGTGCGGGGGAGGGAGGGCATGGTGATCGGTGATCGGTGATCGGTTCAAGCTGTTGTCATTCCTGGCCGGAGGCGAGGATTCGCAGCGCTGCCGAAACCGAGATTCCTCGCTGCGCTCGGAATGACAGACTCCTGCGTTTCCCGATCACCGATCACCGATCACCGATCACCGATCACCGATCACCGATCACCGATCACCGATCACCGATCACCGATCACCGATCACCGATCACCGATCACCGATCACCGATCACCGGAGAAGTCTCACCGTTAGTCGTACACCCGAGTCTCAGCGTTAGTCGTACACCTCGATGCGCCGATCAGGTGCGCGGTGCAAACGGAGGGAGCCCGTCGGGCTACCGGATTTTGCACCGCGCGCGGCGGACCCTAGGCTCGACCTCTTGCGCCGCGGTACTCGCAGGAACGCCTCTCACCGCCATCAAGCCGCTCACCGAGTCCTCCTATGCACCATTCCCTACCATCGCTTCGATCGACCCGTCAAAGGC
>JBKCXU010000003.1:0-24086 GCA_046316025.1 Betaproteobacteria bacterium | reverse complement strand
TCGTTAGGTTGTTGAACCCACCTGCCTGTTTCCCGAGGAGCCGGTGGTAGGTTTTGCTCCTCGGCGGCGCAGCACCGGGAGGGGTGGTGCTGAACCTGCCCGCATCCGTCGTCGCCGTGGCGACAGGAGGGGCGAGGGGGGGAAGAGCGCGCAGTCAAGCGGCGGCGAAGCCGGCGAGGAATAAATGGAGGGGACCCGCCCGCAGGGTGGGGAGGCAGCCGTTTATGCCGCAGCGACCCGCTTGACGGCGTGCGCCCCTCGCCCAGAGTTCGCCACGGTGAGGCGACGACGGCTGCGGGCCGGCACCGCCGGGAGGAAGCGCCGCGAGGAGCGGGGCCGGGCGCAGCGCGCCAACGAGCGCGCGCAGCCGGCCCGACCTGGCGCGCAGCGCCCCAAGTGGGGCCTGTCGCTGGATCGCGAGCGATCGAGCGTCAAGGGGGGTGAGCCCAGCGGCGAGGGGGGATGTGGCGTGCCGGCGCGGTCGGTAGCGGTCGCGCGCAGCGCAGCGGAGCAAGTGAACCGCGGACGGCAGCGCTGGCCCGTCGCATGCCCCCTAAGAGCGCGCCGACGGCGCGGACGGCGTCCCGCGCGAGAGGAGTATGTCCCGCGCGCCGCCCGGTGCGTGGCGGCAAGGAATCGACCAACTCCATCCGCGGCCGGGAAGCAGAAAGGCATCGCCGCCCTGCCCTACTTTCGCGCGCGAAAGTCCAAGCTCGCGCGGACGTCAGGCCGCGCCGCAAGCGTGAGCGCGCAGTGCCCGCAGGGCGCGTAGCCGTCAGCGATGGAAGCCCGTCAGGGCCGAGACGCGCCCTTGCCTGTTGCGCGGCTAGGTGCGCAGCACGACAGCGCGGCCCGGCGCGGAGCGCCGGGCGACGGTTGACGATACGACCGTTGGTGTGCGGAAGCGCCACGATGGCTCGACAAAACTTGCAAATCGTGCCATATGCACGTAAGATCGTGCATCAAATCACAAAGCACGGATTTATCGATGTCGAAAGACCTTGTTGTTCCCCGTAGGGCCGCCGGAGGAAGAGCCGCTAACGCGAAGCGCACGCCCGAGGAGCGAAGGGCCCTCGCGCAGAAGATGGTGGCCGCGAAACGGGAGCGGGCGACCCTTCCAACGGTTACACACCCTGGCAAGTTGAAGATCGGTGAGCTTGAGATCGCCTGCTACGTGACCAGCACCGGGCAGCGGGTGCTGTCGGGGAGAGGAATGCAGGAGGCGCTACGACTCGTAGACGAAGAAGCGCCGGCGAGTGGCCAAAAGCCCGGATCGCGCATGGATCGTTTCCTCGGAACAAAGTCCCTCCGCCCGCTGATTTACAAGACTCACAGCCCGGATCACTTTGCTCCAGTCAGGATGCGTTACGAGGGGCACGTAATCAACGGTTATCGGGCCGAAGTACTACCGGACATCTGTGAGGCGATGCTTGAGGCTCGCGACGCCGGCATGCTCGATACCCCGCGCCAGCGCACGATCGCGAAGCAATGCGAAATTCTGATGCGGGGTTTTGCAAGGGTGGGAATCATTGCGCTGATCGACGAGGCGACCGGATACCAAAGAGATCGGGCAAGGGACGCTCTAGCAAAGATTCTGGAGGCCTACGTCGCCAAGGAACTTCAGCCTTGGATCAAGACATTCGACTCCGATTACTACGAGCAGATGTTTCGACTTCGAGGGCTGCCTTACCCCCCCGAGCAGGCGAACTATCGGCCGAGTTACTTTGGTCATCTGACCAACGACATCGTGTACCGCAGGCTCGCGCCGGGCGTTTTGCACGCCTTGAAGGATGAGGCAAGGAAAGACGAGAGAAAGGGAACCAAGCTGCATCAACACTTGACGGCGGGATATGGCCGCCAAGAACTACTGAAGCACCTTGGTATGGTGGTCGGCCTTATGAAAATCTCCGGCGGTTGGGATGACTTCATGCAGAAGCTGAACCGAATAGCGACGCGCTACAACGAATCCCTCTCTCTCGATCTCGACGAAGCAGGCTCATGGGCAAAGTGAATGCCTGTGGGTCGAGCCACGGCGCATACCTGCGTTTGCAGGGAAGCCTTGCCGCCTCGGCAAGCGGTCGGCGGCGCTGCGCACGGTTGTCGATCGAAGCCGTCACCAGTGAGGCATTTACTACATCCTCGCGGATCAGATCGGCGCCCATGCCGACAACTGTCCCGTGCACGCCGCGAAGCGTGTCGCAGAGTGATGCACGCTCGCGTAAGCGGGCACCCTGCCCTACTTTCGCGCGCGAAAGTTGACTTCAGATCGTCGCCGGGCGAAACAGTTTCCCGCTCTCAGTCAGCCTACGTTTCCGCGGCGCCCGGTTGTAAATCGCGGTGGTCGCGCTCGACGCATGCCCGAGTACGTCGCGCACCACATCCTCCGCCACGCCGTGCTCGGTCGCATGAACGCCCCAGGTGTGCCGCAGCGCGTGCGCTCGCACCTTGATCGCCGGCGGCCCGTCGCCCTCCGCGCCAGTGGCGCGTGCGAACTCCCGGTCCACCGCCACCAGCAGGGCATGCAGCCCGCTGCGGCTATACCCCTCCCCGCCTCCCTGCGCGCGCTTTTGCACTGCGCGCGACGGCAGTCGCGCGGCCGTTGGGGGCGCTAGCAGCGCCCCGTCCGGCCGCGTGTCGTCGGGCACGCCACGGTCTCGCCAGTGGGCTCGCAGCGCGTCCAGGGCCGCCTCGCTGACGGGCGCGGCGCGCTCTTTTCGTCCTTTGCCGATGATCGTCAGTTCGCCCCACAGTCCAGGTTCGGACTCGCCCGCCGCAAGCGGCGCGAGTCCGGAGCCGGTGGCGGCCGCCGCCTCCGCGATCCGCAGTCCCGTGTCGCGCATCAGCACGACCGCGGCGCGCGCGACGCGCCAGCGCCAGGCCTCCGCCGGTGCCGCACGCTCGCGCAGCCACGCATTGAGTGCCGACCAGGTCTCGGCGCTCAGCGCACGCTCGACCTGAATGCGTGGCGCTGATCCCTTCGGCGGCGGCACGCCATCCCAAGGGTTACGCCGAAGCCAACCTTGGCGCGCCAGGAACTCAAAAAGCGACCGCACGATCACGACCGCATGCGCAGCACTGCGCGGCGACAGCGGGCCGGTCAAGGGTCTCCACGCCGGGGAGAACCTCGCCACCATCGGCCCGCACCACCGCTCGCGCGGCTGCGGGTCCAGCAGGAAGTCGCGGTAGGCGATGCAGTCCTCGACCATCAGCGACGACAACGCCTTGCCCCGCTCGACGATGGCCCAGGCCAGCAGCCGCTCAGCCTCCTTGCGATACGCGCGGTGCGTGTTCGGCGAGTCGGCCCAGCGCGACAGCCAGGTGAGAATCGCCTCGTAGTCGTTGGCGGCAGTGAGCATGCAGGCGTCCGCCGGCGCGCGATTGGCGCCGACGCGACCGTCCAGCGCCGGATCGACGCGCATGACTTCGAGCGGCGCCGGCGCGCCGCCGGCCACCAGCGATTGCTCCACCAGCGCCGGGATCGCCCCCGTCGCAAAAACGTGCTCGCCGAGCTTGCGGCCGAGTTCTTTCTCGTGTGCGCGCAGCCAGGAGGTCACGGTAGCGGCGGCTCGCGCGCCCACGCGCGGCACGGTGCGCCACCACCCGCGGCCGCGCCGGTTACTGTGGTCGAGCAGTTCACCCAGTGTGCGCAGACCGGCGCGCTGCAAGCGCGTGGCCAGCACGCGCGAGAACCACAGCTGCACGTCGTGCTCCACACGCGGCTCGGCATTGCCCAGCCGCTCCAGTGCGGTCACGGCACGTACCGCGCGCTCGACGCCGACGTCCGACGTCGCCGGCGGCATCAGCAGGTGACTTACCCAATCGGGTTGTCCGTGCTGCAAGGCCCGCTGCATCAGCTGCGTGCGGGCCGACGCGATGCGGCGCCAGATCAGCCGCGCATCGGGCGGCGAGTCGTCTATCGCGGCATGCCTGTAGTACCGCTCGGCAATCGCGTCGAGCGCCAGGCCCTGATACCAGGCCCGCAGCGCCATGCAATCGGTGCGGGTGATGGCGGCGTCCTCGCTCATTGCCGCGTCAGTCTGCGAGCAGTTGCGCCCGACGCGTTTGTTCGGGCGTCAGCGCGGCCGTTTCGGCACTGAGTCGGTACCGACCGCCGTCCTCGCCAAGGAAGTCGGCCGGAAAAATCCGCCTTGGCACGATACTGGTAATTTATGCAGTTATGCGCTTCTTTCTTCTTGCGCAACGCGAGCTCGGCCGCATCCTTCCGCGCGTGCGGCAGAACCTCGCGCGCCCGCTGGAGGGCGAGTTCGCCCTCTGCGACGCGCGCGACGACCGGCTGCGGCGCAGTACCCGGCTCGCGCGCTTTACCTCTCTCGATTACCCGCTGGAGGATCTGGCGCCGCCGCTCGCCGACGCGCAGCTTTTGTACGCGGCGGGCGACATCCTGATCGTCAACGGCAGCGAGACCATAGATGATCGCGACTACCTCCAAACCTGGATGCTCGCCACGCGCAGCGACGCCCTGTATCCGCTCGACCCTGCCCACCGGCCAGCCAAGCGCCGCGGGCGTTGAATGTTGAGCGGCTGCCCTGCGCATCGATGTTTAACCGCCGAGGATGGCGGTCGCGGCCGCACCGGCGATGGCAGCTACGAGAGGATGCTCAAGGAGTTGGCGCAGCCGGTTCTTGGCCTCCGCATTATCCGCTGCGCTCGCGTCCGCCGCGTCGATCGCTTGGTGAAGATTCACCAGCGCCTGGCCGATGCTGACCAGCAGGTTGTTGTTGCCGACGACCACACCGTTGGAGTCGACGATAGTCACGTGCTGCGACCGGGGCCATTCCATCGGCAGCGGCGGTGCCGCGATCTTCTCCACCACGTCGATACCGGCGGCGCTGATGCTGCCCATCGCGGCGCCAAAAAGACGCCCGCTGCCCGTGTGGTTTCTCGTGGTTTCAAGCTCGATCAGCCCGTGCTGGTGAAGTTGGTCGGCGATGCGATCGATATCGACGAGCGGTAGCGGCGGGTCGAAGTCGCCTTCGGTTGGATAGCGGCGCCCCTTTTGGCGCCGGTCGTAGAAGTACCGCAGCACGATGGCGCGCAGTTCGGTGTCTTTCATGCTCGCTCCGCAAGTGGTTGGTCGTGCTGCAATTGGACTGCGACGCGCCCGCAGGGTCTATGTAAAACGCTTTACAAAGCCGCAAGTGATTGATGCCTCTCGATTTGGACTGCCATGCCGACATCCGTCTTTTTCAACCGGCGAGTTCTGCCGCCTGAAACGCCATGCAGATAATAACCATTATCTGCACGACAGAAACGCCGAAATGCTTTGTCGTATCATTCAAGCATCAGTCTGCGGAGCGCGACAATGCCCGTGCGAACCTTCTCCAGCCGCGACTTCACGCGCGACGTGGCCGCCGCCAAGCGCGCCGCGGCCGCCGGGCCGGTGTTCATCACCGACCGGAGCCGGCCGGCCTACGCGCTGCTCAAGATCGACGACTACTACCGCATCGCCGGCCAGGGCGAACCCTCCCTGCTCGCTGTGATGGACGGTATCGCCGGCGGCGAGGGCATCGAGTTCGAACCGCCGCGGATGAACGTCCAGTCGCGGCCGGCCGAGCTCGCCTGACCGGGCGCGGCGATGTTCCTGCTCGACACCAATGTCGTCTCGGAACTGCGCCTGGGCAAGGCGAACCCCTCCCCTGCCGTGCGCGCCTGGGCCGCTGGCCAGCCGATCGGCACGCTGTACCTGTCGGCCATCACGATCCTTGAACTGGAGCAAGGCGTGCTGGCGCGGTCGATTTCAGGCAGCAACGCTTGTTTTCGGTGCGGTTGGCGACGGCGGCAGCCGATCAGCGTAGCCGGCCGAAGTGTCTTTGCAGACGGACAAGGGCATCGTTCTGACCACCGAGCGTCATGCTGTCTTGATGGTTGAGCGGGAATGATCGGTGGGAGTGGTCAGCGCCCAAGCGCCGGCCGATTGCATGAAGCGATCAACCGCCTGCAACTGGGTGGCGGCAATCCATTCGTCGGGCTGGTGGGCTTGGGTGATCGAGCCGGGGCCGCACACCACTGTCGAGATGCCGGCCTGCTGGAAGAAACCCGCCTCGGTACCGAAGGGCAGCTCGGCCTCGGGCCACAGCGCCCCGAGTTCACGTGCCACTGAGACCGCTGCTTCGTTGTCGCGTGCCAACAGAGCCGGCACGCCGACGACCTGCGTCGCCTCGACGCTGACGCCAGCGGGGAGGTCGGTCAGCGCGTCGCGCGCCGTGTTGCGCACGAGTTCGGCGGTGGCGTCGTCCTGCGGACGGAACTCCCACAGTACCTCGCAGCGACCCGGCACGATGTTGATCGCGGTGCCGCCGTCGATGCAGCCGATGTTGAGGGTGGCTTCGCTGCCATGTCCAGACAGGCGCCGCCGCAGCCCGGCCAGGCAGGTGACCAAGTAGGCCGCGGGCTCGATCGCGCTGGCGCCCAGCGAAGGTAGGCTCGAATGCGCGGGCAGTCCCGTGAAAAGAGCCTGATGCCCGAAGAAGCCGCGGTGCCTGACGCCGACCCGCATCTCGGTCGGCTCGCCGATGATGGCCAGCGCGGGCTCCGGCACCTGCTGCTGCAGGCGCGCTAACAGCTGAGGAACGCCGAGGCAGCCGATCTCCTCGTCGTAGGAGAAGGCCAAGTGGATAGGACGACGCAGCGTCTGCCGCCGCCACGCCGGCACGGCCGCCAAGCAGGCCGCGATGAAGCCTTTCATGTCGGTCGCGCCACGGCCGTGGAAACGGCCATCTCGCTCGGTCAGTGTGAAGGGATTTGACGTCCAGTTCTGGTCGTCCACCGGCACAACGTCGCTGTGCCCCGACAGCACCATGCCACCTGCCCTGTCGGGTCCTATGCTCGCCAGCAGGTTCGCCTTTCGTCCGTCGTCGCTGTGCACGAGGTGCACCTCCACGCCATGCCCCGCGAGATATTCGGCAATCCAGTGCACCAGGTCAAGGTTAGAGCGATGCGAGGTCGTGTCGAACGCCACTAAGGTGCGCAGGATCTCGATCGTGGTCATGCGAGAAGCGCGACCGCGGCGCTGTTGTCGTTGCCGGACCCGGCGCTGCCCGGTATGCCGCCCAGCCGCTCCCGCACGAGCTGCATGGCTGCGGACTGTGTCGGCGTGCCGGTGCGGCGGGCGAGTTCGAAAATCCGACCCAAGGTGGCGCCGATGCCCTCAACTTGCGAGTCTACCTTGACGGGATCGAAGCCCTCATGCTCGGATGCCACGCGGATCAGACCCCCTGCGTTGATCACGAAGTCCGGCGCGTACAGGATATCCTTGGCGCGCAAGTGCTGGCCATGCTCGTCGTGGGCCAGCTGGTTGTTGGCGCCGCCGGCGATGACCCGGAACTTCATCTGAGGCAGGGTCCGGTCATTGACGACGGCCCCCAGCGCGCAGGGCGCGAACACCTCGGACTGGACGGCGTAGATGGCGTCGGGATCCACCGCCCGTGCATCGAACTCGGCGCAGGCCTTGCGCGCGAGGGTCGCGTTGACGTCGGCGACCACAAGGCGTGCTCCCGCACCGGCGAGTAGTCGGCAAAGGTTCCAGCCGACGTTGCCCAAGCCTTGCACGGCCACCGTCAGGCCGCTCAGGTCGCGCCCCAGCCGGTGCTCGACACTGGCGACGATTCCGTGATACACTCCTCGTGCTGTCGTTGGTGAAGGATCGCCAGTGCCGCCCAGAGCTTCCGGCAGGCCAACCACATGCCGTGTGTTCTGCCTCACCCAGGCGAAGTCGGCGACGGTGGTGCCCATGTCCTCGGCAGTGATGTAGCGGCCCCCGAGCCGGTCGACCGCCACGCCCATGGCCCGCAGCAACTCGGGCGTCTTGCTCTGGCGCGGATCGCCGAGGATCACCGCCTTGCCGCCGCCCAAGTCCAGGCCCGCAGCTGCGGCCTTGAAGGTCATGCCGCGCGACAGCCGAAGCACGTCGCGCAGGGCCGAGGCTTCATCGGCGTATGGGTACATCCGGCAGCCACCCAGCGCTGGCCCAAGCCGGGTACTGTGGATGGCGATGATGGCCCGCAGTCCGACAAAGTCGTCGGATATGAAGACGACTTGCTCGTGGTCTGCGAACGAGTCAGCGTGGAAGACGGTCATTGGATTCGTCCTGAATCTCGTGTGGGCGAGCGCGCTCCGACTTCAACGCCGGACCGCTGCATCAATGCCCGAGAACGCGGGCCGGATGGAGCACAGCGTGACAGCGGGAGGCGTCGCGATATTGGCGAAAATTTCCGCCGCAGGCGGGTCAGTCGCCGTAGGGTCATACCGCGTCTTGCGCGCTGCCAGATCCCATCTCGTCGAGAAGCCTTCGGTACTCGGCGAGAGCGAGATCCTGCAGGGACGGATTGTCGAACGGCTCCGCTGCGGCGCGGCGGTCTGGCGAAGAGAAGCGCAGCGAAGCGATGAATGCCTGGTCTGAAAGACGCGCGGAAGCAGACGGATCGTCTCGCTCTCGGTCTTCCGGATCCAAGGCGATTCCAGGCCGGCCATGCTCGCCATCGGGGATCAGGCAGGTCCAGACGAGTCCCTGGCACACGACGGCAGGAAACAGCGTGATCCTGTAGCAGTCGACGGTCTTCGATGCGAGCTTGTCTGGCACTTTCCGACATTGCCCATCGGGTCCGAATCGCAGGCCGTGATAGGCACAAACCAGATCCTCGGCCTCGACGCGGCCACTGCTCAGCGTCAGGCCGCGATGTGGGCACATGTCGCGGCCAACGCGAATGCCGTCTGGCAGACGGTAGACGACCAATCGCAGACTCAGCAGCAGCACCTGCCTAGGCTTCGCAAGTGCATCGGCGGCGCAGCAGACTGGGAACCATTGCCGCGCCAAGACGGGCCAGTCCTGCGCGGAGTAGGCGCAGTTAGAAGGCAGAAAGCCCTCGGGCAGAGGGCGCGAGGGCGTCGCCGCGATGCGCGCTTCAAGCGGCATGGTGGCCTGCCTACCGAACTAGGCCGATGCGAATCCTGCGGTTGTGCTGCCCCTTGTTCTCGATTTTCTGGATACGCAGCGGCGCCGATTGAGAGCTCTTCGAGAGATGGGTGCCACCGCAGGCTTGGCGGTCAAGGCCCACGATCTCGATGATGCGCGTGCTGCCGTCGTCCTGGCTCGGCGGCACCGCCGACCGGCTTCGCAGCACACCGGGTTCGCGCGCGAGCGCCGCGGCGTCGAGGTAGACGGCATTGACTTGCAGGCCGTCGGCGATCAGGCTGTTGAGTTGCGGCTCGAGCTTGCGCAGCTCATTGTTGCCGACCGATGGCAGATCGAAGTCGATGCGGGCCGTGCCGTCGGCCGACATCTGCACGCCCGTCACCAGGGATCCCTCGAAGCGTTGGTAGACGAGCGCATTCAGGATATGCAGGCCGGTGTGCAGCTGGCTCATCATGAAGCGGAAGTCGGCGTCCACGCGCGCGACCACCTGGTCCCCCGGAGTCTTGCCAATGTCCCCGTCGTCGAAGATGTGCCAAGCATTCCTGCCCTCCATCTCGATTCGGTCGATCTTCACTTCGCTGCCGCGCCACCGTAGTGTGCCACGGTCGGCCAGCTGGCCTCCGCCGCCTGGATAGAAGTAGGACCGGTCTAGGAGCACCGCGTTTGGCCGACGCGCGATAACCGCGGCCTCGAATTGGAGACAGTCGGGTTCGATATGGCAGAGATAGGCAGACATAGTTCCTCGGGTTAGGGGGACGGCAGGTTGCTCAGGAAAAGCGTCGGGCACTCACGATGCCGACCAAGATGATCGTGGCCCCCACGAACTCGGTAGCACTCAGGTACTCGTGGAATAGGTAGGCCCCAAACATGGTGGCGATGACGGGTTGGATCAGCAGGGTGATCGAGGACATCGCCGCCGGAAGCTTAGCCAGTGCATAGGCAATGAGTCCTTGGCCTCCAACGTGCGACACGACCGCCAGTGCCACGAGCATCACCATGCCGTGCAGCGTGTGGGGGACGAGGGATTCGCCACGCAGCAGCGTGACGGGTAGCAGAACGATCAGGGTGCCGACGCTGCTCCATGCCATGACGGTCATCGTCCGGTAGGTTGAGCGCACGAGGCTGACCGCCAGAAGATAGGAGCCATAGAAGACTGCCGTGAGCAGCCCCAGCAGATTCCCCGTCATGTAGTTCGAGCCAAAGTCGAGCCGGTGGCCGATCAGGACAAATGCGCCGGTCAGCGCGAAGAGCATGCTGAACAGGAAGCCCGGCTTGAAGCTCTTGCCGAGGAAGAGCTTGGATCCCAAAACCACAAAAATGGGCGCGAGATTGGCCAGCAGGTTGGCGTTGGCCAAGGTGGTCAGCGTCATCGACCAGTGGTAAAATGCCAAATTTCCAGAGAAGATAAATCCGACGAGAATGAGCTTGAGCGGAATGGTCCGCTCGCGCGGCTGTCCTGGCAACGGTCCGAGAACGGATTCGGGTTCGGCTCTGGCTGCCCACCTGTCGAGCAGGAATAAGATCGGAATCGCTAGTGCGACCCGGTAGACCGCGCTGGCGGTCGGCGGCAGTTCGCTGTACCGAAGGAAAACGCCGCCCAGCGCCAACGACGCAGCGCCCAGCAGCAGCGCAGCAAACGAGAAGAGGCTGCCCTTAGAGGCAGTCGGCAAAGCGATGCTCGTGGCCACGCTCGGTTTGATGCAACTGCGTCTCATGGGTCGTATCGGGTGCCTTGTTTGGAGCTATCATAAGGGCTGGTCGGTGCCATAGTCGTCTATTGAGGCTCTATTGAAAATCTGACGGAACCCGAGCGGCAGAAACTGCAAGAACTGACGATGTTCCGGAGAAAGTGCAGCGCGCCGGTGGCGCGGGTGCGGCGGGCGCGACTGATCCTGATGCCCGCAGATGGGTGGCGCGTGCAGTGAGCGAGACGGCCTTGGGCTGCGTCTCGCGGTTCATCGCGACGTGGAAGCGGCGCTTCCTGAGCGAGTGACTGGCGAGTCTGTATGACCGACATTCGCGGCGTGCGCCGCAGCGCGATCTGGCCCAAGCGATGTCTGCGCCTCGGGCATGCTCGCATCCAAGCTCGCCAGAATTTGCGCACTGTTGAACTTGCGGCTGTGATGAACCGATTTTGCGCCGCATGTCTTCGACGCCCGGCGGTCTTCCTTCCTCCATTGTTCCGTTGGACTAGGGTGGTGAAGGATCTTCGAACCCCTCAATCACCATGATCTGCATGTCGACCGCAGCGTCTTTTCTCAACCTTCTGGCATGGGTGTATTCGGGTGATTCATAGAACCTTCTTGCCGCGTCCGCTGACTTGAATTCGACGAGAACCACGCGCCGGTCGTCGCGAGCGCCTTCCAAGTGTATGCGCTCGCCCCCCCGTATCAGAAACCGGCCGCCGAATTTTTCTATGATGCCGGGCGTGAGCTTCTTGTATTCGTTGTACCGGTCCGGATTGGCGATGGACATCCTGCCGATCAGATAAGCGACCATGTAGCTACCCCAGTCTTACTGTGTCAGTAAAGTTAAGACACTATACGCACTTCTTCGTCCTGGTTGTGAGGAGCGATGGGTGCGAGCGAACGATTTGAGCAATATATGGAGCACTTGGCGGCGGGACTCGGGCATGCGGACCGGCACGCGGGGCTAGCAGACGGCGGCTCAACTGCCGTCGCAGGGCTTTGAGGAACTCGACCAGCTGCACGGCCCGTATCGCCCCTTCGTGCAGGCGGAAGACACACTGGCGCAGGTTCAGGTCCGCAATCATCGACAGCTGTTTCCAGTTTAAGTGAAGCTGCACCACCGGGGTCTGCCCGCGCGGCGCCCAGGTGCGCACCCGCGTGGGCCGCTCGGACAGACCCGACTCGTCGATGAAAACGATCAGGCGCCGCTGGTGTTGGGCTTTTTTTTGAGCTCCGGCCAGGTGCGCCGCCGCCAGCGGGCGACGACCGCCGCATCGCGCTCCTTGGCCTGACGCTCGGGCTTCTGGCTGGAAAAACCCAACTGTCCCAGCAGCCGCCAGATATGCACGTCGCTGTACCGCACGCCGAAGCGGCGCTGCACCACCTGGCTCACCCGCTTGATCGTCCACAGCTCGGTGCCGAAGCCGCTGGCCTGCGGGCCGGCCAGCAGCGCTTCGCGCAACTGCTCGTGCTGCTGCGCATCCAGCCGTGCCGGCCGCCCGCCCTTGCTCATCTGGCGCAGCGCGTCGATGCCGCCGCCAGTGAACAGCACTTCGCGCCAGCGGTACACGGCCTGCCGCGGTGCGCCGCCCCGAGCGGCCACCACGGCCGGGGCCAGCCCCTTCTGCAACAGCCGACCCGCCCGTACCCGTCGCCGCGCCGCTTCGTCCATCGCCATCGCTTGCTTCAGTCACAACATACTTGACCGGATAACGCGCCAGCAGCCATTCGGTTGTCATACGGTTACGTAATTCTCAATAGGTGCTGCAGTGAGCCTTGCCCTTGCGCGCAAGCGACGCAGTTGCCCGTCGACTACGCGTAGGCCACAGTGCGCTGCTGCGCCTGCGCCGCGACCCCGGACCGCAGAAGTGCCGCATCCAGAACGTCCCAGAGTCCGGTCAGCGAATCGAGGAAGTCGTCAGCGCCTTCGATGACCAGATGGGCGTATTCCGTTTGCAACGCGAGCTCGACGGCGGTGCGTGCGTTCTGCTCGTGGTGCTGCTCTGCACCGACTTCACCCCAGTGCTCCAGCAGGTAGTGCATCTCTGGCATCTCGAGATCGGCGTTGTAGATGCCGCTGTCCACCAGGCAGTGCTTTTCGCCGGGAATCAGATGCTGATTGGAGATCATTTCCAGCGCCAACGTGGTGCCGAGGTTCCGGTAGGTGCTCTCGATGTCCGTCAGCTTACGGCGGTCGAAGACGCCGATGGCCTTGCGCGTCTGCGCGGTCAGACCGGTCTCGATGTCATAGCCGGGCAGGGATCTGAGCAATTGGTCGGAGAAGGCCTTCAGTTTCGCTTCGACCTTCTCCTGGTTGTAAAGGTCCGCGATGACGGGTTCGTCGGCCGCTTGGTTGACGATGTATCCCGCCATCGTCGCCAGCTCAGGGCCATGGCCCGATTCGCTCTCAACGATCTCCTCGAGCAGCTCACTCTGTCGGTGCAATCCATGCGCCCTCAATGCGTCGGGGAAATTCCATCCTGGACGTGTCGACGCGCAAAAGCTCTGGATCTGGTGAAAGAGAGCCCCGACGACGGGCGGCTCCGGTACCATCTTCACCCAGTTCTTGAAGATCGGGTGCGAATAGCAACGGTGACTTTTGACTCTTTCAACCAGATCGGAAATGGTGATGCTCATTTCTCACTCCAAATTGCAGTTGGTCGGAAAATGCCTGGAAAAAGGAATTGCGTGACTACTTGCTTGCAATCAGCATGCGCCCTCCTGGGTGATCGAGCACTTCGATCAGCACATTGGTAAATCCTGCGCGGAGCAGTTTTTCAGTCCACTCCTCTTCACTCAGAAGACGTCTGGACATGAAATGGTTGTGCAGGTGATTGAAGGCCGCGGCAAACGGCTTTTCCCAGTTGGACGAGGCCACGGGGATGGCGTCGACGATGATCATCGTGCCCTTGGTCGAATACACGCAGCACGCGCGCAGCAACGCTTCGAGCGTTTGCTCCTCCGCGGGAAGCAGATCGTGCATCACGAAGCCAGCGTGGATGACGTCGGCGTCCTTGATGAGCGACGCATCTTCCACGAGCACTTGGATGGGGGCAGTCACGAATTGCAGTCGGTCGCTCATTCCGGCTTCGCTGGCCGCGTGAACGGCCTGCTCGGTGGCCGAGGCGCTCAAGTCGATGCCCACGCCCGTGGAGCCGGGAATCTTGCGCAGCATGCGGATCAGGAAGCCGCCCGAGCCAGAGCCGAGATCCACGATTTTCTTGGGGGCCATCGCGACGATGGTGTTCTCCGGCTTCGGATAGAAGGACTGTTCCCCCATCCACTTCGACGTCCTCGCGACCAAACCGCCGCTGCGCGGATACTTGGCCTGCGCTTCCTCGTTGTTCTTGGCAAATTCCTTCGCGTTGTTGATCAGGGGTGCGCAGGCACGAAGCGCCCAAGCGATGTATCCGACATCGTTGATCAAGTCATCGAAATGGCTGCCAACCTTGTAGGTCGCCGGCGCCTTCGTGCCGAGGTCTTCGATGATGCCCGCCTTGCTCAGCGAATCGAGATACGCCGAAATGACGGATTCATCGATCCCGCACGACCGGGCGGCCGCGGCAGCATCCACGATCAGGCACTTCTGGAGAAAGTCAATGACTCCATATTCGGCACCGATCTCCAGCAGGATGGCAGAGCCTGCGAGGGAGGAGCCGGTAATGCCACTATTGACATTTTGCATGCATCACCTGTGCGTAAAAGGCCACTGGAAACGAACCGGTCACATTTCTCTGGAGATCATCTGATGCGCACACGATGCGTCGCCAAGCCCGCCCAGTCATTTGGCGATCCCGTCAGCGGACTGGCGGTAGTCCAAGACGCTCTCGTGCCAAGCCTGCCGATGCACGGCGAGGGCGGGGCAGCGGCTACCGCCCATGGGTCGGACCGCCCCATGCGCATCAAGCACTTGGCTTTGACGATCCCGCCACGCCGCGCTATCGAGAGCCGAGCCTACATCAATGGGATGCCTCACACCGGCATCTGCATTGCTGGCCTGTGTCGGCTGACTTACCGGGTCTCTGTGCGCTTCGGCCGCATAGCCTTTCTCGGACAGGTCATCATCGCCTCGGCCGACCGCGAGCGGCAGGTCTGGACAATAACGAACGCTAACGTTCATGACTGAGCCTAGTTGAAATCGTTGAGATGAACGATAGTCAGCGCGCCGGGACCCGTATTGGCAAAAATTGCGGCGCCGACCGTACCCAGAAGCAGAGGGCCGGAAGCGCGCATGCGCCGGGCCGGCCGTGGCGCAGATGCGTGTTTCAGCCTATCGCAGACGGCTATGCAACTTCTCTTCTGTAAAAGCGCAAGGGTCGATTGCGATGGGGGTTGGGGTTCAGGGGTTCATGGTGAGGTAGGTTTTGCCGGTCATTCACTCCTCGTCGAACTCGGAGCCTGAGAATTTTTCGGTTTTCATGCCGCCCACCAGTAGCGGTATGAGAATTGGCACGGATCGGCGGGGAGCCGCGGCCGACGGTCGCCACGGGCGCGGACGACGACCGCGGGGCCGTTGGGCGGCCGATTGCGCTCTCTGGCGCTGCCATTTTGCCCCTCACGCACCCGCCGCCCGCAGCGCGGACGCACCTCGGCTGTCGAGCCCGAGCAACTGCGGCGCCAACGCCACCGTGCGCATCAGGTTGTGCGCCAGCGCATACAGCAGCGCCACGCAGCGCACCTTGACCCGACCCCGCACCGGCAGCCGAATCAGCCCCCGATTGCGCGCCTGGGCGTTGACGCATTCGGCCACCGCCGCGCTGTCGCCCGCCTTGGGCGCGTGCTTGTCCTGCACCACCGGATTGCCCTGCTCGTCCTTCTTCGCTCGCGGCTCGGGTACCGGCGCATACACCTCGGTGCGCCCGGCCACCGCCTCGATCTGCTCGTGCGCCGGATAACCCCCATCGACCAGCCACTGCCCGAGCAGCCGCCCGCAGCGCCCTTGCACCTGCTCGACCATCGGTTGCAACTGCCCCATGTCGCTGCCGGCGGTGCTCACCTCCACCCCAACCACCACCTGCGCTTCGCGGTCGCTGACGAACTGTGCGTTGTACGCCGGTCGAAACCCGCCATCGGCCATCTTCATCACGCGCGCGCAGGCATCGGTGCTGCTGGCCCGCGCGGTCTCGGCCTCGCCCCCCTGCCGCCGCTTGGCCTGCTCCAACTCGGGCAGCCGCTCCAGCGCCTTGTGCAGCCGCTGCTGCCGCTCGCGCTCGGCCCGCAGCCGCGCCGCCTGCGACCGCCGGTTGCCTTGTCCGGGAACGCGGTCCGCACCGCGTTCAACACGTGTTCGGCGGACGCTGACTGTGCTGGGGGCGGGGAGTAATCCCCGTCCCTACCGCGACCGGAGCGAAGCCTCAGCGCGTCAGTTGATCCGCGCACGGACGTACTGCATGGGCGTCATGCCGAAAGTGCGCTTGAAATGCCGCGTAAGGGCACTCTGGTCGTAGAAGCCGCTCGCGACCGCGGCCTCGATCAGCGGGCGTCCCGCAGTGAGTAGACGCAGGGCGGCCCGCAGACGCAGCTGAGTCAGGTACGCGTGGGGGGTCAGGCCGATCGTCCGATTGAAGGCGCCGATCAGCTGGAATGTCGTGAGGTCGGCCACGGTCGCCATCTGTTTGAGTGTCAGCCGCTCCGCGAAGGCGTCGCGCATCAGTTCCAACACCGGTGCCACCAGGCTCGCGTCCGTTGGTACCGGAAGTACGCGTTGACCTCGTCGGGCGTGGTTCTGGAACAGCGTGCCAAAGCTGTGCACGAAGAGCTCCTGCTGCCGCAGCGCGTCCAACGGACCGCCGTCGCCATCGAAGGCCCGGTGAAGCTCCAGAAAGCCGGTGATGAGCGCCGGGTCGCAGAAGGTGTTGGATTCGAAGTACCGAGGCTGGTCGGTGCCCAGCGCCGTCATCAGGTGCCTGATGCCTGGCTCGGCCAGATACAAGGACCGATAGCGCCAGCGCGGACTGCCGCCCATGCGGCCCGAATGGGGCTCGCCTGGATTGAAGACGAGCAGCGCCTGCGGATGGGCTACGCCTGTGCGACCGCGGCTCTTGAACTCCGCGCCGCCGACCTCGGTAACCGCGATCACGAACGAGTGGTGCGTGTGCGGCGCGTAGGCGTGCGAGGTGAAGTCCGCGTGCAGCATGTCCATGCCGGGCACTCCGCTGGCGTGCCAGTAACGCGACGTGTTCAGAGGATCTAGCTTGGCCAACGAAAACCTCCCCGTTTGGATTACCAAGCGCTCCGACGCACCCGACGCGCGGGCAGTCGGGGGTGAAGTTGATGTTCGCGCAATTTGTCGAGGTTTCGCCCCGAACCGCTGCTCGCCATTGAACCTATTTCCGGCAGTTGAAGCGCTCGAAGTTGGCGCTGAGGTAGTGTTGGCGCGGGATTTGGCGGGATGGGAGGGTTCACCCAATGGGTGAGTCGGCGGACGAGGGAATGGCGACGGTAGACGGCGCGGTGGACACCTTGGGCGGGCGGGTACAGGTGCGCTTCGATCCTGGGGCGAGTGTCACGCCGCTCGGTCAGATGGCCTATTTTGCCGAGTACCTGCAGGCCACCGGGTTGTTCGCCGGTTGGGAGCGCGACTGCCCGTTGCGCTACACGAGTCCGAACGGCAGCGCGCTGCGCGACATTCTGGGTACCTGGCTGCTGTCGGGGCTGTGCGGTCATCGGCGCTATGCACACGTGACCGCACTGCGCGGCGATGCGGTCGGCGCGCAGGTGCTGGGCTGCGGGAGCATGGTCGGCGAAGACACGTTGCGGCAGGCGCTGAAGGCGATGGACGCCGAGGCGGCCGAGCGCTGGTTGCAGTCGCATCTGCTGCGCTTACACCGCGATCCCGGCCGCTTCCAGGCGGTCGAAGAATCGATACCAGTGTTCGCCCGGCCGGCGGAAGCGCTCGTAGAAGCGATTGGCGGATTCGCGAATGGCGAACAACTCGGCTACGTCGGGCGGTACCGGCAGTCCGCGCAGCCGTCGGTACTCGGCACGCACCTGGCTTTCGTCGCCGACGCGGGCGGTCATCTGCTGATCGTGCAGGCGCAGCCGGTACCGGGTATCGACGACCGCCAGCGACCCGGCAGCCGACAGGATCGACGCATCGCGCAGGATGTCCTGGCCGAAGACGCTGGCTTCGTCCCAGGCGCGGTGCGCGTCGCGACGACAGACGACATGCACCGAGGCAAGCGTCCAGGCCAAGACCTGCAAGTCCATTGTCGAACTGCCGCCACCGCAGAGTTTGGTCCACCCGTCGGCGTCGAAGACCTCGGTCGGCGCCATCGCAGCCGTATCGCCGGTGGCGGCGAAGTGCGCGCGAAAGGCCTCCAGGTAATTCGGCGCCAGCAGGTCGTCGGCGTCGAGCATTGCGATGTAGGTGCCGCGGCTGGCGGCGACCGCTTCGTTGCGGGCGCGCGACTCGCCGCTGGCCACGGCCGTGCGCGCCAGAACCCGCACTCGCGAATCGGCACCGAACTGCGTGTAGTCCAGGCCGTCGTCGGGTGCGATCACCAATTCATAGTCGCCGCAGGATTGCGCCGCAAGGCTTGCCAGCAATTCGGGAATCCACTGCTGGGCCTGAAATGCCGGCGTGACGATCGAGAAGAGCGGTGTGGCGGATTGGCCTGGCGGCATCGGATGGGTTTGGATTCACGGCGCTCGATCGGCGCGAAGCCGTGGTGCGTCGGCAGTCCGTTGTTGTTGTCCCTGCTGCGGTCGCACGTTCGGCGCTAACGGCTGCGAGGCGGGCAAGGAGGCCGCGTGGCGCAAACGCCATCTGCACGCGACAGGGCGGGCTTGTTGCCGCGCCCCGGTACGACCACCGCCGCCGACTCGTGGCGGCGACGTGGAAATCCTGCGTCGCCGCGCCACTTTGGTTCGTCGACCCACGCCGCTGCGGCGACCCTTACTCGATCCTGATCTGCCGAAAATACTCCGGCAACTGCTCGGCCAGCAGCTTGTCGATCGCGCGCGCCTTGGGCTGATAGATGAACGGCCGGCGCGGATACAGCCGGTCGTTGACCCAGTGCCCGGACCAGTCGGTTGTGGTCTTCAGGCACTGCTGGGCGAAGCCTGCCACCTGATAGCGTTGCTCCTGCTCCAGGCAGCCCGAGACGAAGATGTCCACATAGGACTGCACCAGCGGATAGGCCGGCGTGGCCGTGGCGATGCTGTCGGCCTTATTGGTGTAGATCCAGATCTGCCCTTTGGGCGCGGGCAGATCGGCCTTCAGCACCCTGACCTGCGCCGCTTCGATGCCGAGACGGCAGTAGATGGCCTCGCGCTGGTCGGTGGCGGCCAGTTCCGGCCCGTCGACCTGATAGAACACCGCATTGATCTGGCTGGCGGCATCGGGCACGACGCCGAGATAGGTGGTATCGAAGCCGAGCGTTCCGCCCTTGGCAAACCAGCCGCGCCGGAAGCCCTTGACCGCCACCGGATAGGCGGTGCCGGCATTGGGCGCCGTGCGCTTGCGCGACTCGTCCTGCATCAGACTGCCGTAGCCGACGATGTATTGGGTTTGTGCCGGATCGAACTTGGCGTTGCAGGGGCCGCTTGGAGTCGCGGCCAGGCGCATCGGTTCGGCATCGGCCGCCTGGGCGCCGCGCGATTCAGGCGCGGTCGGCGTCGCACAGCCCGCCAGCACGAAAACCATGCCGGCGACGCCGGCGATCGCAAGCCAGCGCGGAAGCGAAAGTCGGCGCGGCGACGACGCGCGGGGGTGAGTCTCTTTCATCGTGTCTCCGTACCGCGGGTTAAAACGCGCATTGCGAGCGACGCCTCAGCGACGGCCATGCCGACGGCTGGGCAAAGTAAAGCGACAAGACGTTGCGCACCGGTCTGCCCCCGCGATAGTTGGCAGGTCGGCGCCTTTGGGGCTGTGCGAAGCGGGCCGCCCCTGCCTGGCCGAAGGTCGTGCGCTCATGACGGAGGAATCGCGCGACCGAGGGGTGCCGCACAATAGGACTTCGGCAAACGTCGCGACACTCCATTCAATGAGTCCAAAAATCGGCCGCAACGACCACTGTCCCTGCGGCAGCGGTTTGAAGTACAAGCACTGCCACGGCGGGCCCCGCGCGGCAACGCCCGAGGCTTCCGTCGGCGACGGGCGCGAAACCGCGGTCGAGCGCGCGCTCGGCTGGCTGACCGATCGCCACCGCAAGGCGGTTCAGGTGGCGCTGGACGATCTGCTGTCTGGGGAACTCTGGCCCGAAGACGCATCCGAGGCGGGCGAACTCGATGCGGGGCTGCACGAGATGCTCATGGTCAATCTCTTCGAGTGGCTGCTCGCCGAAGGCGAGATCCAAATCAAGGGGCAGCGATGCAACGTCAATCGGTACGTGCTGGGTGCCGACGGCCCAACCTTCAGTGCGACCGAGCGGCAGTGGATCGAGCAACTCGCCGGGCAGCCGCTGCGGCCGTACACGATCGCCGAGGTTCGGCGCGGTGAGGGGTTGACGTTGGTGGATGCGCTCGACGAAGAGGCCGAGCCGGTCTTCGTCCAAGAGCGCTCGGGCAGCGAAGCCCTGCGCGCGGGCATGCTGATCGGCTGCCGCGCGATGGTGCTGGGCGACCGCCGGGTGCTCTCGGGTGCCGTCTACCCGTTCCCGATGCTGGGTGTGGCCGAAGTGCTTGCCGCCATACGCGCCGAAGTCGAGGACGCGAATCCGGTGTCCGATCTACCGCGGGCGGAGGGACTGGCCGTTGCGCGCGCCTGGGTGCGGCGGGCGGTGCTGCCGCCGCCCCTGCCCACGATGGTGGATGCCATCAGCGGCGATCCGTTGTTGCTGGTCACCGATCACTACCGGGTGCTCGACGCCGACGCACTGGCTCGCGCGCTTGCCGCCTGCGGCGACGTGGTGAGCGAAGGCGTGGGCGAATGGCGCCGCGAGCGCGAGTTCGACGATGGGCTGACGCGCTCGCTGGCCGCCATCAATCGCGGCAAACAGGCCGACCGTATCGAAGTCTTCGTGCGCCGGTCAAAACCGGCGAGATGTTGTGAATGAAAGAGTCATACGTTGAAGGCTTAGCGATCCAATCGGCCCGTCCGCGCCGCAAATCGTCCCGAAGAAACGTCTGGCCCGTGGCGTGCGGACGTGGCAAGGTGGAAGGTGGCGTCGGGAAGACCGATACGGCAATGGTGCGTACTGCCCGCGGGTTAGCGTGGTCTTGGGCTGCGTCATCGACATTGGTGAACCGAACGGCCGGTGTGCAGCCGGCTGCGCGGTATCCCGTTTGATTCCAATTCGCAATAGAAACAGCAGTAATATGGCCGTGCGATTTTGGGCGGGAGGCAGCCATGGCACG
This sequence comes from Betaproteobacteria bacterium, assembly GCA_046316025.1. Taxonomy (GTDB): domain Bacteria; phylum Pseudomonadota; class Gammaproteobacteria; order Burkholderiales; family Burkholderiaceae_F; genus JAJTHJ01. The sequence goes on along the minus strand of JBKCXU010000003.1, from coordinate 3,167 downwards.
GCCGGCGAGCGGGAACGAGCAGATCGAAGCAGCGCGCAGCTTGCTGCGCGAGGCGAAGACGGTGGAGCAGTTGCGGCAAGCGCAGGCAGTGCTGCTGCCGCTGGAGTTGGGATTGGGGTTTGGGGAGTAATGGAACAGCCAACCGACTTAAGCCGGTCAGTCGTCTCGATTTCTACCGAGCGGTCGTAACTCACCTCGCGCGACGATTTCGGGCACCGAGAACGAATAGCGCCCGAGCATGTTGATGTGCTCGTGGCCGAACGGCGACAGGCGCGCCTCGTCGTCGGACCTTACCGGGTAGCCCTCGCTGCGCAATTGCGCCAGCACCGCGTCCATGTAGAGGGTGTTCCACAGAACGATCATGTTCACGACCAGACCGAGCGCACTCAACTGGTCTTCCTGACCTTCGCGGTAGCGCTGGAACAACTCGCCGCGCTTGCCGTGGAAGACATTGCGCGCCAGGCTGTGGCGACCTTCGCCGAGGTTCAGTTGCAGCAGCGTGGCACGGCGGCGGGCCTCGTCGTCGATGAAGTTAAGCGTGTGTATGGTTTTGTCGATGCGGCCGATTTCGGCGATGGCCTGCGCCAGGCTGGTCGGCCGCTCATCGACCTGCAAGGTGCGCATGACGCCCATCGCCGGCACCAGGCCGAGTTTGAGCGAGCCGATCAGGCGCAGCACGTCGTCCCAGTGGGGTGTGATGCGATCGAGGTGCACGCGCTGCCGCGCCAGCGCGTTGATCTCGCCGTAGTCGGCCTGTGGATCGACGCGCCAGAAGCGGGTGCCGCCGATGTCGGCCAGGCGCGGGCTGAAGCGGTAGCCCAGCAGCCGGAACAGGCCGAACACCACGTCGCTGTACGCGCCGGTGTCGGTCATGATCTGCGTCGGCTGCAACTCGGTCTGCTGCTCCAGCACAACGGCCAGCAAGACCAGGCTGTCGCGCAGCGTGCCCGTCACCGTGATCGCGTTCAGCCCGGTGCCCTGATCCGACAGCAGGTTGTACCAGGTGACGCCGCGCCCGCGGTTGAAGTATTTCGGATTCGGCGCGGCGTGGATCGTGCGCACCGGCACCACGAAACGCATGCCATCGGCCGAGGCCACATCGCCGCCGCCCCAGGCACGGGCCAGCGCGATGCGATTTTGCGCCGCGACCAGCACGGCGTTGCAGGCGATCAGCGTGTCGTCGCGCAAGTAGTTCTGATCGACCCACAGCAGCCGGTCGCGCTTGAGCGCCGGGGTGTCCTGTCGCACGAACGGCTCCGGACCGGTATTGCAGGCCTCGGCCAGCAGCACCGCCGACAGGCTCGTGGTCAGCTCGGCCGCGCGTGCGGTGCGCTCGGTCAGGTGCGTGAACGCCTGCATACAGCCCGTGCGCGCCGCGATCTCCAGCAGGATTTCCGGCAGATCGACGCGCGGCATGCGTGCCTTGATCTCGTTGCGCAGCCCGATCAACGAAGGCGGTTCCTCCAGCGCCTCCAGCGGGCTGAGCACCAGTTCGGTCTTGTCGCCGAGCGTCTCGAAACGCACCGCGTCGTTGCGCGGCAGGCGCTCAGCAACCCGCCGGTAAGTTTCGTCCAACTCGCGCGTGAGTGCGTTCAGCGTGGCCGCCGGCTCGGCGCTCAGACCCAGCGAGCGACAAACGATGGGCCGCGCCGCCTCCCATTCGGGGCCAGCCAGCAGGCCGGCACGCGGATCGGCGTAGCGCCAGCTCGGGCTGATGAACACGTCGCGGCGACGGATCGATCTGCGCAGCTTATCGAGCGCACAGAAGGCGTAGGCCGTGGCGTTGACGGTGCCGTCGTCTTGCACGACGTGGCGCTGCCATGCCTTGCCGACGATGGCGCTCGGCGGATCGTCGTCGGGCTTCTCGTGCAGCCATTTCAGCGCCTGCACCAAGGGCTGCGCCGTTGGATTGGCGTCGAACCGAATGACGCGCAGCAGCGTCGGCAGGAAGCGCGAAACGATGGCCTTGCGGGTCTCCAGCTCAGTGAAGAACACATCGTCGGGCGGACGAACCAGACTGCTGACATCGCTGAGGGCTTTGGCCAACGCGTCACGACCAATGGCCGCGTAGACACGCTCGCGCAGTTCCCCGTCCGGCAGATCGGAATCGAGCAGCATCCGGCACGCCTGGGCCAATGTCGAGGCGGCCCGATCCAGATCCTTGATCGTGCGCTGCCTGACCTTGCGGTCCTCTTTCTCGGCCTTGGTGAACAGCTCGCGCAGCAGCAGATCGAGGACGTCGAGAGCGTCGTCCTGCGCACTGGCCTCCAGGCAAAGGACAAAAGCCACCAGAGTGGCGATGCGCCGCGCATCGGGTAGCCGAGCCACGGCCGACACCTTCACGGTGCCGGCAAAGCGCGCCAGCGCCGCGATGCGGCTCGGCGGCACATGAGTGCCGGGCAGCTTGATGCCCAGGCCGCGCACAGTCTCGATGCGTTGCAATGCCAGTACGAGCGACGGGGCGCTGACCCGCACCGGCCCCTTGCGCAGCCGATCCAACCAGGACTGGCGGCTGCCCTCGGCTGGCTTGAGCAAATCCTCCAGGCGCTGCCGCTGTGCTTGCGTCACGCCGCGCAAGAGTATCCGCCACAGGCGCGATTCCATGCGCGCCCGCACCTCCGCGACGAAACGCTCCAGCACCGTCACGCCGGGCAGCAGTACCTTGTGGCCGACCAGCCAGCCATTGGCGTAGTCGAACAAGGTGCTGGGCCGGTCGGTGCCTGTCCAGCACATCGCGCATAGCCAGCGCCCGAGCCGGAATTGCACGCCCCTGTCGGTGAACTCGCGGTAGTCGTAGCGGACGCGAATCTCGGTCGTGTGCCGCCAGCGCTGTTCGCTCTCGCGGTAGGCAAGCACGCAGTCCGCATCGGCGATGCCGAGTTGGGAGGACAGCGAATGCAGCACCGCGCCGGGCACGGCGGCCGGGTCTTCCAGGAAGGTGCCGAGAAAGCGCACCGTTGTCAGTTGCAGCGCATAACCGAGGCGGCTGCTGTCGCGCCGCTTGGTGGTGATCCATTCGCGATCGTGGGCAGGTCTCAGCGTTCGTCGTACACCTTGATGACGTCGGTGTGACCGAGTCTCAGCGTTAGTCGTACACCTGCGGCTTGCCTTTGACGGGTCGATCGAAGCGATGGTAGGGAATGGTGCATAGGAGGACTCGGTGAGCG
>JBKCXU010000002.1:0-25055 GCA_046316025.1 Betaproteobacteria bacterium | reverse complement strand
ACCACCGCCACGCCATTGTTCGCATGCAGATCGATCGCGCCATACACTGTCATCGCCGCTCTCCTTCGGGGCCTCTGCCCGTTGCACTTCGCACACAACGAACATACGCCCGGTCGGAGAGCCGGCTAGATGATTCTCAGGGTCGAATTACCCATGATTCCCGCTCGAACTGCGTCGCTGCTCATCGTCGATCAAATCCGCGACCGCCGCTCCCCGACCTCCCCCTGCCCTCGCCTCGCCTCGTACAGCATATGCACGGTGATCTTGCGGACTTCGGCTTTGCTGGCTTCGATGTGAGCACGCAGCAGCAACTGCGCCTGATCGCTCTTGCGCTGGAGCACCGCGCGCAGGATGCGGGCGTGCTCGGCATAGGTCGCTTCGATGCGCGGGCGTTGGGTGAAGTCCAGGCGCCGCACGATGCGGATTTTTTCGGTCACCTCCAGATGCATGCGCGCCATCTCGCGGTTGCCGGTGGCGGCGACTAGGCCTTGATGAAACTCCTCGTCCCAGCGGGCGACGGTGAGGCCGTCGGTCTCGCGCTCGGCGGCGGGGACGAGCCAGATGCGCTTTAACTCCGCCAGCGGCGGCGGCTCGGCCTGCTCGCACAGGCGGCGCACGGCGGCGAGTTCGAGCACGATGCGCAGGTCGTAGAGCTCGTCCAGTTGCGCGAAGTCCAGCGGCCGCACACGCCAGCCGCTGCGGAACAGCACTTCCAGATAGCCGTCGCGCTCCAGCCGGTACAGCGCCTCGCGCACCGGCGTGCGCGAGACCCGCATGCGGGCGGCGATTTCGTTTTCGCTGAAGCGCTCGCCGGGCAGGAGGCGGAAGTCGAAGATCTCGGCCTTGATGCGTTCGTAGACCTGCGCGGCGAGGTTGGGCGTGGGCGCGAGGGTGGTGGGGCGGAGGGCTACGAGTTTGCCCATGTCGTGAAGGTCGGTTGGTTTGAAGGACGCTACTGCAGTGCCTTGAAGGGCGAGGGTTGCTTTGCAGGTTGCGGTCTTCCCTCACCCCAACCCCTCTCCCGGGGGGAGAGGGGCTTTGCGGCAGCGCCGCGCGAGAGAGTCTGGCCACGGCGCGACGGGAGGAAGCAAGGTCGCCGCATCCGTCGTCCTCACGCAAAGTGACACGCCGCCCAGTGCCCCGGCGCCACCTGGCGCAGCGGCGGGGCTTCGCGGGCGCAGCGGTCTTCGCCGCGGGGGCAGCGGCCGTGGAAGCGGCAGACGGTGCGCGGCGGGTCGATGGGGCTTTTGACTTCGCCGGCCAGACGGATGCGCTCACCATGCCGGCCGGGGATGGCGCTCACCAGCGCCTGCGTGTAGGGGTGGCGCGGCTGCGCGAGCACGTCGGCCACGGGGCCGCTTTCGACGAGCTTGCCCAGATACATCACCAGCACGCGGTCGGTCAGCAGCCGCACGACGTTCAGGTCGTGCGAGACGAAGAGGTAGGCCAGCCCCAGCTCGCGCCGCAGCCGTGCCAGCAGTTGCAGCACCACCGCCTGCACGGAAACATCGAGCGCGGCGGTGGGTTCGTCGAGGATCAGCAGGCGCGGCGACAGGGCGAGCGCGCGCGCCAGCCCGACCCGCGCCTTCTGTCCGCCAGAGAGTTGATGCGGCAGCCGCGGCAGCAGTTCGACCGGCAGCCCGACTTGTGCGGCTACCTCGCGCACGCGCGCGGCGCGCGCCGGCGCGGGCAGGGTGCCGAGCAGGCGCAGCGGCTCTTCGATGGTGTCCTGCGCGGTGAAGCGCGGGTTCAGGCTGTCGGTCGGATCCTGGAACACCATCTGGATCGCGCCGCGCAGCGGGTGGCGCGCAAAGCGCGCGGCGGGCACGGCGCCGATGTCCTTGCCGTCGAACTCGATGCGGCCCTCGGTGGCGTCCAGCAGGCGGGCGAGCATGCGCACCAGCGTGGATTTGCCGCAGCCGGATTCGCCGACCAGGCCGATGCTCTCGCCGGGCTGGAGGGTGAAGGAGAGGTCGGCCACCGCGTGCAACTCCGCACCGCGCCGGCCGGCGACCGGGAAGCGGCGGGTGAGGTTTTCGACGCGGAGGAGGGGTGGTTCCATTTCCACTTCAATCCGACAACAAAGGCACGTCATTCCCGCGCAAGCGGGAATCCAACTTCGCAGCGAGACCGGCTGGGTTCCCGCTTCCGCGGGAACGACGAAATTGCCCGCTTGGTCTGGAAGAGGAATGAGATCGCGGCGCTCGTGCTTGGCTCTCCGCGCGGTAGCCGATCGCTTCGATCAAGCATCGGCCATCTCCACCAAGGGATGCCAGCAGGCCACCGCGTGCTCGGCCTCGGCGTCCAGGGGTGGCGCTTCGCTGCGGCAGCGCGTACTCGCGCGCTCGCAGCGCTCGGCAAAGCGGCAGGCGGGCAAGTCGGCGCGGCGCAGATCGGGCAGGCTGCCGGCGATGGGGGCGAGCGCATCGAGCACGGTGTCTTCGCGCGGAGTGGAGGCGAGAAGGCGCGCGGCGTAGGGGTGGCGCGGCGAGGCGAAGAGTTGCGCGGCGGGCGCGGACTCGACCACCTGGCCGGCATGCATCACCACGATGCGGTCGCAATAGTCCGCCGCCAAGCCGAGGTCGTGCGTGATGAAGAGGGTCGCCATCTGCCGCTCGCGCGCCAGTTGCACGATCAGGTCCATCACCGCGGCCTGCGTGGTCACGTCCAGCCCCGTGGTCGGCTCGTCCGCAATCAGCAGCGCGGGGCGGCAGGCGAGCGCGAGCGCAATCATCACGCGCTGGCACATGCCCCCGGACAGCTCGAACGGATAGCCGGCGTAGCGGCGCTCGGGGTCGGCGATTGCCACCTCGCGCAGCGCCTGCACGGCGCGGTCGCGCAGATCGCCGCTGCGCACCGCGGCATGCCGGCGCAACACGTCTTCGATCTGGTGGCCCACGGCGCGGATCGGGTTCAGCGCGGTGCGCGGGCTTTGGAAAATCATCGACACTTCTCGCCCGCGCAGGTCGGCGAGTTCGGCCGGCGTGGCGGCCAGCAGGTCCATGCCGCCGAAGCGCGCCGCACCGCCGGTGATGCGCGCGGCGCGGTCGGAGATGCCGAGCAGCGCATAAGACAACACGCTCTTGCCCGAGCCGGACTCGCCCACCAGGCCGACGATCTCGCCGCGCTCGACACGCAGGCTCACCTCGCGCAGCGCGTGCACCACGCCGTCGCGGGTGCGAAACTCCAGCGACAGGCGGTCGATCTCGAGCAGCGGCAGCGGCGTCACGGTCAGATCCTCCGCCGCGGATCGAAGATGTCGCGCAGCGCGTCGCCGAGCAGGTTGAAGGCGAACACCGCCAGCATCAGCACCGCGCCGGGGAAGAGCGCGATCCACCATTCGCCGCTGATGATGTAGGTCGCGCCCTCGGCAACCATGATCCCCCACTCCGGTGTGGGCGGGCGCACGCCCAGGCCGATGAAGGACAGCCCCGCCGCGTTGAGGATCGCCCAGCCCATGTTGAGGCTCACCTGCACCATGGTCGGCGGCAGCACGTTGGGGAAGAGGTGCACGGCCATGATCCGCAAGTCGGTGTTGCCGGCCAGGCGCGCGGCCTCGATGTAGGTGGCGTTGCGCCGCACGTTGGCCTCGGCCCGCGCCAGGCGGATGTAGAAGGGCAGGTTGATGACCACCGTGGCGAGCACGATGTTGGCGACCGTGTTGCCGAGCGCGGCGACGATGCCCATCGCCAGCACAAAGAGCGGAAAGGCCATGATCGTGTCCGCCAGCCGCATCACGATGCGGTCGGTCAGCCCGCCGCGGTAGCCGGCCGCCAGCCCGAGCGCGACCCCCACCGTGTACGACACCACCACCGCCGACAGCGCGATGGCCAGATCGAGCCGGGTGGCCACCAGCACGCGCGAGAAGATGTCGCGCCCGAGCGAGTCGGTGCCGAACCAGTGTGCGGCCGACGGCGGCTGCAAGGCGGCCGCGGCGTTGGTGGCGAGCGGGTCGTAGGGCGCGATGCTCGGGCCGGCGATGGCCACCACCACCAGCAGCAGCACCAGTGCGGCGCCGACCGCCGACAACGGATTGTCGGCGAGCACGTGGCGGACGGTGCGCAGGTTCATGCGTCGATGCTCACGCGCGGATCGGCCAGCGTGTAAGCCAGATCGACGATCAGGTTGAGCAGCACGAAGAGCACGCCCATCGCCAGCACAAAGCCCTGCACCGGCGCGTAGTCGGAGGCTTGCAGCGCATCCAATGCATAGGCGCCCACGCCGGGCCAGGCGAAGACCTTCTCCACGATCACGCTCGACCCCAGCATGAAGCCGAACACCATGCCGAGTGTGGTCAGCACCGGCAGCAGCGCGTTGCGCAGCGCGTAGGTGACGAGCACCGTGTGCGGCGCCAGCCCGGCGGCGCGCGCGCTGCGCACGAAGTCGGAGGACAGCACCGCCAGCATCGAGGCGCGCGTCATCCGCGCGATCGGCGCCAGCACGAAGAGCGCCATCGTCGCCATCGGCAGCACCATTTGCGCCAGGCTGGAACGGAAGAGTCCGAGGTCGCGCGCCAGCAGGCTGTCGACGAGATAAAACCCGGTCACCGTGGGCGGCGGCGAAAACACCGGGTCGAGCCGGCCGATCGGCGAGGGCGCCCAGCCGAGCAGGAAATAGAACACGTAGGCGAGCAGCAGCCCGGTGAAAAACACCGGCAGCGACACGCCGAGCGTGACCAGCGCGCGGCACAGATGATCGACCCAGGAACCGGGCCGCGTGGCCGCCAGCACGCCGAGCGGGATCGCGATGCTGCACGCGAGCAGCAGTGCGGCCAGCACCAGCTCGAGCGAGGCCGGCAGGCGCGTGAGGATCTCGCGCGCCACCGGCTGGCCGGTGGTGAGCGAGACGCCAAAGTCGCCGCGCGCCAGATCGGCCACGTAGCGCAGGAACTGCTCGGGCAGCGGCCGATCCAGGCCGAGCGCGCGGCGCACTTCGTCCACCGCCTCCGGTGTCGCCGCGCCGCCGGCGAAGTACGCCGCGGGGTCGCCGGGCAGCGCGCGCGTGAGCGCGAAGGTGATCACCACCACACCGAACAGGTTGGGCAGGGCGGCGAGGATGCGCTTGGCGACCAGGCGGAGCATGCTCAGCGCGCCGCGCCGGCGGGGGCCGGCGGATCGATGAGGCTGACGTGGGCGGCCACTACGCGCCAACCCTCGGGCAGCCGCACCCAAGTCTGGCTCTGGCGCCCGACGCGGTTGCCGCCGTCGCGCCGGAACTCCGTCATCGCGGTGGCAAAGTCGCGGCCGAAGGTGGCGATCACCGTGTTGGCGAGCGTGCGCTGCAAGCCCTGCGCCGAGCGCGCGGCGCGAAAGGCGCGGATCGCCTCGATGCCGTACAGGTTTTCGGTGGCGCCGTAGCGCACGGTGTGCGCGCTCGGCCAAAACAATTCGTCGAGCACCGCGGTGTCGTTGCGGATCAGCGCGTCTTCGTAGCGGGCAAACACCGCGCACACCTCGGCGTGGACGTCGGGCAGATTGATTTGCGCCACGCTCATCCCAGTTCCACTTCAAAAGAGCGACAACTGTTCGTCATTCCCGCGAAAGCGGGAATCCGGCTTCGTCGCACAGCGGGCTGGGTTCCCGCTTCCGCGGGAACGACGACAGGGCTCGAATGGTCTGGAATCGGAATCATGCGAGCGCTCCCGCCGCCACCGGCGCACGCGCCACGCCCGCAGCTTCGAGCGCGGCGGCCACGCGCAGCGCGTGATCCTCGCGCCAGGGCGCGGCGATGATCTGCACGCCCAGCGGCAGCGCACCTGGCCGCTGCACGGGAGCCACCGCCACCGGCAGCCCGATGAAGGAGATCGGCTGCGTGAGCAGACCCATCGTCGGCCGCACCGGGACGGTCTGGCCGTTCAACTCCATCGTGGTCTGGCCGATCGTGGTGGCCGGAACCGGTGTGGCCGCCGTAAGGATCACGTCCACGCGCTCGAACACGCGCGCCACCTGCTGCCGGTACCACTGCCGGAAGCGCTGCGCCTGCACCACGTAGTGCGCCGGCACCAGCGTGCCGGCGATGAAGCGGTCGCGCGTGGCGAAGTCGAAGTCGAAGGGCCGGCGCGCGAGATCGGCAAAGTGCAGGTTGCCGCCTTCGGCCATCGTGATGACAAAGGCGGCGGCGCGCGCGCGCGCGGCCTCGGGCAGTTCGACCGTATGCGTTGCGCCGAGCGCGGCAGCCGCCTGTTGCACCACCGCGCGCGCGGCGGGCGTGGCCTGTTGCTCGAAGTAGCCGCCCGCCACCGCGATGCGCAGGCCGATGGCGCCCTGCGCGAGCGCGGCGAACGTCGGCTCCACGGCGCGCTGCGCGCAGGCGGGATCGGCCGGGTCGGGGCCTTGCATCGCGTCGTAGGCGAGTGCGAGGTCTTGCGCGCTGCGCGCGAAGGCCCCCAAGTGATCGAGGCTCGCGACAAACGGATAGCTGCCGCTGCGCGGCAGCCGGCCGTAGGTGGGCTTCAGCCCGAAGATGCCGGTGAGCGAGGCCGGCACGCGGATCGAGCCGTTGGTATCCGAGCCAAGCGTGAGCGGCACCAAGCCGGCGGCCACCGCGGCTGCGCTGCCGCCGCTGGAACCGCCGGCGATGCGCGTGGGGTCGTGCGGGTTGCGGGTTGCGCCAAAGTGCGCGTTCTCGGTGGTGAAGCCGTAGGCGTACTCGTCCATGTTGAGCGCGCCGACACAGATCGCGCCCGCGGCTTCCAGCCGCTGCACCAGCGGCGCGTCCTGCGCGGCGGGCGGATGCTCGCGCTCGATCTTGCTGCCGGCGAGTGTGGGCAGCCCGGCGAGGTCGAACAGGTTCTTGACCGCGAAAGGCACGCCCGCCAGTGGGCCGGTGGCACCCATCGCGTCGAGCGCAGCGGCGCGGGCCAAGGCGCGTTCGCGCGTGACGGCGGTGAAGCAGTTGTAGCGGGCGTCGAGCGCGTCGATGCGGGCGAGTGCGGCCTGCACCGCTACGGTGGCCGAGCTCTGCCCGGCGCGGATGCGCTGCGCGAGTTCGGCCGCGCCGAGCAGGGCGAGGTCGGCGCTCACGGGCGGAACACCGCGGCCGGCTCGGCCTCGGTTGGCAGATCGAAGTGCACGAAGGTCTGCGCGATGCCGTGCATCAGCGCCCAGTTCTGCAGCACGCCGGCGCGGCACTCGGGCGGGATCGGGATACCGACGGCGGCGGCGAGGGCGTCGACGGTTTGTTCGAGTTGGTCGGGGGGAAGCGGCGGCATGAGGAGGGTCTCAGTTCGCGGTGCCGTAGGCGCTTGGACTTCGTGGGCAGCGGTCTTCCCTCACCCCAACCCCTCTCCCGGGGGGAGAGGGGCTTTCAACCCTCCCCCTCCGGGGGAGGGTGGCCGCGCAGCGGCCGGGTGAGGGAAGACCGCCGCCACGGCAGTCGGCTGCCGCAGCACGGTCGCCTGTTGTCCTTACGTCTTGAAAATCGTCCGATAGTCCGGCTGCAGGTGGAACCAGTACACATAGCCCTGCACGTTCTTCTGCATCGCCACGTCGTAGTTCGGTTGCGCCAGCGGAATGCGCGGCACCTCGGCATAAGCCATGTCGATGAACGCCTTCACGTCCGCCTCGTACTTCTTCGGATTGGTCTCAAAGCGCGCCGCGTCGATCAGCTTGTCCATCGCCGGGTTCTGGTAGCTCATCGTGTTGAACACCGCGTTCTGGCCGTGGTAGCACCAGAAGAAGAAGTACTCGGGGTAGTTCAACCAACCGCCAAAGCGGTTGATGATCAGCGGCATGTCCTTCTTCAGCAGCGCCGCACGCCAGTTGGCCCCCGGCACCTTGTTGATCTGCGTCTTGATGCCGAGCTTGGCGAGCGACTCCTGGATCAGGATCGCCGCCGGCTCGGACACCGTGCCCTGGCCGAGGTCGAAAGACAGCGTGGTCTCAAAGCCGTTGGCGTAGCCGGCTTCGGCCAAGAGCTTCTTGGCGCGCGCCGGGTCGGTGGCGTACGGCGCGGGCTGCGGCCAGGCGGCGGTGGTCGCCTTGCCCTTGGCACCCCACATTTTGGTGGCGCGGCCGTACATGGCGTTGCTCATGATCGCCTCGTACGGCACCGCATACGCCACCGCTTGCCGCACCTTGGGGTTGTCGAAGGGCGGCTTGGTGACGTTCATGCCGAGGTACCAGATCGAGTTCTCGATCGGCATGCTGACCACGCGTACCGCGCCGCCCTCTCGGGCCATTTCGGCAAAGTCCTTGGGCGGCATCTCGAAGGTCATGTCGATGTCGCCTTTGCTGAGCAGCGCGCGGCGGTTGCCGGCGCTCGGCACCTCGCGCTGGATCACGCGGCGCAGTTGCGGCAGCTTGCCGCTCTTCCAGTCCTCGTTGCGCACGTAGACGATCTCCTGCCCGGGGCGAAACGCCTCGATCTTGAAGGCGCCGCCGCCGGCGGTATTGGTGCGCGTCCAATTGAGCCCCCAGGGGTCTTGCGGCGTGGCGTTTTTCTTCACCAGTTCCGAGTTGAAGATCGACGGCACCGGCACCGCGAGATCCATCAGCGTCAGCTTGTCCTTGCGCAGGAAGTCGATGCGGAAGGTGTGGTCGTCCACCGCGGTGAACTGCTCGGGCTTCTCCAGCGAGCCGGCCTTCATCTGGAAGGTCGGAAAGCCGCCCACCGTCACCGCGCGGTCGAAGCTCCACTTCACGTCGCGGGCCGTCACCGGCGTGCCGTCGTGGAACTTCGCGTCGCGGCGCAAGCGGAAGATGATCGAGTCGCCGGTGCCGGACAGCAGCCAGCTTTCGGCCAGTTCCGGCTCCAGCTTGGTGTAGTCGTAGGTGACGGTGCCGTCGGGAAGCTTCTTGGTGCCGAAGGTCATCAGCCGGTCGTACACGAGCCAGGAAACGCCGTAGGACGGGCGATTGGCGCCGACGGTGTGGATGTCGAGCGAATTGGGCCCGGTCTCGTTGGCGACGATCAGCACGTCTTTGGGCCGGCTCTGCGCGCGGGCGGCGAGCGGCAGACTCAGTGCGCCGGCGAATGCGGCAGTGCTGTGCAGGAAGTGGCGGCGTTTCATCGGCGGACTCCTTGGATGCAAAGGCTGAAGAGGACGTGAGGCTGCGCCCCCATCCCAACCCTCCCCCGCTTCGCGGGGGAGGGAGAAAACCCCCTCCCCTGCGAAGCGGGGGAGGGTTGGGGTGGGGGCCTGAGCCATGGATAACGGTGAGCAGTTCATGCAGACGCCGCCGTGCGGTGTCGCATGTAGGCGCGCCAGCCGCCGTAGTGAGAGATGTCGGGCGCGGCTGCAAGCGCCTGCGGCTCGCAGACGAAGCCCTTGACCCAGCTGCCGTCGGCAAGCTCCAGCGAGCCGATGGCCAACGGCGGCGGCACCGCGGCGACAAACGAGCCAAAGTGCGCGAGCGGCATCTCCCACACTTCGACTTCGATGGCGGCGCCGGACTCCACGCGCTGCAAACCGGGCTTGGGCGGCGCGGTGTCGGCCAGCGCGTGCAGCCGGTAGCGCGGCGCGGTGGTGGTGCGCGCGACGCAGACCGCGCCACGCGCGGTCAGCTGCGTGTTGAGCGGCATGCCGGTGAGATGCGCGCCGACGACGGCCACGCGCACGCCGCCAGCGTTCACCACGCGGGCGGCGGGCGGCTCGGGCGCCGGCTGCGGGTGCGCGGTCGCGCCGAGCGGCAGCCCCGCGGCGCGCTGCCAGCGGGCGCCGAGCGCGGCCAGCGCCCGGTCGCTCCACGCCGGGCCGATCAAGGTGATGCCGAACGGCAGCCCGTCGGCGCGCAGCGCATCGGGCACGGCGAGTGCCGCCATGTCGAGCAGGTTGACGAAGTTGGTGTAGTGGCCGAGGCGGCTGTTCAGCGCGACGGGATCGGCCTGCACTTGGGCGATCGTGTAAATGGTCGGTGCGGTGGGCACCAGCAGCGCATCGACCTGCGTCCACAGCGCGTCGGCGGTGCGCGCCAGCTCCGCCAGCCGGTACTGCGCGACAAACGCGTCGGTGGCGGAGAACTCGCGCGCGCGGCCGATCACCGCGCGCACGGTGGGATCGAGCGCCTGCGGCTGCGCGTCGAAAAACGCGCGGACTGCCGCATGCCGCTCGGCCACCCAGGGGCCGTCGTAGAGCAGCCGCGCGGCCTCGAAGAGCGGCGCAAAGTCGAGCGGCACCAGTTCCAGCCCCAGCGCACGCGCCCGCTCGCAGGCCGCGGCAAAGCAGCGCGTCTGCTGCGCGTCGCCGAAAAACTCCGGCGCCTGCGGCACGCCAAGCCGGCGCGGCGCAGCGAGAGGCAGCGACACGGGCGCGGCGCGCGAGTACGGGTCGGCAGCGTCGAACGCGCCGGCGACCTCGAGCACGGCCGTCGCGTCGTCCACCGTGGAGGCGAAGATCGATACGCAGTCGAGCGTGCGGCAGGCCGGCAGCACGCCGCGCGTGGAGAGCCACCCGCGCGTGGGCTTGAGTCCGACGAGATTGTTGAAGCCCGCCGGCACGCGGCCCGAACCGGCGGTGTCGGTACCCAGCGCGAAGCTCACCAGCCCGCGCGCGACCACGCTCGCCGAACCGGAACTTGAGCCGCCGCCGATGTAGGCCGGGTCGAAGCTGTTGGGCACCGCGCCGTAGGGCGAGCGGGTGCCGACCAGCCCGGTGGCGAACTGATCGAGATTGGTCTTGCCGATGAGCAGCGCACCCGCATCGAGCAAGCGCTGCACCACGGTGGCACTGGCTTGCGGCGTGTAGGCGAAGTCCGGGCAGGCCGCGGTGGTCGGCATCCCGGCGACGTCGATGTTGTCCTTGACTGCAAACGGCACGCCGTACAGCGGCAGCCCCTGCGGGCCGCGCGCCTGCACCGCGCGCGCCTGGGCCAAGAGATCGGCGGCCGGCGTACGCGCGATCCACGCGACGTCGGTGTCGTCGGCCGCCAGCGAGGTAGTTAGCCGCTCAGCCAGCGCCACCGGCGTCAGCGCGCCACTGGCGTACTGCGCGCGCAGCGACGGCAGGGCAAGGCTCGGCAGGGTGGCAGGCGGCATCGGCGCACGAACTTGTATACAAGCTCGTGTGCAGCAAGGGCCGTGCCAGTATCGCAACGGCATGTTGGCCAACGCCGGCAGGCACGCACCGATGTCTTGAGTCGGTTGGCAGCGGGCGCGCGCTGCGTTCATCGCCCCGGACCGGCGCCAGCGGGCGTCGGGAGGTCTACCGGGCGCCACACCGGCAAAGCAGGCGGCCGCTCGGGTGTCGGTGCCGTCGGCGATGGACGCAGCCCAGCCCGCGCACACCACGACGTCCGATCTCGCCTTTCTGTTCGCCGCCGCCGTCCTTGCCGTCGCGTCCGGCCCCGGCATCGCTTACCTCGCCGCGCGCACCCTCGCGGGCGGGCGCGCCGACGGTATGGCCTCCTGCCTCGATGCGAGCATCGGCGGATCGCCGCGGCGGGGCGGACCGCGCCGCGCCGCCGTAATGTGCAGGGGTGCAGCGACGACTGTCGAGACGGCCGGCCCCGATCGCTGCCCGATGTTCCCCTTTGCACCTTTACCGACGCGGACGACACCGACCCGTCCGGCATCGCGGCCGGTGCGGCTGCTGCTGCTATTCGAGAAGGAGTGGGACGGCGGCGGCTTTGCCGCCCAGCGCGCGACCGGCGAAGTGCAGATCCACGCCGAGGGCTTCGATCTGTTCCGCTTCCCCGCCAACGCGAGGGTGCTGCGCTTCGATGCGGAGCGTTTCGTCGACAACCTGTGCGCGAAGTACCGCGGCCGGATCGATGCGGTGGTGTCGAACAACGAGCAGTTCGGCAGCCTGCTTGCCGCCCTGGTGGCCGAGCGGCTCGGCCTGCCCGGTACCGACCCGCCGGCCATCGTCCGCGCGCAGCACAAGCTGCTGGCGCGTGAACGGCAGCACGCGGCGCTGCCGGCGGCGAGCGTACCGGCCTGGGCCTTGCCGCTCGATCTGGCCGATCGGCGCGTGCGCGACCCGGCCGCGGTGGCGGCCGCGGTGGCCCGGGTGGGCGCGGCGTTTCCGCTCTTCGTCAAGCCGGTGAAGGCGACGTTTTCGGTGCTGGCCCGACGCGTGGACGACGCCGCGCAACTGGCACAGCACCTGCACTTCGGGCGTTTCGAGCGGCTGCTGATCGAGCGCCTGGTTGCACCGTTTGCGCAGGTGGCGCGCGGGCGCGTCGCGCTGCCCTGCCCGCCCACGCGGATGCTGCTCGAAGCGCCGGTCGATGCGCATCAGATCAACGTCGACGGCTACATGTACCAGGGCCGGATGCGGCTGCTCGGCGTGGTCGACGAATGGATGTACCCGGGCCGCCACGGCGGCGCCCGGCACTTTCTGCGCTTTGCGCTGCCGGCCGCGGTGCCGGCCCCGGCGATGGCCGGCATCGAAGTCGCCTGTGCGCAGATCCTGGTCGCGCTCGGTTTCCGCCACGGGTTCTTCAATGCCGAGTTTTTCGTCGGCGCCGACGGCAGCCTGCGCTTCATCGAGATCAACCCGCGGCTGGCGAGCCAGATGGTCGATCTGCACCGGGCGGTGAGCGGGCACGACATCTACCGGATGCTGACCGCGCTCGCCCGCGGGCAGGACCCGGCCGCGGCGCCCCGGCTGACGCCGACCGCAGGCGTGGCGGCGAGCTTCGTGTTCCGCCGCTTCGACGGCGCGCCGCAGCCGGCGCCGCCGGCAGCGGCGTTGGGGTGGCTGGCGCGGACCTTCCCGCAGGCGCGGCTAGCCACGTACTTCAAGCGCGGCGCGAGCCTGGCGCGCGAGGTCAAGTGGCTGGGTTCGCACCGCTACGCGGTGCTCAACCTGGCCACCACCGACGCGCCGGAGCTGGAGCGCGCGTACGAGGAGATCTGCGCCCGTTTCGGCTGGCCGTGCGTGCGGCCGCAGGCTTAGCCGCACGACACGTCCGCGGCTGCGTGTCGAACCGCTCTACCAGACCTCGCCCGGCCGCCAGTCGGTCTCCAGCGGCTCGCGCGGATCGAGGCTGGAGGGCGTTCGCGGCAACCGATAGATCATCACGTCTTCGCCGGGCGTGGCGATCCGCCGGCCGTTCGCGATGTAGGAAAGTGGCCCTTGCCACAGCTCCCATCCGCTCCGCGCGTAAAACTCAGGCTCCGAAGGGGACAGCACGGCGATGTCGAAGTCCCGTAGCAGCGGCAGCAAGGCGCGCAGTACGTACGTTCCATAGCCTTGCCGTTGCAGCTTCGTCGGTGTGGCGACCGCCTCGATGTAGGCGCTGGCTAAGCGCACCCGCTGCACCCCGACGCGCACCTCGCGTGCCACCCAGGCCGCGTGCGACACGAGGCGGCCCGCCTCGCACGCCACGACGTGGATCGCCTGGCCCAGCAAATCGAAGTTCGCCGTGAAGTCTTGTTCGTACGCGTCATTGCACAGCGCGAGAATCTGCTCACGCAAAGCGGACGTCAGTGCGGTGTGCGCGTGCACCTCAATCGACGGCATCGTTGCACCGGACGGGCGGCTACAGCGGGAATTGCTCAGGCAATCTCTTTCGCCGCCGCGGCCAGCAGCCGCGCATCGACGCCGCGCCGCTTGAGCGCGCGCAGCAGGCGCTCGGTGCCAGGCTCGGCATAGCGCGTTTCGTCGGCGCGCAGACCCTCGCTGATATAGGCCTTGAGCAGGGTCTGGTAGGCCATGCCCTTGCGCGGGGCGATTTCCTTCAGCGACTCGACCACGTCCACCGGGATGCGCAGCGTGATCGAGGTCATTGGGCGATCCTTGGTCAGCCGCTTGCCTAAGCGTTCACTCAGCATAGACAGGCTTCTCGGCGGCGTCTGCCGCTCGATCCTCCCGCACTTCAATCGGCCAACTGCGGCACGTCATTCCCGCGCAAGCGGGAATCCAGCTTCGCAACAAGACCGGCTGGGTTCCCGCTTTCGCGGGAACGACGGCTGCGACTTTACGACCCGGACGTGCAGTCACAGCGACCGCGCCGTGCGCAGCCCGGCAAAGAGATCGGCGCGCTCGGGCGTGAAGTAGTTGCGGTAGGCGGGGTGGTGGATGATCTCGCTCGTCACGTAGGCGCCGCCGCGCAGTTCGCGGTGGCTGCCGAACCACGGCACCGAATAGTCGTGATACGGGCCGGGGGCGAAGCCGGCGTAGGGCAGAAAGTCGTCGTCCGTCCATTCCCACACGCTGTGGCCCCAGGCAAAGTCGGCGCCGGCGCTGCGCGCGGCGTGCTCCCACTCGGCCGCGGTGGGCAGGCGGCGGCCGGCCCAGCGGCAATACGCCTCGGCCTCGTAGGCGTTGATGTGCACGACCGGTGCGTCTAGGGCGAGCGGTTGCCAATCGTCAAAGACACGCTGCTGCCACTGGCCATCGACGCAGCGCCAGCGCTGCGGGTGCGCCTGCGCCGCAGCGGCGCGCCAGCGGCCGGCGGCACCGGGCCAGAACTCCGCACGGTCGTAGCCGCCGCTTTGCACGAAGTCCAGATAACGCCCGGCGGCGAGCGGGGCGCCGTCGATCTCGTAAGGCGCGAGATCGACCTCCGCCCCCGGCTGCTCGTTGTCGAACCAAAAGCCGCGCGCGTCGCGCTCGCGCCCGATGCGCGCACGCACGACGTCGAAGCGCAGCGGTGCACGCGCAGGCACTGCGCCGAGGACGACACCCGCGGGCGCCGGGTAGCCCAACGCGGCGCGCGTCCAGGCAAAGGCTTCGCAGTGCATCGCCTCGTGCATCAGCGACAAGCGGTTCAAGTACAGCGCCGCGTCGTCGTCGCCGTCGGGCAGCGCCTCGAGCGTGCCGTCCATTTGCGCGGCGAGCATCGCCAGCACCTGCGGGCGCGACGGCAGCGCCACCTGCCAGCGCTGCGCGTGCGCCAGCCGCGCGGAGTCGAGCAGCGCATCGGGGCCGGCCGCGCGCGGCGGCTGCGCGGCGTAGACGAGCCCGTCGGCGCGCCGCTCGTGCGGGCCGCGGCGGATCCAGAACTCGGCAAACCACGCGACGTGCGCCGCTTCCCACGCCACCGGATTGACGCCGGCCTGATACGGCATCCGCCATTGCGCGTCGGTGAGATCGCCGATCCATGCCAGCAGCCGCGCGCGGGTCGCCAGCAATGCAGCGCGCAGCTCGGCGCCGGCCAGTTGGCGCGCCGCGTCCCAATCGGCCGTCATCGCGCGGCGAACACGGCGAAGCCGCTGCCGGGGTCGGTCCAGCGGCCGGCGACCGTGTAGCCGGCGCGCGCCAGCAGATCGGCAAACTGCGCGGGGGTGTACTTGTACGAGTTCTCGGTATGGATGCGGCTGCCGGCGGCAAAGGCGAGCGGGCCGTCGGGCAGGCGCACGGTGAGCGCGCGGCGCGCTTCAAGGTGCATCTCGATGCGCTGCGCCGACGCGTCGTAGAAGGCCACGTGCCGCCAGTCGCGCACGTCGAAGTCGGCTCCGACCACCGCGTTGACGTGGTTGAGCACGTTGAGGTTGAACGCGGCGGTCACACCGAGCGTGTCGTCGTAGGCGGCGTTGAGCACCGCGCTGTCCTTGACCAGATCGACCCCGATCAGCAGCGCCTCACCGGCGCGGCGCAGCGCGGCGAGGAAGGCGCAGGCCGCGTCGGGGTCGAAGTTGCCGATCGACGAGCCGGGGTAGAAAAAGAGCCGCCGCGCCGCCGGCACCTGCGCCGGCAGGTCGAGCGCGCGGGTGAAGTCGATGCCCACGCCCAACATCGGCAGCTCGGGGTACTGCCGTTGCAGGCAGTCGAGCGACTGCGCCAGATAATCGACCGAGATGTCGAGCGCCACGTACTGCGCGGGCCGCAGCGCGGCAAACAGGCGCGCGGCTTTCTCGCAATTGCCGGCGCCCAGGTCGATCAAGGTGCAGCCGGCGCTGCCCAGCGCCGCGGCAATCGCCGGCGCCTGCGCGGTGAAGATGGCCGCCTCGGTGCGGGTCGGGTAATACTCCGCGAGCTCGGTGATCGCCGCAAACAAGCGCGCGCCGAGCGCGTCGTAGAAGTACTTGGGCGGAATGGCGCAGCGCGCCGCCCGCAGGCCGCGCAGCAACTCGGTGCGGGCGACGGCGGGGTCGAGGGGGTGAACCTGAATCAGCGGCGGAGCAGGCACGGTGAAATCCGCAGGGCGCGGCTGGCCGTGCGCCCGTGTAATGTAAGCAGTCGCACGACGACCAAGTTTCTGACACGCTGGACGCAGCCTGCGCCGGCGCGCCCGCCCCCGCAACCTTCCGGAGCAACCACGATGATCGACCTGTCCCCGTCCCGCACCCTCAAAGCCCTGCTCACCTGCGCGCTGCTGGCCTTTGGCAGCTTATCGCACGCGCAGCAGGTGTTCCGTGTGACCACCATCCCCGAGGAGGCGGCCACCGAGCAGATCCGCAAGTTCGGCCCGATCGTCGCCTACCTGGAGAAGCAACTGGGCACCAAGGTCGAGTTCACGCCGGTGTCCGACTACCCGGCGGCGGTCGAGGTGCTGGTCAACAAGAAGGTCGATCTGGTCTGGTTCGGCGGCTTTACTTACGTGCAGGCGTCGCAGCGCTCCGGCGGCAAGGTGATCCCGATCGCCCAGCGCGAAGAGGACACCAAGTTCCAGTCGGTGTTCATCGCCAAGACGGATTCGGGCATCAAGACGCTGGCCGACCTCAAGGGCAAGCAGGTGAGCTTCGGCTCGCAGAGCAGCACCTCCGGCCACCTGATGCCGCGAAGCTTCCTGCTGCAAGCGGGGATCACCCCCGAGAAGGACTTCCGCCGCGTGGCCTACAGCGGCGCGCACGATGCGACGATCGCCTCGGTGGTCAGCGGCAAGGTCGATGCCGCCGCGCTCGACATCACCGTGTGGCGCAAGTTCGTCGCCGAGAACAGGGTCGACACCAAGGAGGTCGATGTGTTCTACACCACGCCGACCTACTTCAACTACAACTGGTCGGTGCACGCCGACATGCCGGCCGCGCAGCGCGAGCGCGTGACCAAAGCGATCCTGGCGATCGACCCCGCGACGCCCGAGGGTAAGGAAATCCTGCAACTTAACCGCGCCACCCGCTACATCCCGACCACGCCCGACAACTACAAGGGCATCGAAGCGGCCGCGCGCAGCGCCGGGTTGCTGTAGGCGCCGATTCGGTCGTCATGCCCGCGCAAGCGGGCATCCAGCGTCGTTCGCGGCGCCGCTGGGTTCCCGCTTCAGCGGGAACGACGATCGACCCGACCCGCGGCGCCGCACCACGCACTTCGATGCGCCTCGACCTCACCCAGATCACCGCCCGCCACCCCGCAGCGCGCGCCGGCGCGCCGCCGGCGCTGCGGCCGCTCGACCTCGCCGTCGCCGAAGGCGAGCAGGTGGCGATCATCGGCCCCTCCGGCGCCGGCAAGACGACCCTGCTGCATCTGCTCGCCTGCGCGCTGCCACCAGCCGCGGGCACGCTGCGCGTCGGCGGCGCGGAGCCGTGGCGGCTGCCGCGGCGCGAATTGCAGCGGCTGCGCGGGCGGCTCTTCCTCGCGCCGCAGGTGCCGCCGCTGCCACCGCGCCAGCGCACGGTGACCGCGGTGCTGGCCGGCCGTCTGCCCGCGCTCGGGCTGTGGGCGAGCCTGCGTTCGCTCGCCTACCCGAGCGACATCCCCGCTGCGTACGAGGCGCTCGACCGCTTTGGCCTGGGCGACAAGCTGTTCGAGCGCGTCGATCGCCTCTCCGGCGGCGAGCGCCAGCGCGTAGGTCTCGCCCGCGCGCTGCTGGCGCCGGCGCGGTTGTGGCTGGTCGATGAGCCGCTGTCCGCGCTCGACCCGACGCGCGCGCGGCAGGCGATCGGCACTCTGGTCGGCGAGGCGCGCACGCGCGGCACGACGCTGGTTGCCACCCTGCATCAGGTGGACATGGCGCTGGCGCACTTTCCCCGCATCGTCGGCCTGCGCGACGGCGCGCTCGCCTTCGACCTGCCCGCCGCGCAGGTCACGCGCGAGCGGCTGGAGCGGCTGTACGCGCAGCACGAGCACGAACTCGCCGGCGCCCCGCCCGCCGAGGAACCCGCGCCGGCGGCTGCCGCGCCGGCGGTGATGCATTGTCGGTAGGGCGGCCTTGATGCGCGCGCCGAATCCGCATGCGGCAGTCTCGCTGACCCGGCGGCTGTGCGCACCCTCGCACTCCGGGCCAGCGTCCACGCCCCCACCCCAGCCCTCCCCCGCGGGCGGGGGAGGGAGTTTTCTCCCTCCCCTGCGAAGCGGGGGAGGGTTGGGGTGGGGGCCGCGCGGCTGAACGTCGGGATGCTCTCGCATAACGCGCCACACGCAGGCTCTCTCCCGCCGCACGCCACAACCCACCCATGAGCGCCACCGCCCGCCTCGCCCCGCCGCAGCGCGACCCGGCCTGGACGCGGCGCGTGTTCTGGGCCGGCGCGGCGCTGGTGCTGCTGTGGCCGCTCTTGGTGGCCACCGAGTTCAAGCCGTGGACGCTCGTCGAGGCGCGCAACCTCAAGGTCACCGGGCAGTTCCTGGCAAGCTTTCTGCCGCCCGCGCACAGCGCCGAGTTCCTGGCGATGGTGGTGCGCGAAGCCTGGCGCACGGTGGCCATCGCCACCGCCGGCATGACGCTGGCGCTGGCGCTCGCCATCCCGCTCACGCTGCTGTCCACGCGCGCGCTGTCGATCTCGGCGCTGTCCGGCCGCATGGCGCGCGGGCCGTTCTGGCTGCGGCAACTGCTGCGCTGGCTGCTGATCGTGCTGCGCAGCGTGCCGGAGCTGGTGTGGGCGCTGGTCTTCGTGCGCGTGGTCGGGCTGGGGCCCACGGCCGGCGTGCTCGCCATCGCGCTGACCTACGGCGGCATGCTCGGCAAGGTGTACGGCGAGATTCTCGAAAGCGGCGAGGCGCAACCGACCGAAACCCTGCTGCGCAACGGCAGCTCGCGCTTGCAGGCGTTTTTCTACGGCCTGCTGCCGCAGAACGCGGCGGAACTGTCGAGCTACACCGTCTACCGCTGGGAATGCGCGATCCGCAGCTCGGTGGTGTTGGGCTTCGTCGGCGCCGGCGGGCTGGGGCAGCAACTGGACAACTCGATGAAGATGTTCAACGGCGGCGAGGTGCTGACGATGCTCGCCGTGTTCGTGCTGCTGGTGGCGCTGGCCGACCGCGTCAGCGCCGGGCTACGGCGGGCGCTGGGGTGAAGGCGATGCGCAGCCCCTCGACTCTCAAGGCATGTGGCGCACGGCACTGCGCCCGTCTCACGTCGTTCCCGCGCAAGCGGGAACCCAGTCTCCGGTGCTGCGCCTGCTGGGTTCCCGCTTGCGCGGGAACGACAAGTTCGAGCGGCGCTCGTCGCGCCAGCGGCCCGACGCCATGACACCACCCGCCGCCAACCCGCCCTACCGGCTGCCGCCGCGCATGTTCGATGCGCGCTGCAAGGCCTGCTGGTTTACCGCCGCGGTGCTGGTGCTGGTGGTGGCGAGCTTTGCCACGCTCGACCTGCAATGGCAGCAGTTTTTCTCGCGCGAGGCGGTGGCCAGCATGGGCCGCTTTGTCGGCGAGTTCTTCCCGCCCGACACGCAGCCGGAGTTCCTGCGCCGCGTGCTCGTAGCCACCTGGGAGACGCTGGCGATGTCCGCGCTCGGCACGCTGCTCGCCGCCGTCGGCGGACTGGCGCTCGCCGTGCCGGCCAGCCGCATGACCGGGCAGGCGCGCAACCCGGCGCGCACGCCGACGCGGTTGCTGCTCAACGCGCTGCGCTCGATCCCCGAGCTGGTGTGGGCCGCGCTGCTGCTGATCGCCGCCGGGCTGGGGCCGTTTGCCGGCACGCTCGCGCTGGCCGCGCACACCACCGGCGTGCTCGGGCGCCTGTTTGCCGAGGCGATCGAAAACGCCCCGCCCGGCCCGGCGCTCGCCCTGCGCGCGCAGGGTGTGGGCGGCGTGCGCATCTTTTTCTACGCCACGCTGCCGCAGGTCGTGCCGCAACTGATGAGCTACACGCTGTACCGCTGGGAAAACAACATCCGCGCCGCCGCCGTACTCGGCGTGGTTGGCGCCGGCGGGCTGGGTCAGTTGTTGGCCTTTCACATGGGGCTCTTTCACATGGGCAAGACCGCGACCATCCTCGCGGCGATGCTGGCAATGGTGGCGCTGGTCGATGCCGCGAGCTACGGCGCGCGGCGGTGGCTGACGCGGTAGCGCGGCGGGCGGGTGACGCGGCGGCGAGCGCCACGCGCCACTGCGCCGGCAGGAGTCGCCAGGGGAGGGCCTTTGGCCCGTCCGCGCGCCGACGCCGACGGACGGCCGGATAAGATGCCTCAAGCATCGACGCACTCGCGCCCGCCCCCGCCCACATGCAGATCACCGTTCGCCAGATTCGCATCGAAGATGCGCCGAGCTTTCGTGACTGCCTGGACGCCGTCGCCCGCGAGCGGCGCTTTCTGGCGCAGGTCGAAGCGCTTCCGCTGACCCAGATGGAGGAGTTCGTCCAGCGCTCGGTCGAGACCGACGCCGCGCAGTACGTCACCGTCGCCGCGGGCCGCGTGCTGGGGTGGTGCGACGTGTTTGCGCATTGGGCTTACGCGCTTCGGCACGTCGGCACGCTCGGCATGGGTGTGCATGCGGACTACCGGCGGCAAGGTCTCGGCGAGGGGCTCTTGCGCGCCACGCTCGGGCATGCGCTGCGCAACGGCATCTACCGCGTCACGCTCGAAGCGCGCGCCGACAATGCGGCGGCCATCCGCCTTTACGAGAAAGTCGGCTTTCGCCCCGAAGCGCGTACCCGCTGCGCGCTGCGCTTCGACGACGTCTTCTACGACGGCGTGCAGATGGCGCTGCTGCAAGGTCCAGTGGCAGCGGGGTGAGGTTGGCGCCGCGACGAGGCCAGCGCGCCTCGCGCGGCGGCCTTGCCTCGCCGCCGCTGCCGCCGCGACGCGTTCAACCGCCGATCACCCCGCCATCGGCCCTGCGCACCACCACCACCGCCGAGCGCGGGCGCGCGGCGGCAGCACCGTCCGGCCACTTGGAAAACGCGTTGGCGTTGCGCGCGATCCAGTTGTCGCGCTCGGCAGCGGGTAGGGCCCGATACGCGGCCGGGGCGTTGGGGTGGTTGCTCACCTCGCCCGGGTGCTGCATGTTGCAGAACATGGTCTTGCGGTCGGGCGTAAAGGTCAGGCCCGTGATCTCGCAGCCGGAGGGGCCAACGAGAAAGCGCCGCACCTCGCCGGTGACCGGGTCGGCCGCCAGCATCTGGTTATTGCCCATGCCGGCAAAGTCGCCGGTGTTGGAAAAGCTGCCGTCGGTCTCGATCCACAGCCGGCCAAAGCTGTCGAACCCCAGCCCGTCGGGGCTGTTGAACATGTTGTCGGCCGTGATGTTGGCCGAACCGCGCCGCGCGTCGGTGTAGGCCGCCGGGTTGCCGGCGATGAGAAAGATGTCCCAGGTGAACGTGGCGGCGGTGGGGTCGCCGCCCGCCTCGTTCCAGCGCACGATATGGCCCCAGTTGTTGACCGCGCGTGGGTTGGCATCGTCCACCGGCGGGCGGGCGCCGCCCGCGGTGGTGGTGCCGTCGGCCTTGTTGCTGCTGGGCGGCGTGCTGCCGCGGCGGTTGTTGTTGGTGAGTGCGATGTAGGCCTCGCCCGCCTTCTTCGGGTTCGCGGCGATCCACTCGGGGCGGTCCATCATCGTCGCGCCGATACGGTCGGCCGCCTGGCGCACGCGGATCAGCACGTCGGCCTGGCTGGCAAAACCGTTGCTCGCGTCCAGCCCGTTTTGGCCATGGACGAGCGGAATCCAGACGCCGGTGCCGAGGTTGTCGCCGGTGGCCGCACCCGCTTCGAACTTGGCGACGTACAAGGTGCCGCTCGACAGCAGGTCGCGGTGCGCGGGCGCCTGCGGATTGGCGCGGTCGAAGGTGCCGCTGGAGACGAACTTGTAGATGTACTCGTTGCGCTCGTCGTCGCCCATGTAGACGACGACTTTCCCGTTGGGCGCGACCACGAGTTCGGCGTTCTCGTGCTTGAAGCGGCCGAGCGCGGTGTGCTTGACCGGCGTGCCGGCAGGTGCGAAAGGATCGATCTCCACCACCCAGCCGAAACGGTTGGGCTCGTTGGGCGTGGCGGCCACGTCGAAGCGCGCATCGGCCGTGTGCCAGCGGTAGCCGAAGCCACCGGCGGTGACGCCGTAGCGGTTTTCCAGCGCGCTGGCGGTGCGCGTGCCGTTCCAGCCGAAGTAGCCGTTGAAATTTTCTTCGCAGGTGAGAGAGGTGCCCCAGGGCGTGAAGCCGTTGGCGCAGTTGTTCAGAGTGCCCAGCACGCTGGTGCCGGCGGGGTCGTCGGCGGTCTGCAATTGCGCATCGCCAGCGGCGGGGCCGGCAAGCGTCATCGGCGTGTAGCCGGTGATGCGGCGGTTGTACGGCGAGTTTTTCACCGCCGACCAGGTGCCGTTGGCGGCGCGCTTGATGTGCACGACCGCCACGCCATGGCCGGCCAGACCCTTGCGCACCTTGTCGAAAGTAAAGGGGGCGAGCCAGTCGGCGGCGTCCGGCCCGGGCGCGTAGAAGTACTCGGGGTTGATGTATTCGTGGTTGATGGCGAGCAGCCCTTCGTCGCTGCGGTCGCCGGGGCCGTTGCCGGCGGCATTGAAGCCGAAGAAGTGCATGCCGTCGTGGTTGTCGCCGACCTGCTGCTCCTGCGCCTGCCAGCCCTGCGAAGCGTCGGCGGCCCAGGCGGGCGCCGTCGTCGTCAGCGGCTCGCCCCAAGGCAGGAACGGCTCGGCTACGTAGCCGGGCGGCACCACCACGGCGTCGCCCGTTGACGCGGCCACGGCGGTGAAGCCCAGCATGCGCTCCGGCGCGGGGGCGGCCGTTGCGGTCGACACCACGACGGAATCGCCGTCGCTGCCGCAGCCGAACATGGCGAGCGCGAGCGCGCCCAGGCCGCCCTTGAGCAGGCGGCGGCGGCTGACGGCGCGGTCGATCAGCTCGTTGAGGGTGGGGTTGGCGGTCGGGTTGCTGACCCGGTCGTCGGACACGTCGAAAGGCATCGTCTTCTCCATGCGAGGCAAGCGCGTATCGTGGCCGGCGAAGGTTACGACGCCGTTACCGGTCGATGAACTTTCCATGTCCATGCAGCGCAGGCTGCGCCGGAAGACAATCGACGGCATCTGCTGCCGTGCCCCCGCCATGACGACCGTCCGACACCCCGCGCAATCCGAAGGCGACACCAACCTCACCTCGCGCCGCGCCCGCTGGCAGGCCGAGCATCTGGATGACGCCACGCGCGCGCTGCTGGCGCGCGATGCCGCGGCCTTTCTGCATCAGTCGGTTTCGACGCCGTGCCTCAACGCCATCCGCAAGGCCGAGGGCATCTGGATCGAAGACCTCGCCGGCCGTCGTTACATGGACTTTCACGGCAACAACGTGCACCACCTGGGCTACGCGCACCCGCGCGTGCTGGCGGCGATCCGCGCGCAACTCGATGCGCTGTCCTTCGCGCCGCGCCGGTACACCTGCGAGCCGGCGGTGGAACTGGCGGAGAAGCTCGCGCAGGTTGCGCCCGGCAGCCTGTCCAAGGTCTTGTTCACCACCGGCGGCTCGGACGCGGTGGAGGTGGCGATCAAGCTCGCGCGCGCGGCCACCGGGCGCTTCAAGACCCTGTCGTTCTGGGATGCGTTTCACGGCGCGGGGCTGGGCGCGTCCAGCGTGGGCGGCGAATCGCTGTTCCGCTCGGGGCCGATCGGGCCGCTGCTGCCCGGCACCGAGCACGTGGCGCCTTTCGGTTGCTATCGCTGCGCCTATGGGCACCCGGTCGATGCGCGCGGGCAGCCGGACTTGGCGCGCTGCAAGCTCGCCTGCGCGGCGATGGTCCGCTACGTGCTGGAGCGAGAGGGCGATGTGGCCGCGGTGATCGCCGAGCCCGCGCGCGCCGTGCCCTATCTGCCGCCGCCCGGCTACTGGCAGGCAGTGCGCGAGGCCTGCCACGCGCACCGGACGCTGCTGATCTTCGACGAAATCCCGACCGGGCTGGGCAAGACCGGGCAGTGGTTCTCCTGCAATCACGACGCGGTGGAGCCGGACATTCTGGTGCTGGGCAAGGCGCTGGGCGGCGGCGTGCTGCCGATCGCCGCGGTGATCGCGCGGCCGGAACTCGACGTGGCCGGCGCCTACGCCTTTGGCCACTACACGCACGAGAAAAACCCCGTTACCTGCCGCGCCGCGCTGGAGACGCTGCGGGTGATCGAGGACGAAGACCTGATCGCGCACGTGGCGCGCGTGGGTGCGCTGGCGCTCGAACGCCTGCACTGCTGGCGCGACCGCTACCCGCTGGTGGGCGATGTACGCGGGCGCGGCTTTCTGCTCGGCATCGAACTCGTGACCGACCGCGACGCCAAGACGCCCGCCAACGATGCTGCCGAAGCGGTGCTGTACCACGCGCTATCGAATGGCTTGTCGTTCAAGACGACGATGGGCAATGTACTGACGCTGACCCCGCCGCTGGTGACGACCGAGGCGGAGATGATGCGGGCGCTGGATGTGCTGGAGGAAGCGATAGCGGCGGTGGAGCGGCGCGAGCGTGGGAGGGGTTGACCCCCTCCCCTGCGAAGCGGGGGGCGGAAGCGGGGTTTCGCGAAGCGCAGCTTCGCGCCGCTGGAGCGGCGAGGCCTTGCAAGGCCGAGACTGGACGGGTTGGGGTGGGGGCGGCGAGCCGGTCAAGCCTTGACCACCGCCGCGGTCTCCTGCTCCACCCACCGCAGATACGGCGCAAACCCCGCCACCGCTGGAACCGCGACGATCTCCGGCACCTCGTACGGATGCAGTCTGCGGATCGTCGCTTCGACCTCCGCATAGCGCGCGGCGCTGGTCTTGATCAGCAACGGCACCTCGGTCGCAGTCTCGACCGCGCCCTGCCAGCGGTAGACCGACTCGACCGGCGGCCAGCGGTTCACGCAGGCGGCCAGCCCCTCGTCCACCAGCGCGCGAGCGATGCGCCCGGCGCAGTCGGCGTCGGGGCAGTTGGTCAGCACCAGCAGCACGTCGGTCATCGTTGCCTCCTGCTCACGCGCTTTGCCGCACCACCAGATTGAACCCCAGATCGAGCTGCGGCTGCGGCACCGGCTCGCCGCGCATCAGCGCGAGCAGCATGTCGGCAGCGGCGGCACCGATCTCGCTGCGCGGCGTGCGAACGGTAGTGAGCGGCGGGAT
>JBKCXU010000001.1:0-27493 GCA_046316025.1 Betaproteobacteria bacterium | reverse complement strand
GGTGCAGGAAATCCTGATCGAGCGCACCGCCGCGCGCGGGCTGGTCGGCAACGTCTACCTGGGCAAGGTCGCGCGCGTGCTGCCGGGGATGCAGTCGGCGTTTATCGACATCGGGCTGGAGCGAGCGGCCTTTCTGCACGTGGCCGACATCCTTGCGTACCGGCAGGCGGCCAACGGCACGCCGCCGCCGATCGAGCGGCTGATCGCCGACGGCGACCGGCTGCTGGTGCAGGTGGTCAAGGACCCGATCGGCAGTAAGGGCGCGCGCCTGTCCACGCAGATTTCGCTCGCCGGCCGCACGCTCGTCTACCTGCCGCAGGACGCGCACATTGGTGTGTCGCAGAAAATCGAGAGCGAGGCCGACCGCACCCAGTTGCGCGAGACGCTGGCGCGACTCGTGCCCGCCGACGAAAAGGGCGGCTACATCATCCGCACCAGCGCGGAGGATGCGACCGAGACCGATCTGGCCGCCGATCTCGAATACCTGCGCAAGCGCTACCGGCAGATCGCGGAACTCGCCACCCAGGTGCCGGCGCCGTCGCTGCTGTATCAGGAGTTGTCGCTGGCGCAGCGCGTGCTGCGCGACCTGACCACCGAGGAGACGAGCGGCATCCAGATCGATTCGCGCGAAAACTTCGTCGCGTTGCAAGCCTTTGCCGCGCAGTACGTGCCGCGCGCGACGAGCAAGCTCGTGCATTACACCGGCGAGCGGCCCTTGTTCGACCTGTATCCGATCGACGAAGAAATCGGCCGCGCGCTGAGCCGCCGGGTGGAACTCAAGTCCGGCGGCTACCTGATCATCGACCAGACCGAGGCGATGACCACGGTGGACGTGAACACCGGCGGCTTCGTCGGCACGCGCAGCTTCGACGACACGATCTTCAAGACCAATCTGGAGGCCGCACAGGCGATCGCGCGGCAACTGCGGCTGCGCAACCTGGGCGGGATCATCGTCGTGGACTTTATCGACATGAGCAACGCCGAGCACCGCGAAGCGGTGCTCACCGAGTTCAAGAAGGCGCTCGCCCGCGACCGCGTGCGGGTGACGGTGAGCGCCTTCACGCAGCTCGGGCTGGTCGAGGTCACGCGCAAGCGCACGCGCGAGTCGCTGGCGCACGTGCTGTGCGAGCCCTGCCCGACGTGCAGCGGCCGCGGCGAGATCAAGACCGCGCGCACGGTGTGCTACGAAATCCTGCGCGACATCCTGCGCCAATCGCGGCAGTTCGGCGACTCGCTGGCGCCGACGCGCGAGTTCCGCATCCTGGCCGCGCAAAGCGTGGTCGATCTTTTTCTGGAGGACGAGTCGGCCTCGCTGTCGATGCTCGCCGACTTCATCGGCAAGCCGATCTCGATGCAGGTCGAAAGCGTCTACACCCAGGAGCAGTACGACATCGTTCTCATGTAAGGACGGATGTCCGTTGTCGGTTGTCGGTTGATCGCGGTGCGGGTTCGCCGCGATGGAAAAGTGTCATGAAGCCGCCGTCGTCAGTGTTGATCGTCTCGCTGCGCTACCTGGGCGACGTTCTGCTCACCACGGGGATCGCGCGCACGCTGCGCGCCGCCTGGCCGCAGGCGCACATCGGCATGCTGGTGTTCGCCGACACGGCGCCCATGCTCGAAGGCAACGCCGACATTGACGCCGTGCACGCGCTGCCGCGGCGCGCCGGATGGAGCGAGCGGTTTCGTTTTGGCGCCGGGCTTTGGAACAAATACGAGTTGGCGCTGATCGTGCAGACCGGCGACCGCCCGCACCTCTACGGCTGGGCTGCCGCGCGGCGGCGAGTGGGCCTGGTGCCGGTCAAGCGAAGCAAGCGCTTCTGGAAGGACGCGCTGCTGGCACAGTCGCTGACCGCCGATGCCACGGCGCACCGCGTCTCTGAATACGCGCGGCTGCCGGCGGCACTGGGCTTTGGCGGCACGCCGCGGCTGCGACCGCCGACGGCCGGCCTGACTGCCGCGCAGTGCTCGGCCCTCACCGGCTTCGACGTCGAGAGCACGCCGTTTGCGCTGCTGCATCCCGCGCCGCGTCGCCGCTACAAGCGCTGGCACGCGGCCGGTTGGCGTGCGCTGATCGACGCGCTGATCTCGCGCGGGCTGCGGGTGGCGGTCACCGCGGCGCCGGTCGAAGCGGAGCTGGGTTACGTGGCCGAAGTGCTCGGCCCGTCGACCTCACGGGCGGTGGACTTGCGCGGCAAGCTGTCGCTCGCACAAACGGCCGATCTGCTGCATCACGCCGCAGCCTACGTTGGCCCGGACACGGCGACGACCCACCTCGCCGCGGCCTGCGGCACGCCCACCGTCGCGCTGTACGGCCCGACCGACCCGACCTTATGGGGGCCCTGGCCGGCCGAAGGTCTGACCACCGCCTACGAGAAGCGCTTTGCGCAACAGCGGCGCGGCAACGTCGTCCTGTTGCAAAACGCGGATCTCGACTGCGTGCCCTGCCAACTGGAAGGCTGCGACCGCCACCGCGAAAGCTACTCGCGCTGCCTGGACGAGCTACCCGTCGAGGCGGTCCTCAGCGCGCTGGACCGGCTTCAGGCCAGGCGCGTCGGTGGATAGGGCCGCGCCATCATCACGCCGAGAAACATCGCCAGCAGGTGTCCCTCGGCAAATGTCTTGAAGTGCGAGCTGAACAGGCTCGTCGCGCACCAGGCGAGCAGGATTGCCACCGCCACCCAGCGCGCGGACGTGCCGTCGCCACGGTCGAGCAGCGCGGCGACGATGTAGCCGAGAAAGACCAGCAGGCCGAGCACACCGAGTTCGGCGGCGAAGAACAGGTACTGGTTGTGCGGATCGACCGTCGGCGTGGCGCGCCAGTCGGTGTAACGGCCTTCGATCTCCTTTGCGTAGGCCGCGGCGAAGGCACCGGTACCCACGCCGATCCACGGATGTTGGGCGACCACGCGCAGCGAGTTCTCGTACATCACTGCGCGCATGCCGAAAGAGGTCAACTCGCCTTGGCCGGCCTGCGCGGTGCGGAACTCGTCCACCGCCACCGCCATCCGCTCGCGCACGTTGGGGGTTAGCGCCGCGGCCAGCACGACCAGCACCGCCACGCCGAGTACCCCTAGCCGGTAGCGCGGCTCGCGCAGCATCGCCAGCGCAAACACGCCGACCATGATCAGCAGCGCCAGGTGGCCGCTGCGGCCGATGGTCGCGACGAGCGCCGCCGCCGCCGCCAGCGCGCCGAGCGCGAGCCAGGCCCAGCGGCGCGGGCCGGCCGCGGCCAGCGCGAGCCAGATCGAACACAGCACGGCAATCGCCAGCGCCATCCCCTGCGTACCGCGGTTGCGCAGCAGTTCGCTGGCGGCCTCGCGCGGCAGCTGTGGCACCCAGCCCAGCCAGACGGCAAAAATCGCCAGCGCGCCGACACCGCAAATCAGTGCAAAGGCCGCGGCAAAGCGCCGCTTCCACCGCGCGTCGCCGAACAGCGCCAGCAGCACCGGAATCAGCAGCAGCTTGCGCCAGCTCCACCAGGCGTCCCAGCGGGCGCGCCAGGGCACGTCGGCCCACAGCATGCCCACGGCCACCACCAGCAGGACCGCAAAAGCGCCGAGCACCAGCGGCTGCCGGCAGGCCGCCGCGAGCCGAGGCCTGGCCTCGCCGCTGGCGAGCAGCATGATCAGCGTGAGCCCCATGCCCACGTTGGCCACTGGCGGCGACACCGGCACGGCACACACGGCGAGGATCGCTGCCCAGCGGGCAGCGTCGAGGGACACGCGCGCCCGCTTCGATTCGGTTATCGCCATAGTTGGTACAGGTACTTGCGCCGCAGCTTCTCCAGCGCGAACTTTAGCCGCTGCACCGGCCGCGGCGGCGCGGCTTCGAGCGTCGAGTCGAAGAGGCCGTTCTTGCTGCCCTGCTCGACTACCGGCGGCTCCAGCCACAACAGGCGGATGCCGAGTTCGCGGTCGATCGCATCGAAGGTCACGTCGGCAGGCTTGTGCATCTTGTGGGCGTCGATCCAATGCAAACGTCGTTGCGCGGTCGGCGCACCGATGACGTAGGAATCGGCAAAGCGTCCCTTGTTGGCTGGATAAACGTGCCGCCCCGGTCGGAGCGCGCTGCGCGGCGTGTAGAAGTTCCCGCCACTGCCGACGAACAGCACGTGCGGGTCGGCCAACGCGGCAATCTCCTGCAAGCCGGCGCGCACGCCTTCGACGAACTCCGGCGCCAGCACCACGTCGTCCTCCAGCACCAGCGCCCGCTGCCAGCCGCGCGCGACGATCCGGCGCAAGGCCGCGACGTGCTTCAGCGTGCAGGACTTCTGCCCGCCGTTGAGTTCGCCGCCGGTGAAGTACCGCGCGTCGGTTGCGGCATCGATGTCCTCGGCGTCCCACTCGTGCACGAACTCGCCGGCCAAGCCGAAGCGCGCCAGCTGCGCCTGCACGTGCCGGCGCCGCTCGACGTAACTGCGCGGGTTGACGATCAGAATGCCGTCGAGCCAGGGGACAGGATGCTGCATGACCACGGCGATGTTACCGGCGCGCTAGCATGCGCGCTGCCTGTCGCTCCGCACCCGCCGATGCCCCGCTTGTCCGTCTATGTGATCGCCTACAACGAAGCCGAGAAGCTCGAAGCGGCCTTGCGCAGTGTCGCCTGGGCCGACGAGATCGTGGTGGCCGATTCGTTCTCCACCGACGCCACCGCCGAGATCGCCGCGCGCCACGCGCACCGTGTGCTGCAAGTGCCGTTTGCGGGCTTCGGCAAGCTGCGCAACGACGTGCTGGCGCAGCTGACCGGCGACTGGGTGTTTTCGCTCGACGCCGACGAGCGCTGCACCGAAGCGGCCGCCGCGGAAATCCGCCGCACCATCGAGCAGCCGGACGCGCACGGCGCCTACCGCGTGCCGCGACGCAATTACTTCTTCGGCCGCTGGATCGAGCACTCCGGCTGGTACCCGGACTACCGGCAGCCGCAACTGTTCCGCCGCGGCAAGCTGCGCTACACGGACGACGCGGTGCACGAGACCTACGTGCTGGACGGCACGCTGGGCACCCTCAGCGAGCCGATCGCGCAGGTGCCGTTTCGCAACCTCGAACAAATCCTGCACAAGGCGCAGCGCTACTCGACACTTGGCGTCGAACGGCTGGAGCGGCGCGGCCAGCGGCCGTCGATGCTCGCGGCCCTGGGCCACGGCCTGTTCGGCTTCTTCCGGCACTACGTGCTGCGCGCCGGCTTCTTGGACGGCTGGGCCGGCTTCGTGATCGCCTTCTCCAACATGGAAGGCACGTTCTACCGCTATGCCAAGCAGTTCGAGCTGCGCCGCGGCCTCACGCGCGAGCCGCCGCTGCCGCCCAGTCTGCGGCGCTAGGCGGCAACCGGCAGCGGCCTACGCCACGCCGAGCGAACGCAGCAACTGCGTCTTGAACGCCGCCCGCGAGTAGCGGGCGGCATAGCGACCCGCCGCCGCCTCGAACTGCGCCACCTCGGCCGGCGCGGCGCGCAGCGCCGCGGTCATCGCCGCAGCAAGCGCGTCGCTGCGCCCGGAAGCGAAAGTGAAGCCAAGCCCATGCGCGCGGGTCAGGTGGCCGAGCAACTGCTCGTCGGAGACGATGACCGGCCGCGCCGCCGCCATCGCCCGCGACAGCACACCGCTGGTGCCAAAGTGATTGAGGTAGGGCAGCAGCACGGCATCGCAGGCGGCAAAACAGTCGCGTTCTTCACTGTCCGACACGTAGCGATCCAGCAGCAGCGCCTGCCCGCCGCCGGCGAGCGCGGCGAGATCCGCCGCGGTCCGTCCGCGAGGTCGCTGTTCGCCGGCGCACAGCAGGAAAGCCGGCGTCGTCGCGACCAACGACCGCATGGCCTCCACGGCCAGATGCAAGCCCTTGCGCCGCGCGCCGGTGCCATAGAACAGGAACATGTAACGGTCGGCCGGCAGACCGAGCCGCTCGCGTGCCGCGGTCCGAGCCGACTCGTAGTCGGCCGGACAGGGATCGGGCAGAAAGTGAATCGGCCATTGCCGATGGGCAGCGGCCAAATCGGCCGCCAGAAACTCGTCGAGCAGCACGATTTGCCGCCACCAGCCCGCGGCCAGCAGCCGCGCGAACCCCGGCGCCTTGCTCCAGCGGTCGAACGATCGCGGTGGCGCGCGCAGAAATCGCGGGCGGTGGTAGATGCCCCCGATGCGCCCGCGCAGCACCGCCGGCGGATCGATGCCCAGCGTGGCCCGCCGCCAGCAGGACGAGGCGATCTCGTCGAGCGCACAGAGAAACACCTGATCGGCGCCGCTCTGCACGAAGCAGTGCGCAACCGACCGTGCCTTGCCGTCGAGGTGGCGCCGCCCGCGTTCGTCGTAGGCCGACCACAGGCGAACCCGCGGCAGCAGATCGCCCAGCTGCTCTTCGAGTCGCTCGCGGCGGCCCGGGCGCAAGTCCGCCGCCAACGACAAGCGCACGCCGGCGTCGAGCAGGTCGCCGACGATAAACCGCAGCCAGCCGAGGTGATGCCCTTCGGTGCGCGGCTCATAGACCAGCAGGTGGCGCGGCGCCGGCGCGGGCGCCATCGCCTCAAGCGCGTTCATGGACAGGCGCTCGTGGGCCGCTGCGCGACGGGTGGCCGGCTAGGCCTTCTTGATCAGGCCGATGATGAAGAGCAGCACCACCGCGCCGACCGTGGCCATCACGATTGACCCGATCCA
Source organism: Betaproteobacteria bacterium (assembly GCA_046316025.1). GTDB lineage: Bacteria > Pseudomonadota > Gammaproteobacteria > Burkholderiales > Burkholderiaceae_F > JAJTHJ01. Next base: position 20,847 of record JBKCXU010000001.1, on the reverse strand, counting down.
GCCGCCGGCGGACAAGCCGAGCAAGCCGAATACCCAGCCGCCGACGACCGCTCCGACGACGCCGACCACCACATTGCCAAGCAGCCCGAAGCCGCCGCCGCGCATCAGCTTGCCGCCGAGCCAGCCGGCGATGATGCCGATCACGATCCAGGCAATGAAACCCATGCCGTCCATGTCAACTCCTTCGATGTGAGAAAAACAGGCGCCCGCACGCCTCGCGCTGGCCCAGGCGACGGGCGGCGAGATGTTAGCCGCTCGCACGCCCCTTCGAGCCGATACGCGCAGATCGACTCGCCACACTGCGCGAAGCGCGCCGATCTTGCCGAGCGAAACCGGACTTCCTGCCGCTGCGCAATGGCTCGCGTCCGACCGCGACTTCACCTCTGGCGCTACATCGCGTCCTTGGCGACGCGGCCGAGCAGAAAAAACTCATCGTTCGGCCGCAGGCTGAGCGTGTTGGCGAGCCTGTTGGAGAGCGCAAAGAACGCGGCGATCGCGGCGATGTCCCAGGCGTCTTCGTCGGCGAAGCCCTGCGCGCGCAGCGCGGCGAAATCGGCCTCCTCGACCTCGTGCGAAGCAGTGGCGACCTTCAGCGCGAAGTCCAGCATCGCCCGCTGGCGCGGCGTGATCTCCGCCTTGCGGTGATTGATCGCCAGCTGGTCGGCCACGCGCGGGTTCCTGGCGCGGATGCGCAGGATCGCGCCGTGCGCAACCACGCAATACTGGCAGTGGTTGGCACCGCTGGTGGCGACGACGATCATCTTGCGCTCGGCTTTGGTCAAGCTGCCATCCTTTTCCATCAGCGCGTCGTGGTAGGCGAAAAACGCGCGGAACTCGGCCGGCCGGTGCGCAAGCGCCAGGAACACGTTGGGCACGAAGCCGGACTTTTCCTGCACGGCGAGGATGCGCTCGCGCACGTCGGCGGGCAGGTCGGCCGGGTCGGGCACCGGAAAGCGGCTGATCGTCATGCGGAAGCCTCCTCGGCCGTGCGGCCGAACTGGATCGCGTGCAACTGCGCGTAGATGCCGCCGCGCGCCAGCAGCTCGGCATGGCTGCCGACTTCGGCGATGCGGCCGTGGTCGAGCACCACGATGCGGCTGGCGGCCTGGATCGTCGACAGCCGGTGCGCGACCACGACGCTCGTGCGCCCGCGCATCAGCGCTTCCAGCGACTGTTGGATAAAGCGCTCGGACTCGGAGTCGAGCGCGGAGGTCGCCTCGTCCAACAGCAGGATCGGTGCGTCTTTCAGGATCGCGCGGGCGATCGACAGCCGCTGGCGCTGGCCGCCGGAGAGCTTGGTGGCGTTCTCGCCGATGCGCGTGGCGAAGCCGGCCGGCAAGGACTCGACGAAAGGCAGCAGATACGCCGCCTGCGCCGCCGCGCGAATCTGCGCCTCGCTCGCGCCGCGCGCCGCGCCGTAGGCGATGTTGGCGGCGATCGTGTCGTCGAACAGCACGACCTCCTGCGACACCAGCGCAAACTGCCGGCGCAGGCTGGCAAGGGTGAACTCCGCGAGCGGCACGCCGTCGATCAGTATCTGCCCGGCCGTCGGCTCGACAAAGCGCGGCAGCAGGTTGACGAGGGTGGACTTGCCCGAGCCGCTGGCCCCCACCAGGGCGATCGTTTCGCCCGGCGCCACCTCCAACGTCACCTCGCGCAAGGCCGCAGTCTCCGTCCCCGGGTAGCGCACCGACACGCCGCGCAGCGCCACCGCGCCGCCCACGCGGCCGGCCTCGTGCGTGCCGGTGTCGGCTTCGGCCGGCTCGTCGATCATGCGGAAGACGCTCTCCGCGGCGGCCGCCATGCGCGCGACGGGGCCGTTCATCGCCGTGATGTGGCGAATCGCCGGCAGCATCAGCAGCATCGCCGAGATGAAACTCACGAACCCGCCGAGCGTCTGCGTGCCGGCTTTCATCTGCACCAGCGCCACCGCGACGACGATCGCCAGCCCGCACATCGCGGCGATCTGCGTCAGCGGCGTACCGGCGGCCCAGGCCACCTGGATGCGCATCGCCAGTCCTTGCAGGCGGCGGTTGACCGCGGCAAAACGGCCCGCCTCGTAGGCGTGGCCGTCGTAGACCTTGATCACGCGCTGGCCCTCGTACGCCTCCTTGACCACGCTGGTCATGTCGGCCATCGCTTCCTGGTTGCCGGTGGACAAGCGCCGCAGCCGTGCGCTGGTGAACCGCAGGATCAGCGCGATCGGCGGCGCAATGACCAGCACCACCAGCGTCAACTGCCAGTTGCGCCAGACGAGCAGCCCGAGCAGCGCCATCACCGTCAGCACGTCGCGCACCAGCGTGGTTGCGACTTCCGCCGCCAGCGCCAGCGCGTTGGACGCTTCGTTGACGAACTTGGACAGCACCTGCCCGCTGCCCAGCCGCTGGTAGGTCGCTGCCGGCCAGCGCAGCATCCGCTCGAACATCTGGCCGCGCAGTTCGACCAGCACCGCCTGCGAGGCGCGTTGCAGGAAGTACGCGCCGGCGAAGGTCGAGACGCCGTGCACCAGCGCCAGGCCGATTAGCGCCAGCGGCGCCAGAAGCGCGGCGTTGGCCTGCTGCTGGTAGAAGGCGGGATCGACGATCTTGCCCAGCATCAGCGAGATCACCGGCGCGGTCGAGGCCGACACGGCCATCGCCAGGACCGCCAGGCCGATCCAGCGCTTGTGCGCCGGCAGGTAACCGCGCAGCCGCTTCAGGCCCGGATCGTTGAGCAGCGAGACCTTGGCGGAGGCGGACATCGGAAGTCGTATGGGTGCGCGACGGCGACCTCGCTGCACACGCCCCCTTCCCTTCAAGGGCAGGGTTGGGGTGGGGATGGGTTGCGCGACGTGGGCGCCAAACCTATCCCCCTCCCGACCTCCCCCTTTGAGCGGGGAGGAGCTTTTCCTCGCGTGCAGCAGTTCGGAACGGCGAAAACGGACCGTAGTGTAGGCTGTCCCGGCCGTGAAACCTGCCTGCGAAACGGTCGTCGTCCGCCTGCCGAACCACGTCGGCGACGTCTGCATGGCGCTGCCGGCGCTGCACCTGCTGGCCGGCGCGGGCCTGTCGCCGCTGCTGGCGGGCAAGCGCTGGGCGCAGTCGCTGCTGGCGGGCGAAGGCTGGGACTTCGTCGCGCTGGACGGGCACGTCTGGGCCGACGCGCAGCGGCTGCGCACCGCGGCGCGCGCGCATGGGGCGAGGCGCGCGCTGGTGCTGCCCAACTCGATGGGCTCCGCGCTGGGCTGTCGACTGGCGGGCTTGTCGGTGGCGGGGCTGAATACCGATGCGCGCGGCTGGTTGTTGTCCGTCAAGGTGCCGGCGCCGCACGGCGCGCATGAAGTGGAGCGCTTCTTTGCCGCTGTGCAGGCCGCGCTGCTCGGTTGGGGCCGTGGGCCCGTTGCCGAGGAGCCGCCGGCGCGGCTGGCGCTGAAACTCACCGACGCCGACCGCGCCGCTGCGCGCGCCACGCGGAAGGCAGCGGGTGTACTCGAACGGTTCGCGTTGCTCGCACCGGTTGCGCGCGGCACGCATCGCGGACAGCCCAAGCATTGGCCTCACTTCAAGGTGTTGCCGGATGCGTTGGCCGCGCGCGGGCTGCGCGCGGTCGCTGCGCCGCCGGCGGACGAGGCCATGGCCACCGCCGCGGCGCTGCCGGGTGCAACGCTGTTGCCGCCGCTGGCGCTCGGCGTCTTTGCCGCGCTGGCCGCCGACGCCGCACTCGTGGTTGCCAACGATTCCGGCACGAGCCACGTTGCGGCAGCGGTTGGCGCGCCGCAGGTGACCCTCGTCGGCGTCACCGACCCGGCACGCACCGGGCCGTGGTCGGGGGCAGCGACCGTCGTCGGGCGCGACGGGGCCTGGCCGACGGTCGAAGAAGTGCTGGCCGCAGTCGACGGGCGATTGGCGAGCCGAGTTCGCTAAAGAACGAACGTTCCGCGCACCTCCTCGCGTCGTTCCGAGCGCAGCGGGGAACCTGCTGTTTCGCTCATCGCAGGAGCGGATCCCTCGCCACGTTCGGGACGACCCTCATGGCGAGCGGCGCTTCCTCTGCAGGTCACTCCGCGTAGCGCAGTTCCACCCGCGCCACGTTCGGCTGCACGCGCAGGTCTTCGAGCAGCCGATCTTCGGCGCGCACGCGCCAGTCGGCGGACAACGCGATCTCCGCGCGCGCGGCGCCGTTGCAGTAGCCGAGCACGACCGGGCAGCCGAGCGCGGCGCTGCCATTGCTGGCGCGGTACGGCTGCAGAGTCTCTTGCACGCGCTTGAACTCGACGCTGCCGGCGCCGGTCTTCAACTCGATGCGCAGCGCGGCCTGCGCCTGCGCGCGCGCTTCGGTGAGATCGCTCAAATCGTCGGCGGAGATCGACAAGCGCTGGTTGAACTCGTCGTAGCGCACGCGGCCGGTGACGAAGACCAGCGTGTCCTCTTTCAGCAGCGCGCGTTTGCGGTCGAACAGTTCGGCAAACACCATCAGCTCGAGCGCGGCGCTGCCGTCGTCGAGCACGATCACGCCCATCCGCCCGCGCCGCGTGTTTTGCGTGCGGGCGGAAACGATCACGCCGGCCAGCCGCACGCGGTCGCGCGCGTCGCGTACGTCGGCCAGCCGCGTCGGCGCCAGCCGGCGCGCTTCGGCCTCCCACTCGGCAAAGAGGTGGCCGCTGAAGTAGTAGCCGAGCGCCAGCTTCTCGTTGGCCAACCGCTCGCGCTCGCTCCATGGCTTGGCAGCGAGGTAGTCGAAGCCGGCAGCCCCTTCCGCCGGGCCGCCGAAGAGGCTCGCCTGTCCGGCGCTGGCCGCGGCGGATTCCGCGGCATCGAGCGCACGGCCCACGCTGGCGAGCACGCGGGCGCGGTCGGCGTTGAGTTTGTCGAAAGCGCCGGCGCGCACCAGCGCCTCGACCACGCGGCGGTTGACCTGATGCCGGTCGACGCGCGTGCAGAAGTCGAACAGATCGGCAAACGGCCCGCCGCGGCGGGCGGCAACGATGGCCTCGATCGCGCCCTGCCCGGTGCCCTTGATGCCGCCCAGCCCGTAGCGGAGGGTCTTGGCGTCCACCGGCTCGAAACGCCAATTGCTCCGGTTGATGTCCGGCGGGTCGATCGCGAGGCCGAGAGCGCGGCAGTCGTCCACCAGTTCCTTGACCTTGTCGGTGTCGTTCATCACCGCGGTCAAGTTGGCGGCCATGAACGCTGCCGGGTGATGCGCCTTGCAGTACGCGGTCTGGTAGGCGAGCCAGGCGTAGGCGGCCGAGTGACTCTTGTTGAAGCCGTAGCCGGCGAACTTCTCCATGTGGTTGAAGAGTTCGGCGGCGGTGTTCTCCGGCACCCCCTGCGCGGCCGCGCCGTCGAGGAAGATCGACCGCTGTTTGGCCATCTCCTCGGGCTTTTTCTTGCCCATCGCGCGGCGCAGCAGGTCGGCGCCGCCGAGCGAGTAGCCGCCTGCGACCTGCGCGATCCGCATCACCTGCTCCTGATAGACCATGATCCCGTAGGTCTCGGCGAGGATGCTCTCCACGCTCGGGTGCATGATCTCCACACGGGCGCGACCGTGCTTGCGCTCGACGTAGTCGCCGATCAGTTCCATCGGGCCGGGGCGGTACAGGGCGTTCAAAGCGATCAGGTCTTCCAGCCGGCCGGGCAGCGCGCGCTTGAGCAAGTCGCGCATGCCGCGCGATTCAAACTGGAAGATCGCGGTGGTCTGGCCGCGGCGGAAGATGTCGTAGGTCGGCCCGTCGTCGAGCGGCAGCGTGTGCAAATCGAGCGTGCTCGCCGGCTCCAGCCGCTCGACGTACTCCAGCGTAGTGGTCAGGATGGTCAGCGTGGTCAGGCCGAGGAAGTCGAACTTCACCAGCCCCACGGCCTCCACGTCGTCCTTGTCGAACTGGCTGATCGCCGCATCCTGCGCGCCGGCAGCCGCGTATAGCGGGCAGAAGTCGGTGAGCTTGCCCGGCGCGATCAGCACGCCGCCAGCGTGCATGCCAACGTTGCGCACCAGCCCTTCGAGCGGCTTCGACAGTTCCACCAGCTCGCGGTACTCCTCGTCTTTCTCGACCGCCTCGGCAAACGCCGGCTCCTGGGCGAGCGCGCGGTCCAGCGTCCACGGATCGGCCGGGTTGTGCGGTATCAGCTTGGACAGCTGGTCGCACTTGGAATACGGCAGATCGAGCACACGCCCCACGTCGCGCACCACGGCCTTCGCCCCCAGCGTGCCGAAGGTGGCGATCTGGCTCACCGCCTCCGCGCCGTACTTGCGCTTGACGTAGTCGATCACGCGGTCGCGGTTGTCCTGGCAAAAGTCGATGTCGAAGTCCGGCATCGACACCCGCTCGGGGTTCAAGAAGCGCTCGAACAGCAGGTCGTACTTCAGCGGATCCAGATCGGTGATGCCGAGCGAATACGCCACCAGCGAGCCGGCGCCCGAGCCGCGCCCCGGGCCGACCGGAATGCCGTTGCCCTTGGCCCAGTTGATGAAGTCCGCAACGATCAGGAAGTAGCCGGAAAACCCCATCTTGGCGATGGTCGCGACTTCCGAGTCGAGCCGCGACTGGTAACGCGGGCGTTGCCGCTCGCGCTCCGCGGCCTGCGGGTACAGCGCGGCCAACCGCTGCTCCAGGCCCTGCCGCGACAGGTCGCGGCAGTGCTCGTCGAGGGTCGTGCCGGGCGGGGTCGGGTAGTCGGGCAGCTTCGCCTGGCCCAGCGTCAGTTCCAGATTGCAGCGCCGCGCGAGCTCCACGCTGTTGGCCAGTGCGGCGGGCAGGTCGGCGAACAACTCCGCCGTCTCGTCCTGCGACTTGAAGTACTGCTCCTCGGTAAAGCGGCGCGGGCGGCGCGGGTCGGCGAGCGTATAGCCCTCGGCGATGCACACGCGCGCCTCGTGCGCGCGAAAGTCTTCGCGCCGCAGAAACTGCACCGGGTGCGTGGCCACCACCGGCAGCCCAAGGCGCGCGGCCAGCGCCACGGCGCCGCGCAATTGCGGCTCGTCGTTGGGGCGGCCGGCGCGCTGCACTTCGAGGTAGAAGCGCGTAGGGAAAGCCGCCGCCAGCCGCCGCGCCGCGTCCTCCGCCTGCGCGCGCTGGCCGGCGAGCAGCAGCGTGCCGACTTCGCCCTCCGCGGCGGCGGACAACGCGATCAGCCCGGCGGTCGCCGCGGGCGTGAACCACTCGTTGCGCAACTCACCGCGGCCGCGGACGTTGTTCTCCAGGTAGGCGCGGGAGACGAGTTCGCACAGGTTGCGATAACCCGCCGCGCTCGCCGCGAGCAGCAGCAGCCGATAGGGATGTTCGCGATCGGCGTCATTGCTCACCCACGCGTCCACACCGAGGATCGGCTTGACCCCCGCGCCGCGCGCCGCCTTGTAGAAGCGCACCGCGCCGAAGAGATTGCCAGCGTCGGTCAGTGCGAGCGCGCCCTGCCCGTCGCCCGCCGCCTGCTTGACCACCTCGTCGATCCGCACCACGCTGTCGACGATCGAATACTCCGAGTGCAGTCGCAGGTGGACGAAGCGCGGCGCGGCGGGCATGCGGGGATTCTAGGCAAGCGCGACCACGCCACCCGGCCCACGACGAGCCTGCGCTGCAAACGACTGATTCAATTTGTCTTGTGAAGCGCCGACGGGGTTGATGCCGGAACACGATGTTGCCGCGCAAGAAACTACACTCGGCCGTGCCGACTGGAGCAGAAATCGGGTGACGAGGTCTTTCTTGCTGCGCTTCTTCGCTTTAGCTGCAACGCTCTTCCTGCTCGGCTTCGCTGCACTTGTCCATCATTACTTTGCTCCAGGTGCGGAACGTACCGCGTTCAATCGTGATGCTTGGCTCGCGGTGCGTCACCTCGAAGGGGTGGGAGACCCGGGCTGCTACCGCGGTGGCATGGCTCTGGACCTCGTCAAGTCTGGTCAACTCATCGGCAAGGGCTTAGCCGAAGTCGAAGCTACTCTGGGAGCACCGACATCCCGGACGCCGACATCTTGGCGCTACGCCCTAGGTCAGTGCACCGGTTTCGGCTGGGAACATAGCCTGCTTGTTGTTCGTTTTGGATCGTCACCGTCAGTTACCGAGGCGCACATCCGCCGCGCCTGGGATGAAACGCTATAGGTATGCGCCGACCCGATTGAGCGAGTATCCACGTCGACGCTTACTGGCAGCCGGCCGGCCCTGCCAACCGTCCGGTATCCGACTTCCTCATCGCTGCGCATCTGGCGGCGCTCGTTGTTCCTGCGTTGAAGCAAGAGCCGCGCCGTAGACACGGTAGGCACAACGCCTGGGCACCTGCCTACCGCAGGGCCAAGCGCAACACCACTTCGCCTTCGTCGAGTTCGCCGGTCGGCTCGAAGCCAAGGCGGCGATAGAGCGGCTCGGGGCAGCCCGGGCCGGGCACGTAAGAGGTAAACACTGCCGCCACCGCCGGCTTGGCGCGGAGCTGCTCGATCATGAGCGCGAGTGCGGCCGCGCCGATGCCCTTGCGCTGGAAACGCGCATCGACCATGAGGCGCCAGAGCACGACACGCGGCTCGGCCGGCGGCGACGGGCGCAGCGTCTCGTCCTACAGCATCACGAAGCCGGCGGGCTCTTCGTCGGCGTAGATCGCGCGGTACCAGGCCTCGGGGGTGAACAGCGCCTGCGCCAGCGACACCGCGTAGCTGGCGACAAAGCGCTGCTGCTCGGGCGCGACCGCCAAGGCGATGATCTGCCGCACGGTGTCGGCGGTGATCTCACGCAGGCTGACGTTCATTGCACGCCACTCGCACGCGCGTCAGGCCGCGCACTCGTCGCCGAGCGCCCGCGGCTCGCGCGCGGCGGAGCCGTCCGGCGCCGGGTAAGCCTGCTTGAAGGTAAAGGCCCGCGGCGAGGGGCCGTGTGTACGCAGCTCGGCCAGCCGCGCGGCGGCTTCGGCCACTTCGGGCCGATGGCCGCCGGGCACCCACCACAGCACCACCCACGCTTGCGCCATCCGCTCGAACCACTCCTTGCGCCGGCGCATGATTTCGACGTGCGCGGAGCGATAGACGTAGTCGTTGAGCGCCTGCACATCGCGCCAGACCGACACGTTGACGAGCGTGTTCTCACCCAACGGGCGCAGCGCCGTGGCGTCACCCTCGTCCGTTTTCAGGCGCCAGACAAAGCCGGGTGCGCGTTCGGCCAGCGCATTGATGCGGTCGAGATTGGCGACGAAGTCGGCCATCGAAGGCGAGTCCAGCGGCTCTTTCATCGTGGCGATATTCAACTGGGCAAGTTCGTACTGGCTCAAGCTTTTCTCCCGTCACGCGCCGAGACGTTTGTAGAGAATCACCGTCGGCCGGATCTCGCCATCCGGTAGCGCCGCGTAGTGGGGAATCTCGCCGGCGCGCTGCCATCCCAGGCGCGGGTAGATCGACTCGGCGGCCGAACCGGCCAGCGTGTCCAGCACCAGAAGGGTCAAGCCCTGCGCGCGCGCTTGCGATTCGGCCGCGTCCATCAACTGGCGGGACAGGCCGCGGCCGCGATAGTCGCTGCGCACGAAGAGCTTTTGAATCTCGCCGCGGTGGCGGCCGTTTTCCTTGCCGCAGGGCGCGAGCTGCACGGAACCCACGACCGCGTCGCCATCCAGCACCACCCATAGCAGCAGCCCCTCGCCCAGCGCCGCGTAGACGCCCTGCCAGTAACCCAGAGCCGTGCTTTCAGCCATCGGCGCCAGAAACCCGACCGAGGCACCGCCGTGGACGGAGTCGATCAGCAGCCGGCACAGACCGGGCAACAGTGCTGGCTCGGCAGCGGTCGCTCGGCGTGGCCGCATCGTGGTCGTACTCGTCAAGGCTTGCTCTCCGCGTCGAATCGATAAAGACGCGAATTGTCGGCCGGCTCCCAAAAAATCCGACCGATCGGACGGAGCAGCGTGCGGCTCAAGAAGCCCTTGCTGTCGGCTTCCGCCGCGCTCTCGGCTTCCGCAACGGCGCGGGCATACGGCATCGGGTCCTTGGCGAGTTCGATCTGCAAGGCCTGCGTGGCCGGGTCGATCTGCACGCTGTACTTGCCGAGGTTGTACAGCAGGTACATCGCGAACAGGTTGTCGTAGTCCTCGTATTGGCCCTGCTCGGAGCGGAAGTCGAGCGACAGCACCGACGGAAAGCGGTTGGGCAGATCCTTGAAGGCGACCGGCGGGTCGTCGTGCGGGTGGATGTAGGGCGAGTGCTCGTACTTCTTGTACAGCACCACGTCCATCGTGTAGCCGCGCGCGGCCCAGGCGCGCATCAGCTTGACCGCCATCTCGGTCGGGATGTTGGCGGAGGTCGCCTTGCTCAAGCGCGAGAAGAAACCGCGCTGCTTGACCTCCAGCTCCTCGTAACGAGCGCCCCAGCGGAAAGCCGCGCCCACGGTCTTGGCGCAGTTCAGATCCATGTAGTCGTACTTGACCTCGCCGGAGTGGTACTCGGTATCCACGGCGCGGCGACTGAAGTCGTAGTTCATCCGCCCGAAATAGGCGGCGAGTGCACGCTTCTCGGAGACTGGCACGCCGTAGACCCGCACGCCGATCAGCGCGCGCTTGTACACCTCGCCGTAGTCGAGGCCAAAGGCCGCGGCAGGCCCGAGCGACGAGCGCGTCTTGAACAGGTACTCGGTCTTGGGAATCCGGACCATCAAGTCCTGGATGTAGAAGCCCTGCGCGTGCTTGGGGTCGCGGTCGGCGTAGAAATTGGCCGAGTACACGGAGTCGTCGTCCTGCCCCGGCTCGCGGATCGCCAGCGCCAAGTGGCCGGCGGAACCGCCTTTGGACGTGCCGAAGCTGATCAGCAACTCCAGGTCGTAGGGGTCTTTGCGGAGGACTGAGACGACTTCTTCGAGCTTGGCGGGTTCAGGCCCGCCGGGGGTGGCGAAGTCGGCTGCGGTCGCGGCGACCGCGAAGAGCAGTGCGAACAGCGCCCATGCGAGCGCAAGGCGAGCGGTTGTGCGTCGTGGCGCGCACTGCCACGAGCGAGACCGCCGCCCCCACCCCAGCCCTCCCCCGCTTCGCAGGGGAGGGGGTTTACTCCCTCCCCCGCCTGCGGGGGAGGCTTGGGGCGGGGGCGGTGCGCTGAAATGCAGCTTGTTGGAGAAATTCATCAACGCGCCTCAGCGGCCCGCCTCGACCCGCCGACAATATCAGCGCCGGCGCGGCTCCGCGCCCGGCCAACCCGGCGGCAGCGAAGCGCGCACGGCACTATCACGCTCCGGCCGCGCCGCATGCGGGCGGCCCGAACCCGCAGACCGCTGCGGGCGCGCCGTGGGCTCGCCCTGCGGCCTGGGCTGCGCCGGCTTGTGCGTCGGCGACTTGGCATGCACCGGCGCCGCCCCCGCAGGCCGCGCGGCATGTGGGGCCGCGGGCTTGCCGCCATCGCGCCGGGGTGCGGCATGACTGGGCGCCCTCTGCTCGCTGCGCCGCTCGTCGCGTCGCTCGCGCGGTGCGCCCTGGCGCTCGCCCCGCCCACCGGACCGTCCACGACCCTGCGGCGGGCCGCGATCAGGCGCCTCGACCACCGCCATGCGCGGCGGCGAGCCGGGCTCAAAGCCCGGCACCGTCATGCGCGGCACGCTGCGGCGGGTCAGCCGCTCGATGTCGCGCAGGTAGGCGGCTTCGTCCGGCGCCATCAGCGAGATCGCCTCGCCCGTGGCGCCCGCGCGGCCGGTGCGGCCGATGCGGTGCACATAGTCCTCGGGCACGTTGGGCAGATCGAAGTTGACCACGTGCGGCAGATCGTCGATGTCGATGCCGCGCGCGGCGATATCGGTGGCGACCAGCACTTGCAGCTTGCCGCTCTTGAACTCGGCCAGCGCCCGCGTGCGTGCGTTCTGGCTCTTGTTGCCGTGGATCGGCAGCGCGGTCACGCCGTGCTTTTCCAGCGTGGTGGCGAGCCGGTTCGCACCATGCTTGGTGCGCGTGAACACCAGCACCTGGTACCAGTTGCCCTCCTTGACCAGATGCAGCAGCAGCTCGGCCTTGCGCTTGGCATCGACCGGAATCACCGTCTGCTTGATCAGTTCCACCGTGGTGTTGCGCGGCGTGGCCTGGATGCTGGCCGGCGCGTGCAGCAAGGTGGCGGCCAGCGCGCGAATCTCTTCCGGAAAGGTGGCCGAGAAGAGCAGGTTCTGCCGCTTGGGCGGCAAGAGCTTCAACACGCGCTTGATGTCGTGGATGAAACCCATGTCGAGCATGCGGTCGGCTTCGTCCAGCACGAGGACTTCGACCTGCTTGAGATCGACGGTCTTCTGTCCCGCGTGGTCGAGCAGGCGTCCGGGAGTAGCCACCAGAATGTCCACGCCGCGCTTGAGCATGGCGAACTGCGGGTTGATGTTGACGCCGCCAAAGACCACCGCGGAGGTGAGCGACAAATACTTGCCGTAGACGCGCACGCTTTCTTCGACTTGAGCCGCGAGTTCGCGAGTAGGGGCGAGGATCAGCGCGCGGATAGGGATGCGGCCGGTCGTGGCGCGCGGCGCGGCGGCCAGACGTTGCAGGATGGGTAGCACAAAGCCCGCCGTCTTGCCGGTGCCGGTTTGTGCGCCGGCCAGCAGATCGCCGCCAGCGAGCACGGCCGGGATGGCCTGGAGTTGGATGGGAGTCGGCTGGGTGTAGCCGACGTCGGCCACCGCGCGCAGTAGCGCATCGGTCAGGCCGAGACTGGAGAAAGACATGGTTGAACCTTGAACAAATGCCGTCGGCAGGCAGCGCGAGCTGCGAGCGTGATTTCGACGACCAGCGGGAAGAAAACGGCGGGAACCGCAGTGCGCCGGGACGGCGCGTCAGGATTGACGGCGACGATGGCTAACGATCGGGGATCGGAAGCACTGGTCTCATGTCGCGTGGGCGGAGTGTAGCGGCTTTCCGAATGAGTCGAAGTCCAACCTCCCGGCGCAGGTGCCGCCGCGTCTGCGTGGAGTAGGATTTCGCCGGCCCGAGGCTAACCCCTGGCTTGCCCGAAAAGGAGTGAAGATCATGGCTGAACTCGACCGAATTACGCAGCAGCCCGGAGTCATGGGCGGCAAGGCGTGCGTCCGCGGCACGCGGGTCACGGTCGGCATGATCGTCGGGCAGATCGGAGCCGGCATCAGCCCGCAGCAACTGCTCGCGGACTACCCGTATCTGGAGCTCGAAGACGTCCTGCAAGCGCTGCGCTACGCCGCGTGGCGGGCTGAGGAGCGTGAGATCGAACTCGCCGCGGCGTGAAGATATTGATCGACATGAATCTGTCGCCGCGCTGGTGCGAGGCGCTGGCGCAGGCGGGGTTCGACGCAGCGCATTGGAGCGCGCTTGGCCCACGCGACGCGCCCGACACCGACGTGTTGGCGTACGCGAAGGACGCCGGGTTCGTGGTGCTGACGCACGATCTGGACTTTGCGGCGATCCTCGCGGCCTCGCGCGGCACCGCGCCGAGCGTGGTTCAGATCCGCAGCGCCAACCTCGCATCTGAGAGTTTGGCGCCGGCGGTAATCCGCGCGCTGCGCCAGATGCAGGACGAACTCGCCTCCGGTGCACTGCTCTCGATCGAACCGCATCGGATGCGACTGCGCGTGCTGCCGCTGCCTCCGACAAGGTGAGCGCGCTCGCGGCGGGACTTGTCCGTCTTTTTGCGGGTCGGCTCCATAGCGTGGCAACGCGGCGCCGGCCGGATCACATAGGGGACGCACTACTTCGCCAAAGTATTCGACCACGGCCCCTTTTTGCTCTTTTTGCCTATCGCGGAGACGCGCCATCTTTGGGTTACCTGTTTGAAATGACAGTTGAGGAATCTGAGTGGCGCTGTTCAAATGCCACATAGAAATGGCTTTGGTCACATCCGCTTGATTCGGGGTGAGTTACGGTGTTCTGACCGGAAGCAGTTGCGGCCAGGCTTTTCTCGCAAGGATGGCTGACGAGAAACGGGTGCCTTGGCCCCGACAGAGAGGCAGAGGGCGTCTTCTACGGTAAGGCATCAAGCACGAGGTGTGCGCCGGATGATCGGATCGATGTCGCTGTGGGCGAAACTCCGTTTCGGCGCGACGGTTGCGGTCGGTCTACTGCTGTGCGCCTGCGTTGCACCAAAGGCAACAACAGCGTCCCGTGTTCCGCACGATGCGGGCGGGCGGCCAACTGGCGCGCTGCCGGCCGCGGAAGTGCCACGAACCGCGGAGGAGTTTCTGCTTGCGCTACGCGACGCTGTAGAGCGCGATTTGCTGTTAGCGCCGGACGAACTGCAGCGCAGACTTGGAGTGCGCATTATGGGTATCGACTCCGGCTCGCAGGCTTGGCTGGCCGACTACGAAAAGCGATTACGCGAAAGCAAGAGCGGCTGGTTTGAGCCGGACTGGGTGGCGGGCGGAGTACTCGGAGATGCGTTTCCAGAGTATTTCATCTCGCCTCGCGGAAGTGCTGTGTTCTCTGTTAGATACCTGGCTCGGGCCGCCACCGCAATGCGTTGCGCCGAAAGCGTCTTGGTAGAGAAGGTGTTTGGCAAGAACTGGCGACTGCCAGCCCCGCCGCTTGACCATCCGAAGAGTCCAAGGTCACCGCCTTGGACTCTACCCGAGCCCAGTACAAGCGGCGGCCGCCGGCTAAATGGCGGTTTGCTCTATGACAAATTTGATGGCTCGAAGCACAACGCAGGGTTTTACTTTGATGGCAAAGGATGCATTTCGCACTTTTCCGTAGTACGCGTGACTAATCCGACGAAGGGAGTTACTCGATGACGGACTATGCCCAGGAGGTCAGGGGGTCAAGGAGGTCAGGGGGTCACGGAGGTCAGGGGGTCAGGTCTTGCCTATTGCGTGGCTTTGCCAGCAAGTGCGCATCCACTCTTACTCGCTTCACCCCGCCACACTCGGCAACCCCGCCAGCGCCATCGCCAGCTCCTTCTCGTCGTAGCTGGCATCGACCAGCTTGCCGGCGAAGTAGTCGGTGTAGGCCTGCATGTCGAAGTGACCGTGGCCGCAGAGGTTGAAGAGGATCGCGCGCGAGGTGCCTTCCTCGCGGCAGCGCAGCGCCTCATCGATGGCGCCCTTGACCGCGTGGTTGGCCTCCGGCGCGGGCACGATGCCCTCGGCGCGCGCAAAGGTCACGCCGGCTTCGAAACACTGGGTCTGCGGGTAGGCGCGCGCTTCAATGAGGCCCAGCTCCTTGATGTGCGATACCAGCGGCGCCATGCCGTGGTAGCGCAGCCCGCCGGCATGGAAGCCCGGCGGCATGAAGGTCGAGCCCAGCGTGTGCATCTTTGTGAGCGGCGTCATGTGCCCGGTGTCGCCAAAGTCGTAGGCGTAACGGCCGCGCGTCAGGCTCGGGCAGGCGGCAGGCTCCACCGCCACCACCCGCACCTTTTTGCCGCCCCGCAGTTGCTCGCCGATGAACGGGAAGGCGATGCCGGCAAAGTTGGAGCCGCCGCCGGTGCAGCCGACCACCACGTCCGGGTAGTCGTCGGCAAGCGCCAGTTGCGCGATGGCTTCCTGCCCGATCACGGTCTGGTGCAGCAGCACGTGATTCAGCACCGAGCCCAGCGCGTACTTGGTGTCGTCGCGGCTGCCCGCCACTTCCACCGCCTCGGAGATGGCAATGCCCAGGCTGCCATTGCTGTCCGGGTGCTCGGCCAGCACGGAGCGGCCGTACTGCGTCTCGGGCGAGGGGCTGGCGATGCAGCGTGCGCCGTAGGTTTCCATCAGCGCACGGCGGTAGGGCTTCTGGTTGTAAGACACGCGCACCATGAAGATCTGCACTTCCAGCCCGAACACGGCGCCGGCAAAGGCGAGCGAGCAGCCCCACTGGCCCGCGCCGGTCTCGGTGGCGATGCGCTTGACCCCCGCTTCCTTGTTGTAGAAGGCCTGCGCGACCGCGGTGTTGGGCTTGTGGCTGCCGGCGGGCGAGACACCCTCGTACTTGTAGTAGATGCGGGCCGGGGTTTGCAGCGCGGCCTCGAGCCGGCGCGCGCGATAGAGCGGCGTGACGCGCCACTGGCGATACACGTCGCGCACCGGGCCGGGGATTTCGATTTCACGCTCGGTGGAAACCTCCTGCGCGATCAGCGCCATCGGGAAAAGCGGCGCCAGATCGTCCGGGCCGATGGGCTTCAACGTACCCGGATGCAGCACAGGCGGCAGCGGCGTGGGCAGATCGGCGGCGAGGTTGTACCAGTGCCTGGGGATCGCGGATTCGGGCAGGGTGTACTTGATGGTGTCGGTCATGAGACTCGCGCCAGAGGTCAGTTCTTGAAGGCGTAGTCGATCACCACCCCGGCAAACACCGCAAACCCAATCCACTGGTTGTGGCGGAAAGCGCGGAAACAATGCTCGCGGTCGCGGCTGCGGATCAGCGCGTAGTGGTACAGCGCAAAGCCCACCGCCAGCGCGATGCCGGCGTAGAGCGCCAGGCCGGCGCCGATCCGCTGCGCCACCACCAGCAGCAGTGCGAAGTGCAGGCCGTAGCAGAGCATCACCGCGGCCACGTCGGCACGGCCGAACAGGATCGCCGAGGAGCGCAGGCCGATGCGGATGTCGTCGTCGCGGTCGACCATCGCGTATTCGGTGTCGTAGGCCACCACCCAGAAGAGACTGGCGGCAAAGAGCCACCAGCCCACCGGCGGCACGGTGCCCTGCACGGCGGCAAAGGCCATCGGGATGCCGAAGCTGAAGGCGATCGCGAGCCAGGCCTGCGGCAGCGGGAAGAAGCGCTTGAACAGCGGATACACCGTGGCGACGAAGGAGCCCACCAGTGCCAACTGAAAGCTCAGCGCATTGAGCGGAATCAGCAGCAGCGCGGAGGCAACCAGCAGCACGAAGAACACGCCAATGGCCTCGCGCGGCGAGACCTGACCGCTCGAGACCACCCGCTCGGACGTTCGCTTGACGTGGCCGTCGAAGTCGCGGTCGGCCACGTCGTTGATCGCGCAGCCGGCCGAACGCATCAGAAAGGTGCCGGCGACGAAGATCGCCAGATGCAGCGCCGTGGGCCAGCCGCCAGAGGCGATCCACAGCGCGGTCAGCGTGGGCCACAGCAGCAGCAGCGTGCCGACCGGCTTGTCCAGTCGGGTCAGGCGGGCATAGAGAGCGAGGCGGTGCGCGACGGACATCGGCGGGTAGGCCGGAGGCAAGCTCGCGCGGGGCCTTGGGCGGCAATCTTTGCGCGATCCACCGGGCGCAAGTATCGTAACAGTCTGGTCACGCCGCAAAAGAACAATCCGGCGTCGGTTCACTCAACGGGAGTTCACATGAAACTGAAGCAGTTCGTGCGCGCCGCCGCCGGCGCCGCCGTGTTTGCGTTGTGCGCCGGCCCGGCCGCCGCGCAGGTGGAAGTGCAGTGGTGGCACTCGATGAGCGGTGCGCTCGGCGAGTGGGTCAACGACGTCGCCCGCGGCTTCAACGACAGCCAGAAGACCTACAAGGTCGTGCCCGTCTACAAAGGCACCTACGACGAGTCGATGACGGCCGCGGTGGCCGCCTTCCGCGCCGGCAATGCGCCGCACATCTTGCAGGTGTTCGAGGTCGGCACGGCGACGATGATGGCCTCCAAGGGTGTCGTCAAACCGGTCGCGCAGTTGATGCAGGAAGCCGGCTACAAGTTCGACCCCAAGGTGTACGTCCCGGCGGTGGCCGGCTACTACACCGCGCCCAACGGGCAGATGCTGAGCCTGCCGTTCAACAGTTCGACCACGGTTTTCTATTACAACAAGGACGCCTTCAAGGCCGCGGGGCTGGACCCGGAGAAGCCGCCCAAGACCTGGCCCGAAGTGGCTCTGGCCGCCGGCAAGCTCAAGGCGAGTGGCCACAAGTGCCCGTTCACCACGAGCTGGGTCAGCTGGACGCAACTGGAGAGCTTCTCCACCTGGCACAACACGGAGTTCGCGACACTGAGCAACGGCTTCGGCGGCACCGGCGCGCGGCTGGCGTTCAACACGCCGCTGCATCAACGGCACATCGAAATCCTGGCAAACAGGGCCCAGCAGGGGCTGTTCATTTACAAGGGCCGCGCCAACACGGCGGACGCGAGCTTCCCAAGCGGCGAATGCGCGATGATGACCGGCTCCTCGGGCCTGTACGGCTCGGTCAAGCGCAACGCCAAGTTCGCCTACGGCATCTCCACCCTGCCCTACTACCCCGACGTGGTCGGCGCACCGCAGAACACCGTGATCGGCGGCGCGAGCCTGTGGGTGCTGTCCGGCAAGAAGCCCGCCGAGTACAAGGCGGTGGCGGCCTTTTTCGACCACCTGTCCAAGCCGGAGGTGCAGGCGGCCAACCACCAGCGCACCGGCTACTTGCCGATCACGATGGCCGCCTACGAGCTGACCGAGAAGTCCGGCTTCTACAAGCAGAACCCCGGCACCGACGTGGCCGTGACGCAGATGATCCGCAAGACCACCGACAAGTCGCGCGGCATTCGCCTCGGCAACTTCGTGCAGATCCGCACGATCGTGGACGAAGAAACCGAGCAGGTCTGGGCCGGCAAGAAGTCGGTCAAGGAGGCACTCGACACCGCGATCAAGCGGGGTAACGAGCAACTGGAGCGGTTTGAGAAGGCGAACAAGTGAGAGTTGACTGTTTTCTGTTGACTGTTGTCTGTTGACTCGCACCGATCCGCAAGACCGGTAGCTTCAACAGACAACGGACAACCGACAACAGACAGCCGATGGAAAAACGCGCCGTCTTCCGCAGCCGCTGGCTGCCGTGGGCGCTGCTGGCGCCGCAGTTGGCGGTGGTCGGCGTGTTCTTCTTTTGGCCGGCGGCGCAGGCGCTGTACCAGTCGGCGCAGTTGCAGGACGCCTTTGGCACCAGCTCCGAGTTCGTCGGGCTGGAGAACTTCCGCCGGCTGTTTGCCGATGAGACCTACATCGCGTCGTTTCGCACGACGGCGATCTTCTCGGTGTTGGTCGCGGGCTTTGGCCTCGCGATCGCGCTGCTGCTCGCCACCTATGCCGACCGCGTACTGCGTGGCGCGCTCGCCTACCGCACGCTGCTGATCTGGCCCTACGCGGTGGCGCCGGCGGTGGCCGGTGTGCTGTGGCTCTTTCTGTTCGCGCCGGCCATCGGCATCGTCTCGTTCGCACTGCGCCAGTTGGGCTACGAGTGGAACTTCCTGCTCGACGGCACCCAGGCGATGTCGCTGATCGTGATGGCGGCGGTGTGGAAGCAGGTGAGCTACAACTTCCTCTTCTTTCTGGCCGGGTTGCAGTCGATCCCGCGCTCGCTGATCGAAGCCGCGGCCATCGACGGCGCCGGCCCCTGGCGGCGCTTCCGGACCGTGGTGTTCCCGCTGCTGTCGCCGACCACTTTTTTTCTGCTCGTGATCAACATCGTTTACGCGTTCTTCGACACCTTTGCCATCGTCGATGCCACGACCAAGGGCGGCCCCGGTAAGGACACCGCAATCCTGGTCTACAAGGTCTATTACGACGGCTTCAAGGGGATGGACCTGGGCAGCTCCGCCGCGCAGTCGGTAGTGCTGATGGCGATCGTGATCGCGCTGACGGTGGTGCAGTTCCGCTACATCGAGCGGCGGGTGCAGTACTGATGGTCGAACGCCGCAGCGCCCTCACCGCGCTGACGCACCTGATTCTGGCGCTCGGCGTGCTGATCGTTGCGTTCCCGGTGTACGTGGCCTTCATCGCCTCCACCCACACGGCCGATGCGATCGTGCAGGTGCCGATGCCGCTCACCCCCGGTAACGAGATGCTCGCCAACTACAGCGCGGTGTTGACCGGCAGCGCCAAAGGCGCGGGCGCCGCGGTGCCGGTCGGCCGCATGATGTGGGTGAGCCTGGTGAGCGCAGTGGTCATCGCGGTCGGCAAGATCGCGATCTCGCTGCTTTCCGCGTTCGCGATCGTCTACTTCCGCTTCCCCGGCCGTACGCTTTGCTTCTGGGCGATCTTCATCACGCTGATGCTGCCGGTCGAAGTGCGCATCGGGCCGACCTACCAGGTGGTTTCCGACCTCGGCATGCTCAACACCTACGCCGGGCTGACGATCCCGCTGATTGCCTCGGCCACGGCGACTTTTCTCTTTCGCCAGTTCTTCAAAACCGTGCCGGACGAACTGGCGGAGGCCGCGCGCATCGACGGCGCGGGGCCGATGCGGTTTTTCTTCACGATCCTGCTGCCGCTGTCGGTCACCAACATCGCGGCGATGTTCGTGATCCAGTTCATTTACGGCTGGAACCAGTACCTGTGGCCGCTGCTGGTCACGACCGAGGAGCGCATGTACCCGGTGGTGATGGGCATCCGCAGCATGATCGCCGGCGGCGACGCGGTCAACGAATGGAACCTCATCATGGCCACCGCGATCCTCGCCATGTTGCCGCCCGCGCTGGTGGTGCTGCTGATGCAGCGCTGGTTCGTCAAGGGTCTGGTCGATACGGAGAAGTGAAGAAAGTGAAGCTGAAGATGACGCGGGCTGCGCCCGCTGTGAAACCGGCCGCGGCGGCTCGATGCAGCACCCCCTTCACAGGCGCCGCAGGCGCCGTCACAGGCCGCGCCGCGGCCGTCACAGCCGGCGCAGCCGGCGCCATGCGATAGCCGATGTCCACCCTCGAACTGCGCAACGTGAGCAAAAGCTACGGCGCCAACGCCGTGGTGCACGGGGTATCGATCGCCATCGACCGCGGCGAGTTCGTCGTGATCGTCGGCCCATCGGGCTGCGGCAAGAGCACGCTGCTGCGGATGGTCGCCGGGCTGGAGGAGATCACCGGCGGCGAGATCGCCATCGGCGGCCGGGTGGTCAACACGCTGGAACCGAAGGACCGCGACATCGCGATGGTGTTCCAGAACTATGCGCTTTACCCCAACATGACCGTGGCCCAGAACATGACCTTCGGGCTGGAGATGCACGGCGTGCCCAAGCCGGAGCGGGAGCGGGCCCTCGCGGATGTGGCGAAGCTTCTGCAGATCGACCATCTGCTGGACCGCAAG